>JBFMCU010000001.1:0-7902 GCA_040754415.1 Planctomycetota bacterium
GACCCAATCACTTCAACGCCGTTGACCGCGACCTGGTCAAGAAGCGCCTCGTCCAGCGCCTCAAGAGGCTCGGCTATCAGGTCGACGTCCGGGAGGCAGCCTGATGCCTGCTGTCGGGGGCAGTTTCCTGTGAGAACGTTCGCGCCGTCAGCGGGCGCGCAGGCGGCGCGTGATCCGCCTCCAGGCGATCCAGCCGGCGACCACGAGGCCGACCAGCGTCCCCCCGATCAGGACCGGGCTGCGGGCGAGTTCCTCCGCCTGCTCGCCGAGGAAGAGCGCGAGCAGGAGGAAGCTCGCCGCCGTGCCCGCCGAACCCAGCACGATGGCGAGGACCCCCGGGATGCGCCGCAGGCCCACGAGCCGCGCGGCGAAGGAACCGCTGATCGCCCCGGTGCCCGCCAGCGGCAGCATCACGAAGCAGGCGACGCCGAAGAAGGCCATGCGCTCGAGCCCCGGGTACTCGCGCAGGACGGCCAGGGCCCGGAGCCGCGCCCGCCGCAGCCAGCGGCCGAGGAGCGGGGCGCGCTCGAGGCGCTCCAGCCCGCTCGCCAGGGCGAAGGCGATCAAGACGTCGATCATCCACACCAAGAGGGCGAGGACGGCGGGGGAGAGGGGGTAGTCCTCGTGCAGCCCGAGGAAGATCACGAACTTGCCGAAGAGCAGGATCGAAGTCGCCGCCGCGGACCCGAGATGGGCAAGGCCCGCGACCCCCGCCCCGCGCCACACGAGAAGGAGCGCGAGGAGCGTGCCCCCCGTGGCGGCCACCGCGGACCAGCGGAACGCCGCGCGCTCCAGGGGGCTCTCCCGCGGGGGCATGAGGGCATTCTTCCCCCCGGCCGCCCCGTTTGGAAGGCTGGGGGCCGGCGGGCTCCCCCTCCAGCGAGCGCGCCGGGAGCGAGAGGCGAAGTGTTCGATCCCCAGAACGGAATCGGCGAGTTCGGGGCGGCGGTCCCCGGGCCGCCATGGATCCTGGGCCACCGCGGCTCGCCGCGAGAGGCGCCGGAGAACACCCTCGCCGGCCTGCGCCGGGCGATCGATCTCGGCCTCGACGGGATCGAGTACGACGTGCACGGCTGCGCCTCGGGCGAGCCGGTCCTGATCCACGACGACACCCTCGATCGCACGACGGACGCCCGCGGCGTGGTCTCGCTCCTCACCCTGCCCGAGCTCGCCGGGATCGACGCCGGGGGCTGGTTCCACAAGCGCTTCGCCGGCGAGCCGCTCCCCTTGCTCGAGGAGGCCCTCGATCTGCCCGGCCGCGGGCCCGGGGAATCGCCGCTCCACATGATCGAGGTGAAGGACCCCTCCATCGTCGGCGAGGTGGCCCGGCAGATCCGCCAGCTCGGCCGCCCGCTCTCCGTGCGGGTCGCCTCCTTTCACCGCGCGGTCTGCCGCGAGGTGCGCGATCTCGGGCTTCCGGCGATGCTCCTCGCCGCGGAGGCCAACGCGGAAGACCTCGCCTTCGTGCGCGACGAGCGGATCGGCGCCTACGGAACCGCGCCGGGCGGATGGCGCACGCCGGCCGGGCGCGAGGAGTGGCCGTGCGAGCGCTGGGCGTGGGCGGTGGACGAGCCCGCCGACCTCCTGGAGGCCTGCCGGCGCCCGCTGAACGGCTTCAACACGAACCAGCCGCTGCGCGCGCTGGCGACGCGGGCCCTGGTGCGCCTCTCGCCCCACGACGGCGGGCCCTATCCACTCTCGCCGCCGGAGCTCGAGGTGGAGACGGGCGGCGGGCGCGACGCGGAACGCGCCCGGGGCCGCCATGGCGAATGGTCCGGGAGGTGGGCGGAGGAAGTCGGGGTGCGGAACCCCTTCGGCTTCCCGGTGGAGGTCGCGCTCACCGTGGTGGTCCACGGCGGCGCCTTCGACGTCGAAGGGCTTCCCGCGCGGATCGATCTCGCGCCCGGCGAGGCGCGGTCCGCATCCATCGTCCTCGCGGGCGGCTCGTGGTCCCCCGGCGACGACCCGGTCGTGCTGGCGCGCTTCGCCTGGCAGCGCGGTCCGGGCCGGCCGCGCGAGAGCCTGATCCTCGACGCTCCCCTGGCCCGCGTGCGCACGCTGAACCTCGGCCCCGACGTGCGGCGGCTCGCCATGCTGTGCGAGCACCCCGGCCAGGAGCCGGCGTCGATGAGCCTGCGGCGGCGCGGCGAGGAGCTCCTCCTCTGGGTCGAGGCGCCGGGCGGGCTCGCCGACGTCCGGGCCCTGGTGCGGCTCGACAGCGAGGTGCGCGGCGGCGGGCGCGGCGTGCGGCTGCGCCTGCCCGCCGGCTGGCGCGAGCGGGGAGACGGGTTTCGCTTCTGCGCCGGCTTCGAGGGCCGCGCCGGGAGCGGCCCGCACGCGCCGCGCGTGCTGCGCCGTTGGGCGGGCGGCCTGCCGGAGGGGATCCGCGCCGGGGCACCCGGTCGCCTCTTCCTGCGCGGCGAGGCTTGAGCGCTTTCGCGCCCGGGGCGATACTGGTCGTCCCTCGTCGGGAGTGGATCGGCGCTGGTGTGCCGCCCGGCCTTCAAAGCCGGTCGGGCCTCGTGGACAGCGGGGCCGGTGGGTTCGATTCCCATGCACTCCCGCCAGTCCCCCTTCGCTGCGTCCCCCCGTTCCCCGCGCCGTGGCCGACGACGCCTTCGCCGAGCTCACCTTCCGCCCCTACGCGCCCGGGGACGAGACGGCGATCCTCGCCAGCTTCAACCGCGTCTTCGCGGCCGTCGATCCCAACTTCCGCCCCCGCGGTCTCGCCCACTGGCGCTGGCAGTACCTCGAGAACCCCTCCGGCTCCCCGATCTACCTCGCGCTCGCCCCGGGAGGCGAGGTCGTGGGGCACATGGGCGGGGTCTGCCAGCGGATGGCGACGGAGTTCGGGCCCACGCTCTTCATGCAGGGCGTGGACCACTTCAGCGACCCCTCCCGGCTGCACGGCCTGCGCCGGGGAAGCCTGCTGGCCGCCGTGGGCGAGCGGCAGGCGGAGCTCGTGGGCGGCGACGGGCCGGACCGCGTGGCGCTCATGTGGGGCCCGCCGGTGCCCGCGGCGTGGCGCGTGGGCAAGAGCTTCCTCTCCTACGAGCTCATCCGCACCCAGCTCAAGCTGTGGGCGGCGCCGGACGCGGTGCGGGCGAGCGCGGCCGGGGGCGTCGAGGTGAGCGAGGCCGCGAGCTTCCCCGACGAGGTGGCCGAGCTCTTCGCGCGCGCCGCGGCGCCCCACGGGGCGATCGCCGTCCGCGACCGGGCCCAGCTCGACTGGCGCTATCGGAAGCGGCCGGGCCGGCGCTATGCGATCGTCCTCGCCCGCCGCGCCGGCCGGCTCGCCGGCTACGCGGTGTACGCCCGCGCCCCCTTCGACGGGGAGGCAGAGGAGAGCCTCCTCGTCGACTGGCTGGTGCCGCCGGAGGAGGACTCCGCGGCCCATGCGCTGCGCGCCTGGCTCGCCGCGCGGGCGAAGGCGGAGGGGGCGGAGCGCGTGGTCGCCGTGTTCCCCGACACGACGAGGGAGTGGATGGACTTCCAGGCCGCCGGCTTCCGCGCCGCGCCGACCCGCCACTTCATCATCGCCAAGATCGAGGTGAAACGGTTCCGCGCGCGCTGGCTCTTCCGGCGCTGGTACTACACGCTGGGGGACACGGACCTCGTCTGAGGTCGGAAGCGGCCATGGCCGACTACGAGATCCGACCCTTCCGCGCCGGCGACGAGGACTCGCTCCTCCGCACGCACCACCTCGTCTTCCCGGGCGGCGATCCCGGGCTCCCGCCGATGAGCCGGGAGCGCTGGGAGTGGGAGTTCCAGGCGAATCCCGCCGGCCAGCGGATCTGGGTCGCGGTGCACGGGGGCGAGGTCGTGGCCCAGTACGCGGGCCTCCCGGCCAAGGTGTGGATCGACGGCCGCGAGTCGACGTTCACCCAGATCGTGGACTCGATGGTGCACCCCGACCACCGCCGCGGCCTGAAGCACCCCGGGCTCTTCGTGCAGGTGGGCGAGCCCTTCCTCGAGACGGTGGGGGGGCCGGCCAAGGACCTCGTGTGCTGGGGGCTGCCGGTGGAGCCGGCGTGGCGGATCGGGAAGGCCTTCCTCAAGTACGAGCTCGTGCGCACCCAGGACGTGCTCGCGCGCGAGGTCGAGGCCGGTCCGGTGGATCTGCCCCCGGGGGTCGAGGAGCTGGATCGCTTCGACCACCAGGCCCGCTGGCTCTGGGACCGCTGCTGCGCGGAGTGGGGGGCGAGCACGATCCGCGACGAGCGGTACCTGAACTGGCGCTTCTTCGCCCGTCCCGACAAGAGCTATCGCGTGCTCGGCGTGCGGGATGGCGAGGGCGTGCTGCGCGGCTACGCCGTCTACCACTTCGGCTTCTGGCTCCAGCCGGGCT
This sequence comes from Planctomycetota bacterium, assembly GCA_040754415.1. Lineage (GTDB taxonomy): Bacteria > Planctomycetota > UBA1135 > UBA1135 > JBFMCU01. Next base: position 4,349 of record JBFMCU010000001.1, read on the forward strand.
CCGCCGTGCTCGTCGACTGGCTCGTGCCCCCCGCCGAGCTCGAGGTGGGGATCCTCCTCTACCACGCCGTCCTCGCCTGCGCCCGCGCGAGCGGCGCCCGCGTCGCCGCGACGTTGATCCCCGACTGGTCCCCGTGGTTCGACCGCTTCCAGCAGGGCGGCTTCGCCGTCTGGCCCAGCGACCTCCTCCTCGTCGCCCGCAACTACGCCCGCAAGTACGACATGCTGTGGCTGCGGGACCGCTGGTGGTACCAGCTCGGGGATACGGATCTGGTGTGAGTTCCCCACCGGCTGCGCCGACGCCGTCGGACGAAACAGAGCGAAGGGCCGGTGGGGGGTGGCACTCCACTCTGGCTGATGCCTGCTGTCGGGGGCAGTTTCTTGTGAGGTCGGGGTACAATGCCACGGCTTCTTCGGTCCCGGCCGGGGGCAGAGGGAGGGCAGCGGGTTTGCGCTTGACAAAGAGCCGGGGGGGGGGGGGGGGTAGGATCCGCGACAAGGCTTCTCCGTGTGGGAGAGCCGAACTCGCAACCTCAACACAAGGAGCGTTCGCTTGAAGAACCTCGATCTGCTCATCCGCCACGGACTGCTGCTGGTCTGCCTCTCCATCGTGAGCGGGACCGTTCTGGCAGACGATCCCCCGGATCCGAACTCCGCATGCCCGTCCACGAGCCAGCATTCGGGGACCGCTAGGGGGTCCGGCGAGTCGACGTTCTTCCCTGACGACTTCGACAAGGAGGTTGCGGAGGACGAGGCCAAAGCCGAGGTCCTGGAGAATCTCGAGATCGCTTCGGGCGTCGTCTGCGAGATCTGCTGGAATGGTGTGCAGTGCACACGTTCCGCTGGCACCGGTGCGGGACAGATCACGTACAGCTACACCTACATCCCTGGGGACGACCCCCAGCAGAGCGGCTGGCATGTCGATGCCTCGTACACCGGGGACTACTCGGTGTCCTGCGGCAACTGCCCCCCGCAACCAAAGCCGCCCGGAGGATTCTAGACTGACGGGAGACGGCGGTCGAACGACCGGGGCGGTCGTGGACAACAAGCCCATGATCGCCCATCCTCCCCACGTACGACACGACCACCGGGAGATCGAGGAAAGTCCATGTGGCAACCGCGGCGACGGCCCCGCTGGCACCTCGCGATCTCGTTGCTTGCCCTGGCGTTGGCCCTCCTGCTTCTGATCGTCAGCAAGGCCACCATGCGAGTGTTCGGCGACCACGCTGATCCTCTTCCCGCTGCGCCAGAGGTCCATGGCACTGCTCTTGTCCACCAGGTCGATTCGCCCATGGACGGGGGACCTCCGGCAGGCCAGGGCCACGAGGCGGTCGGACAGGATCGGAGGCCAGTGCTCGCGGCGTTTACGGGAGAGATTGCCGTCATCCTCGAGAGCCCCGATGGACGTCACGGAGAGCCATTCCCATGTCGGGTGTTGTTGGTGTCGGAGACAGACGGGGGGCGGTTCCTCGTCGATGCGTCCGACGGTACCTGGACGGGAGCCGTGTCTTGGGGGGTCTTCCGGGTCGCAGGTATCGAAAGCAACGACCTGGTGCCCGAGTTTGAGTGTGGCTCCGTGCTCTCGCCGGATTCTCCTCGGATCGCCGTCGTCGTTCACATTCCTTCCTTCTGGACCTTGTCCGTTGTTGACGGCGGTACTCGCTCGGACCTCGACGCGGTCACGCTGCTGGCGATCGCCGATTCTGCCGGCGATAGCAAGGAGTTCTTCGATTCGCATCAATGGCAACTCCCGCGCGAGCGCGTCCGGCCCCTCGTTCGGGAGAGGCATAGCCCCATCCTCGTTCCGGAGGAGGGATCCGAGGGTTTCTTCTGGGTGACGGCTGCCGGATATGCCCCCTTGGCTTTCCAGCGGAACAGGTTCCAGAGGGCGTGTCGGGTGGAAATGATCCGTGCCGGTGCGCTGACCGTCGCTGTGGGCCCTTCCGAGAAGCTCGGCACGCTGCTCCGTCGGGAATCGGGTCTCGTGGTCACCCTGCAAGTCATCAAGCTGGACGACTCGAGGCGCGTCCTCCTCGAGGACCTGGAGGGTCCGCGCAGCTTCGACTTGCCGGACTTGCCGGTTGGCCGGTACTCGGTACTCCTCGGCGTGAGGGGACGCAAGTTCATCGATACGGATGTCTTCCAGCAGGAGGTGGTCCTGACCGCCGGAGAGCGAACGGTGGTGGAGATCGACCCCACCCCGGAGTTCGACTCGGCGGGATTCGCACCCCTGAGATTGATCGTGGTGCTCCCTGTCGGGGAGACGCAGGCAGCAGGATGGGCGGCGCAAGTGCTGAGAAGGACTCCGGGACCCGACGAATGGTCACCGGTTGCGCAGGACCGCATCGATCGATGGGAACATCTTGATGGCGCCGTGACATTCCAACGCCAGTTCGACCTCGTTCCCGTGGGTCGGTACATGCTTCGAGTGGACCCGATCGCGCGACGAGAGGAGTTCGATGTGGATCTCGAAGGGGGGGAAGTCGTCCTGGACTGCTCTGATGCTGCCAGCGTTCGAGTGGTTCTGTCCGATGCACTCGAGGTGTCGGGTACGCTGGTCGTGTGCTGGACGTACGTCGATGCGATGGGGCGGCCCTCTTCCGTCCGGAGGCAGATCGATCCACGCGCATCAGAGCATCGTCTACCCTGTGACGCTCGACCGCTCCGGCTGCGGGTCGTAGGCCATCATGTCGCATCGGAAGAGATCGAGGTCCATCCGATCGCGGGAGAGGAGGTCCCCGTCACCATCGAGCTGAAGGACAGGAATCTCGCCCTGGTGCGCCTCACGGCGTGGGAGAACGGCGGTCATGCATTCGTGGGCTCGACGTTCTGGAGCCGGGTGTCCGTGGAGGCCGTCGAGAGCAACGGGCGGCTGGTCGAGCAGCGCTATGGGAGCCATGGAACACAAGCCGCATATGGAGCCAATGTGATAGGGCCCGACTGGGCGCAGACGGTTCTCGTTCTGAGTCCGCCGGGACGGTACAGGGTTCGGATTCCCGGCCTGGAAAGGACGGTCGACATCGATGCCCCCGCGGGAGAGTCCTCGCACGCGCTCCTGCTCGAATGAAGGCAACGGCGGCGAGCCGGATCGGGTGATGTGGTGGTGCGGCAAGAGAGCCCGCCGCGAGATGTTCTGGTTGGCGGCTTGCGAGGGCCGTCCGCCGACCTCGAGGTGGGGATCCTCCTCTACCACGCCGTGCTCGCCTGCGCCCGCGCGGGCGGCGCCCGCGTCGCCGCGACGTTGATCCCCGACTGGTCCCCGTGGTTCGACCGCTTCCAGCAGGGCGGCTTCGCCGTCTGGCCCAGCGGCCTCCTCCTCGTCGCCCGCAACTACGCCCGCAAGTACGACATGCTGTGGCTGCGGGACCGCTGGTGGTACCAGCTCGGGGATACGGATCTGGTGTGAACTCGCCAGGGCTCCCCCCCGGACCCAATGGCATTAGCCCCCCCGGCGGCCGGTAGGACCCCAGCGAGGGTGAGGACGGAAGGAGACTCGAGGATAGGATCGACCCGTTCGTCGCTTGTAGCGGGTGCGGAGGATGCGTTGGAGCAAGG
>JBFMCU010000002.1:0-7631 GCA_040754415.1 Planctomycetota bacterium
CGGCCTTCTTCGTTGGACGGTGGTAGCGGGGGGGGGATTCGAACCCCCGACCTCCGGGTTATGAGCCCGACGAGCTGCCAGACTGCTCCACCCCGCGGTGCGCTCGCCAGTCTAGGGGGGGGATCGGCGACGTTCAACCCCCGGAGGGGGGGGGCCGGCCGCGGCGGGCGAGAATCCCGGGGTGCGGCTGGCGTCCCGCCGGGGCCGATACCACCCTGCGCCCGGCGGATTCCGACCGCGATGGCCCCGCTCGCCGACCTCCTGCTCCTCCTCGCCGCGCTGCCCGTCCTCGGGGCGGCGGGCTACCTCCTCGTCCTGACCCTGGCCTCGCGCCGGGGGCCGGCGCCGGTCCCCGGGCCCCCCGAGCGGCGGTTCGACATCGTCGTGCCGGCCCACGACGAGGAGGAGGGGATCGCCTCTACGGTGCAGAGCCTCCTCGCGCTCGACTACCCGCCCGAGAAGCGGCGGATCCTCGTCGTCGCCGACAATTGCACCGACGCCACCGCGGAGCGGGCGCGCGCGGCGGGAGCGAGCGTCTTGGTGCGCGACGATCCCTCCCGGCGCGGCAAGGGGTACGCGCTCGCCCTGGCCTTCGAGCGCTCCCTCGCGGAGGGAACGGCCGACGCGATCGTCGTCGTCGACGCCGACACCACCGTCTCGGCGAACCTCCTCGCGGCCTTCGCCGCCCGGCTCGCGGCCGGCGCGCCGGCGATCCAGGCCGTCTATGGGGTGCGCAACCCCGACGCCTCCTGGCGGACCCGCCTCCTGGCGATCGCCTTCTCGCTCGTCGGCACCGTCCGCGGGCTGGGCCGCGAGCGGCTCCGCTGCTCCGCCGGCCTGCACGGAAACGGCATGTGCTTCGCGGCCGGAGTGCTCCGGTCGGTTCCCCACGCGGCGTTCTCGTTGGTGGAGGATCTCGAGTACACGATCCGGCTCGGGCGCGCCGGGCACCGGGTCCACTTCGTGGCGGAGGCCGAGGTCCGCGCCGACATGGCGGCGGGCGGGGAGGCGGCCCGCATCCAGCGGCGGCGCTGGGAGGGCGGCCGGCGAGAGATCGCGCGGCGGCACGCCCTGCCGCTCGTGTGGCGCGGCCTCGCCGCGCCCGACCGCGTCCTCCTCGACCTCGGCTTGGATCTCGCCGTGCCGCCCCTCGCGACCCTGGGCGCCGCGGCGGCCGGCGGCACGGCCGCCGCCCTTCTCGCCGCCTGGTCCCTCGGGACGTCCCTAGCCGCGGTGGGGATCTGGGGCGGGAGCCTCGCCGCGCTCCTCGCCTACCTGATGCGGGGCTGGTGGCTCTCCGGGACCGGGCTCCGAGGGCTCGGGGTTCTCCTCTATGCGCCGGTCTACCTCGCCTGGAAGCTCGGGCTCGCGCTCGGGCGGGATCGGAGCCAGGGGGCCTGGCTGCGCACGCCGCGGGAGCGCCAGCCATGACCGCCCCGGCCCCGAGCGTGGAGATCCTCGGGGTGAGGATCCTGAACCTCACGATCCCCGAGGCCCTGGCGCGGATGGAGGAGTGGATCCGGGACCCGGCCCGGCCCACGCGCCGGCTGTACATCGTCAACACGCACTCGCTGAACCTCGCCGCGGACGAGCCGGAGACCCGCGCGCTCTTCAACTCGGCGGACGCGGTCTTCGGCGACGGCACGGGCGTGCGCTGGGCGGCCCGCCTCCAAGGCGTGCGCATCCGGGACAACCTGAACGGCACCGATCTCGTGCCGCTCCTCCTGGAGGCGACGGCGGGGCGCGGCCATCGCTACTTCCTGCTCGGCGCCGACCCCGCGACGATCGAGAGGGCCGCCGCGTGGGCGCGCGAGCGCTTCGCCGGCTGGGAGCTCGCCGGCTTCCACGCGGGCTACCTGACCCCGGCCCAGTCCGCCGCGGCGGTCGAGGAGATCAACGCGGCCCGCCCCGATCTCCTGCTCGTCGGGATGGGCCAGCCCCGCCAGGAGCGCTGGCTCTTCGCGGCGCGCGCGGCCCTGCAGGTGCCCCTGTGCATCGGCGTGGGCGGCCTCTTCGACCACTGGGGAGGAAACCTCCGCCGCGCCTCGCCCGTGGTGCGGCGCCTCGGCTTCGAGTGGCTCCAGCTCCTCGTGCAGCAGCCGCACAAGAGCCGGCGCTATCTCCTCGGCAACCCGAAGTTCCTCCTGCGGGTCGCCTGGCGGGCCCGGCGGCGCCGGGGCTCGTTCGGCTAACGCCGACCGCCGGGGTCTCCGGCGGGAGGAGGAGCGCCGTCGGAGCCGGCGGGCGGCGCCAGGGCCGCGAGGGCCGCATCGCGGAGCCGGACGAGCTCGGCGAAGGAGGCGTCGTCGCGGACGAGTCCCCCCCAGAGCGGCGGGCTCGCGGCCGGCGAGCCCATCGCCGGGCGCTCGGAGGGGAGATCGGCGAGGAGGGCGGCGAAGCGCTCCAGGCGGGCGGACCGGTCGGCGGGACCGGTCGCGTGGGCGGCGGCGGCGAGCTGGCGCAGATCCTCCATCCGCACCGTGGCGGGCTCGGAGCGCCAGGAGGGCCGGCGCACGAGGCGATCGAGGAGATCGCAACGCTCCCGGGCCGCCGAGCCGGCCTGGGCCGGCTCGGCGCTCGTCTGGGCACCGATCATCGCCCCCGCCTGGCGCAGGTCGGTGAGATCGAGGACGCCGTTCTCGACCAGAGCTCGGTAGTCCTCGAGGGCCCCCTTCTGGTCTCCCCGGGCGGCGCGGCAGCGGGCGCGATCGCGGCGCACGAGGCCCGCGAAGGCGGGATCGGAGTGGAGGGGTGCGAGCTCCAGGGCGCGGGCGAAGGCCTCTTCCGCGCTCGTCGGATCGATGGGGGCCCCCGCCTCCTCGGCGATCTCGGAGCGATAGATGCCGAGCAGGTGCTGGCGCGCCGCTTCCGGGAGCAGAGCCGGCGCCCCGGCGGGGTCGAGGGACGGGGCGGGACGGGCCAGGTGGATCTCGACGAGACGCGCGCGGAGGGCCGCTCCGCCCGGCAGCGAGCCGAGCGAGATCCCGGCGGCGTGCAGCTCCCAGGCCCAGGCCCCCACGCGCTGGTTCTCCACTTCGCCGAGGGTTCGCGCCATCGCCGGCGAGAGGCCGGCCACCAGCGTGATCGCGCGCTGGAGGCGGGAGAGCCGCGTGGCGTCATCGGCCACCGCGACGAGGCGCTTGGCCGCCGCCATGCGCTCCAGGGGCCGGTCGTCGGCGAGCTCGCCGAGGGCGGCGGAGAGCCGCGCGACGCGCTCGAGATCCCCGGTCGCGAGCCGGTCGAAGGTCGGGAGGTGGAGGAGGGGGGAGAGCAGCGCGGGGCGTCCGGCGCGCTCGATCAGGGCGAGGAGGACGAGCTGGAGGTCGGGCACCTCCTCCGCCCCGAGCCGCTCGATCAGGAAGGAGGGGTCGAGGAGGGAGGTGTGGGGCGCCATCTGTCCGTCCCCGAGCACGGCGAGGGCGCGGCGGCGCAGGTCCGGATTGCTCGAGCCCGCGAGACGGGCGACCGTCCGGACGAGCTCGCCGGTGGCGGGATCGCCGGGCGCGAAGCCGGGCAGGATCGCCCGCAGGGTGCCGAGGAGGGCATGGACGAGCGCCCGCTCGGCTGGCGCCTCGCGGAGCACCGCGTCGATCAGGGGCGCGTCCTCGCCGAGGGCGAAGTGGCCGAGCAGCCCGACCGCCGTCACGCGCACGTCGGGAGGCTGCGCGGGGTCCTGCAGGATCTCGAAGATCGGCCGGCGAGCGTCGTTCCTCCGCAGCTCGGCGCGGACCGTCTCTCCTTCGATGCGATCGCAGAGCACCTGCAGCGCGTCGAGCACGGCGAGCATCGCGTCGGGGTCGGAGGGTCGATCCCCCCCCTCGATCCCCCGCACGGCGTCGAGGATCCCCCCGATCCAGCCGACCGCCGCGAGGGCCCCGGGGGACGACGGGGGCTCCCCGGCGCTCCAGGGCAGGCGGGAGAGCCCGCGGGCCACGGCGAGGGACCGCTCGCCGGGCGGCCCCTGGGCCGCCGCGGCCAGGACGTCGCGCAGGGCCGCGACCTCCGGGGCGTCGGGGGCCGCGCCGCGGACGAGGCCGAGCAGGGCGGCGAGCACTGCCTCGAAGGCCTCCGCGTCCCCCTCCGAGGCGAGCTGGGGCAAGAGGGCGGCGAGGACCGCCTCGCGGGGGAGGGTCTGGGCCGAGACGGCCTCGCCCGCGATGCGGGCGGCCCCCCCGCGCACCGCGGGGCCGGGGCTCGCCAGGTGGTTCAGGGCCTCGGCGGGGTCGTGTTCCAGGGCGCGCAGGAGGTAGGCGTCCGCTTCCGCTTCGCGGGCGAGCGCGTCCGCGACGAGGATCCGGGTCCCGTCGCCCGCGGCGACGGCCGCGACGAAGGGCGCGGCGTCGGCGCGGCTCGCGAACCAGCACCCGTAGAGGGAGTGCAGTCCGCGCGCCGCCGCCGGATGGGTCCGCGGCTCGGCGCCGCCGTCGAGGCCGGCGAGGAGCGCGGGGGCGAGCTCGTAGCGCCCGAGCTCCCCGGCGAGGCGGGCCGCCGCGCACCACAGCTCCGGGTCGTCCGTCGCCCCGCCGAGCAGGGAGGCGAGATAGGCGGACCACGCCGCAGCGGCCGGGGAGCCGGGCGCGAGCTCGCGCTCGATCTCCGCGCGGGCCGCGGCCCGCTCGCTCTCCCGGCCGGCAGCCCGGGTCGCGGAAAGCCCCCCGAGCCGCGGGCGCCCCGCGCGCCACACGAGGAGGTCCGCATCCGGCCGGGGGAGAGCCGGCGCGGCGATCGTCTCGGCCGCGGCCTCCTGCGGCGTGCCCGCCACGAGGTCGGCGCCCCGCAGCGGTTCCGCCTGGGGGAAGGCGACGGGGGCGCCCAGGGCAAGGAGGAGGCCCGGGCCGATCCGGCGGAGGATCCGGAGCAGCACGGTCGTACCGATTCCGCTGCTCCGTCTTCCGTCCTGCCTTCCCATCACTCCGGATCGGCCGATCCTACCCCGGTGAAGAGCGTATTCGGCGTCGGCCGGCGTCCTTTCCGAGTACGCGCCGGAAAACGAGCCGTGAGCGGCGGGCGGGCGCGAGCGAGGCGAAGGTCCCGGATCAGGCGGCGCCCGCCGCGCGCAGCCGGGTGTGGAGCTCGGCGGCGACCTCGTCGATCCCCCGGTCTCCGCAGTCGATCGTCCACGTCGCCACCTCTCGGAAGAGCGGAGCGCGCCGCTTGAGGAGCACGGCGAGTTCTGCCACCGGGTCGGCGCCGGTGAGCGACGGTCGCGCGGTGGGATCGCTCCGGAGCCGGCGCCCGAGCTCCTCGACGCCGGCCGTCAGCCAGGCGACAACTGCGTCGCGGGCGAGCCTCCCCCGGCACCGCGGGGTCTCCACGACCCCGCCGCCGGTGGCGAGCACGATGGGTTCCCCCGCCGCGAGCGCGGCGTCGAGCACCTCGTCGAGGGCGTCGGCCTCCAGGCGCCGGAACTCGGCGAGGCCGGCCGCGGCGAGGAGGTCGCCGGCCGCCGGGGCGGTCCAGCCCGCGGCCCGCCCGCGCGCGGCGGTCCGCTCGTCCAGGTCGACGAAGGGCCGGCCGAGGCGAACGGCGAGAGAACGCCCCACGCTCGTCTTGCCCGTGCAGCGGAGCCCCACGAGCGCCACCGTCCGCCGCCCCGCCGCCGGCCTCTCCACCTCCCCCACGTCAGCTCGCCTCCACGCCGGCCGCGAAGGTCCGGCGGAGGAGTTCCTCGTCCGCGTCGACCCCCGTGAAGAGGCGGAACTGGGCCGCCGCCTGGCGCACGAACCACTCGGCGCCCGGCACGCAGGTGCAGCCTCGCGCCTCGGCGTGCGCGAGGAGGCGGGTCTTCCGCGGGCGGTACACGGCGTCCAGGACGATCCGGTCGGGGCGGATCCAATCCGCGGGGACGGCGCACTCCTCGTTTCGGGGATGCATTCCGAGGGGCGTGACGTGGACGAGGACGTCGTAGTCCACGCGGGGGATCTCCGCCCACGGGACGGCCTGTACGCCGAGCTCGGCGGCGAGCGCGAAGGCCTCGTCTTCGGGGATCCCGGTCACCGTGGCCGTTCCGCCCCGGGCGCGGATCGCGCCGAGGACCGCCCGGGCCGCTCCGCCGGCGCCGAGCACGAGGGTGCGGGCATTCTGCGGCGTGAGCGGGCGGCCGGTGCGCTCCCCGTGGGAATGCAGGACCGCCGCGAGGACCTCCCCCACCGCGGTGAGGTCGGTGTTGTGGGCGGCCCAGCCGCCCTCCTGGCGTACCAGGGTGTTCGCCGCCCCGGTGTCCGCCACCCCCGGCGCGCGCCACTTGGCCCGGGCCGCGGCCCGCGCCTTGAAGGGCACGGTGACGGAGAGCCCGCGGATCGCCTCCTCGGCCTCGACGAGGTCGAGGAAGCGGTCGAAGTCGTCGGGCCGGAAGGCGACGTACACCGCGTCGATCCCCGCCGCGCGCAGGAGAGCGCCGTGGACCCGCGGAGAGAGCGAGTGGCCGATCGGGTTGCCGACGACGCCGAAGATGCGCGTGCGGGAGGACGGCCCCCCCGCCGGCAGGAGGGCGGCGAGCTCGTCGATCGGGATCTGGCCCGGGGCGGTCGCGCCCCCGTCGCCCCCCCCGGCCGGAGCGGCGTAGGAGAGCGGCGAGCCGAAGCAGAGCGCGAGCACGCGCGTGAAACGGCCCGCCTCCCCGGAGCAGAAGCCGGCGAGCCCCGGGTGGCGGCGCAGCCAGGCCAGGAACGAGAGGCCATCCTCGGCCCGCTCGGCCCAGGGGACGAGCTTCGCCACGTCCCCCGGGAGGAGCGCGGCCTCCAGCTCGCCGAAGAGCCGATCGAGCTCCCCGCTCCCGGCGGGCCCCGCGTGGCGGGAGACGATGCGCCGGCAGGGTGCTCGCAGCGCCCCGAGGGCGGGGGCGAGGGTCCAGTCGACGTCCACGTAGGCCGCGCCGGCGGCGGCGGCGTCGCGGAGGAGGGCGAGGCGGTCCTCCTGGCTCCCGCTCCAGGTGCCGAAGGCCTCCGGGCCGTGGGCGGCGACGACCAGGGGTCGGGGCGAGAGGGCGACCAGGGCGGCGAGGGCCTTCCGGCCGGGGTGGCCCAGGCGGTCGAGGCGGACCTCGACGAGATCGGCGAGGGGCGCCTGGCGGCGGACGCGCTCGCCTAGGGTGGGGAGGTCGCCCGCGAGGATCGAGACGACGAGGGCCATCGGCAGGAGGGGCTCCTCCCCCTTCTACCCGAGCTCGAGGAGGCGCTCCAGGGCCGCCCGGCGCCCCGCGTCGATCGAGCCGCGGGATTCGGCGAGGGCCACCATGCGCCGGGCGAGCAGGGCGTAGAGGCGGGCCGCGTCGGGATCGGCCGCGAAGAGCGAGGCGAGGTGCCCGCGCACGACCTCGAGGGAGCCGCGGGCGGTGGGCCCGGTGAGCGCGCCGGCGGGCCCCTCCGCCGCCAGGGGGGCGACGGCGCTCGCCAGGAGCGCGAGTAGTGCCGGCCGGGCGAGGGAGGGATCGGCGAGGGTGGCGGCGAGGACCTCCTCGGCGGCGGCGAAGAGGGCCACGGTCCCGCCCGCCAAGAGGGCCGCGGCCGCATGGTAGGTGCGCCCGACCCCCTCCCCCTCCCGCAGGGGGAGGATCCGCCCGCCGAGGATCCCGACGAGGGCCCCCGCCACGGCGCGGGCGGCCGGGGCCCCCGCCACGGCGAACCACGCCC
>JBFMCU010000003.1:0-65243 GCA_040754415.1 Planctomycetota bacterium
GTTGCGGGGCGGCGGGGCCTCCGCCCGACGACCGGCTCACGCTCGGCTGCCTGAACATCGACACCGCGGAGATCCTCTGGATGGAGGAGGAGGAGCTCCGCAAGACCGAGCGCACGGGGCCGTTCGGCCGGTAGATCAGCGGAAGGCGGCGGCGACGAGCTCGTCCACCCTGCAGAAGAGCGCCGCCGGGGGATCGGGGCGATCCGTGAGCGCGCGGACGGCGGCGGCGATCCGGTCGTGCAGGCCGGGATCGTCGCCGCGCCGCGCGATCGGGAAGGGGAGCGCGGCGAGGTGCGCCACCTTCACCTGGGGGAAGGCGCGCTGGCGGGCGTCGGCGTGGCGCAGGCGATGCCAGCGCGCCGCCACGGCGGAGTTCAGGACGCCCACCACGAAGGCGGGGTCGAGCTCCGGCGGCGGGGCGCAGGCGAGGAGCGAGTTGCGGAAGTAGGTCGGCGCGGTGTGCAGGGCGGCGAGCGGGCGATCCGCCGTCTGGCGCACGAGGAGCGGGAACGACGCGTAGCGCGCGAGGGGGGCGATCCGGAAGCGGCGGCCGGCCTCCCGGGGCAGATCGACCCGCAGCCAGGCCGCCGGCGGCGCGAGCCGGTAGGGCGCGAGGTCCCGCCCCTCCCGCAGTCCGGGCAGATCGCTTCCATCCCCGCGCACGACGAGCTCCGCCGCCGCGTTGCCGGTGTGCACACCCGGGTCGCGGAAGGACCCCGGCGGCAGGGTCGGGAACGCCGCGAGGTGCGCGACCCATCGTTCCTCCGCCGGATCTCGGAGCCCCCAGGGCGCGTCGCTCCCCTCGCCGGCGGGTGATCGCGCGACGAGCGCGACGAGCACGGCGGGCTCGACGACGCCCGGGAAGGAATCCTCGCCCAGCTCGACCGGCGGCGCCTCGAGCCGGCAGAGCGCGGTGACGAGCCGCCGTCCCCGGCCATAGGCGGGGAGATGGGCGACGGAAGCCGGCAGGAAGACGCAGGCGCGCGTCCTCTCCTGCGCCACGTGGCGGGCGATCCGCTCCAGGAACGCTCCGTGGAGCGAGGGCCAGGGGCGGATCGTCGGCCAGGCGCGGCCGAGCGCGGCGCGCCGGTCGGAGTCGATCGTCCCCGCTTCCCGCCCCGCGAAGCTCACCCACGGGGGATTCGCGAGGACGGCGGTCTTCGCCGGCCAGGGGCGGGCCGGGTCGAGGGAATCGCCGAGGGCGACGTGCTGCGCCGCCCGGCGCCCCGCCGCCCCGCCGATCGCCGCGCGCAGCCGGGCGCGGGCCCGCGCGGCGCGGGCGGGATCGAGCTCGATCCCGAAGAGCCCCTCCCGGGCGAAGGACTCCGAGCGCCCCGCCGCCACCCAGGCCGCGACGAGGAGCGCGCCCTCGCCGCAGGCGGGATCCAGGATCCGCGGCGGCTCGGCCCGAGCCGGGCCCTCGAAAAGGCCGCGAGCGGCGCGGGCGGCGAGGAGCGGGGGGGTCGCCGGGGTTCCCTCCCCGGTGAGCGGCGCGGGCAGGGCGGGTTCCAACCCCTTGGTAGTACCGAGGTTGGGAGGGGTCTGCCAGATTCCCCCTGCTCCAGGCGTTCGAATCCGCCGTCTCCGCGGCTGGAGGGGCGCGAACAGACGGCAGGGCTTCTGGGGATTGGATTCCTGGCTGGCGCCACGCCCCCGGCGGGGGGTGTGGCGCCTTCTCTCGGGAGGGGGGGAGCAGCGGGACCGCCGCCCCGCGCTTGACCCCAGACTCCCTTTGGCTCGATGGTGGGGCGCCCATGGCCCTCTTCCTCGTGACCGGCGGCGCCGGCTTCATCGGCTCCCACCTCGCCGCCGCCCTCGCCGCCCGCGGCGATCGCGTGCGGGTCCTGGACGATCTCTCCAGCGGCCGCCTCGAGAACCTCGCCCCGCTGGCGGTGGGGGAGATCGGCTCCGGCGCGGCCGTCGAGCTCCTGCGCGGCGACGTCGCCGATCCGGAGGCGGCGCGGCGGGCGGCGCGCGGAGTGGAGGGGATCTTCCACACCGCGGCCCAGGTCTCCGTGCCCGCCTCCGTGGAGGATCCGCGGCGGAGCTACGCGGTGAACGTGCTCGGGACCCTGAACGTGCTCGAGGCGGCGCGGGAGGAAGGAGTCCGCCGGCTCGTCCTGTCCGCTTCCTCCGCGGCCTACGGCGACGCCGCGGAGCTCCCCACGGTGGAGACGATGGCGCCGCGGCCGTGCTCGCCCTATGCGAGCGGGAAGCTCGCCGCCGAGGCCCTGTTCGCCGTCTGGGGCCGCCTCCACGGCCTGCGAACGGTCTCCCTGCGCTACTTCAACGTCTACGGGCCGCGCCAGGCCGATGACAGCCCCTACTCGGGGGTGATCGCCCTCTTTGCGCGCCGGCTCCTCGCCGGCCTTCCGGTCACCATCCACGGCGACGGGGAGCAGACCCGCGACTTCGTCTTCGTGGCGGACGTGGTGCGGGCGAACCTGGCCGCGCTCGCGGCGGACCTCGAGCCGGGCGAAGTCCTCAACGTAGGCACCGGGGAGGCGATCTCCATGAACGAGCTCTTCGCTCGCCTGGCGGAGCTCGCCGGCGTGACGGCCACGCCCCGCCACGGACCGCCCCGGCCCGGAGACGTGCGCTACAGCCGGGCGGACGTGAGCCGAATCCGCGCCCGGCTTGGGTGGCGGCCCCGGGTTGCCATGGGCGACGGGTTGGCCGTCACGTTGGACTGGTACCGGCGTCGCGGTTAGCGAAGGACCGCTCTCGCGATCCCTACATCACCCGCTGCTTCTCTTCCTGCTCTGCCTGCTCTTCCTCCGGGCGGTGGCGGAACGCGCGTTCCAGCTCCTCCGCCAGGTCGCGGGGCACGAGCTGCGTGTGGCCGCAGTAGGGCTCCGGGCAGGTCAGGGCGATCACCCGGCGCCGGCCCTCGTCCACCGCCAGGACGGGCACGAGGGGGTAGTCGCAACGGGGGCAAACGTACTTCTTCATCTCTTTCATTCCGGCTCCTCTTTTCGGCCGGATCGCCCCCGAACCAGCACACCTTCTTCGCTCGCCCGCGACCGGGCGCGATGGGGAGGGAGGCGGAGGACATCCCCCCGAGCGGCAGGCGCCCCCCGGGACGAACGCTCGATTCCGTCCTTCCTGACTCCAGACCCGCGGGCCGGGCCCGATCCCGGGGCGGGGTGGACCGCGCCGCTCCCCTCGGCTTCAATCGAGGGCCCGGAGGACGGCACGATGAAGGCGGCGGCGATCGAGCACTACAGGGAGGGCCTGGCCCGCTACGGGAAGGGCGAGCATCCGCAGGCGATCGACGAGTACCGGCTGGCCCTCGCGCTCGAGCCCGACTGGGCCGATTGCGTGCAGGCGCTCGGCATGGCCCAGCTCCAGGCCGGTCGGTTCGACGAGGCAGTCGCCACCCTGGAGCGCGCCGTCGCCCTCGCCCCCGACGATCCCCTCGCCCACACGAGCCTCTCCATGGCCCGGGTGCGCACGGGCAACATCCAAGGTGCCGAGGAAGCCCAGGCCCGGGCGCGAATGCTCGCCTTCGAGCAGGAGAAGAAGAGGCGGTGAAGGCGGAGGGGCGTCAGGCGGGGGAGGGCCCGGATCCGCTGGCCTTGGCGAGGATGGCCCGGCCCGCGGGCGAGATCATCTCCGTGCTCCACGGGGGGTCCCAGACGACCTCGACCTCGACCGAGCGCACGCCGTCGAGCTTCCCGATGACCCGGGCGACGACCTCGGGGATCGAATCGGCCATCGGGCACTCGGCGGACGTCAGGGTCATCTCGATCCGGCAGTCGCCGTCCTCGAGCGAGACGTCGCGGATCAACCCGAGATCGACGATGTTGAGGGGGAGCTCGGGGTCGATCACCCGCTTGAGCTCGTCGCGGATCTTCTGGATCGTGACCATGGCGCGGCGGGGGGAGAGGAAGGGAGCCTGCGCGCAGGCTCGCGGGGGCGCCGATTCTAACCGCGCGGGCGGGAAGTCGTGATCCGCTACGAGGGAAGTCTGTTCCGGCCGCCCTCGGAGGCCGAGAGCCTGATCCTCCAGGCCACGATCGGATGCAGCTACAACGAGTGCACCTTCTGCGGGATGTACCGGGACAAGGCGTTCCGCGTGCGGCCCCTGGCGGAGCTCCGCGCCGAGATCGAGTGGGCGCGGCGCCATCTGGGCGCGGAGCGGGTGCGCAAGGTCTTCCTCGCCGACGGGGACGCCTTGGTGGCCAAGGCCTCCTTCCTGTGGGCGATCTGCGCCGCCCTGCGCGAGGCCTTTCCGAATCTCCGCCGGATCTCCTGCTATGCCTCGCCCCAGGCGCTGCAGGTGCGCACGGTGGAGGAGATGCGCGAGCTCCGCGACGCCGGGGTCACCCTCTACTATCTCGGGATCGAGAGCGGCGACGACGAGGTGCTGGCCCTCCTGAAGAAGGGGGTGGACAGCGCCGAGATGATCCGCGTCGCCGGGAAGGCCCATGCGGCGGGAGTGGCGCTCTCCACGATGATCCTGCTCGGCGTCGGCAACCGTGCGCTCTCCGCCGCCCATGCCCGGGGCTCGGCCCGGATCGTGAACGCGATCCAGCCGCGCTTCCTCAGCACGCTCGTGGTGGCGCCGGTGCCGGGCACTCCGCTGTGGGAAGATGTCCGCGCCGGGCGGGCGGATCTCATGACGCCTCCCGAGCTCGCCGCCGAGCTGCGCGCCTTCCTGGCCGGCCTCGAGCTCGCGGGCACGATCTTCCGCGCGAACCACGCGAGCAACTACCTCCCCCTGTCCGGGACGCTCCCCAAGGACAAGGCGCGGATGCTCGGCGAGCTCGACCAGGTCCTCGCCGATCCGGATCGCGCGCGCTTCGTGCCGGAGTGGATGCGGGGGCTGTAGCGGCCGTCCGGGTCAGAACTCCCGCCGGCGGTCGGCGACCCACCGCGCGCGGATCCCGGCCAGGGACACGGTGTCCACCGTTCCCTCGACGCGCAGCTCGTGGATACGGACCCGCGGTGCGCTGTGGAGCCACAGGAAAGCGCTGCCGCGCTTCCGGTTCCGGCCGGGGAGCACCATCGCCTGCTTGCCTCGGACCCACCCCGTGACGGAGGCGTCGCCGGCGTGGCGGATCTCGATCGTCATACGCTCGTCGTAGGCGAGGGGTGCCGGATCCGGGAGGTCGAAGTACTCGGACCGACCCACGTCGTGCACCTCGAGCTGCTGGTGACTGTACAGGAAGACATAGTTCGCGGCGTCCTCGAAGCAGGTCCCGAGGCCGACCGCGTATTTCCCCGTATGGCGGCCGATCGGCTGCTCGAGGGAATAGACGGTGCTCACCTGCAGCGGCGCCCGGAGATCCAGGACGTGCCGCAGGGCGTCGGTTCCGCTCCCGATCCACAGGCCCGGGGCCGGCATCCATCCCGTGCCTCCTTCCTCGTCCTCGGATCCATCTGATCTACCACCTTCGAGATTCTTCGCGGGTCGCGACGAATCTCGAAGGTAGTAGATCAGTCGTTGCTGGCCCAACCTCTGACGAGGTTGGAGCTCGCGCGGGCCGCGCCGGCCCGCGCCAGCGTGGGTTGCGGGCGTCAGCCCGCGCTATGTACCGGGCCATCGCGGCGGCCAGCTCCGGAGGGCGGAGGAAGTCCTCGAGCTCCGCGGGGTCGGCGAAGCGGTAGGTCAGCCGGACGCGATCCTCGCCCAGCTCCTCCAGCGTGCCGCGGAAGAACGCGGCGAAGGGAATCCCGGCCGCGAGCACCTCGAGGGCGCGCGTCGCGAGCAAGCGCCGGGCGCCGGCGCGGGCGATGACGATCTCCTGCGCGTGAATCGCCGGGCCCGCGAGCGCGGGAGCGACGGCGGAGACGAGGAGGAAGGCGAGGAGGATGATGCGGGAAGCACCACGATCCATTGCCGCATTCCATCCGCGGTCGGGAGGAAGCCGGACGAGGGCGCCTGGCGCCTACCCGCCCTTCTTGCCCCCGAGGAGCCCCTCGAGGCGCTTCTCGACCTCCTTCGTGGCGCCGTCCAGCTTCTCCTCGACCTCGGAGCGCACCTCCTCCCCGAGCTTCTCCGCCTGCTCCTTCGCGCCTTCGAGCGCGGCGCCGGCGGCCGATTCGAGGCCGGCGAGCTCTCCGGAGAGGTCCTGGAGAAGGTCCGCGGGCACGAGTCCCTGCCCGGCCTGCACGGTGGCCTCCAGGAGGGCGGTCACGATCCGGGAGACGACGTCGGCGAGCGATGCCCCGCCCTCCGCCGTTCCCACGTCGCGGAGCTCGATCGGGGGCAGGGTGAGCGTCTGGCGAGTCAGCTCGCCGCCCGCGGGCAGAAGGTTGACGGTGACCGAGATGTCGCGCAGCGAGATGCGACCGACCAGGAGCTTCTTGCCGGGGGCGGCCGGGCCCTCCTCCTCCCCCTCCCCCTTCGCCTCGCCCGCGCCGGATTCGAAGCGCTGCAGGTGGTCGAGGATGATGCCGTAGTTCGTGCCCCCCGGTCCCCGCTCGACGTCGAGGACAAGCCCCGTGAGCTCCAGGAGCGGGACCTCCACCGTGTCGGCGGAGAGGGAGGTCAGGTCCGCCGCGCCGGCGGCGGAGCCCATCGCGAGGAAGTTCTCCTGCTGGAAGCCCGGGGGATTGGCCACCGTGAGGCCGGCGAGGGACACCTCCCCGGCGAAGACCCGCACGTCGGCCTCGTCCAGGCGCGTTTCCACCCCGAGGGCGTACGTGCCGCCCCTCTCCACCGCGACGCGGACCAGGGAGTCCACCCGCAGCAGGAGGACGGCCACGAGCCCCACGAACAGGATGGCGAAGAGGACCAGGAGCTTGAGGAGGAGCTTCATGGCCAGATGTTCCCGCCGGACCGGGCCGCCGGCAAGCACAAGGCCCGCCGCCGGCGGCCGGCCGGCACGGCCCGTGCTCGCAGCTCACGTTGACGGAGCCTGCGGGTCCCTTCGGAACGGAGTCGGAGTGGGCCCCGGGGGGTGGGAAAGAACCGGACCCTGGACTATCCTGGAGCGTCGCAGAACGGTCTCACCGGACGCCCAAATGTCCCTCCGGCCCGAGTCGGAGCCTCCGCAGGAGAAGACGATGGAGACGACGATGGAGCACCCGACGGTCGAAAAGGCCGATCTCGATTGGCCGAACCTCACGTTCTCCTACACGAAGACGGACTACAACGTCCGGATGACCTGGCGGAACGGGAAATGGAGCGAGCCGAGGCTCCACGCCTCGGCCGAGATCCCCCTCTCGGTCGCCGCCACCTGCCTCCACTACGGCCAGGCGGCCTTCGAGGGGCTGAAGGTCTTCGAGGATCCGCACGGCCGGCCCCGGGTCTTCCGCGTCGAGCAGAACGCCCGGCGGATGATCCGCACGGCGGAGAAGGTCCTCATGGCCCCCGTGCCGGAGGAGCTCTTCATCGAGTGCGTCCTGTGCTGCGTGAAGGCCAACCTGCGTTTCGTGCCTCCGCACGGATCGGGGGCGAGCCTGTACGTGCGCCCGCTCCTCATCGGCACGGGTTCCCGCGTCGGGGTGATGCCCGCCGACGAGTACACCTTCGTCGTCCTCGTCACGCCGGTGGGGGCATACTTCAAGACGGGATTCAAGCCCGTGGACCTGATCGTCGAGACGAAGGTGGACCGGGCGGCCCCGCTTGGCGTCGGCGACGTGAAGGTGGCAGGCAACTACGCCGCCGGCATGCGGGCGACCAAGAAGGCGAAGGACGCGGGGTTTGCCGATGTGCTCTACCTCGACGCCCGCGAGAAGAAGTACATCGACGAATCGGGTCCCGCCAACTTCTTCGGGATCACCCGCGACGACCGCTACGTGACCCCGGATTCCGAGTCGATCCTGCCCTCGATCATCAACATGAGCCTGCGGCAGCTCGCGAAGGACATGGGGATGAAGGTGGAGCAGCGCCACGTCCACGTCGAGGAGATCTTCGACTTCGTCGAGGCGGGCTGCTGCGGAACGGCGGCGGTGATCACCCCCGTGCGCCGGATCGTCTTCGGCAACCGCGAGGTCGTCTACAGCAAGGACGGCAAGCCCGGCCGCCGCTGCCAGCAGCTCTACGAGACGTTGCGGGCGATTCAGGACGGGGATCGCCCGGATCCCTACGGCTGGATGCGCGACGTGCCGCTCGATTGATCGGCGACCGGGGAGTCGCCGGTCAACCGCGTGCCCCGCGGGCGAAGCGGAGGGCGACCTCGGCCACCCGGCGGCCGTAGAGCTCGGCGGTCTCGAGGTCGCCGGGGGGCGGACCGTCGGCCGCCGAGAGCTGGAAGCTCGCCGCCATCGGGCCCACGAAGGAGCCCAGGCGGTTGTGCGCCCCCGGGCCGGGCCCGGCCGCGGAGCGGAGGGCCGAGGGATCGTTGGCCGCGGGCAGCATGGCGGTGCCGACGTAGATCATGCCGTGCTGCATGGCGTTCACCACGAGGCCGAACAGGGTGTTCAGCTTGTCCCCGGAGAAGGAGGAAGAGTTGGTGAAGGCGCCGGCGATCTTGTCCTTCCACGCCGACGTGAACCACTTGGCCGCCGCCTTCTCCAGGAACCCCTTCATCTCCGCGGACATGCTCCCCATGTAGGTCGGGCACCCGAAGATCAGGGCATCGGCGGCGTCGAGCGCGTCGAGGCGCTCGGCCGCCACGGCGGTCGTGAGGATCTCCGCCTCGATCCCCGCGACCGCCCGGGCGCCGCGATGCACCGCTTCCGCCTGCCGCTTGGTGTGACCGAACCCGCTGTGATAGACGACGACGACCTTGACCATGATGACGCTTCCTCCTCGTGGGGGACCGGAATCGGTTCCCCGCCGATAGGTCACCGCGCGTTCCAGTTCAACCCCGCGCCGCCGTTCCTGCCGCTCACCGGCCGCCCGGGACCTCCTTCGCGGCGCCGGGATCGGGGGGGGCCGGCAGCACCGGCAGCACGAGATGGGAGGGGTGCGCCGCGTCGTGGTAGACGGTCTGATGAGCGGTGACGAACTCCGTCTCCATCTCATCGTGGCCGCCGGTGTTCAGGTTGCGGGAGAAGAGCGGGAAGGCGGCCGAGGCGATCTCCACTCGCAACCGGTTCCCGGCCGGCACCTCGATCCCCGCGTGCCAGCAGTCGATCCGGTACTCCTCGATCGCGCCGGGGGCGAGCAGCTCCGGCCTCGTTCCCGAGCGGCGATAGCGGGCGCGGATCTTGCCCTCGACGAGGAAGAACACCTTCCCCTCCGCGCCGATCTCGGAGAGCCGCACGAACCAGTCCGTGTCCTTCGCCGAGCTCGCGGCGTGGAGCACGGCGGTGATCGGTCCGGCGATCGCCAGCGGTCGCTCGAGGGGCGGCGTCTGGTACACGAGGATGTCGGCGCGCTCGTCGTCGATGCGGGCGTAGTACGCGGAGAGCTCGTCGGCGTCCTCGACCTCTCCCGGCGGCATCCGCGGCGCCGGAGTGGGATCCCCGGGGTCGTAGTCGTAGCGATCGGGAGGCTCGTCCGGCCCCGGACCCGTGGCGGAAAGGACGCCGTCGCCCTTCGCGGTGTTGGCCTTCCCCGCCCCGCGCAGGTACCACCTCTGCGTCTGCGTCCCGGGCAGCGGGTAGGAGTCCCCCGTCGCCCACCGGTTGGCGCCCATGACGAAGAGGCGGACGAGGGGCTCGCGGTCGATGCCGTTGTCCACCCCCTTGAGCCATCGATCGAACCACCGCAGGTACTCCCGCTGCAGGTCGGGGACGGCATCGGGGCCGAAATCCGTCTCCAGGTAGCTGCGCGACGAGGTGTCGGTGTGGCCCCAGGGGCCGACCACGAGCTTCTGGTGGGCGTGTCCGTGGGACGCCATGGCGAGGTAGTTGAGCTTCGTACCGATCCCATCGCCGTCGAACCATCCCGACTGGTGGAAGACCGGCAGGTCGGCCTCGGCGAGGTGCGAGAGGAAGCTCGCCCGATCCCACCATTCGTCGTTCGTCGGGTGGGCGATCCACTCGCGCCAGTAGTGGTTCTTCTTCCCGAGCACCTTCTCGTCGAGCTCGATCACCGGCAAGTGCTTCAGGAGCTCGTGGTAGTCCTTCTCGGAGACGCGCTTCATCGCGCCCCCCGTCAGGTCGGCGGTCGCTTCCTGCTCGAGGACATCCGCCCACCAGATAGCCCCGGTGAGGAAGAAGCAACCGTACTCGTAGGGGATGTTGAACCAGGGATCCGGCGGAGCCACGTTGGGGATGATCGTCACGAGGTGCGGCGGCCGCTCGCGAGCCGCCCACCACTGCACCCAGCCGAGGTAGGACCCGCCGATCATCCCCACTTTTCCCGTCGACCAGGGCTGGGCGGCGACCCATTCGATCGCGTCGTGGCCATCGGCGGGCTCGGGGAAGAACGGCTCCCAAGTCCCCTCCGAGGCGAACCGTCCCCGGCAGTCCTGGACCGCATAGGCGTAGCCACGGCGGGCGAAGTACTTCCCCTGCAGCTCGGACATCTCCTTCTTGTAGGGCGTGCGCACGAGGATCGTCGGGAATCTCCCTTCTGCCGCCGGACGGTAGACATCGGTGGCGAGACGCGTCCCGTCGCGCATCGGCACCGCCACCTCGTCGTCGAGGACCCACTCGAAGGTCGCCGCCGAGAGCAGGGGATCCGTCTCCGCCGGGGCGAGGAGGCTCTCGAAGCCCTCCCGGACGTAGCTGGCGTGCTGGGCCGGCACGTCGATGGCGAGCACGCGGCCGTCCTCCGCCGCCCACACGAACATGTCGACGGAGGGGAAGGAGAAGCGATAGCGGCCGACGGCGAGGTCGCTGCCGGCCACCGTGCGCTCGACGGTCTCCAGACGCTCGAGCGTGGCGTCGAGGCGCGCCCCCGGCACGATCAGGGCCGGGAAGACCTGCGCGCCGCCGGCCTTGGCGTCGTAGGCCGCCACGGCGACCCGGACGAGGGCGGGCTGATAATTGTCGAAGAGCACCATTCCGGCGACCAGGGGGTGGCGCTCGGGCTCCTTCTTGCCGAGGGCGACCACGCCCTCGTTTTCCCCAAGGGCGACCACGCCCTCGTTCCCCTCCCGGAAGATGACGCCCTCGTACTGCGGCGTGCGGCTTTCGATCCTCGTCCACTGGCCATCGGCGCCCGACTCCACCCGGACCGTCATCACGATCTGCTGCCCGGCCATGGAGAACTCGGCGCGACCGTCGAAGGTCCCGTCCGGCCGCCAGTGGTGCTCGATCTGGACCAGGGGCTCCTCGGCCAGGTACAGCGTGAAGCGGCCCTCCTCCGCGATCCCGGCCAAGGACGCGCAGCGCACCGCCTCGGCGGCGGGAGGAGCGGGCTCCTGCGCGACCGCTCGGCCCGGAGCGAGCGCTCCGGCGGTCGCGAAGGCGAGAGCGAGGGGGCGGAGGAAGCGGCGGCGGGCGGGGGCTTCGGGCATGGCGGTCTCCGGGATCGCGGGGGAGGAGGAGGGAACGCATCCTGCGCGCGGCGCGCGCCGATCTTCCGCTCCTCCCCGGCAAATCCCGCGCAAAAACCCCTCCTGCCCGGCCGCCCGGCCCCGCCGCCGCCCCCGGCGCGCCGGCGCGGTTGGTCGGGACGGGAAGGGGGGGCAGAATGGTCGGCGAGCATGGACCGTCCGTTCCTCCCGCGCGCGCTCCTCCTCCTCGTCCTCGCCGCCCCGGGCGCCGCGCAAGCGGCCGGACCGCCACCGACCTGCGTGCGGAACGTCGGGTTGGATCGCCGGGGAGACGGCGAGGGGCTCGTCACCCTGCTCCTCGCCGGCGGGCGCATCGCGGCGGTGCTCGACGCCGCGGCTCCCGCCCCGCCGGCGGCTTTCCTCGTCGACGGGACCGGGCTCGTCGCTCAGCCGGCGTTCCTCGACGCCTTCGCCCGGAAGGGGTGCGCGATGCGAGAGCCGGAATCGGAGCGCGGCTCCCGCTTCGACGCCCGCGCCGACGTGCGGATCGACATGGCCGCCGCCGATCGCCACGGGATCCAGCCCGCCTTCCGCGCCGCGGACTTCCTGGCGATCGACGCGGCAGCGGCCGAGGCGTGGCGCGCCGCCGGCTTCGGGGCGGTGCTCGTCGCGCCGGGGGGGGAGATCCTGGCCGGCGCGAGCGTGCTGGCCACGACCCGCGACGCACCGCCGCGCGACGTGATCGTGCGGCCCGTGGTCTTCGCGCACGCCGCGTTCGCGGCCTCGGGGCCGGGCTATCCGGAAACGCTCATGGGCCAGCATGCCCAGCTCCGCCAGTTCCTCCGCGACGTGGTCTGGCACGCGGAACGGCAGATGCGCTACGCGGCGGGGCGGCCCGGGCCGCGCCCGCCCTGGGACCTCGACCTCGAGGCGGGGGTCCCCCTCGTCACCCAGGAGACGACGCTCGCCTGCGAGGCGGAGAGCGACCGGGACATCGAGCGGTGGCTGCGGCTGGCGGAGGAGCTCGATCTCGTCATCGCCATCGCCGGGGGCCGGGACGCCGGTCGCGCCGCCGGCGAGCTCGCCGCGCGCGACATCCCCGTCCTCCTGACGCTCGATTGGGGGGAGGAGGTGGAGGATCCGCGCGCCCCCGCGCCGGCCACCGCCTCTCCGCGCGGGTACGTGGAGCCCGTCGAAGTCCGGCTCGAGAAACGCCGGCGCTGGGAGGAGTCGCAAGCCAGCGCGCTGCGGCTGCACGAGGCCGGCGTGCGCTTCGCCTTCGGCACCGGAGCGGGAGAGCCCGCGGCGCTCCTCGCGCGCATTCGCGTGCTCGTCGGGCTCGGATTGCCCGCCGCCGCCGCCCGCGAGGCGCTGACCGCGGGCGCCGCTGCGCTCCTCGGGGCCGGCGACCGGCTCGGCCGGATCGCGCCGGGGTACGACGCGACCCTCGTGCTCTGGCGCGGCGATCCGCTCGCCGACGAGACGGCCAGGCCGGCCTGGGTGTTCGTGGACGGCTACGGGACGGAGCTCCCGCCGCCGGCGGAAGAAGAGGCTGCGGAAGAAGCGGGACCGGCCGCGGCCGCGGCCGGCGGCGAGGAGACGGGAGCGGGGCACGCCTACGAGACGGACGAGCGGCGCGTTCCTCGCCTCGAAACAACCGGGGGCGCGCTGATCCAGAACGCGACGATCCACTCTGGCGTCGCCCCCGCCTTCGCCGGCGACGTCCTCGTGCAGGACGGGATCATCGCCGCGATCGGGTCGTCGCTCGCCGCCCCCGCCGGCGCGACGGTCATCGACGCCACGGGGAAGCACCTCGCTCCCGGCGTGATCGACGTGCACTCGCACATCGCCCTCGCCGGCGACGCCAACGAGGGCTCGCTCTCGATCACCGCCGAGTGCGACGTCGCCGACGCGATCGACCCCGACGACCCGGCCATCTACCGCGCGCTGGCGGGCGGCGTGACGGCGATCCAGTGCCTGCACGGATCGGCGAACGTGATCGGGGGGCGGAGCGGGGCCTTGAAGCTGCGTTTCCGCCGCGCCGCGAGATCCCTGCGCCTCGCGGCCGCACCGCCCGGCATCAAGCTCGCCCTCGGCGAGAATCCCACGCACGCGGGCGCCGCGAACCGCGGCGAGCGCTTCCCGAGCACGCGGATGGGCGTCGAGACGCTGCTCGAGCGGGCCTTCGCGCGCGCCGCGGAATACCGCGCCGGGTGGCGCGAGCTCGCCGCCGCGCAGGCGCGGGGAGAGGACCCGCCGCCGCCGCGGCGCGACGAGCGGCTGGACGTGCTCGTCGGCGTCCTGGAGGGCGACGTGCGCATCCATGCCCACTGCTACCGGGCCGACGAGATCCTGATGCTCCTGCGCCTCGCCGAACGCCATGGATTCCGCGTCCAGACCCTCGAGCACGCCTTCGAGGCCTACAAGGTGGCGGCCGAGGTCGCCGCCCACGGCGCGGGATGCTCCACCTCGAGCGACTGGTGGGCCTACAAGATGGAGGCCTACGATGCGATCCCCCAGAACGCCGCCCTGCTCGAGGAGGCGGGGGCGGTCGCCGCGATCAGCTCGGACAGCGACGAGCTCATGCGCCATCTCTACCACGAGGCGGCGAAGTCGGTGCGCTACGCGGGGCTCGACCCCGTGCACGCCCTGCGGCTCGTGACGCTGAACGGGGCCCGGCTGCTCGAGATCGAGGATCGCGCGGGATCGATCGAGGTCGGCAAGGACGCCGATCTCGTGCTCCTGAACGGGGATCCGCTGTCGATCTACTCGCGCGTCGAGTGGACGATGGTGGACGGGGCGATCGAGTTCGAGCGGCGCGACGCGTTCGGCTTCGACGCGGCACCGGCGCCCGTCCGGACCCTCGTCGAAGCGTCGCCTCCGGCGAGGGCGGACGGCGCGGAGGACGGCGAGCTCCTGGCGATCGTCGGCGGCACGCTGCACCCGGTGACCGCGCCGGCGATCGAGAATGGCACGCTCCTCGTCCGGGATGGGCGCATCCTCGATCTAGGGGCGGATCTCGGCGTTCCCGTCGCGGCGAGGGTGATCGACGCGGGGGGGAGGCATGTGTGGCCGGGTCTCATCGCGCTCGACACGCCGCTCGGGCTGCGCGAGATCGGTGCCGTGGGCGTCACGGACGACACGGGCGAGACGGGAGGCAACCAGCCCGATGTCCGCGTCTCCGCCGCGCTCCATCCGGCCTCGGCGCTCATCCCGGTGACGCGCGCGGGCGGCATCACCCGGGCCCAGGTCGCTCCCCGCGGCGAGGGCCCAATGCGCGGCCAATCGGCGATCGTGCGTCTCGCCGGCGACACGTGGGAGGAGCTCGTCGCCGTGGACCGCGACATGCTGCACCTGCGCTTTCCGCCCGCGCCCCCGCCGGGCGAGGAGGACGGCGAGGAGCCGCCCGAGCTCGCCGCGCTGCGCCGCCTCCTGCACGAGGCCCTCGAGCACGGGCGGCGGGGGGACGAGGCGGAGCGGGCCGGCGCGACGCCCCCCGCCCACGACCCGCGGCTCGCGGCGCTGCTGCCCTTCGCCCGGGCGGAGAAGCGGATCGCCGTGCACGCGGACGACGCTCCGACGATCCTCCTGGTCCTGGAGTTCGCCCGGGAGGAGGCGCTCGACATCGTGCTCTACGGCGCGGCGGAGGGCTGGAAGGTGGCGGAGGCGATCGCGCGCTCCGGGCGGCCGGTGGTCGTCGAGCCGGTCCTCGCCGTCCCGCGCTCGCCCTACGATCCCTACGACGCCGCCTACGCGAACGCGGCGGTGCTCGCCCGGGCGGGGGTGCCCATCGCCATCGCCGCCGGCGAGGGAGCGAACGCGCGCAACCTGCCCTACCACGCCGGGATGGCGGCGGCCTTCGGCCTGCCCCGGGAGGAGGCCCTGCGGGCGGTGACCTACTACGCGGCGCGGATCCTCGGGGTCGACGAAGAGCTGGGGAGCCTGGCTCCCGGCAAGATCGCCGACGTCGTCATCACCGACGGCGACCTGCTCGAGCCGGCGAGCCGAGTGACGCACGTGCTGATCGATGGCCGGCTCCAAAGCCTCGAGAACCGCCAGACGGAGCTTTACGCGCGCTACCGGGACCGCCTCCGGCGCCAGCAGGGGCGCTGACCCCCTTGCGGAAGATCCGCGGGAGCGCAGGATGGAACCATGGAGCAGAAAGACGTCGAAGTGACGTGCCCCTGCTGCGGCACGCGGATCACCGTGGACGTGCGCACGCGCCACATCTTGCGCTCGCGCCCGCCCGAACGGACGGATGACACCGGACGGCCAGTGGTCGACAAGACGGACTGGGATCGGGTCAGCGCGCGGGTCGAGGGTCGGCTCGGGGCGGCCAAGGAGAAGTTCGAGAACGGGCTCGCCAAGGAGCGGACGCGCGAGCAGGACCTCGACGATCTCTTTCGCCGTGCGAGCGAGAAGGCGAAGGAGCAGAAGGGCCCCGAGGACGAGGAGGAGGCCTGAGCCCCGCACCGGAAGGCGGCGCGGTCTCGCCCGCCCGGAAGATGAAGCTGCGCCGGCTCCTCCCCCGCGTCGGCCTCTCGCTGGCCATTCTCGCCGCGATCGATCAGGTCGCGTTGTATACGCTCCTGCGGGACGATCGCTTCCTGCAGCGCGCGGCGGCGCCGTTCGACCCCCCCGTCTTCTCCCCCTCGCAGGCGGCGACCCTGGCCCGCATCCGCGCCCACGTGGAGGATGGCGAAGGGTCGCCGGCCGATTTCCGCTTCGACGCGGAGCTCGGCTGGTGCAATCCGCGGAACGGCGGCTTCGGCGACTTCGCCTACGATTGGGCGGGCTGCCGGATCGCCGCCGGGCCGCTCGCGCGGGAGAAGACCCCTGGCGTGCGGCGGGTGGTGACACTGGGGTGCTCGATGACCCACGGCGAGGAGGTGGGGCCGACGGAGACCTGGTGTGCGGTGCTCGACGCCAGCCGCGCCGATGTGGAGGTGGCGAATCTCGGCGTAGCCGCCTACGGGCTGGATCAGGCGCTCCTGCGCTGGCGACGCGACGGCGTGCCGCTCGCCGGGGACGAGGTGTGGCTCGGCTGGCTGCCGGAGGCGGCGCTGCGGGCGATCAACCTCTATCGGCCCGCCCTGCGCCATTGGTCGCTGGAGGTCTGCTTCAAGCCGCGGTTCGTGCTGGGGGAGGATGGGGGGCTCGTGCTCGTCCCGAACCCGGCGCAGAATCTCGCCGACATCGTGCGCCTGTGCGATTCGCAGGCCGAGTTCCTGGCCGCCCTCGGCGGCCACGATCCCTGGGTGGCGCGCGCCCCGGCCGCCTACGCCCCGCGCGGATCGCGCCTCTCTCACCACTCGTTCGTGGGTCGCATCCTGCTCAGCGTGCACGAGGCGGGAGGCCGCGATCTCGCCCGGCGGCTGGGCGGGCCGGGGGAGGAGGCGTATCGGATCCTGCGGGCCATCGTCCTCACCACGGCGCGCGAGGCCGGGGAGCACGGCGCGCGCTTCCGCCTCCTGATCCTCCCCTGCCGCACCGATCTCGAGCGGCGCGATGCGGCGGGCCGCGCCGCCTGGGAGCCTCTCTGCGCCGACCTCGCCGCGGCCGGCGTCGAGATCCTCGACCTCACGGGGCCCCTGGATGCCTCCGGCCTCTCCCGCGCCGATCTCTTCGCGCCCCAGGGGCACTACAGCGCAGCCGGCAATCGCGTGGTGGCCGAGGCCCTGGCGGCCGCGATCGACCGCTGACGGGCGCGGATCATCGCGGGGAACGGCCGCCGGGCGGCTCGCCGGCGGGCTCGCTCGGCTCGGCGTGCGGCTTGCCGTCCACCGCGGCGCGGACCGCACGGTACGTCGCGCGGATCTTGGCGAGCCAGCGCCTCGCCCAGACGAACTCGAGGGCGAGGATGGCCAGGCCGAGGAGGATCGCCGGGAAGCCGGGTCCCGGCAGGAGGAGGAAGACCAGCCCGAGCGCGAGGAGGGTCACGCCGACGATCCCGATCACGACCCGGCGCGCTTGGCGCAAGGTGATCCGCCCGAGGTGGGAGATCTCCGCGGCCAGCGTCGAGTTCGTCGCGACGCGCTCCCGGTACGCGACGATCGAGGACGCGACGATGCCGGCGCCGAGGATGCTCGCGACGGCGATGAGGGAGACGGCGTTCGGGATGGGATAGGTGTGCGAGATCAGGATCTTCACCCCGACGTAGGCCAGCACGAAGACGAGGCTCGTCTTCAAGTACCGGAAGCGCTCGATCAGGCTCGCCAGGACGAAGTACATCGAGCGCAGCCCGAGGACGGCGAAGACGTTGGACGTGAAGACGAGGAAGGGATCGCTCGTGACCGCGAAGACGGCGGGGATCGAATCGAAGGCGAAGATCAGGTCCGTGCTCTCCACGACGAGCAGCGCCAGGAAGAGGGGAGTGATCGCCCAACCGCGGGGAGTCGAGACGAAGAACTGCGAGCCGTGGAGCTCCTCCGTGACCGGGAGGAAGCGGCGCGCGAGCCGAACCAGCGGGTTCTTGCCCGGTTCCACGCGTTCGGGACGGGCGAACATCATCCGGATCGCGGTCAAAAGGAGCACCGCTCCGAAGACGTAGATGACCCACTCGAAGCGAGCCATCAGGTACGTGCCGCCGGCGATCAGGATCCCGCGCAGGACGAGCACGCCGAGGATCCCCCAGAACAGCACGCGGTGCTGCTGGTTCTCGGGAATGCCGAAGTAGGTGAGGATCAGCGCGATGACGAAGATGTTGTCGAGGCTGAGCGACTCCTCCACGAGCCAGGCGGTGAAGAACTGGATCGCGGCCTCCCGGCCCGGCGAGGCGACGCCGGCCGACGCCCCCGCGCCCACCACCCCGTGCTCGTAGAGGAAGTAGATCCCCACGTTGAACGCCAGGGCGAGGGTGACGTAGAAGGCGAACCAAGCGAGCGCGGTTCCCAGCGTGTTGGCCCCCTTCCGGCGATTCGCCACGCCCAAGTCGAGCGCCATGAGCGCGAGGACCAGGGCCACGAATCCGATCCAGAACCAGGGGGACATGTCAGACCCACATCAGGGAGGGGAGGAACGATCCTCCGGCGCGGGGAGCGGACGGTTCGCGGCGGCGGCCAGGGAGATCAGAGGAAGAAGACGACCGTCACGACGGCGAAGGTCGGGAGCAGGATGGCGATCGAATAGCCCATGTAACCGAAGAAGGACGGCATCCGGATCCCATTCTCCTCGGCGATCGCCTTGACCATGAAATTCGGGCCGTTGCCGATGTAGGTGTTGGCGCCCATCATCACCGCCCCGCAGGAGATCGCGGCGAGCAGGGCTGCCCCCTCGGCGCCGAGAGCCAGGAACTCGGCAAGGTAGCTTGCGCCCGAGGACGACACGCCGAGCTGGCCGGCGGCCGTGGCGGCGAAGGTGAGGTAGGTTGGTGCGTTGTCGAGGAACGAGGAGAGGCTGCCCGTGGCCCAGTAGTACTGCCACGGTTCCGTGATGCCGAGCTCGCTCCCTCGCGCGTTGAGGAGCAGGAGGGGAGCGACCATGGTGACGAAGATCCCCGCGAAGAGCACCGCCACCTCGACGATCGGCGCGAAGGTGAAGTTGTTGGCGCGCCGGATGCCGCTCCGCGTCGTGAAGTAAGCCACGACGGCGAGGCCGGCCATCAAGGCCTCCTGGAGGCCGAACGGCCAGGGGTCCGGCGCCGTTCCCCATCCCTGCCCCTTGCCGAGGATGACCGCCACGACGCCGGCGAGGAGGAGGAAATTCTGCCCGCCCTCGATCCGCAGGGGCTCGTGGACGAGAGCTTCCTCGAACTGCGCCCCGGCCCGCTCCTTCTCCTCCTTCGCCAGGAACCGCTGGTCGACGGCGTTGAAGAGGGCGAGCAGGATGCCGTTGACGAGCAGCCACTCCCTCCAAAGCCGCAACGTCCACTCGAAGGGCACGCCCTTGAGGAAGCC
This sequence comes from Planctomycetota bacterium, assembly GCA_040754415.1. Taxonomy (GTDB): domain Bacteria; phylum Planctomycetota; class UBA1135; order UBA1135; genus JBFMCU01. Next base: position 19,181 of record JBFMCU010000003.1, read on the forward strand.
GAGGAAGAGCGGCGGGTCGCCCAGGGGAGTCAGCAGGCCCCCGCAGTTGCTGACGATGAAAATGAAGAAGATGATGATGTGGACCTTCCGCATCCGCGACTTGTTGGCGCGCAGCAAGGGGCGGATGAGGACCATCGAGGCGCCGGTGGTGCCGATCAGGTTGGCGAGCACGGCCCCGATCCCGAGGAGCGCCGTGTTGGCGAGCGGCGACCCGGCCAGCGAGCCGCGCACGTAGATCCCGCCCGAGATCACGAAGAGCGAGCCGAGGAGCGCGATGAACGAAACGTAATCCAGCATGGAGTGGAGAAGCTCGCGCTGCCCGTGCTCGCCGTGGGCGAGGACGAAGTAGGCGGCGAAGGGGAGGGCGAGCGCGGCGCTGACGATCGCCTTGTTCCGGTTGTGCTCCCAGAAGTGCGCGGCGAAGAGCGGGAGGAGGGCGATCGCCAGGAGCACGGCGAGGAAGGGAAGCACCGTCCACACGGGCAACACGCTCCCGAGGGCCGCCTCCTCGGATGGGGCGGCGCCCGGAACGGAAACGATCGTGGTCGTCAGGACGAGGACCGCGCGAAGATCCATGCAGGTCTCCTTTTCCCCCAGGGGCGAACGGTAGGAACGCGGGCGACTGTTCTACCAAAGCGAGAGTGGACGCCAAGGAAAAGCGCTCCCCTTTCCGCCGGGGCGAATCGGTTCCCGCCGGGTGGCCGGCCATCCGCCACGAAGGAGAATGCCCGGCGGTGCGGGCGCGCGGACCGGCCGAAGAGCGGCGCCGGGCGGCGCCCTCTTCGGCCGCTAGCGGACATGGGTTGGCGCCGGACGGCGCCTCCCCTGTCCGCTAGAGCGGCCAAAACGTCCAGGTCGCCCGCGCGCGGATGTCGAGGAAGCGGAGGATCTTCCGCATCCAGCCGAGCTGCGTCCCGCCGGGTCCGTCGGCGATCCCCCCGAACTCGAAGCTGACGCCGATGGAGCGGTACGTGCCCTTGTCGTAGGCCACGCCGTTCCCGTAGCTCGGCGAGTAGTTCTTGAGGATCAGCACGGCTCCTGTACGGGCGGAGATGTGATCCATCCAGTCGTTGTCGCCCGCGTACTGGAGGCTCATCCCGGCCGCGAACGTCCCGGCCTGGCCGAGGATCGTGCCCGTGTCGCTCGTGCCGTCGTCCAGGCCGTTGATGCCGAAGTCGTCGCAGTAGATGCTCGCGTAGGAGTCGTAGGCCCAGCAGTCGCCGCCCTCCATGTAGACGTTCCCGCCGCCCTGCATGAAGGCGACCAGGGCGTTCGCCTGCGCGGAGCTCAGCACGGTGTTGCTCGAGTAGATGCCGAGGCAGACGAACAGGGAGTCGTAGTGCGCGAAGCTCGCCGGCCAGGAGAGGGTCTTCTCGTAGGTCACGTCGAACGCGGTCAGCGCCGCCTCGATGGCGGGAGCGCTGTTGTGGTTGGCGTCGAGATCGACGAGGAGCACCGGGATCTCGCCCACCGCGAACGAGAACTGCGCCGTGCCGGCGAGATCGGCGCCGCGGTAGATGTCCACGTTGACCACGACGTCGTGGCCGCCGGGGCACCCGCTCCCGATGTCCGCCGTGAGCGTCGCGATGTTGGCGGCCGACGCGCCCGGAAGGAGGTCGACGTAGGCGGAAATGCCCTGGGTGACGGTGCAGTGCGGGTCCAGCGTATGGAGCTCCACGCTGATGTCCTCCGCGACGTGGTGGCCGTCGTTGCGGAGCGTCACCTCGAAGCTGAGGCTCTCGCCGGGATCCGGCCAGTTGTCGCCGTTGCCGGTGACCTCGGTGACGGTGGTGGAGGTCTGGACGAGCTTCGGAGCGTTGACGACCAGGTTGAGCGCGTAGTCCCAGACGTTGCTGCCGCTGTCCGTGAAGGTGACCGTGAACGGCACGATGTGGCCGTCTTCACCGTTCGCGGCGACCGCGAAGTCGAAGTCGTCCGGGGTCCAGACCACCGCGCCCGTCGCGATGTCGCCGAGCGTCTCCGTGGCGTCGGTGATGGTGACGAGGGGATCGCTGGTGCCCAGGGTTGCCACGACGCCATAAGCGGTGCTCGAGCCCACGTTCAGGCCGGCGACCGGTAGCTCGATCGTCTCGCCGACATCGACGTCGCCGTCGCCGTTGCCGCCGGCGGAATCGTCCACCACGTGGTCGTCCAGGACCACGTAGGGGCCGGTCGGCACGAAGATGGTCACGACGTCCTCGTAGATCACGAGGTTGTGACCGCTCACCACGAGATCCATGCTGCCGGGCGTGGTCGTGGAAACGGCGATCGACGCGAAGCCGGTCGCGTCCGTGTACGCCGATGCGAACACCTCGGGGTCCTTGGCCGCGTGCACCAGCGCCCCGGGCACGGGACTGCCGCCCTGGAAGACCGTGACGGACAGCACCGCCGCGCCGACGGGCAGCGCCGCGTCGTGCGTCACCACGGGGATCGCCGGCTCCGCGGTGCGCAGGAACATCGACGGCTCGCCGAGTACGTTGTACTCCTGGTAGTAGTACCGGGAGAGCCCGCCGCCGCCGTAGTAGTTGAAGACGGAGAGCAGGCCCTCGTTCGTCATCCCCGTGACGAAGTACGTGCCGTCCCCGAAGGCGGACTCGAACATCCCCTTCTCGAGGATGTCGTCCTCGTCCCAGTAGGAGTAGGTCGAGGCGCCCCAGAACATGACGCCGCCCTTGCCCGGAGCGCGCTGCCAGGTCTCCCCGAAGCACTCCGTGGTCTCGTAGTCGCCGGTCAGGCAGGCGTGGCTGCAGACGATGGGGTATTCCTCCAGGTTGACGAGCGAGTTGATGTTCGCCTGGTCGAAGGGAGGACCGTCGGACCACCCCAGCTCGTAGCCGTGGCCGGAGTAGACGGCGAGCGAGCGGCCCGCGTTCAGGGAGTCGATGACGTCCTGGGTCGTCGCGCCGTAGGTGACCGTGTAGAGCTTGTCGGAAACGTACCCGGCGGGATCGAGATAGTACGAGATCACGTAGTTGTGCGTGCCCTCGCTGATCGTGTAGTTGTCCGTGGAGGCCATGAATGCGCCCTTCTTGATCCACGGCTGGCTGGTCGAAGCGATCCCTTCGTAATAGAGCACCTTGGCGAGGACGTCCTGGATCTGGGTCGTGCTGCGGACCGCGAAGCGGCCGAGGAACACGTCCGGGAAGTAATCCGCGCCCGCGAGGCACGCATAGTCGAGGTCGGTGATCGAGTACGTTTCGCTGCCCTGGAACCCGGGGATGTAGTTGGAGTCCCCCACGAGCAGGACGAACTGCGGCGGCACGGGCCACGTGTCGTAGGCGAGCTGGATGTAGTTCTTGATCTGGGCCGCCGTGGAGCCGGTGACGCTGGTCGGCGCGACGGTGACGGTATAGCCGATGTGCTCCTTCGCATCCGCAAGGGGCTGGATCGACGAAACGAATACGTCGGGAACGATGACGAGGTAGCCGACGGGGAGCGAGATGGAAGCGCTCAGTCCCCCGCGCCGAGCCTCGTCCGCCGGCGCCGTCACGGCGCTCCGATTGGCCACGTGGTCGGCGAGGATCTTGGCGAAGAACGGGGAGCCGTACCGCTGCTGGATCCGCGCGGTGGCCGCGAGATCGGCGTCCCGGTAGTGGATCTGGAACGCCATCCGGTCGAGGACGCGCAGCGCGCGCTGCCGCGGGTTGTACTGGATGGGGTGAACGGCGACGGAGAGGAGCCGGTGTCCGCGGAGGATCCCGGCCTCCTCGACCCGCACCGTGGTCTCCGGGGCGAAGGCGTCCTCGGCGTAGGCCGATCGGTTCCAGTGGAACCGAGCGTTGGCGCGCGCGTCCGGGATCTTCGGCAAGGGGGGCTGCACCGGGAAGAGGAAGTCGGCGCTGCCGAGCTCCGCCAGGGTGCGCTCCGTCCACTCTTCCTGCTGGATCTCCACGCGCACGTCCCGGGCGCCGAACGGGACCTCCACGAGGATCCGCTGCACGGGGAGCGCGGGCGTCCCGACCTCCGTGGTCGTGCCCGCCGGCCGCTGGAGGTCCAGGAACCGGCCCGCCGGGAGCTGGATCACGCGTCCCGCAAGCGCGCCGGCCCGGGCCTCGAGGGCGATCGAGTCCGCGGTGCCGGCGACGACGGCAACGGTTCCGCGCGGGACCTCGCTCGGGCGCTGCGCGAATCCGGAGGAGGTGGTGACGGCGAGAGCGATCGCCAGGAGGAGGGAAGAGACGACCTTCTTCATGATCTGCTCCAAGAAGAGACTCGCGTTACGAAGGAGGGAGATACCCACTCTCGCCGGAAAGACCAGTGTACGCCGGCGGCGGCCGGGCGGGGGACCGGCCGCTTCGCCGCGCGTTCTTCCCGCGATCTCGGCCGCCGCGCTCCCTCGCGTAAGGGTCGGAATCGAGCCATCCCTTCGCCGCCCGGGCCCCGGCGAGCAGTACCATGCGGGCGATCGTCCGCGGGCGGCGCGGCCGCCATGAGGACACCACCGCCGATGTCCCGCTTCGCCTCCTTCGCCGTGGATCGTCCGGGCCGGCTCGCCCTGCCGATCGGGCTCTACGCCGGGCTGGAGTTCGCCGGCGCGACGGTCCGGGACGCGGTGTGCGGGCCCGCGGTCCAGGTCGCCGCGATCCAGGCCCTCCACGCGCGGCTCGAGACGCCGGTCCTCATGACGGCGATGGACCTGAGCCTGGAGGCGGAGGCCTTCGGCTGCGAGGTCCGGATGTCGGCGGCCGAGGTGCCGGCGGTCGTGGGGCGGCGGGCGAGCGACGCGGCGGGGATCGCCGCCCTGCCCGATCCCCGGCCCGGCGACGCGCGCACCGGCGTCCCCCTGGAGGCGGTGCGCCGGCTCGCCGCGGCGGCGGCGGGCGCCCCCATCCTCGGCTGCATGATCGGTCCCTTCTCGCTCGCCGCCCGGATCTTCGGGTTCGCCGAGGCCCTCGAGGCGACCTCCGCGGAGCCGCCGACCGTGCTCGCTCTCCTGGAGAAGGCGACGGCGTTCCTCGTCCGCCAGGCCCAGGCCTTCCGCGCGGCCGGCGCGGACGGCGTCGTCGTCGCGGAGCCCGCCGCCGGGCTCCTCTCGCCGGCCGCGCTCGCCCGCTTCTCCGCTCCCTTCGCGGGGCGGATCGTCGCCGGCGCCCAGGGTCCGGACTTCGCGATCGTGCTCCACAACTGCGCCGCGAAGCTCGTCCACCTGACTGCCGCGCGCGCAGCGGGGGCCGAGATCCTGCACTTCGGATCGCCCATGGACCTCCCCGCGGCCCTGCGCCGCGTCGCGGGCGAGGCGATCCTCGCCGGCAACCTCGATCCCACCGCGGTGTTCCTCCACGGGACGCCCGCGACCGTGCGCCAACGGACGCAGGAGCTCCTCGCGGCGACGGCGGACCAGCGCAACCTGATCGTCTCGTCGGGCTGCGACATCCCGCCCGGCACGCCGCTCGCCAACCTCGAGGCCTTCGTCGCCGCCGTCCGGGAGCACGCGGGGCGCGCGTGAGGCGGGCGGCGAGCGCATCCCGACCACCAGCGACAGGGCTCAACCGCGGAGCGAGAAGACCGGGTGGGAGTCGCGGTCCCTACCCCAGCCTCGCCCACCGCAGGCGCAGGCTGTTCGCCACGACGAGCACGCCCGAGCCGGCCATCGCCGCCGCGGCGGCGGGGGCGGGGATGGACCAACCGGTCCAGGGGGCGAGGGCGCCGGCAGCGAGGGGCAGGGCGACGAGGTTGTAGCCGAAAGCCCAGAGGAGATTCGCGCGGATCGTCGCCATCGTGCGCCGGGCGAGATCGACGAGGACGGGCAGGCGCGAGGGGTCGTCCTGCAGGAGGGCGACGGCGGCGGCCTCCAGGGCGACGTCGGCTCCGCCGCCCATCGCGATCCCCACGTCGGCAGCGGTGAGCGCCAAGGCGTCGTTGATCCCGTCGCCGGCCATCGCCACGACCGCGCCGCCGGCGCGCCGGGCGCGCACGCGCTCCGCCTTGTCGGTGGGGCGCAGGGCGCCCTCCCAGCGGCCGATGCCGAGCTCCGCCGCCGCCGCGCGCACCGCCGGGGGGTGATCGCCGGAGAGGAGCTCGACCGTGACGCCGCTCCGTTCCAGGGCCCGCACCGCCGCCGCGCTCCCCGGCCGCAGAGGGTCGCCGAAGGCGAGGAGGCCCGCCGCCCGGCCGTCCACCGCCACCACGACCGGCGTTGCGCCGGCGGCCCCGAGCGCCTCGATCCGCGTCGCAAGCTCTGTCCCGCCGAGACCGCGCTCGCTCGCCGCCCGCGGGCTCCCGATCCACACCTCCCGCTCGCCGACGACGCCCTGCACGCCGGCCCCCGGCTCGGCCCGGAACTCGCGCGCCGCTGCGGGCGGCACGTTGCGTTCGCGCGCGGCGGCGAGCACGGCGCGCGCGAGAGGCTGCTCGCTCGCGCGCTCCACCGCCGCCGCGAGGCGCAGGAGCTCGGTCTCGTCGATCCCTGCGCCGTCGAGGAGCGCGATCTCCCGCAGGGCCAGCCGTCCCGCGGTGACCGTGCCCGTTTTGTCGAGCAGGAGAACGTCGAGGGCCGCGAGCCGCTCGAGGGCCCCGGCGTCGCGGACGAGGCATCCCTCGCGCGCCCCGCGGCCGGTCGCCACCATGATCGCGGTCGGTGTCGCGAGACCGAGCGCGCAGGGGCACGCCACGACGAGCACGGCCACGACCCGCGCCAGCGCCTCGCCCGCCCCCGCGCCGGCGGCGAGCCAGAGGGCGAAGGTCGCGGCGGCGAGCGCGAGGACGGCAGGCACGAAGACCGCGCTCACCCGATCGGCGAGGCGCTGGACCGGCGCCTTCGAGCCCTGGGCGGCGTGCACGGCGGCGGCGATGCGGCCCAGGACGGAATCGGCGCCGATCCCCGTGGCGCGGATCGTCAGGGCGCCCAGGCCGTTCAGCGTGCCGGCGTGGACGCGCTCGCCCGGCCCGCGCTCGGCGGGGAGGCTCTCGCCGGTGAGCATCGACTCGTCGAGCGCGCTCCGCCCGCTCATCACCTCGCCGTCGACCGGGATGCGCTCGCCGGGGCGCAGGAGCACGAGGTTCCCCGGCTCCACCGCGGCGAGCGGGACCTCGCGCTCCTCGCCGGCCCGCAGCACGCGGGCGGTGGGGGGGGCGAGGTCGAGCAGGGCGCGCACCGCGCCGCCGGCCCGCGCGCGGGCCCCGCCCTCGAGCCACCGGCCGAGGAGGACGAAGGCGAGGATCATGGCGACCGCGTGGATCGGCGGGCCGGGGTCGGCGACGATCGAGGGGGCGGCGAAGGCGAGGACGGCGGCGCCCCAGGCGGCGAGCGTGCCGAGCCCCACGAGCGTGTTCATGTCCGCCGCGCCGCGGCGCGCCGCCCGCGCCCCGGCGGCGAGGATCCCCGCCCCGGCCCCGAACTGCACGACCGTGACGAGGAGGAGCGCGAGAAGGGGATCGCCGCCGTGGTGGAGGAGGAGCACGGCGCCCCCGCCCGCGGCGACCGCCAGCGCCACGTCGCGCCGCAGGCGGCGCACGGCGCGCGCCTCGGCCTCCGCGGCGAAGGCGAGATCGGCGGCGAGCGAGCGGACGCCGGCGAGGGAGTCCTCCGGGACGCCGTAGCCCGCGGCCTGGACCGCCGCCGCGATCGCCTTTCCGCCGGCGATCTTCGGATCCCGCACGACGACGGCGGTCCTCGCGCCGAAGTTGACCGCGGCGCTCTCCACGCCGGGCACCGCCCGCAGCGCCTTCTCGACGGACTGGGCGCAGGCCTGGCAGCTCATCCCGCTCACCGGGAAGCGCAGCTCGTCCGTCCGTCCCGCCGTCATGGGCTCCAGGGTAGCGCGGCTCAGGGGCGGAATCCCCGTTCCACGATCGCGCGCGCGATCCGCAGCCCGAAGGCGGGGCTCGGATGTTGTACGTCCCGCGGAAACTGCTGCACAACCTCGCCCTCCGTGAGAGCTGTCTCGAGCACATCGACGAGATCGAAATGCGCGATCCCGTGGGCGCGGAGCATGCCCAGCACCGCCGCATGGGCATGCGCGATGTGCGGGGGCCACTTCTCGAGGGGGCGCAGCCAAGGAAAGACCAGTACGGTGAAGCGGGCTCCCCGGGCCTCGACCTCGTCGCGGAGGGCGACCAGCGCGTCCTCGACTTCCTGGACGACCTCGGGCCGGGCCTCCGGGCTTGCCGCGGTGTCCGCCGCGAGATTGCGGGCGAGCCACCAGCGAAAGAGGTACGACCAGCGGAAGAGCCACGGTCGCAGGGTCTTCGTCGCGAGGGGCGACTTGCAGATGACGAGCTTGTCGCCGTCGAGGAAGACCACCGGCGTGGAAACGAAGTCATTCAGGTGGAAGGTGTATACGACGTGGTCGGCACCGAGCCCGGCCTGGTAGCGGGCGTAGTAGCGTTCGACCTGGTGCGTGGCGTAGCCCCCGACCCCGCCGTTCCAGAGCTCGATCCCCTCCTCCCCGAGAACCTCCCGCAGCCCGGCGGCGATCGCCCCGCGCTGCGTCACCGAGTCCCCCACCAGGAGAAGGCGGCGAACGCCGGGGGGCTTCTCGGATGCGTACTCGTTCGGCGCGCAGCCGTGGAGGCCGGCGAGCGGGCCGCCGAGGACGGGGCGGAAGCCGAGCTCGGGATCGAGCTGGTAGGTACCGTGGCGGGGATGGAGCGGGCTCTCCGCGGCGGTCGCCGCGCTGACGGTCGCCGCGCGGGCGAGGATCGCCGGCGGAAAGACCCGGAGGAGGAGTTCCGCCGCGAGCACCGCCACCACGAGGGCGACGGCGATCAGGCCGAGACGGAGCCCCCGGCGGCCCGGCACGGGCGGGGGAGGGGATGTCGCGGCGGAGGGCATCGGTTCGCAGGAGGCGCGTCGGCGCGGGCCCGGGGAGCCCTCGGGAGTCTCCGGCGGCCCGCCGCATCGCTCTCTCTCGGTCGGATCCTACCGCGCCTGGAGCCGCGATCGCTCCTCCGTCCCATCCTGTCCCCTCCGCCGCTCTCCGGGTACGCTGGCGGGCTTCCGATCCCGTCCGGCTCCCGCCTCACCTCCGCCCTGCCCTCCATGCCGAATCCCCGCTCTCGCGCCGTGAAGGCCTACCGGAACGAGCCCTTCCTCAACAGCTCCCACGCCCGGGCGTTGCGGATCCTGGCGGAGTACCTCGAGCCCCTGACCCGCTTCCGGGAGCTGCGCATCCGGGACACGATCGTGATGTTCGGCTCGGCGCGCTTCGTCGCGCGGGACGAGGCCGCCTCGAGGGTGGCGGCCGCGGAGCGGGGCGAGGGGGACCCCGCCGCGGCCCGCCGGGCGCTCGCGATGTCCCGGTACTACGAGGAGACGCGGGAGCTCGCCGCCCGGCTCACCACCTGGTCCAAGGGCCTCGAGGGGACGGATCGGCGCTTCGTGATCTGCTCCGGCGGCGGTCCGGGCGTCATGGAGGCGGCGAACCGGGGGGCGTCCGAGGCGAAGGGCGAGAACATCGGCCTCAACATCTCGCTTCCCTTCGAGCAGGACGAGAACCCCTACATCACCCACAAGCTCGCCTTCGAGTTCCACTACTTCTTCATGCGGAAGTACTGGTTCGCCTACCTCGCCAAGGCGTTCATCATCATGCCCGGCGGCTTCGGGACGATGGACGAGTTCATGGAGATCCTGACGCTGATCCAGACCGACAAGTTGAAGAAGAAGTGCGCCCTCGTGCTCTACGGGCAGGAATACTGGGACAGCGTCCTCGACTTCGACGCCTTCGTCGCGCATGGCGTCGTCGATCGGGCGGACCTCGACCTCTTCCACCGCTCGGACTCGGTGCAGGACACCTTCGACTACGTCACCGCCTTCCTCACCGAACACTTCCTGGAGAAGGGGGACGGAAACGGCTGACGGGCCGGCGCTCGGCCCCCGCGGCTACTTGCCCCCCGCATAGCCCAGACCCTGCAGGGACTTCAGGGCCTCGGGGTCCGCGCTGGCCTCGGCCTGCTTGCCCAGGGCCTCGATCTGCTTCTTCAGGCTCCGGGAGTCGGGGAAGGCGGCCAGCCCGTCGGTCACCACGGCGACCGCCTCCTTCAGGTGGTCGTTCGCCCCCAGGCGGCCGGCGATGCGGCTGTAGTCGCGGTCGGTGAGCTTCCCGGGCAGGGCTCCGGCGAGGACGCGCAGGAGGGCGAGGACCTCGCCAGGGGAGGTCTTCGTGCGGGCCTCGACGGCCCCCAGGCGGGCGGGAAGGTACTCGGGGTGGGCGGTGTCCTCCCCGATCGCGGCGAGGGCCTCGTCGTAGGCGGCCCGGGCGCCAGCGTAGTCGTCCTGGCCGATGCACCGGCTTCCCTCGTCGGTGAGCTCGGCGGGATCGGCGCCCCCGCCGCAGGAGCCGGCGAGAAGCGGGAGAAGGGAGAGGAGGACGAGGAGGGCGAGATGGCGGGTCGCGGGTCGCATGGGGGAGATCTTCCCGTAGGCGGGCTGGAGGGGCGAGCCCGGGGAGGTCGAAAGGAGGGGACCCCCTTCCCCGCCGGCTACGGTCCACCGGCCCCGGCCGCGAGGGCCTCCTCGCCGTTCCCGGGGGGGTGGGGGAGGAAATCCGGCCGGCAAGCTTCTACCGCACTCCTATAGGAGTATGATTGGAGTGCGACGCCGGACGCCCGCCCGCATCTCCTCCCGGTTCCACCCCCCCCGCGCATTCCCCCCCGCACCTCCTCCTTCCCGCCAGGCCCGCCGCCGTGCGCGAGAGCAAGGTCACCGTCAAGATCCCCCGCCCCCTGTATCGCCGGATCCAGCAGGTCGTGGAGGACTCGGGATTCAACTCCCCCACGGATTTCGTCGTCTATGTCCTCCGCGACCTCATGGGGGAGGCCGAGGAGAGGAACCACGAGTTCAGCCAGGAGGAGCTCGAGGCGGTCAAGAAGAAGCTCAAGAACCTCGGCTACCTCTAGCGGCCGCTCGCCCCCCCTCGGAGTCCACCCATGGGTCTGTTCGACGCCTTCCGGAAGAAGCATGCGGCCCCCCGGCCCCCGGTGCGCCCCCTGGTGCGGCCGGGCCAGCTCCCGCCCCATCCCGCGCCCCAGGCCGCCAATCATTTCCTGATCGTGATCCTCGACTCGCTGCGCCATGACTCGTTCCTGGCCGCGGAGCCGAAGGTCGTCACGAAGCTCGGCCCGGTCGAGAGGCGCTTCTCGTACGCCTCGTGGACGGCGCCGTCGCACTACAACTTCCTCACCGGCCTCCTGCCGCACTCCTCCCCGCCGCACGTCTACGCCTCCGAGTACTACAAAGAGGACTTCTTCAACTTCAACAAGCGGCTCGGGGCGAAGGGGATCGACTTCGCGGCCATGGTGCCCGGGCTGTGGCTGCCCGAGTTCCTGCGCAACAAGCTCGGCTACTACACCGGCGCGCTCGTGTCCCTCCCGGTCCTGAACCCGAAGACCGGGATCAACCGCGCGTTCGACCAGTTCGAGCTGATGGAGAAGCACAACGACATGGCGGCCATGCTGCCCAAGCTGAAGTTCGACCAGGGGCGGCCGTCCTTCTACATGCTCAACGTCGGGGAGACGCACTACCCCTACGCCAAGCCGGACGAGGACTCCTCGATGTGGCCGCGCATCAGCGGCGTGAACGGGGTGTTCCGGAAGATGGGCGAGGAGATCGATCCCGAGCACCCGAGCTTCAAGGAGGAGTTCCAGTTCTTCGACCAGGACAAGCTCGACCAGCTCCGCGCGCGCCAGATCGACACCGTCCGCTACCTGGACGGCGTCTTCGCGCAGCTCTTCGACCTCGTACCCAAGGACACGTACATCATCGTCACCTCCGATCACGGGGAGCTGTTCGGCGAGGGCGGCTACTTCGGCCACGGCCCGATCATGCACGACAAGTGCTTCGAGGTTCCTTACCTCGAAGGGAAGATCCGCTAGACCCGCTCCGCCCGCGACGCTCCCCCGTTCCCCCATCCCTCCGACGTAGACCCTCCATGACCATGAAAGGACTCACCCTCTGGTTCACCGGCCTGTCCGGCAGCGGCAAGAGCACGCTCTCCCAGTATCTCGCGCCCCGACTGCGCGAGCTCGGCATGAAGGTCGAGGTGCTCGACGGCGACGAGGTGCGGGAGAACCTGAGCAAGGGGCTCGGCTTCTCGAAGGAAGATCGCGACACGAACATCCGTCGCATCGGCTTCGTGGCCAACATGCTGGCCCGCAACGGCGTGTGCGCGATCACCGCCGCCATCTCGCCGTACCGCGAGATCCGCCGGGAGGTTCGCCGGAAGGCGCAGGCGGCGTTCGTGGAGGTGTTCTGCCGGTGCCCGCTCGACGTGCTCGAGGACCGGGATCCCAAAGGTCTCTACAAGAAGGCCCGCGCCGGCCTCATCGCGAACTTCACGGGCATCAGCGACCCCTACGAGGAGCCCGAGCACGCCGAGATCGTCGTGGACACGGCGCGGGAGTCGATCGAGGAGTCGGCGGCGAGGATCCTCGGCTACCTCGCCGCGCAGGGTTTCGTGGCCGCCACGGACGCGGCCTAGCGATGACGAGGACGCCGGCCTCGCTGAGCATCGCTGGATCGCAGCTCGACACGCGCCCGCGGGGCAGATGGGTCAGGGCGCCACCCGCGTTCCATTGAGGAACTGCTCCTTCGCGTTTTTCGGGTTCACACCTACCGCCCCACCCAGCTCCAGACGGTGAGCACGGAGGTAAACAGGACCGAGGCGCCGATCAGACCGGCCCTCGTCGCGGGAATGGCATCGGCCCGGATCCTCCTCGCCCCGCACCAGACCCTCCAGGTGACGAACAGAACCAGAGGACACATCGCCCACCCAATCACGGTAAGACTCAGAAACGGCGCAGGAGGGACCAGGGAGTGGTCGGCGATTCGATGGAGGGTGTCGGAGCCCCGTGGGTCACGAAGCGCGAGCGGGAGGAAGCCGCCCCAAGCGGTCACCTTCGCGGCGGCCTTGGCCAGGTGGGCGACGGCGACGACCGGGGCGGCGCCCGTCGCCGCGGCGAGGAGCAGGGGCCTGATCCCCCCCCGATGACCGGCGAGACGACCGAGCCCCACGACGGCGAACCACACCATCAGCGGGAACAGCACGAGGAACCACAGGGCCTCGAACCAGGCGAACGGCACCCCCGGCAGAGCGCTCGCCAGGCCGGCCGGCACGACGTGGAACGCCTCGTCCAGCCATTTCACCTCGCCGATCACCTCGTGGGATACGAAGCCGAGGGCGACCAGCACGAAGGCCGCCTCCGCCGGGCGCAGGAGCGTCTTCCGGCGGATCGGCGCCTCCTTCGCGACGAGTCCGAAGCCGACGTTGTCGTGCGGGCAGACCTTGGCGCACTGCAGGCAGAGGACGCAGGCGTCCGCGGGCTCGCGATCGAAGGGGCGCAGCCGGGACGGGCAGCTTTGGCGGTTGAAGCGACGGCGGTTCCCGGCCCGGACGCAGTCCTTGGTCGAGCAGCCGGCGCACACGGCGGGATCGCGCATCTCGAGCTGCAGCGGGGTGAGGCGGCCGTAGACCGACAGGAGCGCCCCGGCCGGGCAGAACGCGATGCAGAAGGACCGGGGCTCCCGGAAGACGAGGCCGGCGAGCAGCGCGCCCCCTCCGAGCACCAGGAGGAGAACCGCCGTGAAGTGCGGCACGCGGTGGATGGAGAACCCGGCGACCAGGAGCTGCATGACGACGTAGATGGTGACGATGAGCCAGCCCGCCCTCAGGACCCGACCGAGACGGGCGCGGGGCCATCCGAGCCGACCGGCGAGACCGTGCCCGATGCGGTTCACGAGCTCCATCGGGCACACCGTGCACCACGCCCGGCCGGCGCCGATCGCCAGGGCGACCATCGCGGGCCACCACATCCCCCAGACGATGAGCGTGGCGAGGTTGGTCTTGCGCAGGAGCATGAGCTCGCTGGCCGAGCTGCTCGCGCCGATCCCGAGGCCGGCGCAGGCGAGAGCGATCACGACGGCCAGCGCGAACGCCTGCACGGCCACGGGGAATCCGGCCGCGCGCACCAGGCGGCGGACCGGCCGGCAGGCCAGAAGGTCGGTCCTCACTTGCGAGCGCCTCATCCCTCGCGGTCCCCCTCCTCGTCGAGCACGACCTCCCGGTAGAGCTCCTCAACCTGTCCGCGCAGCAAAGCCAGGATCCGCTGGCCCTTCCTGGTGAGCGTGTACTCGCGGCGCGCCCGCGGGCCGCCCTGGGGATCCACCTTGGAACGGAGCCATCCCCGCTGCTCCAGGCGGGCGAGGAGGGGGTAGAGGGTTCCCGGGCTGACTTCGTAGCCGTGGTGGCGTAGCTCCCGGAGGATCCACTGGCCGATGACCGGCTCTGCCTGCGCGTGGTGGAGGATGTGGACCTTCCAGAACGACCACAGGATCTCTCGCTCGACCCCTTCCATGGCGCACGTCGTACAGTTACGATAACCGTAATCGATTGTCGTAAACAGTCCATGCCCGCCCTTCGTCCCCCTCGCCGCCGGTCCGCCCCCCGCCTCCTGGCCAGCTTCCGGGTCGAGCTCGGCGGGGCCCGACCGTCGGACGAGGCTCCCCCGCCGCTCCTGCCCGCGGGGGAGGCGGGGGGCGACTCCCGCCGGCCGATGTTGCACCCGCGGTGGAACGAAAAGGGCCGCGGAACCTGGCTCGGTCGAGCTCTACGGCCGTACGGGGAGCCGATCTCCCCCCCGGTCCCCGTAGAATGTTCCGCTCCCCGGGGGGGCGGAACGTCCCTTCCCGCCCCCGGATCTCCAGCCTCGCCTCACCGCGCCCGATAACGCGCCGTATGGGCGCCGGTACTGCCCCCGATCCCCCCGAACCGCTCCGAGCCATGCGTTCCTGCCTGCGGACCCTCCGCGCCGGCCTCCTCGTCGCCCTCGCCGCCGTCCTGACGGCGCCGCCGGCCGCGGCCTACATCGGGCCCGGGCCGGGCATCGCCGCGGCGGGGAGCATCTTGATCCTGCTCGGCACCTTCGTGATGGCGTTCGGGATCGTGCTCCTGTGGCCACTCAAGGCGGTCGTGCGCGTGTTCGTCCGGCGGGGGAAGGCGAAGCCCAAGGTGAAGCGGATGATCGTCGTCGGGCTCGACGGCTTCGATCCCGATCTGGCGCGCCGCTTCATGGCGGCCGGAAAGATGCCCAACTTCGCGAAGCTGGCGGAGGAGGGCTGCTTCCATCCGCTCGCCACCTCCTGCCCGTCGATCTCGCCGGTCGCCTGGTCGACCTACACGACCGGCGTCGACGCCTCGCGGCACAACATCTACGACTTCCTCACCCGGGATCCGTGCAGCTACCTTCCCGTCCTCTCCTCCTCCGAGATTCGCACGCTGCCCCGCACGCTGAACCTGGGGCTCGCCCGGATCCCCCTGGGGACGAAGGTGTTCGTCAAGCCCCTGCAGAAGAGCCAGCCCTTCTGGCACCTGCTCGGCTCCCATGGGGTGTGGTCCTCGATCGTCCGGGTGCCCATCACCTTCCCGGCCAAGAAGTTCAAGAACGGAACTCTGCTCGCGGGGATGTGCGTGCCGGACTTGCAGGGGACCCAGGGCTCGTTCTCCTTCTATTCCACGCGCGCGCGGCAGGGCAAGCACACGGGCGGCCAGCAGTACCAGGTGCGTCTGAAGAACGGCCGCATCGAGTCGAACCTCACCGGGCCGCCCGGCAAGGACGGCCATCCGATGAAGTGTCCCTTCACCGTCGAGCTCGACCGGAAGGCGGACCGGGCCACGGTCCGCGTGGGCAAGGAAGCGGCCACCGTGGGGCGGCGCGAATATACGCCCTGGCTGCGGGTCCCCTTCGACGGGGCCACCGGCATCGCGCGCTTCTACGTCCAGGAATGGGAGGGCGAGGACGTCGGGATCTACGTGACGCCGATCAACATCGACCCGGATCATCCGGCGGTGCCGATCTCGCACCCCTTCGTCTACTCGATCTACCTCGCCAAGCTGATCGGGCCCTACGCGACCCTCGGCCTGGCCGAGGACACTTGGGCGCTCAACGAGCGGGTGGTCGACGAGGAGGCATTCCTGCAGCAGGCGTGGCTGATCTTCGAGGAACGCAAGAAGATGCTGTGGGACGTGATCGAGAAGACGAAGCGCGGGTTCGTGACCGTGGTCTTCGACACGACCGACCGCATCTCGCACATGTTCTACCGCTACCTCGACCCCGCCCATCCGGCCAACGCCGGCAAGGACGTGGAGAAGCACAAGAACGTCATGGCGGATCTCTACGCCCGCATGGACTCCTTCCTCGGTGAGATTCGGCGCAAGATCGGCGACGATCGCGACACGGTGCTCATGGTGATCTCGGACCATGGGTTCTGCGATTTCCAGCGGGGCGTGAATCTCAACACCTGGCTGCGCGACGAGGGGTATCTCTTCCTGAAGGACGGCGCGAAGACCTCGGGAGACTGGTTCGCGCAGGTGGACTGGTCGCGGACGAAGGCGTTCACCTTGGGGCTGACGGGCCTCTTCCTGAACCGCCAGGGTCGGGAGGCGAAGGGCATCGTCGCGAAGGGCCCGGAGATGGAGGCGCTCTGTGCGGAGCTCAAGGGGAAGCTCGAGAAGCTCGTCGATCCGAAAACCGGCCGGCGAGTCATCCGGGAGGCCTTCCTCACGCCCGAGATCCACTCCGGTCCTTACGCCGACATGGCGCCCGAGATCCTCATCGGCTACGAGCGCGGGTTCCGCCACTCCTGGGGCTGCGCGACCGGCTCGGTGACCGAAGAGGTGTTCACCGACAACACGAAGTCCTGGTCCGGCGACCACTGCGTCGACCCGCGGCTCGTGCCGGGCGTCTTCTGGTGCAACCGCCCGATCCTCACCGATGCGCCGAGCCTCGTCGATCTCGCCCCCACCGTCCTCGGCCTCTTCGGCATCCCCGCCCCCGCTTACTTGCAGGGGCGGAACCTAATCGCTCCGGCCGCGGCCGGGCGGACCGCGCCCCGGGAGGCAGCCGAGGAGACGGGTGAGCTCGTCGCGAGCCGAGGGAATGCCCGAGGAGGTACGCCGTGAGCCTGCCCCGCTGGACCGTCTATCCCGCCCTCGTCCTAATCGCGGTCCTGATCGTGATCGCCGTGCCCGCGCGCCGGAGCGAGGATCCCTATGCCGGGGCGGCCGGCGAGGCCGCCGGCGGTTCTGCGCGGCCGGACCCCGCCGGGGCGAGCGGCCGGACGAGGTTTCCCGCGGTGGTCGTGCTGGGCATCGACGGGATGGACCCCGACATCCTGGCCGAGGCGATCGACGCGGCTCCGGAGCTCTTCCCGAACTTCCGCTGGCTGATCGCCGCGGCGGACGGCATCCAGGTCCTTGGCACTTCCTGCCCGCCCCAGAGCCCCGTCGCGTGGTCGAACTTCATCACCGGCCAGGATCCCGGCGGCCACGGCATCTTCGATTTCATCCACCGCGATCCCGTGACGCGGGAGCCGGTCCCCTCCACCGCCGATAACGATGATCACTGGTACATCGGCGTGCCGGGCAAGTGGCGGATCCCGGTGGGCGGCGACCCCCGCTCGATCCGGGGCGGTCTCGCCTTCTGGGAGGTCCTGCGCCGCCGGGGCGTGCCCGCCGACATCTGGCGGATGCCCGCCAACTTCCCGGTCGAGCCGTCCCAGGGGCTTTCGTTCTCGGGGATGATGACTCCGGCCCTCGACTCCGCCTATGGCGAGTGCTCGTTCTTCACCTCCGACGCCCTCCACCAGGTCGAGCTCGACTACCACAAGGCGGTCCTCGTCACCGAGAACGAGGGTGTGATCCACAGCCGCATCACCGGCCCCTCCAATCCGTTCAAGGATCCCGACGAGCAAGGGCACGATGTGGTCGAGAGCGTGCCGTTCACCGTCTACGTCGACCGGGAGGCCGGGGCGGCGGCCATCCAGATCGACGAGGGCGAGACGGTCATCCTCCAGCCGGGAGAGTGGAGCGACTTCGTCCGCCTCGAGTACCGGATCCTGCCGATGGGCGCGACGAGCATCTTTGGCATCACGCGCTTCTTCCTTCGCAGCCTCGAGCCCGAGTTCGAGCTGTACGCCTCCCCCGTGAACCTCGATCCGGAGGATCCCCCGATGCCGGTCTCGGAGCCGCCGAGCGCCAGCGGGGAGCTGGTGGAGGCGATCGGCCGCTACTACACCCAGGGCATGCCCGAGGACGTCAACGCCCTCAAGCGAGAGGTGCTGACGGATGCTGAGTTCATGCAGCAGGCGGACCTCGTCTATCTCGAGGGCAATCGGATGCTGGACTACGCCCTCGATCGCTATGTCGAGGACGACGAGGGCGGTCTGCTCTTCTTCTACTACTCGTCGGTGGACCTCATCAGCCACATGATGTGGCGACACACCGATCCCGCCCACCCGTTCCACGATCCCGTCCTTGCCGCCCAGGACTCCTCCGCCTGGTCGGGACGTCCCGGCACCACGTGGCAGGACTTGCACCGGGATCTGTTCGCCAAGTTCGACCCGGTGCTCGGACGGATCCGCGAGCGTCTCGGGGACGACGTGACGATGATCGTGATGTCGGACCATGGCTTCGCGCCCTACCGCCGCAAGTTCAACCTGAACACGTGGCTCCTGGAGGAGGGCTATCTCGTCCTCCACGAGGGCCGGCACCGGGAGGCCTCGCCGGCGGACGAGGTGTACGTCTTCGTGCCCGGCGTCGTCGACTGGACCAGAACCCGCGCCTACGGGCTGGGATTCAACGGGCTGTACTTGAACCTGAAGGGTCGCGAGCTCGACAACCCCGCGACGGCGGACGAAGACGAGTCCGGCGTCGTCGAGCCGGGGCCGGAGGCCGAGGCGCTCCTCGCGGAGATCAAGGGCAAGCTGGAGGCGATCATCGACCACGCCACCGGCCTCAAGCCCATCGTGCGGTGCGACCTCACGCGCGAGGTCTACCACGGCGACCACATCGACCGGGCGCCGGACATGCAGGTCGGCTACAACGCCGGCTACGGCAATTCCGACGAGGCGGCGCTGGGCCGCATTCCCCGCGACGTGCTCGAGGACAACCTGGGCGGCACCTTCAACGGCAGCCATCTCATGGTGCCGGACGTAGTCCATGGTCTGCTGCTCGCCAACCGCCCCGTGCGCGACGGATTCCACAGCCTGCAGGACCTCACCGTGGAGATCCTGGCCCGATTCGGCGTCGAGAGACCCAAAGAGATGCAGGGGCACCGCGTGCTCGATTGAGCTCGGCCCCTTCCCCCTCGTCCCCGATGAGAACCCCCCGGAGGCAGAGATGTTCGGCGGCGGCAACAAGATCAAGCTCGACCCCGACCTGATCGACCGCATCAAGAAGGTGGCCGAGCTGGCCGGCTATGCTTCGCACGAGGAATTCGTCGTGCACGTCCTGGAGAAGGAGCTCGCGCAGTTCGAGGACGCCGGCACGGACGAGCAGATCGTGGAGAAGCTGAAGGGGCTTGGCTATATCAGCTAACTCCTGGTTCCCCCGATGGACGGTCTGAACCACGTCGTCACCACGCTCTTCGATGTGCTGCTGGCGCCCGTCGAGCTGTTCGGGGGCTACGTGGCTCTCGTCGTCGCCAGCGGGGTCTTCGGCGTCCTTGCCCTCCTCGTCTTCAAGCACATCAGTTGGCAGGCGGGCATCAAGAGGACGAAAGACCGGATCAAGGGCGACATGATCGCGATCCGGATCTACCAAGACGATCTGGCGATCGTCGGAAAGTCGGCGGGCAAGGTGTTCCTGCGCAACTTCGTGTACCTCGGGCTCAACTTCGGCCCCATGCTGTTGCTTCTCGTGCCCTTCACGCTCGTCGCCGCCCAACTCGTCGTCCGCTACGCGTTCGACCCCGTCGCCGTGACGGTGCTCGAGGGACAGGCGCCCGGCGACGTGATGAGTGGGAAGGGGACCACCATCGAAGTCGCGATGAAGGCGGGCTATGAAGCGGACGCCCACCGGCTGACCCTGACCTATCCCGACGGGATCGTTCCGGTCACTCCCCTCGTGCGCAACGCCCGCGCGGGCGTCGCTTTCCAGGAGATCGTGGCGACGAAACCAGTCCATGGAGTGATCGAGCTGACGATCGAGGAGAAAAGCGTCGGGGGGAAGCGAATTGTCGCCGGGGACGAGCCGAGCCGGTCGATGCAGCCGGAGCGGGTATCCGGCTTCTTCCCCGCGTGGCTGTGGCCCGCGGAGGACACGTTCGGCCCCGACTGCCCGATCGCCCGGGTGAGCATCGAGTATCCCTCCCGCCCCCTGCCGTGGTTCCCGGACGGTCCGATCGGCGTCGCCCTCCTCTTCTTCGTCGTCTCCATCGCCTTCGGCCTCATCGCCCTGAAGCCGCTGCACATCCAGATCTGATGCCCTTCTCCTCCGGTGTTGAGAAGGCGCTGCGGGCCGCTCTCGAGGCCCACGCGGGGCAGCGGCGCAAGAGCCCGGGCGCCGTCCCCTACGTGTCCCATCCCGTGCACGTGGCCCTGATGCTCGCCCGCCTCGGACGGGACGAGGCGGTGATCCAGGCGGGACTCCTCCACGATGTGGTCGAGGACTGCCCGGGGTGGAGCCACGCCCGCCTCGAGGCCGAGTTCGGGCCGCGCGTGGCGGGGCTCGTCGCGGAGCTCTCGGAAGATAAGTCGCGGAGCTGGGCGGAGCGGAAGGAGACGGCGATCGCCCGCGTCCCGGCCCTCTCCCCGGATGCGGCCACGATCCAGGCCTGCGACAAGTTGCACAACCTCGAGGCTCTTCTCACCGAGCTTCGCACGACCCCCGACGAGGCCGCCCTCTGGGCCCGCTTCCGGGGCGGCCGCGCGGGGACTCTGGCCATGGCCCGGGGGCTCGTCGCGGCCCTCGCCCCCCGCGTGCCGGGCGAGCTCGCCGCCGCCCTGTGCGGCGCGCTCCGGGCCCTGGAGGCGGTCGCCCGCTGACCCCGCGGGCCCCCGGGTCGGCGTGGACCGGGATTCCGGGGAAAAAGCCGTCCTTTCCGGCAATCTCCCCGTACGGAAGGGCCCCGTTCCCCGCTAGGGGAGGTCCGGAAGCCGGCTCCCCCGGGGGGTGGGGAGGGATTCGGCGGAGAGCATCCTGTGCACAAGGTCATTCCCCACAAGGAGTTGGACTCCCTCCTCGAGGTCGCGGCCGAGCCGCCCGAGGGGTTCGTGGATCGGGCCCGCGAGCTGATCGACCGGCTCGACGCCGAGGATCTCGATCTCGAGATCACCGATCCGCGCGCGTGGCGGCACGCCGGCGAGGAGCGGACGGTGCGCAGCTTCTCCCAGCAGTTCCGGCTCGACGTCGAGGCGATCCGGATCCTCGATCGGGAGGAGGAAGCTCGTCTCGCGCGGCGGATCGAGCTCGCCCGCCACCGCCTCGCCAAGGCGAGGTCGGAAGCCGGCCTGGACCCCGCTGGCCCGGACTCGCCCTCCGTCGTCGAAGGGCCGCTCCCCCCGCGGGTGAACCGCCGGGGCATGGAGCTGCACGCCCTGCGGACGGAGATGGTCGAGCGCAACCTCTACCTCGTCCTGATCAACGTCGAGCGCTACACCCAGCCGGGGGTGAGCCGCCTCGACCTGATCCAGGAGGGCTGCGTCTCGCTCTTCCGGGCCGTCGATGGGTTCGACTGGCGCCGCGGCCTGCTCTTCCGCACCTACGCCGTCTACTGGCTGAACCAGGCCTTCCGGAACTACCTCTACAACAACACCCACACCGTCCGGATCCCCGTCTACCTCCAGAAGGCCCTGAAGCACATCCATCAGGCCACGATCCGCCTCGGCGACGCCCACGCCGCGCCCAGGGAGATCGCGGCGCACTCCGACCTGAACGAGAACCTCATCTCCGCCGCTCTGGCCGCTTCCCGGGGCAGCTTCTCGATCGATGCCGCGGCGGGGGAGGGGGAGGACGGCTCGCGCCTGCGGGACCTGCTCGTCGACGAGGCGGAGCAGGGGCCGTACGACCCGGAGATCGAGGACGTCTCCCTCGAGCAGGGCCTCCGGCGGGCGCTGCGCTCCCTCGGCGAGCGGGAGGCCCTCGTGCTCCGGCTGCGCTACGGGATCGACGAGGAGCGGGAGCACACCCTGGCCGAGGTGGCGGGGCGGCTCGGGGTGAGCGTGGAGCGTGTCCGCCAGATCCAGGTGCGGGCCCTCTCCAAGCTCGACACGCCGAGCCTGCGCCGGGAGCTCGAGCCCTTCGTGAACTAGATGGCACGGGGGGCGCCTCAGGCGCCAACCCGTGCCATCTAGAGGCCGGGGAGGGCGCCGGAAGGCGCCGCTCGTCGGCCGGTCCGGGAGTGGGGCGCCTCAGGCGCCAACCCGTGCCATCTAGAGGCCGGGGAGGGCGCCGGAAGGCGCCGCTCGTCGGCCGGTCCGGGAGTGGGGCGCCGCCCGGCGCCCTCCCTTCGTCCTGCCCGCACGCTGTATTCTCGTCTTCCAATGCCCCCCGAACCCACGACGTCGCGCAGGCCGCCCTGGCTCAAGGTGCCGCTCCCCGGCGGCGAGGGGCATGCCCGCCTCAAGGCCCTCGCCCGGCGCCTGCGCCTGCACACGGTGTGCGAGGAGGCCCACTGCCCCAACGTGGGCGAGTGCTGGACGGGAGAGCATCCCACGATGACCATCATGGTGCTCGGGGACGAGTGCACGCGGCGCTGCCGGTTCTGCGCGGTCCAGACCGGCGAAGCGCCCGCCGCCCCGGATCCCGGCGAGCCGGCGCGGGTGGGAGAGGCCGTGGCGGAAATGGACGTGGGCTACGTGGTGATCACCAGCGTCGACCGCGATGACCTCCCCGACGGCGGAGCCGCCCATTACGCGCGCTGCGTGGAGGAGATCCGCCGCCGCCGCCCCGCCATGGTCATCGAGACCTTGATCCCCGATTATCGAGGCGTCCCCCTGGCGATCCTCCTCGCGGCGGGACCGGACGTGCTCGGCCACAACGTCGAGGTCGTGCCGCGCCTCCAGCGGAAGATCCGCGATCCTCGCTGCTCCTTCGCCGGCTCGCTCGCCACCCTGACCGAAGCCAAGACGCTCGCCCCGCGGATCCTGACCAAGTCCTCGCTGATGCTCGGCCTCGGGGAGTCCCGGGCGGAGGTGATCGAGGCTCTGGAGCTCCTGCGAGGGGCCGGGGTCGATCTCGTGACCCTCGGCCAGTACCTGCGGCCTTCTCCCCGCCATGCTCCGGTGCGGGAGTTCGTGCCGCCGGAGGCGTTCGCCGAGTACGCGGAGATCGGGGCTCGCCTGGGCTTCCGGTACGTGGCCTCCGCTCCCCTGGTCCGGTCGAGCTATCGGGCCGGCGAGCTCTACTTCGCGAAGCTCGTGGCCGAGGAGCGGGCCCGGGTGCGCCCGGGCGGGTAGGATCTCCGCCCCGCCCCGCCCCTCCGGACCCCTCCTCGCCCCATGAGCGCTCCCCGGAACGTCCTCGTCCTCGGCTCCGGCCCCGCCGGCTACGTCTGCGCCATCCGCCTCGCCCAGCTCGGTCAGGCGGTGACGGTGGTGGAGAAGGAGCGCCTCGGCGGCACCTGCCTCCACGTCGGCTGCATCCCTTCGAAGGCCCTGATCGCCGCCGGCGCACTCCTGGAGCGGATCCGCCGCGCCGGAACCATGGGCATCGAGGTCGGCGAGCTCACCGTCGACGTCCAGAAGCTCGTCGCGTGGAAAGCCGGCCTCGTCGAGCGGCTCTCCGGGGGCATCGGGAGCCTGTTCGAGAAGCACGGGATCCGGGTCGTTCCCGGTGCGGCGCGGATCGTCGATCGCCACACCGTCGAGGTGACGGCGGGCGGTGCGGTCTCCCGCCTGGCCGCCGACGACCTCGTGATCGCCACGGGATCGGGACCGGCGCCCCTCCCGGGCTTCGATTTCGACGGCGCGCACGTCTGGTCCTCGACGGAGGCGCTGGCTCCGGACCGCGTTCCGGAGCACCTGCTCGTGATCGGGGCCGGCTACATCGGGCTCGAGCTCGGCTTCCTCTATCACTCCCTCGGCAGCCGGGTCACGGTCGTCGAGTTCACCGAGGGCGCCCTTCCGGGCCAGGACCGCGACTGCGTCAAGGTGATCGAGCGCTCCCTGAAGAAACGGAAGATCGCGCTCCACACCCGCTCCGCCGCCCGCGGCTACGCGGTGAAGAAGAAGGGGCTCGAGGTGACGGTCGAGGGCGCCGACGGCACGGCGACGACCATCGCCTGCGACCAGATCCTGTGCACCGTGGGGCGCCTCCCGAGCACCGCCGGCCTCGGGCTGGAGAACGCGGGGCTCGTCCCCGGCGACGGAGGATTCCTCACCGTCGATTCCCGGATGCGCACCGCCGTGCCGAACATCTACGCGATCGGCGACGTCGCTGGCCAGCCGATGCTCGCCCACAAGGGCAGCCGGGAGGGCCTCGTGTGCGCCGGCGTCATCGCGGGCCGCCCCGAGGAGTACGACGCGCGCTGCGTGCCGGCCGTGATCTTCACCTCGCCGGAGATGGCCGCGGTGGGGCTCGGCGAGGCGGAGGCGAAGGCCCACGGGCGCGAGGTGCGCGTCGGACAGTTCCCGTTCGCCGCCCTGGGGCGGGCGCTGGCGATGCAGGAGACCGAGGGTTTCGTGAAGGTCGTGGCCGACGCTCGGACCGACGAGCTGCTCGGCGTGCAGATGGTCGGTCCCGAGGTCACCGAGCTGATCGCCGAGGCCGCCCTCGCCATCGAGCTCGGGGCCACCGCGGAAGATGTCGCCCGGACCATCCACGCTCACCCCACCCTCCCCGAGGCTCTCATGGAGGCCGCCGAGTCCGTGCACGGCCTGGCCGTGCACGTCTTCCCCCGCCGCTGATCGCCGCCGGGGGGGGGCGAAGCGTTTTCCGGGGCGCCGGCGGGGCGGGCAGCATCCCGGTTTTGGCCCAAGGTCCCGGGCCGTTCGGCCCGATGAAGGCCGGGTTCCCGATCCCCGGCGGCGCTGCGGCCCGATTCCTGTCGGTCGCGCCGTCTGCACTCGGATCGCCGCCCCGATGACGAGCGCCAGATCCAAGCTCGAGGTGCGTTGCTCCACGCCCAGCAGCCGGCAGGTGCTGCTCGTCATCACTCTCGGGGCGGCGAGCCTGCTCGCGGGTCTCGTATGGGGCGTCGGGGCCGCGATCTACACGCTCCTGATCCAGCCGATCGGCTGGTGGGGGATCGGGCGCCCCCTCCGCTCGCCGGCCGGCGGGTCGACCGGCCCATCCGGAGGGGCTTCCGGCTCTCCGGTCGGGGAGGACGAGCGAGGACGCGGCGCGCAGCTCGCCCGGCTCGCGCACGAGATCCGGACGCCGCTCGCCAGCATCGTGGGCGCGGCCGAACTCCTGCGGGAGACCGAGCTGGACCTCGATCAGGCGGATCACGCCCGCACGATCCTCCAATCCGCCTCCCGCCTGCTGCGCGTCGTCGACGATCTCCAGACCTTCTCGAGGATGGCCGCCGGGGAGCTGGAGCTGGAGTGCCGCGAGCTCCCCCTGGAGCGCTGCGTCCGCGAGGTGGTCGAGGGGGCCTATCCGCTGGCGGCGGAACGCGGTCTCGAGCTCACCTACCTGATCGAGCGGGGAACGCCCGATCGGCTCGCCGGGGACCCCGCGCGGTTGCAGCAGGTGCTCGCCAATCTGCTCGACAGCGCCGTCCGGTGCACCACCCGCGGTGGCGTGCGGCTCCTCGTGCGCCAGGCGTCCGCCGCCGGCGAGCTCCGCACGATCGAGTTCCGGGTGGCGGACACGGGTCCCGAGGTCCCGCCCGTGCGGCGAAACGTTCCGGCCCGTCGCTCGTCCCAGGGGTCCGACGCCGCGGCCGAAGGCAACACCGAGTTCGGGCTGGCGATCAGCCGCCAGCTCGTCGAGCTCATGGGGGGCGAGCTGCGACAGGAATCGGCAGCCGCCGGAGATCTCGATTTTCACTTCACGGCCGCGCTCCGCGGGGAGTCCGCCGGTGCGGAAGAGGGCGGGGCGGAATTCGCGGGGCAGCGGCTCCTCGTTGCCGAGGCGGGGGTCGGGACCCGCCATGTCGTCCGGACGCTCGCGCGCGCCTGCGGGATGGAGGTCGAGGAGACGGAGGAGGGCGAGCGGGCCCTCCAGTTGCTGCGAGAAGCCGCCTCCGCCGCGCGCCCCTTCCATTACATCCTCGTCGGCCATGACCTCCCTCCGCTCGGGGGGAAGGATCTCGCCACCCGGATCAAGAGCGATCAGAACCTGCGGAGCGTGCGGGTCCTCCTCGCGCGGGAACCCGGGTGCCCCGAACGCTCGCACAGCCTGGCGCGCGCCGGAGTGGACGCCTGGGTCGCCAAGCCGCTGGGGGCGACCCACCTGCGCCACGCGCTGCGCTACCTCGCGGCCGCCGCCGGCGATGGTGGCGGTTGGCCGATCGCCACCGACTCCGAGCGGGAGAAGCCGCCGCGTCCGGCCGCCGCGAACCGCCCGCGCGCCCGGGTCCTCCTCGTCGAGGACAACGTCGTCAACCAGAAGGTGGGCTCGCTCCTGCTCAAGAACTGCGGCTGCGAGGTGGAAGTCGCCCGGGACGGGCGGGAAGCGGTCCGCAAGGTGGGGCAGAAGCCCTACGACATCGTCTTCATGGACTGTCTCATGCCGGTGATGGACGGATTCGAGGCGACCCGGGCCATCCGGGGGCTGGGCGAGGGACGGCAGGGCTCACTGCCCGTCATCGCCATGACCGCGATGGCCATGGATGGCGATCGGATCCGCTGCTTCGAGGCCGGCATGAACGACTACCTGTCCAAGCCCGTCCAGCGCGACGACCTGCAGGCGATGCTGGACAAGTGGCTGCAGCACCAATCCACGTTGCTCGGGAGGGAATCGAAGATGAAGAACGTCCACGACCACGCCCTCGACCCCGAAGTCGTCGCCGCCTTGAAGGGGCTCGGGGGAGAGGACGACCCCCAGCTCTTCGCGGAGCTCGTCGCCTTGTTCCTCGAAGACACGCCGAAACGCCTCCAGGAGCTCACGGGGGCGTTGGACAAGGGCGACGCCGATGGAGTCTCGCGTGCCGCACACGCGCTGAAGTCGAGCACGGCGAACCTGGGGGCCATGCGGCTATCGGACCTCTTCCGCCAGATCGAGTACGCGGGGCGGGAAGGGAAGCTCGAGGAGGTGGGGTCCCTGGTTCACGAGGCCGAGCCGGAGTATCGGAGGGTGGAGAGCGCACTCCACACCGAGCTCGACTGAGAGGCTGAGCAGAAATCGATGATACAGCCTCTCAGATGTCCTCCTGCGCATCGCCTGACGGCGCTGTCGCCCGTTCGCGAGCAATCCTTGCTCGCTCTCTGAGAGGCTTGGCCGTACCACGGTGAGCGCGATCGAGGTCGCCCGATGATTCCCGAGGAGTTCGAAGAGCTGAAGCACACGGGGCAGCTCCCCACGCCCGCCGGGGTGGGGATGAAGCTGCTCATGCTGACGCAGAACGAGAACTACCTCCTCGACGACGTCGTACGGACGATCCAGGCCGATTCCGCTTTGACCGGGCGGATCATCAAGCTCGCGACGTCCGTGCAGCTCACCGGCGCGACGCGGATCGGCACCGTTCGCGAGGCCGCCATGCGGCTCGGCATGCGGACGGTCACCAATGTGGCCCTGGGGTTCACCCTCGTCTCGGGCAACCGCTCCGGCCGCTGCGAGGGCTTCGACTACGATCATTACTGGTCGTGGTCCCTCGCCTGCGCGGTGGCGGCCGAGACGTTCAGCCGCGAGCTCGGCCTCGGGATACCGGCCGAGGCCTTCACGTGCGCCTTGCTGTCCAAAGTCGGTCGCCTGGCGCTCGCGAGCGTGCACCCCACGGAGTACACGGACGTGATCCTGCGGTGCGAGAGCGATCCGAGCGTCGAGCTGGTGGAGGTGGAGAAGGAGCACTTCCGCATCAACCACCGGGAGGTGGCGGCGGCCATGCTCGAGGATTGGGGTCTTCCCGTCGCGTTCTGCGAGGCCGTCCTCCACTGCGGAGCGGGCACGGGGGACCTCGAGGTCTACAGCCAGGAATCCGTCGAGCTCCTGCGCCTCCTCAACGGCGCCTGCACGGTGGCGAACGTGTGCCTAGCGGCCGTGGACGAGCAGCCGGCGCACTGGGAGTCCCTCGGCGACCTGGCCGCGACCCTGCAGATCGAGTCCGCGACGCTCCGCCGCATCTTCGAGACGATCGTCCCCGCCTGGCGCGAGTGGGGAGAGCTCCTCGAGGTGCCGACGAACGAGGTGGCTCCGTTCCCCGCGATCGCGGGCCCCGCCCTCGGCGGCGCCGCCGGTGCAGCCAAGCCGGCTCCGTCCAAGGGTGGGAAGGACTGCCTGCGCATCCTGGCGGTGGACGACGATCCCGTCTCCCTGCGCCTGCTCGTGCGCCATCTCGCGCTGGCCGGCCACGAGGTGATCACGGCCACCAACGGCAAGCAGGCCCTCGCCCTGGCCCTCCAGGAGAACCCGCAGATCGTGGTCACCGACTGGATGATGCCGGAGATGGACGGCATCCAGCTCTGCCGCACGCTGCGCCGGTTCGGATCCGGTCGCAACCTGTACATCCTCATCCTCACAGGGCGGGCCGAGGAGGACCGCGTCGTCGAGGCCTTCGAGGCGGGGGTGGACGATTACATCGTCAAGCCGTTCAAGCCGAAGTTGCTCCTGGCGCGCATTCGCGGCGGACAGCGAGTCGTGCACCTCCAAGAGCGAGTGGAGCAGGACAAGCGGACCCAGCGCGAGC
The DNA here is from genome assembly GCA_040754415.1 of Planctomycetota bacterium. Taxonomy (GTDB): domain Bacteria; phylum Planctomycetota; class UBA1135; order UBA1135; genus JBFMCU01. Next base: position 47,681 of record JBFMCU010000003.1, read on the forward strand.
AGGTGGGCAAGCTCGCGGTCATGGCGCGCAAGCTGAAGGACGCCGCCCTCACCGACGCGCTCACCGAGCTGAACAACCGCCGGTACGCGATGAAGCGGCTGGAGATGGAGTGGGCCAACAGCACCCGCTCCGGGGCGCCGTTCTCCGTGATCATGCTCGACATCGACAACTTCAAGGCGGTGAACGACAGCCACGGGCACGATGTGGGGGACACGGTCCTGCATCGCACGGCCATGGCGATCAAGCGCAGCCTGCGCCGGGGGGACACCCCCGCTCGCATCGGTGGAGAGGAGTTCCTCGTTCTCTGCCCGCACACGAACGCCGAGGGGGCCGGCCATGTGGCCGAGCGGATCCGTCAGGCGGTCGAGGAGAACGCGATCGAGACCGATTCGCTCGACCTCCACGTGACGGTCAGCCTGGGCGTGGCCACGCGGGAGGCGGGAATCGACTCCGTCAGCACCCTGCTGAAGGCGGCCGACGAGGCGGTCTACGACGCGAAGCGCGCCGGCCGCAACCGGGTCGCCATGGGCCGGCCGCCCCGCGACAAGCGGCAGCGGGCCTGACGGCGGTCCCGCGCCGCGGTGAGCCGGGCGCCCGGATCCCTGGCGCGTGAAATTCGGCGCCGGGACACTACACTCCGGCTCCAATGGCGGAGCCCCTTCGCCGCGGTCTCCTCGCCCGGTTCGCCCTGGATCGACCGGCGAGCCGGGCGTGGGCGATGTACGACTGGGCCAACTCGGCCTTCATGACCACGATCGTCGGCGCGGTCTTCCCCGTGTACTTCTCCGGCGTTGCGGCCGCCGGCCTCGCGCCCGAGATCGCCCAGGAGCGTTTCGAGCTCACGACGGTCGCATCGCTCGTCGCCATCGCCCTCCTGGCGCCCGTCCTGGGCGCCATCGCCGACTTCCGGGCGGCGAAGAAACGCCTTCTGACGGCCTTCGCCCTCCTGGGCATCGCCAGCACGGCGGGGATGTTCCTCGTGGATCGAGGGGAATGGGGACTCGCCCTCCTCCTGTTCGCGCTGTCCAACGTGGGGGCCGCCGGGAGTTTCGTCTTCTACGACTCCCTGCTCCCCCATGTCGCCTCGCCGGGGGAGCTGGACCGCCTCTCGACGAGCGGGTACGCCCTCGGCTACGTCGGAGGAGGAGTGCTGCTCGCGCTGAACCTCGCCTGGATTCTCCATCCCGGCTGGTTCGGCCTGCCCGCCGGTGAGAGCCTCTCGCCGGCCCAGGAGACCCTGCCGGCGCGTCTCGCCTTCCTGTCGGTCGCCGTCTGGTGGCTCGTCTTCACGATTCCCCTGTGGCGGCGGATCTCCGAGCCTCCCCGCCGGTGCGCGCCGGCCGAAGTCGGCGGGGCCAGGCTGATCGCCGCCTCGTTCCGGCAGCTCCGTGCGACCTGGGGCGAGCTCAAGCGCTTCCGCCAGGCGACGATCCTGCTCTTGGCCTTCCTGCTCTACAACGACGGAATCGTGACCATCATCCGCATGGCCGCCGTGTACGCCAAGGGCAAGCAGATGGCGGACGAGATCGTCATCGTCACGTTCCTGCTGGTGCAGTTCGTCGGGATCCCCTTCGCTTTCCTCTTCGGTCAGCTCGCGCCGCGCTTCGGCGCGAGGCGACTCGTCCTCGCGGGGCTCGGGGTCTACTGCGGCATCAGCCTGCTCGCCTTCTTCATGACGAAGAACTGGCACTTCGTCGCGCTCGGGCTCCTCGTGTCCGTCGTGCAGGGAGGAACGCAGGCCCTGAGCCGATCGCTCTTCGCGTCCCTCGTTCCGAAGCAGAAATCCGCCGAGTTCTTCGCGTTCTTCGCGGTGGGGGAGAAGTTCGCCGGCATCTTCGGCCCCCTCTTCTTCTGGCTCGTGACGGCGCTTAGCGGCTCCGCCCAGCACGCGATCCTGGCGGTGATTCCCTTCTTCGTGGTCGGAGGCCTCCTGCTCGGACGCGTCGACGTCGCCGGCGGGCAGCGTGCGGCCCGACTCGGCGAAGGAGCGTGAACGTCATTCCACGAAAAACGGGCTCGACCACGCCGCTCCTTCGTCCACCTGCACCGCGCGCACGTAGACGTACTCGCCGGCGGCCAGATCCTCGAGCTCCAAAGTCGCCTCGAAGTGCCAGGTCTCCGGGGGGACCTCGTGGCGCGCGACGCCGGTGCGCCGCACGACGTCGACGTAGGCAAGGGGAGCCTCGGGGATCACGCGCACGTACAGAGTCGCCTTTCCGCCCTCCGCGGGCCGAGGAACGACCTCTCCCATGCGGCGCCCCCCGAGCGCGGTGCGCAGCACGATTCGCGGGCCGTTCGTGGCATAGGCCCGCCGGGCGCGCAGGGCGTCGTACACGCCTTCGCGCGTCAAGTCCTCGGTCAAGATGGCGGCCAGCCCCGTGCCCTGCGGACCGGCCGCGATGTCCGCGTGTCCGGGATGGCCGTCGTGGCTGTCCCCGCTGCCGACGAAGCCGAGCCGGTAGCCGCGGTCGAGGGCGTCGCGCACGAAGTTGTCCGTCCAGGGCCGGTAGATGAGACGCGGGGCATCCGGCGCCTCGCTGCAGCCGTGGACCGACACGATCTCGGTCATCGGCTCGAGCTCCGGATCGGGGGGGAAGGCCCAGTTCGTCGGGATCGGGCCGCCGGCGGAATGATGGGCGAGGGTGAGCGCCCGGCGGCCGCGCAGCCCGGCCCAGAGCTGGGCGGGAGTCTCGAAGGCGGGATCGATCGAGGAGAGCACCTCGCCCTCATCCGCGAAGAAGAGCACGTGGCGATGCCCGTGGAGCCAGCTCGTCCATTCGTAGCCGAGCAACGTAACGAAGGAGCCGGGAGCATGGTGATGCTCGACCGCGGCGCGAATCTCCTCCCACAGCTCCGGGTAGCGATCGAGCGCGAGCATGCCCCAGTGGTCGTGGTCGGTGAGGGCGGCGACATCCAGCCCCGCCACGTCGCGCGCGTAGGCGAAGTAATCGTCGGGCGTCCCCGTGCCGTCCGACAGGTTCGAATGGCCGTGGAGGTCGGCCCACCGGATCGGCGCGCTGGCCTCGGCCGCGAGGAGGGGATTGCTCAGGGCGGAGAACAGCGGCTCGGCGTCCTCCGTCGCGCCCGCCGCCCGCACGGTGCCCATCACCCGGTAGACGCCGGGGGCCTGCACCGCGACCGGGATCGCGAGGATGCCGCCGGCGGCGGGATCGAAGGGCACGGCGGCCGGAAGAGCGAGCCCTTCGCCGGGCGTCTCGAGGGAGAGCTCGCCCGCGAAGGCCGCGCCGCGGTTGCCGAGGCGGTCGAGAACGACGGCGCGCAGCACGATCTCCTCTCCCGGTCGGGCGGTGCTCGGCGCGAGGAGCCGCAGGAGGGCCGGTGGCCCGGGCGCCACCGAGACCGCGGGCGAATCGACCAGCGTGCCCGCCACGCCGTCTCCGTCGCCGTCCACGCCGATCCAGAAGCGGGAGCCGCGCTCCGCGAAGCGGTCGGCCATCGCCCCCGCGCGCCCCGCGCCGTACACGATCCGGATCCGCTCGCCGGCGGCGAGAGCGCGGCCGCGCACGACGATGTCGAGCCAATCGGCCGCCGCCGTCTCGAGCTCGACCCCCGGCGCCTCGGGGGCCGCCGTCGTGTACCCCGGGGCGTCGGGGAAGCGAATCTGGGCGGGGCTCCAGCCCCAGAAGGGCGGCACGGTCAGGCGGAGGAAGCCTCCGGCGGCGATTCCCGCCGCTCCCGCCTCGTAGACGATGGTCCACGTGCCCGGCTGGCCGGCGACCGCGCGGGCCGGGCCGCCGTCGGCGGTCTCGAGCCACGCTCGCCCGCCGCCGTCGGCGGGGCCGCGCGGAGCCGCGTCCGCCTGCCGGAGGGTCTCGAGCATCTCCCGCCGCGCCCCGGGGGGATCGCGGGGCGCCTCGTCCTCGCCCTGCGCCGCCGGTTCCGGCGGATGGGCTCCGCCGGGGGGCCCGCACCCGCCCGCGAGGGCGGCGGCGAGGAAGAGGAACCGGGGGCGGGCGAAGGAGGGCGAGGATCGGCGCACGGTCGGCCCACTCTAGCAAGCACCGCCCGAGTCCCGGAACGAAGGCGTGCGCGGCCCGGATAGGATGCGGGCGTATGGCTCCGGCGCTGGACCTCCCCGACCGCGTGCTGATCGTGCGGCTGGGCGCCATCGGCGACGTGGCGAACGCGCTCGTGGTGGCGGCCGCGCTCCGCGCCCACCGGCCGGCGATCGAGATCGGCTGGGCGGTGCACGAGCTCGCGCATCCGCTCGTGGCTGGCCATCCGTGCGTCGATCGCGTCCATCTGTGGCGGCGCACGGAGGGCCTTACCGGCCTGCGGCGCGTGCTGGCGGAGATCCGGGAGCGGCGCTATGGGCTGGCGATCGACCTGCAGCGGATCGGCAAGAGCGGCCTCCTCGCCCGGTTGAGCCGCGCACCGCGTACGCTCGGCTTCGACCGGCGGCGCGCGAAGGAGCTCTCGTGGTTGTGGCACACGGACACGATTCCTCCCGGCGATCCCCACGCCCACATGGTGGAGCAGTACATGGAGTTCGTACGGGCCGTGGGGATCGAAGGGGCCGTGCCGCACCACGTCCTGCCCGCGGACGCGGCGGCGGACGCCTGGGCGGAGCGAACGACGGCGGGGATCGGGGGATCGCCGGTCGTCGTGTGCGTCGGCGCGAGCAAGCCGCCCAACCGCTGGCCGGCGGAGCGCTGGGGCGAGCTCGCGGCGGCGCTCGCCGCGCGCGCCATGCCCCCGATCGTTCTCGCCGGCGGACCGGAGGACCGCGCCCTCTTCGCGGCGGCCCTCGCGGCGGCGTCCGCCGGCGGTCCCGTGCACGACCTCGTCGGCCGGACCTCGTTGCGCGAGCTCATCGCCCTGCTCCGGCGCGCGCGCCTCTTCGTCGGCGGCGACACGGGGCCGATGCATCTGGCGGGGGCGGTCGGGGCTCCGGTCGTGGCCCTCTTCGGACCCGCGGATCCGCGACGCACGGGGCCGTGGGGCCGGCGGGCCCGCGTCGTGCAGCATGGATCGCGGCGCATGGAGGCGATCGGCGTCGAAGAGGTGCTGGCGGCGTGCGCGGAGCTCCTCGATTCCCGGCCGGTCTCGCCGGGCGGTCCGAACGGGGGCGCGAATTAACCCCCGGCGGGGCGATCGCCGGTCCGCGGGCGCCGCTATCTTGAGACCCATGAGCGGTCCGGCGACGAAGGCGTTCGACCACGAGGCGGCCCGCGCCCTGGTCGAGCATGTGTGGGACGAGGAGATCGTCCCGAACCTGATCGAGTACATCCGCATCCCCTGCCTCTCTCCCGCCTTCGACGCGGGGTGGGAGCGGACCGGCGAGCTCGAGCGCGCGGTGCAGTTCCTCGCGCGGTGGTGCCGAACGCGGCCGATCCCGGGGATGAAGCTCGAGCTCGTCCGCCTCCCGGGGCGCACGCCGCTGCTCCTCGCCGAGGTCCCCGGACGGGGCGAGGGGACGGTCCTCCTGTACGGGCACTACGACAAGCAGCCCGAGATGACGGGATGGCGGGAGGATCTCGGGCCCTGGAAGCCGAAGCTGGAAGGCGACCGGCTCTACGGGCGGGGCGGGTCCGACGACGGCTACGCGACCTTCGGATCGCTGACCGCGCTGCACGTGCTCGCCGAACAAGGGCTTCCCGGTGCGCGGTGCATCATGCTGATCGAGGGATGCGAGGAGAGCGGGAGCGCGGACCTGTCTCCCTACATCGATCACCTCGCCGCTCGCCTGGGCACCGTGGACCTGGTGATCTGCCTCGATTCCGGGTGCGGCGACTACGACCGGCTGTGGACGACGCGCTCGCTGCGCGGCCTGGCAGCCGGGGAGCTCCGCGTCGACGTCCTGCGCGAGGGAGTGCACTCCGGAGACGCGAGCGGCATCGTGCCCGACTCGTTCCGCATCCTTCGCCTTCTCCTCGACCGCCTCGAGGACGGGCGCACGGGAACGATCGTGCCGCGGGAGCTCTTCGTGGACGTTCCGCCCGCCTTTCGCGAGCAGGCCCGCGCCGCCGCCGCCGTGCTCGGCCCGCGCCTGGCCGGCAAGTTCCCCTTCGCCGGGGGCACGAAGGCCGTGGCGGGCGACCCGGCCGAGCTCGTGCTCAACCAGACGTGGCGGCCGACGCTGACCGTGATCGGGCAGGACGGACTGCCCCCGCTCGCGCGGGCCGGCAACGTCCTGCGGCCGGGGACAAGCGTGAAGCTCTCCCTACGCCTGCCGCCCACCTTGGAAGGCGAGAAGGTGGGCGCCTTCGTCAAGGAGCTCCTGGAGGCGGATCCGCCGCACGGAGCCCGGGTGAGCTTCACTCCCGCCGAAGGCTGCTCCGGCTGGGCGTCGCCGCCGGTGGAGGATTGGCTCGAGGAATCGCTCGTCCGCGCCTCCCGCGCCTTCTTCGGGCCTCCTCCGGCCCACCGGGGGGAGGGCGGCACGATCCCCCTCATGGGGATGTTGACGCGCCTCTTCCCGGCGGCCCAGTTCGTGATCACGGGGGTCGGGGGGCCGGAATCGAATGCGCACGGCCCCAACGAGTTCCTGCACGTGCCCACGGGCAAGCGCGTGACCGCCTGCGTCGCTCGCATCCTCTACGACCACATGCAAAGAAGTGTCTGACGCCGTACCGGAAGGTTTTTCGGTCGCGCCGCCGGGCCTTCCCGTACAGAACCGCGCCCGCGCCGTCCGAAAGGGACGAGGCGATGCCCCCCAGCCTGACTCGTCCCACGCTGCCCGCCCTGCCTCCGCCCCTGCGGCGGCTCCTGGAGCGGGCGATCGACGCGGAATCGATGGAGCTCCCGGTGCTCCCGGACACGGCCATGCACGTCATGCAGGCCTGCAACGACGAGAGCGCGGATGCCGGTCGGCTCTCGGACATCCTGGGCCGGGACCAGTCGCTCGCCTCCCACGTCCTGCGCATCGCGAACTCCGCTGCCTATGCGCCGAAGGAGCCCATCGTCTCGCTGCGCCAGGCGGTGAGCCGCCTAGGCGTCGCCAGCATTGGCGAGATCGCGATCTCGATCGCCGTGAAGGGGCGCGTGTTCCAGGTGCCCGGCCACCAGCTCGCGGTCCGCGAGCTGTGGATGCACTCGGCGGCGGCCGGGATCTACGCCAAGGAAATCGCCCGCCAGGTCCAGGGGGACCAGGAGAGCGCCTTCCTCTGCGGCCTCCTCCACGACGTGGGCAAGCCGATGGTCCTCCTGAAGCTGATCGACGAGGTTCGCGCCCGGACCGACCAGCCGATCCCCTCCCTCGTGTTCGAGGCCGCCCTCGCCGAGTTCCACGCCGAGGTCGGTGCGGTGATGGCTCGGCGCTGGGGTCTGCCGGAGTGGATCGTCCAGGCGATCCTCCACCACCACGACTACCGCCAGGCCACGGAGTTCGCGGGCAAGGTGATGATCACGAGTCTGGCCGACGAGCTCTGCCACTGGGCCCTCGACGAGGACGCCGGCCCCGCGAGCTTCCCGGCCGAGCTGCCGGTGATCCAGGACCTCGATCTCACCGACCGCGACATCGCCGCGCTCCTCGATAGACGCGGCCGCGTCCTCGCGGTAGTCGAGGCTTTTGCCTAGCTGGCACGGGCGCGCCGGAGGCGCGAACCCGTGTGCCAGCTAGAGGCCGAAGCGCGCGCCGCCAGGCGCCCCGCTTCGGCCGGTCCGGAAGGCGGCGCGCCGGAGGCGCGAACCCGTGTGCCAGCTAGAGGCCGAAGCGCGCGCCGGAGGCGCCGCACGTCCGCCGGTCCGGTGCCGTAGCGATCCGTCCACGAGTCGTTTCCCGTCCCCGGCGTCCCTCTTGGCGAACGCCGAATCGTGGAGGGATGGCTACGGGACCGTATTCAACTCCAGCCGAGCCCCCGCGGCGCTCTCCAGCGCGAGGAGGGCGCGCTTCACGGCCAGTCCCCCGCCGAAGCCGGTGAGACTGCCGTCCGCGCCGACGACGCGATGGCAGGGAATGACGATCGGGATCGGGTTGTGATGGTTCGCCTGCCCGACGGCGCGGAAGGAGTGCGGGGCGTCGATGCGGGCCGCGATCTCGCCGTAGGTCCGGGTCTCGCCGTAGGGAATGCGGCGGAGCTCCTCCCAAACGCGGAGCTGGAAGATGGTGCCCGACGGACGGAGCTCGAGGTCGAACTCGCGCCGTTCGCCGTCGAAGTACTCCCTCAACTGCCCGCGCACCGTCGCGCAGCGACGGCACGAGGCGGCGGGGCTGGCCCCCGTCCGGTCGCGGACGTTCTCGGCGAAGATCTGGAACGGGGAGGAGCCGAGGAACTCCAGGCGCAGGAGCTCCCCGTCCTCATCCACCGCCACCGCGAGGTCTCCGACCGGCGAGGAGAAGCGATCGACGTAGATGCTCATGGGCTGGCCAGGATACCCCCGGCGAGCGCAGGCCGAGAAGACTCTCCTCCGGCCCCTCACCCCCCCGGGCCGATCTCGGCCAGGAGCGCCCCCCAGGCGGCCTCCTCCCGCGCGGGCGCCGTGATCCACGCCCGGCTCCGGCAGAGCGCCGCGAGCGCGGCGAGGAAGGAAGCGTCCTCCTCGGCGCGGGCGAGGAGGCGGGCCAGGGTCCCCTCGTCCCCCACTGGAAAGAGGCCGGGGTAGCCCGCCGGGAGCATGCCCCGCGCGCCGGGAACATCCGTGGCGAGGACCGGGACGCCGTGGGCCAAAGCCTCGGAGACGACGCCCGCCCCGCCCTCGGCGCGCGAAGTGGATACGAGGAGGCGCGCGGCCGCGATCCGCCGCAGGGTTGCGAGGCGCGGAAGCGCGCCGAGCCAGAGGAAGCGCGGATTCGCGGCCCGCTCGCGCGCGAGCTCCGCGCCCAGCGCCGCATCGAGCGTCTCGCCGATGCCCACGATCCGGATCCGCGATCGGGCGGGAAGCCGGCGCGCGGCGCGGGCCGCGAGCAGGGGGTCCTTCACCGGCCGCAAGTTGGCCACCACGCAACATTCGAAGGCGTCGTCGCGCGGGGCGGGTGGGTCGGGGAGCGGGCGCACCGACTGGTGGATCACCACCGCCTTCGCCCGATACGGAGGAGCGAGCGCCTCCAGAGCGAGCTCTTGCAGAACCACGAGCCGCGTGCTGGCGGCGAAGGCGCGCGCCAGCGCGGCGGGATCCGGTTCGCCGGTGTAGAGGTCCGTCCCCGTGATCGCCACGACGATCGGCAGCTCCGGGTGCGCCGCCCGGAAGCGCAGGATCGACTCTCCGCTCCTCCACCCGTTGAGCGCGACGAGGAGATCGGCCGGCTGCCCGCTCCAACGCTGCTCCACCCTGACTCTTGCCCCGAGCCGCCGGAGAATCCGCGCCCAGCGTAGAGCCGTCGTCCGATTCCCGCCCCGCTGGCCGCGGGGGTGAGGATTGAGGATCAGGACGCGCATTCGGGGGCCGGCTCCCGCGGAGCGCCGGGCGATCTACCACTCGGAGGGCTGGTCCGCCCCGGCCCCCGGTCCGTAGACGACCGCGTTGGCGAAGAGGCGGCCGGTGGCGAGGTGATAGCCGCGGAAGGCGGGCGTGGCGGCGAAGAGGATCACCTGGCCGTGTCCGGCGCGCTCGACGGTGAGCCAGGCGCCCTCCGCCAGACGCGCGCGGGCTTCGGGCCACACGAGCCCCCCGAGGCGCAGCCGCTCCGCCTCGGCGAGGCGCACGGCGGTCTCGACGCCCGGGCCGGAGAGGAAGACATCGCCGCCGCTGTACGGGACGGGCAGCTCCGCCCCCGCGCCCACGGTGATCCAGGCCTCCTCGTCGACGATGCCGCGCAAGGTCGCGCCGTGCGGCGCGAAACGCCGCGCCCAGCTCTCCTCCTCCTCGTCGATCTTGGGCGGAGAGGCCGGCTCCGCCGACTCCTCCGCTGGAGCCGCCGCAGCCTCCCCCGCGACCGGCGGAGGCGAGTCCCCCCAGATTTCGGCCTCGACGATCTCCACCGCGCGGGCCTCGCGCTCGCGCCGGGCCGCAGCGAGGTAGGGGGCGAGATCGTCGAGGACCGCGTCGCGCAGGACGACGTCCGACAGGCCGAGCCGTTCGCGGGTGAGGGCGGCCGCGGCCCCGCCGGTCGCGATCAACGTGCCGCCGTCGCGCACCCAGGTCTCGAGCGCCGCGCGCTGGGGCTCGAGGACACGCTCGATTCCCCCCCAACCGGGCGGCACGATCAGGACGTTGTAGCGCCGCAGGTCGGCGCCTACGAAGGCCTGGGCATCGAGGATCGTGAACGGCACGCCGAGCACGGCGTCGAGATGGTGCCACAGGTGCCCGTAGGCGTCGGGGGAGATGGGGGCGTTGGCGAGCACTGCCACGCGGGGGCGCGCGAGCAGGACGAAATGCTGGCCGCCGAGATCCGCCTCGTCGCCGGGCGCGAGCGCCGTCCCCGCCGGACGCACGTCGGCGACGCCGGCTTCCTCCGCCGCGCGGCGCACCCGGCCCGCGATCTCCTCCGCCGAGCCATCGTTCTCGTTCCGCCGCACGAGGAGGCTGCCGCGGGGAAGAGTGGCCTCGCCGACCCGGAACGGCTCGCCGGCGAGGTGCACGCGCAGCCCCGCTTCCATCGCGCGCGCCGCGAAGGCGACGGAGGCGTCGTCGGTGCCGTCCACCGCCCAGGCCACCGGGACCGGGGCGCCGGCGGAGAGGGGAGCCATGGTCGTCGCCGGCACCGGCGTCTCGGTCACCAGCTCGCCCGGCGCCGGGGCGGCGTCGCACCACCAGCCGTCGATGGCCAGCGCGTGGGCGAGGCACCAGGACGTGATGTCGTACACGAGGCTCTCGTCGCGGCGCTCGAGCTCCTCGCGCTCCTCCTGCAAGTCCTCGCGGCTCATGCGGGGGTCGAGCTCGAGGTAGGCGCGCACCATCGCCCCCCGGGGCTGGCGCGCGGGCACGGCGTAGGAGCCGGCGGGCAGGAGGAGCGTCGCGGCCTCGGCGCCGAGGACATGGCGCGCATTCGTCACCTCGAAGTCGCGCGCGGTGCGCCGGACCTCGATCCCCTGCTCCAGGAGCATGCGCAGGAGGGCGCGCGTGCGGGAGGCGTTCCCGCCGGGGCGGAACACGAACATCCGGTCGTTGCCGGGCGCGTCCGCGGCCACGTTGCGGCGTTTCGTGGCGAGGTAGTCGGCGAGCACCTCCACGCGGTTGGCGGCGAGGGTTCGCAGGTTCGCCCAGCTCGCGGTGAGCTGGTGGTGGACCGTCTCGCGGTAGGTGAGGACGCGGCCGGAGGGCCGGCGCAGCGGGGACCCGAGCGTGTTCGCCTGTTCGTACAGGATCCCCGTGGCGCCCGACAGGGACCCCCAGGCGTCCGAGTAGATCGGGGCCCAACCCTCGGCCCACTCGCGGGTGTAGTAGCTCCAGCCGTGCTGGTCGAAAGCGGCGGCCGCGTCCTGCGCGAAGCGTTTCTGCCAGTCGAGCAGCTTCTCCGGATAGTGGGGGTTGATCGGCGCGTTCTGGGGATAGAAGAGGAAGGTCTCGTCGGCGCCCATCTCGTGGGCGTCGACGAAGAGCTGCGGTGGGAAGCGGCGGAGGACCTGCCAGCGACCGCGCGTCTCCGGCTGGGTGCCCGCCATCCAGTCGCGGTTCATGTCGAAGAGATAGTGATTTCCCCGCCCGTAGGGCCAGCGCCCGCGGTGCATGCTGGCGTAGTCGAGGTTCGGTGTGTATCCCGCCGACTGCTCGACCATGGAGATGATCCGCTCGCGTCCGTCGGGGTTCATATCCGGGTCGATCACCACCACCACCTGGTCGAGCAGCCGCACGACCTCCTCGTCCGTGCACGCGACGAGGTGGTAGCCGAGAGCCATCGCGGCGTCGGCTCCCGAGAGCTCGTCGCCGTGGATGGAGTATCCCAACCAGGCGATGGCCGGCAGCCTTTCGATCCACGCCGCCGCGTCCGTCTCCTCGAGACCGCGCGGATCGTCCAGCCGGGCATGGCGGGCGCGGATCTCGTCCAGATGGGCGTGATTCGCCGGCGACGTGATCACGGCGTACACGAGGCGGCGGCCCTCGTGGGTGCGGCCGTACTCGCCGAGCATCAAGCGCGGCGAGACCTCCGCCCAGCGCGCGAAGGCGGCCACGATCTCGTCGTGGTGGGAAAGGCGGGTTCCGAGGCGTTGGCCCAGGATTTCGTCGGGCGCCGGGACGTCCGCGGCGTACGTGGCGCCGGGAAAGAACGGCGCGTCGTAGCCGAGGTCCTCGGGATCTCCGAAGCGGATGGACGTGGCGCGGGACGGGAGGGATTCGCTCTCCTGGAGCGCGCTGGCCGGCGGGGCGGCGCAGCCGAGCGCGAAGGAGAGCAGGACGAGATGGGGGAGGATGGTCTTCATCGCGGCGCCAAGGTAGCGCCGGATCGCTCCTCCGCCCACCAGTGTCCGGTACCTGAAGCTCGGCGAGGAGCTTCGGGCCGGACCCCGCGGCGCCGCCCGCGGCGCCCGCCGTGGCCCGGGCGTCACTCGTCCGCCGGAGCCAACGGCACGATGCGCCGGGAGATCGTCTCGAGCGGGGCGGTCGGCGTGCCGGCGGGGCGGGCGACGAGCTCCGTCCGCCGCCGGAACGAGCCCGCTCCGCCCGTGGAACGAACGGAGAGGAGTCCGCTCTCGAGCCTCGTCGTCTGGACCCAGTAGAAGCCCTCGCCGATGCGAATCGGCTCCTCGGCCTCCCCGAGATTCCCGTCGCCCCCCATCCGCAGGTCGAGGGCCGCCGCGCCGAGGCCGGCTTCGCTGGCGCAGGAGGCCTGGAGCTCGTCGCGCACTTCCTCCCGGCCGCGATCGAACCGGGCGCGCGAGGTATGGAGCGAGAACGCGGCCGCGCTGGCGACCGCCACGAGGGCGAGAGGCAGCAGCGTGGAGAGCCCGAGGAGCGGGAAGCGAGGGGAGGGCGCGGGGCGTTCGTCATCCATCGGGTTCGGCTCACAGATCGCCGATCAAAGTCTCGACCTCGAGGACGGAGGGCCCCGCCGCGCCGCGCCACTCGACGCGAACGCGGACCGGGAGCAAGGCGTAGTCCCGGGAGTGATCGCGCCGATCGACCTGGCCGTCCCCGTTCAGGTCCCGGGGCATCCCGAGGGCGGGATCGAGGACGTCCTCCCGGAGCGCCAGGCCGCAGTCGAAGTCGAAGATCGTGGGGAAGGAGATGCGCCCGACCGCGGTCTCCGGGTCGGGGGAGCGGGGCGCGAGCCCCGGCACCGAGAACCGGTCGCCGGAGGCGGTGCCGGCGCCGTCCGGGTCGTCGAACGGGTCCTCGTTGTAGCGCGCGTACACCTCGCGGAAGCTCGTCCAGGAGAGATCGTCGATCGTGCGCTGCACTGCCTCGCGCGCGAGGAGGTACTCGTGGTCGGCCTCCGGGTGGAGGTCCGCGAAGAGGACCACCCGCGCGAATCCGACCATCGAGAGGAGCACGACGCCCATGCCGGCCACGGCTTCGATGAGCGTCGCGCCCGCGCGCGGCGAGCGCGAGCGCCGGTGGATGAGGGTCCGCTGCATGGCGTGGCTTTCGCCGCCCCCCGGCGGCCCGGGGGGACTGCTCCGGCCGCTTGTATCGGAGCCGGGACGCCCGCCTCCGAAGCACTTTCGCCCCCCGCGTCCGCCGGGGCCCGGGCAGGAAACCGTTTCCCGCCGCCGCGCTACTCGCGCGCCAGCCAGGCGGCGGGATCGGGCGGGAGGTCGCGGCGGCCGGTGATCTCCTGGAGGGCGTGCAGGGCGCTCCCCCGCACGGCGTCGTCGTGGTCCTCCAGCCGCTCGATCAGGGGCGGGATGGACACCGGGGAAGCGAGCCGCTCGAGGGTCCGGCAGACGAGAGCCCGCAGGCCGGCCCGCGGGTGATCCAGGACCCGGCCCAGGGCCTCCGAGAGCTCGTGGCGGAGGAGCGGATGGTAGGAAGCGGCCTGGATGGCCGCGGCGATCTCCCCTTCGTCCGGCGACTCGAGCGCCCGGATGACGCTCGCCATGCTCCGGAGCGCCCACTCCTCCTCCTCCTCGAACCAGACCCTCCAGGTCGCCGGCTCGGCGGGGAAGGAAAGCCCCGTGATCCGCCGCAAGGCCCAGAGCGCGTTTGCCCGCACGCCGGGCGCCCCATTCTCGAGGAGATCGAGGAGCGGGCGGACCGCTTCCACGTCCCGGAGCTCGCCCAGCGCCAGCGCCGCGGCCGGGCAGAGCTCCACGCTCTCTGGATCGAGGTAGGGTCGGATCAGGCGTGCGAGGGACTCGTTGCGCGCCAGGGAATCCGAAGCGCCGAGCGCGGAGACCTGGGCGATCGCCGGTCCGGCGAACTGCGAGCGCCATCCGATCACGTCGCCGAGGAACTCGAGGCCGCGATCGTCCCGCGGCGCGCCCACCGTCCGCACCACGGCCGGGAGGAGGGCATCGGGGGTCTCGCGCTGGAGGAGCACGAGCCGCTCGTAGGCGGCCGGATCGCGGGCGAGGATCTCCGCGACGCCGCCCTCGACGGCGCGCGAGATCTCCGCTCCCCCCCGGCCCTCCGCGGCCGGCCGGGGCGCGATCTCGTCGAGGGGCGGGAGGGGCTTCACCCGCATCTCGCGCAGGATCGCCCACTGGGCCACCTCGGCGGGATCCAGCTTCCCCGATCGCGCCGCCTTCCCGGCGGTGGTCGGTCCGGCCGCCGGAGGGGTCCCGTCCGGGCCCTGGGCCCCGGCGCCGGGCGCGCCGGCGGCGAGGCCGCCCAGGAGGAGGGCGTGCGCGAGGAATCGGGTCGAGAAGCGGGTCGGAGAGGACATGGCGAACGGCGGGGAAGGAGGATGGGCCCTATTCCCCCCCGGCCGGTGAGACGGGTCGCACGCGCCAGCAGACGGCCGAGTAGTCGGGATCCCCGCCGCCCTCCCCGTCCAGGAGCGACTCGTCGAAGTGGATCCGCGAGTTGCTGTCCAGGTGCACGCTGCGGGCCACGATGGATCCGAAGAGCTCGAAGTTGCTGTTGATGGCGATCGCCGCGTTCGGGGCATAGATCGTGCCGTAGAGCTTGGCGTTGGACTCGAAATCCACCTCGTCGAGGTCCACGTTGAGTGCGGGGTCGATCACGTTGTCGCTCTGGAGGTAGAACGAGACGTCGGCCGGCGTGTCGGTGAGCGAGTGGATCAGCATGTTGCTGCTCAGGACGAAGTCGTTGATCACGTAGATCTCGACCCCGCCGTTCGTCGCATCGACGATGACCTGGGAGTTCGAGCTGAGGTCCCAGTAGTCGGTGACGATGGTCGCCGGGCCCACGATGGTGACTTCGGCTCCCTTCCCCACCTGAAATCCCGGGTAGTAGTAGTCGCCGCTACCGATCGACAGCGAGCCGTTGACCCCGACGCTCACCGGGGGGGAGGGGGGGAAGACCGGCACGTCCAGGGGCGGCATATCCACAAGGCTCGGAGCGGGCGTCGTCGAGCCGCTGACTTCCGTGTTCGCACCCACCGCCGTGAAGGTTCCATCGGGACCGGGGATCGCGTCCCCCTGGACCATCGAGTTCTGGTCCATCGTGATGTCGGCGTTCGAGCCGACATCGCCGTTCTGGAGCGCGTAGCTGTTGCTGCCGCTGCTGTTGACGTCCTGGCTGTCGTAGGTGCCCAGGGTCGAGTTGTAGCTGTCCACGAAGGCGTTGCTGTCCATCGTCAACCCCTCGTCGCCGAAGGCCGCCCAGCGGTAGAAGCCCACCTCGGCCGTCTGGACGATCAGCTCGACGCAGGTCCGGGTGCGGCTGGACCGGCCGGTCGACTCCAGGGCGACGAATCCGTTCCCGAGATCCGTGGCATCGACCCAGTAGGAGTCGGAGCCGAACGTGGCCGGAACATCCGCGTTGCCGAGGTCGCCCGTTCCCCCGTGCTCGAGGTCGAACACGGCGGCGCCGAGGCCGGCCTCGCTGGCATACATGGCCGAGAGGCTCTCCCGCATCTGTCGCTGCTGGCGATGGGCGGCGACGTTCGCCGAGACGAGCGTGGCCGAGAGCACGGCGACGACCGTCAAGAGGAAGGTCACCGTGATGAGGGCGGAGCCGCGCCGCGAAGGGCGCCCGCCGGTCCGTCGTTCGTGGTTCGCGTTCTTCATCGGTTCAGTTCCTCAGCCGCACGGAAGTGTTGACGGTTCGGCCCAGCGGGCGCCCGTCGGGATCCACGTCCACGAGCGCGATCCGCAGCTCCAGGACGTTGCCCACCAGGTGGGCGTTGAAGCCCGGCTCGTCCGTGACGCCGTTCCCGTTGTCGTCGGCGCCGTTGAGCGTTTCCCCCGGGAAGAGCTCCCCGACGTGGCGGCAGAGGGTCACGGTCGCCTCCTCGGCCTCGCCGACCCGGCGGGTCAGCGTGATCACCCCCTCGTCGGCGAGCCCGTTCCCGTTGTTGTCCACGCCGTCGTCCAGCTCGCCGTCGGCGTAGGCGAAGGCGAGCCGCGAGATCGACCCCCAATCGATCGCTCCGTCCGTCACCCCGACGGCCTTCTGGAACGAGAGCGCGGGCGTGCCGAAGTCGCCGGCGGGGTTGGGTCAGAGGACGCTCGCCCCGGTTCCCGCGAGCTCCTCGACGATGCGGCTCATCGTCTGGCGGGCGCGGGTCTCCAGGCTGATCTGCTCCTGCGCGGCCTGGTAGGCGTCCTCGCTCTGCTTCATCACGATGCCCATCGAGTACAGGACGAGGGAGAGCACGACGACGCTGATCAGCATCTCGATCAGGGTGAATCCGCTCTGGCGCGATCGCTTCATGCTAGTAGTCCGCCAGGAGGGTCTTGATCTCGAGCGCCGAGTCGCCGGCCTTGCCGCGCCATTCGAAGCGGATGCGCACGGGCAGGAGGGCGTAGTCCCCGGAGTGGTCCAGCCCGTCGACCGCACCGTCCCCGTTGAGGTCGCGCGGCATCCCGAGCGCCGTATCCACCACGTTCTCGCGGAGCTGGAGGCCCTCCAGGGCATCGACGGCGGTCGGGAAGCTGATGCGTCCGACCGGCCCCGGCGCGCCGGCGGGGGCGGCGAGCTCCGGCACCTCGATCGCGTCGCCGGGAGCGGTGCCCGGGACGCCGGGATCGTCCTCCGGATCCGAGTTGTAGCGGGCGAAGACCTCCGCGAAGCTCTCGGCCTGCAGGATCTCGATCGTCTGGCGAGCTGCCTCCTGGGCGAGGGAGACCTCGCGCTGCACGCCCGTCGTCGACGTCGAGTAGACGATCACCCGCGTGAACGCCAAGGCGGCGACCACCAGGACGGTGAAGGCGACGACGATCTCGATGAGCGTCATGCCGGCCGTGCCGGCCCTTCGTCTCGCGTGCCGCCGGTCGCGCGATCCGCGCTGCGATGCCCTCGCCATCGATGCCTTCCCCCGGCGCTCGGAAGCGCCGTCCCTGGTCCCCCGACTTCCCGCGCCCCCATCGGGCCGCCGTCTCGCCGCCGCCGTCATCGCCACGGACCAATCGACCATAAGCCACCTCAAGAAAAGCGCTTAGGATTCTTGAACGGCGATCAACATCTCCGGGCCAAGAGGCTCAGAAGCGGCTGAGGGGAGGGAAGAGCACGGCCCTTCCCTCCCTCCTCAGCCGGCCCGGACCCCCCGGCGGGCGACGGCCTCCCCGCCGGTGGCGGGCGGGGGAGGCGCGGAGCGCGGCGCGAAGGGCGGGCCGATGCCGGCGAGCACGTCGGCGGCGGGAGGAGGGGCCGGGGG
>JBFMCU010000004.1:0-59908 GCA_040754415.1 Planctomycetota bacterium
TTCCGCCCTCCCGCCGCCCTTCGCCTCCCCCTCGGCCTCGCGCTCCCCCGGTCAGCGCGGCAGTCCTACCGCACCGACCACCCCCTCGTGGTCACCCCGTGGTCACGAACCCGCTAAACAGATACCTTCGACGTACTCGTGTTCATGGCGTCCCACCCCTGGACGGCACCGATTCCGCCTGCAATGCGACGAGCCGCGAGGGTGGTAGCACCCGGGACCGCGGGCGTCGAGACAGTCCGGGTGCCGATCGCCACGAAGGCTCGACCCGGATCCTCGCCTCGCTCCCTCGGGCTGGTTCACGTGGACACGGAATCGATGGGGAACACGTGCGAACGGCAGCGGCCCGGTCGCTCACCAGGCCGAACGACAGGAAGGCGTTCGCGCCGCAAGCCGACCGGTCACTCCACCAGGCTCTTGAACACGGCGTCGGTCGGATCCGCATAGAACTCGATACTGATGCGCGTCCACATCTCGTCGGGGAGCTCGTTGAGCGCCTTGCGCGTGGCCACGGGCAAGAGCAGCGTTGCCGCCTTCTTCTCCACGGCCATCTCGGCGATCGAGACGGGGTTGGCCACGACCTCCATCGACCCCCCGAGGTTCAACGGCCCGACGATGATGGTCCCGCCCCGCGTGTTCCGCTCGAGCAGCGATCCCACCAGTGCCACGAGAACGGGCAACCCCAGCCCGGCACCGGTCTTGTCCGCTTCCAAGGACCGCAACTGGACCGAGAACTCGTGGGCTCGCGGGTCGCGGTCTCCGACCAGCTCCCTGCGCCGAGTGTAGAGGTTTTGCTCCCCGACCCGGACGCTCTCCCGGAAGGCGGGAGGCGTGGGTTGGTTCAAGATCCTGACCCCGCCGCCCGGCCCGGCGGTGGCTTCGATGCGGCACAGTCCGTGCCCCGCCTCCACCCCCAGGCTCACTGCCCAGACTTGACCCGGCGGCAGGGGATCGCTGTCGATGGCCTCATCGCTGTGGAGCTCGGGTGTCGCGACGAACTGCTCGACCCCGTCGACGCCGAGCGTGTAGCTGAAGTGGGTGTTGCGGAACTCGCTCTTGAGGCAGCGCTTCTGCTGTTCCTTAACCCGCCGTCGGGCCTCGAGCGCCACGCGGACGATGGCTTCAAGGTCCTCGTCGGGCACGGCCATCTCACGGTCGGGGAACAGGAGCTTGATCAGCCCACCGACCGTCTTCTGGACGGCTTCGATGTCCCGGCCGCTGAGCGCCCCGCCCCAGAACACGCGGTTTTGAAGAAGGGAGACCCGGCTCTCTCTCCGCAGCCGGCTCCAGCACTCGCTCAAGAAGTCGCTCACCAGTCCGAAGTGGTCGGTCAGATGCGTCCGGGGATCGAGTTTGGGGAAATCCCATCCCGGCGCATACCCGTGGATGCGGTCGTGGAAGGCGGTGTCGTCCCGCATCTCCTTCGGCAGCGGACTCAAGAGGTGACCGATGCGCTGTTGCTGGGTGACGTCGACGTCGAAGTTGCCAACCATGACGATGCCACCCTCGCCGCAGATGCTGTCCTTGCCGCGACTGAACTCGCCGGACGCCATGTAGCCTTTCATGATGTTGACGCCGTCCCGCTGATCGAAGGAGATGCCCGAGACCTCGTCGAAGCAGACCAGATCGTACTGGCATACGAGCCCTCGCTGCCCGGTCGCCATGTTCACGAACATCTTGGCGACCGTGGCCTTGCCGCCGGAGATGAGGTGCGAGTAAGGCGAGATCTGCTGGTAGATGTGGCTCTTCCCCGTTCCCCGCGGCCCGAGCTCGACCAAGTTGTAGTTCCGTTCCACGAAGGGGACCATGCGGAGCAGCGCGACCAGCTTGGCGCGCTCCGAGAGCGCCTGCGGCTCCAGACCGACCGAGCGAATCAGCAGGTCGCGCCACTCTGCCGTCGTGAAGGACCGGCGGCCCTTCGCGAGCACGTCGAGGACGCTTGGGCTGGACATCTGGATCGGGCGGAGGCTCGCCAGCCGGAACGGATGCCCACCCCTTTCCTGGGCCAGGACCGCGTCGTACTCCAGAGCGACCTCGGCGTAGAAGCCGTCGGTCAACATGCGCTCGTTCTCCTTGACGAGCGAATCGCTCACCTGGACATCGCGCAGGTTGAGGCTCGGCAGCTCGACGAGGTAGCAATCGTTCTTGGCGTCCAGACGGGCCTTCACGACGTCGATGAGCTTGACGGACCCCTCCTCGCGCGCTCGAGCCTTGAAGAGCTCCTCTTCCCCGGTCCGCACCGTGCGCCCGCGGAGCTGCTTCTCGACCACCTGGAGCCCTTCCTGGATGGCCTGCTCGTCGGTGCTCGCGCAGTAGCGGCCGAGCAGGAACTCGACGACATAGGTGGGGACCGGGTACTGCCGCGCGTACTCCCGTACGAGGTCCTTGCGGACGAGGTAGCCCTCGAAGGCCGAGGCGGCGATACGGTCCAGATCGTCCATCTGCAGGGTCGTCGTCACGAGGATGCTCCCACTTTCGTCTTGCGCTGGGCGAGGATCGTTCCATCGGACCCGAGGAGGACGAGGACGAGCTCGGCTCGCTCGTAGCCATCGTCCTCGACGAGCAGATGGGTTTCGCCGCGGGCATTCACGAGCTTGGACTTCGCGACGGGTGTGCCGTTCGGGCGCTCGTGGCGCAGCTCCGCGCGAAAACTCGCGCCGCCCGTCTCTACGGTGAAAAAGCAGCGCATGCCCTGCCATCGCACGGACTTGATAGCGGCGCGCGCGACCGCTTCTCTTCCCGGCTCCACGAGGAGATCCGGAAGGAGGCACTCCTGGATGCTCACCCCCCCGTGGGCATACTCGACCTCCGCGTTGAAGCACGCGATGCCGGGCGCGGTGGCGAAGCGCTGGGCACCGTTCCAGTGCCAGGGGAACGTCGGCACCGACATCTCCGCCCGGCCCGCGATAGCCGCGCAACGGGCCCAGCGCCTCGCGGTCAGGTGCTTGGGCAGGTTCACCTTGGGCAGTCCCCCGGGCAGCAGAAGCCAGCCATGATCGGTCACGATGCGGACCGCCTTCCAACCTCCTTCGAGGAGGGTCTCCACCCGTTCCACGAGGTGCTTCAGCTCGGGCTCGATCTGCCGCGCCAGCCTCCCGCCGAGCTGATGCCCGAGCTCGTCGATCTGGCCCGTTTCCGCCCACCCTCGCGCGCCATCGCTGGCCGGCCAATCGCTGGGTCCTCCGCCGAGGATCTGGTACCCCCGGCGCTCGACCAGGGCGCGCAGGGACGCCGCGCCGACCGGCCGACCGTCGGTGGCGGCCGCCGGAGCGAAGTCCGCCGGCATCTGCCCGCCGGCGATCTCGTCCGCCACCGGGGCGACCGCGGGCTTCGCCGTCGCCGTGACGGTCGGAAGCGCCGTCCAGCGCCGGCCGATCTGGACGCGTAGCCCCCGCGCCCCCAGCCGCCTGGCTAGCTCACATCCGAGGTCGAACCGCAAGCCATCGACGAAGAGGACACAGCCCCCTTCCTCCACCGACACGAGCTCGGCCTGCGCGCGGTTCGGAAGCGGCCGCGCTTCCACGGCGCGCTGGAAGGCGCGGGCGCTGTCCTCCAGCCAGGGCTCGAGAAGGGTCTGCACGACCTCGGCGATCAACTCCTCGTCCCTCGTCGAAGAGAGCGCCACCGCCCGCCAGGCGGCGGCGTCGGCGATCCAACCCCGCTCCTCGTACGTTCGCGCGATCTCGTCCGGCGTCGAGCCGCCGGGCGCCGACCGGGCCTGCCTCGCCAGAAGAGCGAGCGGCTTCAGAACGACGGCGAGCGGCGACGAGCCGAGCCCCGCCCAGACCCATTCCCGCCGCTCCCCGTGCTCCTCCTCGAGCTTCAGCACGGCCGCGCAGGCTTCGTCATGCGGCAGGCCCTCGAGGTCCCCGAGGTTCGCCCGGGTCTCCTCCTCGGCCTTGTCGTTCTCGTCGGGCCAGCGGCTCCTGTCGAAGACGAGCACGGACGCCGGCTTGCTGCGGCGCAGAAGCTCCGCGATCCCCGGGAATGCCGCCGGCGCCTCCTCGAAGCGCGTCCAGAGGTCCGACCACCTCTTGTCCCCGGACCCCAGCCGTTCCCCGGCGACCGTGGCGTCCTCGGTCTCGGGGTCGAAATCGAAGCGCGAGCGACACTGGTTGCAGAAGGCGGGCCATCCCTGCTCGCCCAGACGCTCGCGCGCCTCCCCCGGAGCGGCCATCCAGCGCAGGAGATCCCGCACGACGTCGGTCGTCTTCAGCCGATCGAAGTCCTCCGCCTCCAGCCGCCTGCCCCGCAAGCTCTCGATCGGCGCTGGCGCGACCTCCGGCAGAGCCCGCAGGAGGGCGGCCTGCGTCTCCCGGTCGCGAGCCACGTCCAGGCCGAGCCCCTGCGGCGAGCTCAGGAAGGCCGAGACGCTCCAGTCGTGCCCGCCCTTCTGGAGGAAGAGGGTGCCCCGATACATGAGCTCGACCAGCGGCCGGAGCGACGGCGAAGTCTCCTCGCCCGCCCGCAGGTGCTGCCGCGCCACTCCCGGCAGGTAGAGGATAGGCGGCCGATCCGGAGGGAGCGCGGGCTCGCTCAGCGTGCGATCGACGATGCAGCGCAGCCAGATCGCCGGCCCCTGGCGCTCGCGGGGGGCGTACTCGCCGAGCTCGACGAGTTCGGGCAGGCTGGCCCGCAGCATCGGCCGCAGGGACGCCCATTGCCTCTCGGGATCCGTCCAGAGGATGGCGGACGGCTCCGCCAGTCCGTCCGCCGATCCTCGACCGGCGCGGAGCTGGGCCACCAGGGCGTCGAGCAGGGTCCTCGAGGCAGAGGAGCTCATCGCCCGCACCCCATTCTCGACCGGGGGCTCGCGGAGCCCCCGCACCCGGGGATCCGACGTATGAGCGCGCATATCGACTTCATGACCCTCATTCCTCGGGCTCCACTTCCACGGCCGCAGAGGCCGGTAGTGCGCCCCGCCGCCATGACCCTCCGGCGGAAGGAGACCCCCCCAGCGACAAGGTGTCGGAGATCGCCCAGGATCCCGAGGAGCGTTGCCGATGTGGGTGCGGCCATCATTCCTCCCGCATCATCCGCCGGCGTGGTCGAGCGCCGAAGCGGCGAGGATCGTGAGCCGGAGCTCGGACTCGTCGATCATGTCGTAGAACGGGCGCTTCTTCGCGAGCCTCTCGCTGCGCTCGAGGATGATGGCCACGCCCTCGCCGCGCCGATCCATCAGGGTCTTGCGGGAAGTCTTGAGCCAAGCCAGGTCCTTCGGCACGCGGCACTTGGCGAGCAAGCTCGTGACGGCCTCGTTCCGCGTCGACTGCCGCAGCGCCAGGCTCTCGACCGTCATCGTGTTGGCAAGCGCTCCCGGCGAGTAGATCTCCAGTCGATCGGCGAACATCCGCAATCGGACCTTCGAGCCGTGCATCGAGTAGTCGCGGTGCGCGACGGCATTGACCAGCGCCTCGAAGACCGCCGTGAGGTCGTACTGGGGCACGTCCAGGCGGCCGACCGTCTTCGTGGCCTCGATGCGCATATTGCGCTGCACGAAGCGACAACCATCGATCACCTGCTCGTCGAGCGGACCGGTGATATCTCGCGCGTCGAGCTGGTACCCCGCCGCGCCCACTCCGGAGGCGATGTCGGTGCCCCGATAGGCCACGGCCTGGAGGAACGCATGCGAGAGCCAGCGCTGGGGCTCCTTCGCGCCGAGGAGCACCCCCGCGACCGTGGGACGAAGCGCGCCGTCGTCGCCTTCGCGAGCCATGGCCAACTTGCGGAGGAAGACGCCGCGCTCGTCCTTGGAGCGCGGGGTGCGGAAACGATCCACGAGAACCGGGTCGAGGTCCTCGATGGAGATACCGGGCACGACCTGCTCGTCGAACCGGATCAAGCGGGCCTGGCTTCGCTGCTGCATGAGCCGTGCGAGGCACTCGGGGCTCATGGTGCGTTTCGTGCTTCCCACTCGGTAGAAGTAGCCTCCGGGGCTCTCGTGCACGAACAGGCTGCGGGGGACATCGACCCGCAGCACGGCCCGTGAGCTGCCGTCGCCGAGGGGGAGTCGCTGGCGGAGGATGCGGGGCAGGAGAGGGGGTCGGATGGCGTCGTGGCAGATCTCGGTGACGAACCGCTCGGCGTCGTCGAGACGTTCTTCCGCGATGCCGCTGATCCGATGGGTCTTGTCGTCCACGCCGAGGATCAGGAGACCCCCGCTCGCGTTGGCCAGGGCCGCGAGCTCGTCCGCGAGGCTGTTCCTCGCGGGCGACCGGACCTTGGCCCCCGCGAAGGCGATCGCCTTGCACCCGAGCAGGCTGTCCTCTCCGAGGCGGATGCGGTCGACGAGCTGTTCAGGCGTGTCCCACATGGCGCGTTTCTCCGGGGATGCGGCGGATGGGGATGAGCGTGGACACTGTGGGTTTCACGGGGCGGCTCCCTGCCGGGCGGCGGCTCGGGCGGCTTCCTTGGCGGCGCGGGTGTAGTGGAGGTCGTTCCAGCGCCGGCCGTCGAAGGCCTTTCCGGCGGCGGGGCGGTCCGGGAGCGGTGCGCCGAAGTCGGTGCGGTGCGCGGGTTTCTCCTCGGGGTCGCAGCCCCAGAACCAGGGGAACTCGAGGCGGGGGCGGAGGCTCTCGGGCTCCTTGCCGCGGTCCTTCTCCCAGCGGATCGACTTGGGCCGGACGCGCAGGAGGCCCGCGCCCTTGCGGCCCATGTCCTCCGCCGTGAGGAAGGGCCGGATGTTCAGGCGCACCCCGTCGTCGAGGTCCGGCTCCCAGCCGATCGGCTGCTCCGCGAGCGGCTTCCAGCGCACGAAGAGGTCGTAGGGCGGCTCGCCCTCCAGGATCCTCCTCAGCTCTCCTTGCAGGCGCAGGGCGGCGGCGAGGCGCGCGTCGGCGCCCTCGCGGCCCTCGCCCTGCTCGGCCCGCTGGCGGTCGATCCACTCGCCGAGGGAGGCGAAGGCGAGCGACTCGAGCAGGCGGCGCCCCTCGCCCTCCGGTGCGGCGAGGCGGTGGTAGTGGACGAGCGCCCCGAAGCCGTCCCGGCGGCCGTCCCAGACGTGCCAGACGAGGGGGCGCGAGTGGAAGAGGGCGCAGTGCTCGGCGAAGAACCGCTCGCGCAGCCAATCCTCGAGAGACTCGGCGGGCTGGCCGTCGCCTCCGGCCGCGGCGAGCAGCTCGCGCTCGCGGGGGGCGGTGAAGCCGCCGGGCGCCTCGGCGAGAGCGGCCGCGAGCAGCCGGCGCAGGCGCTCCGCCGCGGAGGGCTCGCCGCGCACGGAGGGGAGGCAGACGATGCCCTCCCGGTCGGCGAAGGGCTCGAGGTCCCGGCACCTCCCGACCCAGGCGCGCGCGGCGAGGTCGAGGCGCATCGACTCGTCGTGCTCCGGCGGCCAGCGGTACCCGAGCAGGCGCGCGACGGCGACCTGGAGCACGTCGCGGGGATTGGGCTCGCGGCAGAGGAGCGAGGGGTGCCGGTCGGCGCCGATGGGGTCGGCGATGCCGAAGGGCGAGCGCGCGGCCGGGCCGGCGGCGAGCATGCCGGCGGGATGGCCGTGGAAAAGCCACTGGGTGGGGTCGTTGGATTGGGATTCGGGGAGACCCATAGGGTATCCGTCGTCGGCAACGCGCTGCCAGTGAGCGACGTCAAAGGGAACCTTAGCGACTGTGGCGTTGGTAACGTTGAGCTTCTGATCAATCCGGCGCACCGCCTTGGCGAACCCCGGCGAGGAGCAGAAAGCCCACATGGCTGCCAGTCGGTCTCCTTTGTTGGGCACGAGCACATGGAGGTTCTGGTCATAGGGACCGCCGAGGTACAGGCAAGGCCACATTCCACTCATGCTCGCAATCCCGATGCCGGCACGCCCCCATGCGCCGCGCCCCCTAACCGCCGCGCCAGGCCAGGTGATTGCATCACCGTCACTGCCCCACAGATACAGCTCGGTGCATCCAGCGATTATTGCTGGTGAATCGGGGGAGGTCTGCCCCAAGACCCAAGCGGTCGAGGCAAGGGATGTGAGCTCCCAGTACTTCCTACGAGCTCGAGGGTCGTCTCCTGTCGCAGTGCCCTGACAACTCTGGGCAAACTCGCTAAGCAGGTGGACATCGCCTCCAACCGCCAGAGCCACTCGTGAATCGGGGTTCTTGAGTTGTTCGATCTGCGGGATCAGGCGCACGGAGCCGTCGGCGGAGGAGGGCGGGACCTCGGGCTCGGAGGGCTTGGCTTCGTCGTCCGTCTCTGAGTCCAGAGGCTTCTCGGGGGCGGCCTCGGTTCGCTCGGGGGTCTGCGGGGCGGTTTCGAGAGTGACCCCGGTCTCGCCGCGGAGCAGGGCGGCCTTCTCGATGGGGGACTGCGCGCATGTAACATCAACCCCCGCCATGACGTGCGTCTCCTCGGGCACCGAGCCCGTGATCGTCACCAGCGCGACGTTGACGACGTGACCGCCGATCGTCTCGAAGGCGCCGGGACCAAGGCGCGCAACCGAGCACCAGGTGTTCTGCTCCAGCAGCCTCTCCCGCAGCTTCCGATACCCCGTCAGGAAGAGCCAATTCTGCGGCGTGACCGCCGCCACGGTTCCGCTCTTCCCGACCCAGCGCAGCATCCGCGACAGGAATACGGTCGCCCAATCGTTCTTCGCCTCCTTGTGGTTCGCGTCCACCCACGCCTTGAGCTCCTCGGTGTGGCTCTTGCGTCCGAGATACGGCACGTTCGTCGCGACCAGCGTGTACCCGCCGCTCGGTCCGACGAGGATCTGCGCCGCGCGCGCCATCCCCGCCGCGGCGACGGCGCGCTCGCGCCGCTCGTCGTCGCGATCGCCGAGCACCTCCGCGAGCAGCGGCTCGAGGGCCGAGAAGCTCGCCTGATAGAGGCTCGAGGGCAGATCGGCCGGGTCGATCAACGACCCGAGCTCCGGAGCGCGGGCGAACATCTCGTAGAGCGCCTCGAAGCCGGCGCGCAGTGCGTCGGAGAGCAGGGAGTCCTCCCGGCGGAAGAGGTCGCGTTTCGCGGGCATTCCGCCCGCCGCCGCGGCGGCCTCGGCGAGGGCCAGCCACTCCTCCTTGGTCGCCGCCGGCGCGAGCGCGCAGCAGGCGATCTCGAGGGGGGGCAGCACGATCGGCCTCCCGACCCACCTCCAGGCGGCGAGGGCCAGGCAGAAGGCGGCGAGCTGGGTGCAGCGGGGGTCGAGCTCGAGACCGTGGAGGTTCTCGCCGAGCACGGCGCGGATCGCCGCCTCCCGCGCGAGCCCTTCCTCCGCCATCCGCAGCCGCACCAGGATCTCGAAGGCCGCGACCAGGAAGTGCCCGCTCCCGCAGCAGGGATCGAGCACCTTCAGGTCGGCGGCCCGGCGGGGCCAGGTCGGGAACGCGCCCGCCGCCGGCCGCCAGGGGCCGCTCGGCTTCCCCGCCTCGTCGCCGTCCCGCGGCGCGCGGACGAAGCGCAGGTACTCCCACTCGCAGCCCTCCACGGCCACCGCACGCCGGAGGTCCGCCTCGCTCGTCGCTGCCCGCGCGAGCTCCGGCTGCGCGGCGAGCACCTTCCCCGCGTGCCAGGCGCCCAGCGTGTTGTGCAGGAGGAAGAGCACCATGTAGTGCTCGGTGAAGAGCTGCGTCACGGCGGGCAGCGTCTCGCCGGTGATCTTCTCGCCGCTCTTGACGCGTGCGTTGACCGCCTCTTTCTCGGCCGACTGCCAGAACTGGTAGGTCCAGCCCAGGGCGTCGTCGGAGGTGAACACGTCCACCGGGAGCCCGGCCAGCAGGCGCTCGAGCTCCTGGCGCGTCTCCGGGGGCAGCGCTACCGCCAGCGCGGGGTCGTCCGGCCGGAAGATCGCCGGCAGCATGCCCTGCGCGAAGCGAGCCGCGAGCGGCCAGGGGTCGCCCTCGGGGCTCTTCTCCCGCGCGAGCTCCTCGCACTCGGCGAGCGTCACGGCGATCCCGTGCGTGGGCTCGATGAGAAGCCCGTTCTCGGCGAGGAAGCGCGCGAAGAGCATGCGATGCCAGTGCTCGTAGGCGACCTCGCGCACGAGGCGCGCGATCGACTGCGTGCCCCGGAGGGAATCGCGCGCGTCGCCGAGCTGGCGGCCGTGGGCGCGCAGGCGGTTGCGCAGCTCGCGCTGCGCGGGGCTCATCGAGCCGTGCGGCTCGTGGCGCTCGACGGCGAGCGATTCGAGGGCCTGGCGGGCCCCGGTCTCGGCGGCCTGGCGCGCCGCGCGGATGGCGTTCTCGAGGCGCTTGCGGAGCGCGGAGACCAGGGCGGCCATGGCGGAGCTACCCCACGATCACCGGACCGCTCCGGACAGCTTCCAGCAGGCGGGTCTCCTGCTCGTCCAGCCAAGCGCGGACTTGGGCCTCGTCGGCGAGCATCGCCGCCCGCAGCGTCACGCGCCGCGCCTCCGGCTTCCGGCGCCGGACGGCCTCGGTCAAGGCGCGGGCGGCGAGCTCGGGGCAGGCCGCGGCGGCGGCCGCCCGGGCGGCGAGGGACTGGCGGTCGAGCTCGCGCAGGAGATCCTCGTCCGTCCCGATCGAGGGGGTCGCGGGCGCGGCGAGGCCGACCTGCTCCAGGATCTGCCCCTGGAGGGCGGCATCCATCGCCGTCCAGGCCGGATCCGCCGCCAGCGTGGCGAGGCCGCTCGCATAGGCCTCCCGGAAGGTCTCGCCCTGCTCGGTCACCGCGGCACGCAGGGCCTTGGCGACCTTCTTGATCAGCGAGGTGACGCGATCGGTGTCGTCCAGGAGCGAGCGACCCGCGCGGATCGCCTCGAGCTCGGGCGCGACCTCGGCCGCGATGGGGAGCGCTGCGGCGTGCCGGCCCAGGCGCTCTAGGCGGCTCCAGCCCGGAACGCGCTCCTCCGCCCGCTGTCTCCTCGCCTTCCAGTCCTGCAGGAGGGTCTCCAGCTCGCTCTTGGCAGCCAGGATCCCGCCGAGCTGCTCGCTGCCGGTGAGCCGCTTCAGGTCCGTGATCCGGGTCGCCGGCGGGCAGGGGGGGAGCGGTGGATCGCCCCCTGCCGCGCGGGCGAGATCGAGGAGCGCGTCCAGGAACTGGGGCGCCTTGAGCTCCTCCTCGCCGCTCCGCACCGGGACGCCCGCCTCCTGGTAGAGCCCCCGCAGCGCGAGCTTCTCCGCCGTCCCGAGCCGCACCTTCTCCGGCCGGAACTCGGAGCTCTGGATCTTGGCCTGGTCCAGGTGGCCGGGGGCGACCGGCTGGCCGTTGAGCGTCGCGCGGATCGTTCCGGCGCGGTGCAGCGCCACGAGGGCGGCGTCGATCGCGTCCCGCGGCCATCCATAGGGGGCCGCTTCGAGGTGTTTCCGCACCTCTCCGCCGCGGGCGGAGCCGCCGATTCGCGCCAGGACCTCGCGCACGACCGGGTGGTCCTCGGTGGCCTGGTGCCAGCCCACGGGAACGAACGGCTGGTCCGAACCCTCCCGCGCTCGCTTCAGGGCGGCTTCCCAGGCGCTCGACCTCTGGTCGGCATCGGAGAAGCGCGGGAAGAGCCGGGCCAGCGAGGACTCGACCGCGGTCTCGAGCTTCTGCCGCAGGGACTCGCCGAAGAGCTCGCTCCCGCCGCCTTGGTAGACGCGCGCGGCGCCCACGATGCCGCGCACCACCTCGTCGCGCTCGGCCTCGCCGGCGGCCAGACGGCTCTGCATGCTCTGGCGCGCTTCCTCGCCTTCGCGGCCCTTCGGGACGCCCTTGGTGTCGATCACGGACCGCGCCGCCTCCGCCTCGACCATCCGAGAGCGCAGGTCCTCGGCCGACATCCGGGGCAGGAAGACGTGGAGGATCGGGCTCTCCTGCCCCAATCTCCGGGCCTCGTTCTCCACCTCCTTCTGGGAGGACGAGAACCCGTCCCGCAGCCAGACGACGACCTCGCCCGTGCCGGTGGGCGGCGGATCCTGACGGGCATGGAGGGCGAGCGTGCGCCGCAGCTTCGAGGCGCCGTGCGAGAAGCGGATCTCGCCGACGATCTTCTGGATCGCGGCCGAGAGGAGCTGATCGCGCCGGATGGCGAGCTCGTTCTCCTGCTGGCGCAACGCCGCGGCCTTCTCGCGGAAGGCGCGATCCCACTCGGCGCCCTCGGTGGTCTGGAGGCGGTACTCGTCCCCGACTTTCATCAACGTGGTCTCCTGCGCCAGGGATTCGAGCTCTTGCTCGACCTGTCGGCGAAGCGGGCCGGAGTCCTGCTGCAAGTCCTCGACCAGGAGGTCGGCGATCGTCTTCGCGCTGGCACGCACGCCGGTGTCCACCGCGACCTCGCGGGGGAGCTTGCTGATCAAGAACACCAGGCCGCAGAGGCGATGGCGGAGGGCGCCGACTGGAGTCCCATCGTCCAGAGCCTGGATGCGCGTGGCGATTTCGTTCAGGAGGACGCCGGTATTCACCAGGTTTGGGGCGATCGCCCGGTAGAGGGCGTCGGCCGGGATGACCGCCCCGATGTCCTTCTCGGCCAGGGATTGCAGCGCGTCGTGGAGGATGCAGAGCTGCGACCGAAGCTGGCTGTGGGTGCCGGCGGCATCCACCCGGCGGAAGCACTCTTCCCAGAACCGGCGGCGCGTGGGGAGCAGGGGGTAGTCGTCGACGATCGTCTGGCGGTCCTCCACGCGTTCCGCCAGACGCGTTCCCTGCAGGTGCTTCGCGACTTCTCCCGCGTTCCGCTCGAGGACGGTCCGGACGGGCTCCACCGCGCTCGCCTTCTTGTGCAGGAGGACCTTGCGCGTCACGGCCTCGACATCCGTGTCGGAGAGCTGAGCCGTGATCCGGAACCGATCGCACAGCCGTTGGAGCTGAGGCGTCGAGGCGAGCGCCGACTGCCCGGAGGCGACCAGCATGACCTTGCTGTCGAGCTGCGTCTGGACGGCCTCGGCGAGCTCGGAGACGATGACCGAGCGGTCCGTAGAGTCCCCGATGAACTGCTGCACCTCGTCGAGGACGAGGATCGAGAGCGGCAGGTCCCCGTCGGGCGCCAGGGCCTCGCGCACGGCCGCCAGGAACTCGGGGGTGGTGAGATCGGTCGTGCGCAAGGGGAAGCGGCTGCGGAGCACCTGGCGGGCCTCGCGCTCATCCTGCGCGAAATCCGCATCGCAGGCCAGAACCGCCTGGGCGAGGAGCGGGCTGGCGTAGAGGTTGTTGAGCTCTCTCTGCCAGTCCTTGCCCGCTTCCTCGACGGCGTCGCGCACGCGCTCGAGGAAGCCGTGTTCCCGCAACCAGAAGCAGAACTGGGCCTGTGGGTACTGCTCGGGCAGTCCGCAGGATCGCAGCACGACCGAGAGTACGGTAAGCCGGACGAGGTCGTGGCTGCCGGAGGGCAGGGCCCCGGCCGCGGCAAACGCGGGCTTGCCGCTCCGCGCCACGCGGACATCGAGCTCGCGCAGATGGGCGCCGATCTCGTCCGGGAGCCCGCGCACGAGGGCTCGCGCCGTCGATCCGTCCTCGAAGGCCGTGTCCACCCAGAGATGCCCGAGCATCTTGAGGAGGTGGGACTTGCCGCTGCCGAAGAAGCCGCTGACCCAGGCGGAGTCCTGGCGGGGGCGGTCGAGCTGCCGCAGGTAGCTCGCGAGGATGCGCTCAATGGCGGCGCCGTACTGACCATCGCACACGAAAGTCTCGAGCTCGGCGCGGAGCTCCTGGAGCGCGCGCTCGTCCTTCGAGGTCGTGATGCGCGCCTGGCCGTTGTTGACGAGCGCGCTCCGGCGCGGATCGCGATCCAGGATCTCGTGGATCTTCATGCCTTCTCTCCCGTTCCGTGCATCGTGACGCAGCTTGCCAGGTAGTTCCAGCCATCCCGGGCGTCCAGCAGGCGGTAGCGTTCGCCATCCTTCGTGCCCGGGAAGAAGACTACCAGGCGGCCGCGGATGTCTTGTTCGACCGTATGGAGGAGATCGGAGACGCGCGCGAAGCCGAAGAGCGACGCTACGCCTGTGACGGCCACCACGCTGCGCTCGTCGCTGTCGCGGAGCAATTGGCGCAGGGGGGCGGCGACGAACTCGAGGAACTCGGTCTCGATCTTGAGCCTCAGATCCTCCGGCACCTCGAAGTACGCGTCCCGGTAGTCCTCGCGCGCCATCCATTCCGCGAAGCGCGAGGTGCAGTCGTATTCGACCCACCCGTGGCCGGCGCTGCTCGTCCGCTGCTCGAACTCGGCCTTGCGGGAGCGGAAGGCGCGCTCGAGCTCCTTCTCGTAGACGACCAGGATCACGCGCTGGGAGCCGGCGAGCGTCCGCGGCCAGGGAACCAGGATGTGCTCTTCGTAGCGAGCGGCGAGATCCTCGATCTTCCCCATGGTCAGCCAGCTCTCTCGAAGGGATCCAGGCCGCGCGCGTCGATCTCGATCACGTTGCCCCCGGATCGGGCCTGGAGGAGGCCGAGTTGCTTGGCGCGTAGCGCGAGGTCCAACAGCGCCGCGGGGCTCCGGTCCAGGACGCGCGCCCAGGGAGTGCGCAGCAGATCCTCGCCCGACAGCCGTTGGAGCGAGCCGAGCCACACGACGAAGGCCACCGAGCCCGGGGTCGGTTCCACGAGCCTTCGGATCTTGCGGACGCGTCCCTCGAGATGTCCGGCCTGTGACCAAGAGCTCCCCGCGTTGCGGGCGACCTTGTCGAGGATGGCGTCGTTCAGGCGGCTGCCGGTCGCCTGTCGTAGGGTCTTGATCAGGGCGCCACGGATCAGCTCGGCGCCGGGTGCCAAGGAGAGCACGGCCTCGGCGGAGGCGCGCAAGAGCGGATCGCGGGCCAGTGCGCAGAGGAGCGCAAGCAGGGGCCGGCCAGGCTCGTCGACCGCCCAGACGCGGCGGAATACGCGAAAGAGCGGCAGAGACGGGTCGAGGCCATAGAGCTCCCCCAGGCGCTGGTTCGTGAGCCGGCGGCTGGAGGTCGTGGCCTTACCCAGGGCGTTGTCCCGGACGATCGCCTCGGCGTAGCTCTCGCGGCCGGCCTCGGTGGGGACGGCGGAGAGGAGCTCCCGCAACTCCGCCAGCATGATCGTCCGGCTGCTGTGGGTGCCCCGATCACCCAAACGGAGGCCGGCTCTCGTCGCCGCCTCGTGGGAGGGCCCCGGGGTCCACTGGGCCGTGAGCATGCGCCAACGGTATCCATGGGCACGCCGCCGGCAAGTTTGCCGGCGGATAAATCACCGTTGTCTTGCGCTGGACGAGATTCTCCGTAGCCCCCTAGGGTGGGTGGACCCTTGGGTGGGTCCCCGCACCAGCTACCCGGCCCGCGAGGTTCCCATAACCTGTCCGTTACAATTGGCCTTAGGCTTGCAGCCTCGTACACGGCTCTCCATGGAGGGCGATCCGGTGCCGGAGAAGCTCGCCGATTCGGAGCGGTTCGACGGGATCCTACGAGCTTTGTCCCTGCCATCCTGGTGGAGGAGACCCGCACACCATGGAGCCGTTCCTCGCGCTTCTTGCCACGACGCTAACTCTGGCCGCCGCCGGTCTCGCGCTCCCCGCGCAAGACGCCCCGCCGCCCCGCTTCCGCTTCCGCGCCGTCCTCGACGGCCCGCTGAGCCTCACCGTGGAGGAGCCGGAGATCGCCGGGCCGGCAGTGACCATCACGGGAGGCGACGCGCGCTGCCCGCACGTTCCGTTCACGTTCGATTGGGGCGACGGCGCCCGCGAGGAGGGGTTCTTCCCGGCCCGCCACACGTATTGCGACACGGGGCGCGATTACACGGTGACGGTGACCGCGCACTACGACCCCGGCGAGGCGGTGGAGAGCGTGCGCGTCCGGTTCGCGCCGGTGCGCGACGAGTTCGCGCGTGACGAGCGCATCCCGCGCCGCGTGCGGGTCGCGGCGGCCCCGGTGACGCTCGGCACCACGGTGCCGGGCTACGCGCCGCCCGCGGACCTCGGCGGCTTCACCGACGCCGATCTCGCGGTGCCCCGGGCGGCGTGGGAGTACCTGCTCGACGTCGGCCATTACCTCCAGGCGGGCTTCTGCAACGGCGACCTCGATCCCTCGGGCGGCCGGGAGCAGGTCGTGCTCTGCCAGCCGGAGTTCGGCGGCGCCTTCTCGCTCTGGTTCACCTCGCCGGTGGCGATGGGCACCGACCCCGCCTACCTGCGGAGCCTCTCCGGCGTGAGCTCGCTCTACCACGAGCTGGGGCACAACCTGACGCTCAACAGCCCGGCCGCCTGCCGGCTCGGAGGGCGGACGGACGGGCCCATGAGCACGATCGTCTCCGAGACGCTCGCCCAGATCTTCCAGCACGCCACGGCGTGGGAGATCCTGAACCACCCGGCGCGCTACGGGCTCGGCGAGGCGCTCGCCGAGGGCGTACGGCAGAGCGCCCTCGCCGCCTTCGCGATCACCGCGCGCTCCCACCGGGACTACGTGGCGGCGGGGTGCCCGTTCGCGACG
Source organism: Planctomycetota bacterium (assembly GCA_040754415.1). Lineage (GTDB taxonomy): Bacteria > Planctomycetota > UBA1135 > UBA1135 > JBFMCU01. Next base: position 16,290 of record JBFMCU010000004.1, read on the forward strand.
CGCCAGGGGGCGGGGGAGGAGGGCGATGGGACCTTCGGCACCTTCATGACGCTCGCCTACGTGTTCGTCGAGAGCGCGGAGGAGCGCGGGGCATTCCGCGCTCCGCTCCAGCGCACGATGGCGCTCCTGCAGACCTTCCGCGAGGCGGATCGCGTCCGCTATCAGGAACGCGAGAACGACGCCTTCCGGGCGACGTTCCTCGTCGCCGCCCTGTCCCACGGCTTCGAGCGCGACCTGCGCGGGCGGTTCCGCGCGCTCCGGTTCGTCCTCGACGACGCGGTCTACACCGAGATGCTGGGGCGGATGGGCGGGAAGTAGCTCGCGGGGCCGGCCGCCCCGGGGGGGGGGTCTTCCCGGGCCTTCCGATCGGAAGGGGGCTTGACGCCTCTCCCAGGGGCCCCTAGAATGCCGAAACATACCGGCCGGTCGGTACCTATGCCCACCCTCGCCAAGTCGGAGGCCACGATCGCGCGGATCCTCGCCGCGGCCCGGGATCTCTTCCTCGCCGGGAGCTACGGGGAGGTCACGACCGCCCGGATCGCGAAGCGGGCGGGGGTCACCAAGGGGGCGATGTACCACCACTTCGCGAGCAAGGAGGAGCTCTACCTCGCGCTCCTCTTCTCCGACCTGAAGCGGAAGGAGGAGCTCTTCCGCGCCGCCGCCGACTCGGCGGGCAGCGCGCGGGAGCGGCTCGCGCACCTCACCGGCGCCTTCTTCACCCTGCCGCGGGACACGCGGCGGGTGATCACGCTGATCCGCCGCGACATCAACGTGTTCGTGGATCCGGTGCGCGAGGAGCTCGTGCGCGCCTACCAGCGGGCGCTCCCCGAGCAGGTGGAGCGCATCGTCCGCGACGGGATCCAGGCCGGCGAGCTCTGCGCCCAGGATCCGCGGCTCCTCTCCTGGCACTTCGTCGCCCTCGTGGAAACGGCCCTCCGCCCGTACGCCGACACGCTCTTCCCGAACGCCGACGCCAAGCTCGAGCACCTGCTCGACCTCTTCTTCCACGGCGCGGGAACGGTCCGTGCCGCCCAGCCATGAGCGAACCCGTCTTCCCCGCGTGGCGTGGCAAGAGCCTCGACGACGCCCTCGCCGAGGTCCGCGATCTCGTCGAGGATCCCGCGTTCCCGAGCGTGTGGCGCTGGCGCGAGGCGGGGGGGCGCGTGCTCGGGCACTTCCAGGTCTACTTCCCCGAGGAGATCGCCCACGCGGCCGGCCTCCTGCCGGTGAAGCTGCGCGGGGCGCCCGTCGAGCCGACGACCGCCGACTCGCGGTTCGGGTCGTATCTCTGCTCGATCCTCAAGACCTCGCTCGAGACGGCGCTCAGCGACCGGCTGCGGCTCGACATGTTCGTCGCGCCCCCGATCTGCGACGCGGCCCGCAACCTCGCCGCGATCTGGGGCCGCAACTACGGCTACCCCGCCCAGATCCTCTACCTGCCCCAGAATCCGAACTCCGCCCACAGCGTCGAGTACCTGCGCCACGAGTACGGCCGGCTGCGGCGCACGGTGGAGGAGGTGGCGGGACGGAAGATCGACGACGGCGACCTCCGGCGCTCGATCGCGCTCTTCAACGAGAACCGCTGTCTCCTGCGGGACCTCTACGCGATCAAGCGGGAGACGCCGTGGCTCGTCGCCGCCGAGGACGCCTATTGCCTCGTCGCCGCCGGCGGCCTCCTCCCTCGCGAGGAGCACAACGAGCTCCTGCGCTGGGCGCTGCCCCGCCTGCGGGCGCGCGACGGGAAGGCCCAGGATCGCCTCCGCGTCGTGTTCGAGGGCGGTTTCTGCGAGCAGCCGCCGCTCGATCTGATCCGCATGCTCGGCCGCACGTGCTACCTCGTCGACGACGACCTCCTGATCGGCCTGCGCTGGCTCGTCGCCGGCGTGCCGGCCGCCGGCGATCCCCTGCTCGCTCTGGCGGAGTCGTATATCGAGCGCTCCTCCTACAGCCCGGTCCAGCACGACCGGCGCAAGCCGAAGGAGGAGATGCTGCTCGCACGCGTGGCGGAATCCCGCGCCGAGGCGGTGGTCCTCGCGGCCGCCAAGATGTGCGAGCCGGGGCTGGAAGAGCAGGTCGCGTACACCCACGCGCTCGACGCGCGCGGCATTCCGTACTTCGTCACCGAGTTCGAGGAGAACATGACCTCCTTCGAGCAGCTCGAGCTCCAGCTCGAGACGTTCGTGGAGAACCTGCTCTTCGCCTGACCCCCTTCCCCGCCCCATCGGGAGGACACCCATGACGCATTCCCACCCCGCCGACCTCGTCGGCCGCGGCAACAAGGAGGGCGCCCAGCTCTTCCGCGACTGGTTCACGGCGCTGTCGCGGACGGCGGAGACCGGCGGGCAATCCGCCTACGTCTTCGTGATGGGCAGCCTCAACGAGATCTTGCAGGCGTTCGACCTGCCGGTGGTCTTCCCGGAGATCAACTCGTTGCAGACCGCGGTGCGGCGCGTCGCCCACGAGTATCTCGACGCGGCGGAGGACCACGGCTACTCCCCGGACGTCTGCGGCTACGTCAAGGCCGACGTCGCCACGCAGCTCCGCGGCGGCGAGCACCCCATGGGGCGCGTCCCGAAGCCGAGCCTCGTGGTGCTCACCAATGCCTGCAACACCTACATCAAGTGGGCGGAGATCTGGGAGCGGATGCACCGGTGCCCCGTCTTCACCATCGACGTCCCCGGCACGCGGGCGGCGGGAGCCCAGACCTGGCCCGGCGACGCCGACTTCGCGGGCGACCGCCGCTACGTCGAGGGACAGCTCCGCGAGCTCATCGCGTTATGCGAGGAGGTCTCCGGACGGCGGTTCGACGTCGACCGCCTCCGGGAGGTCCTCGGCCACGCCAACGCCATGTCCGCCGGCTGGGCGCGCATCCTCGAGCTCAATCGCAGCCGGCCGGCCCTCTTCAATGCCCTCACGGACGGGACGATCTACCTCGGCGTCGCCAACGGGTTCCGGGGCACGGCGGCCGGTGCCGCGTACTTCGACCGTCTCGTCGAGGAGATGGAGCACAAGGCGGCCCATCACATCGGCACCCTGAGCGAGGAGCTCTACCGCCTCTTCTTCGTCGGCGTGCCGTGCTACCCGATCTTCCGCCGCTTCAACGAGCTCTTCACCGAATGGGGAGGGGCCTTCGTGCACTCCACGTACCTCTGGTTCGCCTCGGGCGGCACGAACCGCGGCTTCCAGTACGACCTGAATCGGCCCCTGGAGAGCCTCGCGGAGGGCGTCCTGGTCAGCGTCCGCGACGCGATGGACAGCATGTTCCACCCCGACCGCGTCCTGCACGAGGAGGTCGACGATTTCCAGATCGACGGCATCGTCTACCACCCGATCAAGAGCTGCCGCACCGTCTCCACCGGGCTCGCCGATGGGCGCCGCCACTTCGCCTCGCAGCGCGACGTGCCGAGCCTGTTCCTCGAGTCCGACATGATGGACCGGCGCGTGGTCTCCGAAGCGCAGATGAAGAACCGCATCGACGCCTTCTTCGAGGGCCTGGCCTCGCGGCGCCGGCTGGCCCGGGTCTCCTGAGGAGGCACGCATGGCCTACGCCGCCGGAGTGGATGTCGGCTCGACACAGACCAAGGCGGTCCTCGTCGACGAGGCGCGCACCATCGTCGCCCGGGCCCTGATCGACACGGGGGCGAACGTCGTCCGGGCCGCCGAGCACGCGTTCGCCCAGGCCCTCGCCGGGGGGCGGCTGCAAGAGGAGGAGGTCGAGTACGTGGTCGGCACCGGCTACGGCCGCTACCGGGTGACTTTCGGCAACTCCCAGGTGACGGAGATCAGTTGCCATGGCCGCGGCGCCGTGCACCTCTTTCCCGGCACGCGCACCGTGGTCGACATGGGCGGACAGGACACGAAGGCGATCCGGGTCTCGCCCGCCGGCGAGATCGTCGACTTCTGCATGAACGACAAGTGCGCGGCAGGAACGGGACGGTTCCTCGGCGCGGCGGCCGCCGCCCTCGGCATCCCCCTCGACGAGCTCGGCACGACCGCCTTGCGCTCCGATAAGCCGGTGCGGATCAGCACGACGTGCACCGTGTTCGCGGAGTCGGAGGTTCTCTCCTGGCTCGGCAAGGGCAAGAAGGTCGAGGACATCCTCTGGGCCGTCCACCAGTCGATCGCCTCGCGTTCGGTCGCCTTGATGCGCCGGACCGGGATCGACGAGGAGGTCACCTTCACGGGGGGCGTCTCGCGCAACCCCGGCATGGTGAAGGCGCTGGAGGAGAAGCTCGGCCTGCAGCTCAACGTCGGCGCCGACTGCCATTACATGGGGGCGCTGGGCGCGGCGCTCTTCGCCCTCGACCACATCCTCGCCGGCCGTGCGCCGCACGCCGATCCGGTGGAGGCCGCGTCATGACCGTCGCCGCGGGCATCGACGTCGGATCCACGTACACGAAGACCGTCCTCCTCGCCGGCGACGGCGAGCTCCTCGGCCGGGCCCTGCGGCCGACCGGCTTCCGGCTCCTCGAGGCGGCGGAGGCGACGCTCGCGGAGGCGATCGCGGCGGCCGGCCTCGTCCGGAGCGACGTCGACTACGTCGTCGCGACCGGCATGGGCCGCCACCAGGCGACGTTCAAGGACCTGCACGTCACCGACCTCTCGGCGAGCGCGCGCGGCGCGCACTTCCTCTTCCCGGGGACGCGCACCGTCCTCGACATCGGCGGGCAGACGATGAAGGCGAGCCGCATCGACGAGAAGGCCGGCGTGGTTTCGTTCCGCCTGAACGACAAGTGCGCGGCGGGCACGGGCGCCTTCCTCGAGAAGACGGCGCGGTACATGGGCTACTCGACGGAGGAGATCGGCCCGCTGCTCGTCACCTCCAAGGAACCGGTGCCGATCTCCGGCGTCTGCGCGGTGTTCGCGGAATCGGAGGTGATCAACCATCTCTCCCTCGGCACGCCGCCCGCCGACATCATGCAGGGGGCGATCCAGTCCCTCACCGGGCGCTCCGTACAGCTCATGAAACGCGCCAAGGCGGCGCCGGAGTACACCCTGATCGGGGGAATCCTGCGCTTCCCGACGATGGCCCGCGCGGTGCGCGAGGAGCTCGGGGCGGAGGTCAACGTCCCGCCGCCCGACCTCGTGCAGTTCGTCACGGCGCTCGGCGCGGCGATTCTGGGGCAGCGCCGTCTCGCGAAGCGCGGAACAAGTGCGAGTACGGCAGCCGGACGAGGATCCGGAGATCCTCCACGGCGCGGCCGATCGTGAAGTGGTAGACGCTCTGGTAGGCATTCCCCCGGAGCCCCAGGAGCTCGTGCACGGCGTCGTCGAAGAAGCAGCCGATGCCGGTCGAGCGCAGGCCGACCGCCTCCGACTCGACGTAGAGCCGCTGCCCGATCGCGCCCGCCTCCCAGAAGAGGCGCGGATAGAATCACGCCCCGTGCGCGGCGATCTCCTGCTGGCAGGAAACGTCTGCCGCCGCGCCGCGCAGATCGGCCGCGTGGAGCAGGTAGAGCGAGAGGTCGTCCGGACCGGCCACGGGCCGGCGCCAGAGGAGATCGGGCCGCAGGGCGGCGCGGACCGCCGCGAGCCGCGCGGGATCGCGCGCGAGCCAGTAGAGACCCGGCTCGTGCCCCTCGATACGGTGCACGAAGAGCAGGAGATCGAGGCGCGGCCGCCACCCGAGGACGTCGAAGGATCGCAGCCCCGCCCGCGGCACGACGCTCGCGAGGAGCCGGTGGAAGGTCGCTGCGCTCGCCCCGGTCCGCCCGTCGAAGTCCACTCCGCTGCGGCGCTGGTGGAGGATCGTACGCAGCGCGACGCCGTCGGCCGGAGGCGCCGGCCGGCCGCCGGGCGGCTCCCAGACGGACGCCTCCGCGGTGCGCGGCTTCCGCGCCGCGCCGGCGACGACGTCGATGGCCCGCCATTCGACGTGCTCCGGCGAGAGCTGGTTCGCGGTGCCCCGCCACGCGAGGGCGCGGAAGGCGGGCGCCACCTCCGCCGCCAGGTGCGCTCTCGTCGTGCGATCCGCCGTACCCCTGGGCCGCACGACGAGCAGGCAGTCGGCGTGCTCCGCCTCCGGGCCGACCTCCGCGAAGACGCCGCAGAGCGCGCCGACCTCGTCCGTGCCCGGCGTGTCGAGGAGCTCCACGTCCCAGCCCAGCCCGGCGGCGGCGAAGGAGAGGGCGGCGATCGCGTGCCCGGCGTCGTGCTGGCAGTAGCGGTACGCGCGCTCGCCGTACTTCCATGCCTCGCGCCAGTGGATCGAGGTGAGGGCGGCGAGAAAGGCGCCCGCCGGGAGCCCCGCCGCGAGCCGCGCCCAGAGGGCGGTTGGGATCTCGGCGCGCTTCTCGAGGCCGTGCTCGAGCGGGGCGTAGTGCCAGACCGCCGCCTCGCCCGCGATTCCCTCGATCGGCGGGAGCAGGAGATACCCCTCCGTCGGGTGGAGGTTCCCGCTCGAGGGATTCACGCGCAGCGCCCAGTGCGATCCGCCGGCCTCCTTCCACGCCGACAGCGCGAGAGAGTCGTAGAGGAGCTGGGAGATCGACCGCCGCGCGAGCGGCGCCGGCGCGACGTGGCCGGCGATCATCGCGGCGGCGTAGGGAGGCTCGATGGCTGCGGCTCCGGCGCTCGGCGGCAGGAGGTCGAGCGGCACGAGCTCCGCCCCCGGCCAGCGGCGGACGGGATGGGGCTGGTTCGCCCAGTCGAGCCCGTGGGGGCCCGCCGCGAAGCGCCGGTAGTGGTGCTTCGTCCGCTCGTGGTAGGCGAGGACCGCGGCGCGATCGCGCCCCGGGTCGGCGCGGACCGTCATCGTGAGGGTGGCGTCACGGCCTCCCGCCGCCTCCCTCCGCTGCGAGGCGGTGCGTCTTGACCCAAAGGTAGTCGAAGGCGGCGTCGCCGTCCTTCACGCACTCCAGCGTCACGGCGTGCTCGCCGGCGGCGAGCGAGCGGGCCGGGAAGCCGAGGCTCAGGATGCGCGGCACGTAGCGCGTGGCGAGGGCGATCTCCACGTCCCCCGGCGCGCACGCGCTGCTGCCGCCGGCGTAGTCCACCGGAAGCGCCTCGCCGTCGAGAAGCACACGGATCGTCGCTCCATCCGGCCGGTGGCGCGCGACGAGGTTGATGCCGTAGTCGCCGGCGGCGGCGATCGAGAGCGGGAAGGAGATCGCGTCGCCCGCCTTCGCCGCCCAGTGCAGCAGGCGACCCCGCGACGAGAGCGGCTCGGGCGCGACGTCGATCCGCCCCTCCGCCGGCTTCACGACGTCCTCCAGGCGGTAGAAGGTCGAATCGGCCGAGCCGAGGATGGGCACGGGTTCCCAGGTCGGAAGCCGCGGCACCTCGAGCTCGGGGGGCGTCGGATCGCGGAAGTCGTCGCCCCCTCCGGGGAGCGCGTACCAGTACGCCATCCGCGCGTAGGAGATCGGAAAGACCGCGCGGTGGGGCCAGAGCTCCATGGCGAAGAGCAAGCTCTCGCGGTAGGGCACGTCGTCGATCACGTGCCAGCGGTAGTTCACGACATGGCCCGCGTTGCCAGGGCCGGAGTCCAGCGGCTGGCCGCAGTAGGGGTGATCGAAGAGATCGGGGCGGCTCCACGAGTAGTTGTAGTAGTCCTCGGAGCCGGTGCCGAGGAACGAGGGGTAGCGCTCGCCGTCCACGAAGACCTTCTCGTCGCCCTCGCCCCACCAGTTGCCCCACGGGGTCGGGGTGGGGGAGGGATTGAGCAGGATCGAGGCCACGCCCACGAGCCTGCCCGCCCCGTCCGCGCGCAGGAACGTCAGATCCGCCGGCTCGCGCGCCGGCAGCGAGGGCTCGTGCCGCCAGCGGGCATGGAAGTGCATCGAGCGATCGTCCCAGTCGCGGTCGGCGCAGCGCATCGCCCCGGTCACCCGCGCGGGCTGCGCCGTCCCGTTCCGGAGAGCGAGCGCGAGGCGGTTGGCGTAGGGCATCGGCCAGCGGCAGGTCATCGTGCCGTCGGGAGCGACGCTCAGGGGCAGGCTGTCGTAGGGGTTGATTCCCACGCCGCTCGCGAAAAAGTCGCCGATCGGCGCGAGCACCGCGGGCCGGCGGCTGCCGTCGAAGGAGATCGCGAGCAGGACGCCGCGCAGCGCCGCCTCGAGATCGTCGGCCTCCACTCGCAGTCGAAGCTCGGTGAGAACGCCCGGGCGCCCCGCGAGCACGTAGGGCACCTGCTGCACGTCGTGGGGATTCAGGAGCCGGTCGATCTTGACCTCGCGCCCGCCGGGTGTCGTCCCGGGCCGGACGAGTGCCTCGGCCGCGCGCTCGAGGGCGGGAACGAGCGCGCGCAACGCCTCGCCGGCGGCGAAGGTCTCGACCGGCGTGCCCGCCTCCCAGCTCCGCACCTCGAGGTGATAGAAGTGGAGCTCGTCGAGCTTCCCTTCCCACGTGACGTAGAGGCGCTTCGCGAAGGGCACCGGCAGGTAGTCGGCGTCTTGCTGGATCAGGGCGTCCGCGGTGTCGAGCGCGATGCCGGCCTGCTCCAGGAAGACCCGGCTGCGGCGGGCGAGGAAATCGTAGCCCGTTCCCGCGAACACCGGCTGCTCCGCGCCGTCGAGCGTCACCCGCATCGTGCCGTCCATCCCCGCCGACCAGCCGCGCACGATCGCGCCTGGCCCCTCGACGTCGCAGACGAGATAGAGCCCGACGCCGTCCTCGCCCGGCGCGCGCAGCACCGCCGCGAACCCGGGGATCGGTTCGCCGCCGAAGCCATCGGCGTTCGAGAACCATCCCTCCTCGCCCGGAGCCACGGAGCGGCGATCCGTGCTCGAGTACTGGCGCACCCGGTAGGGAGGGTCGGAGAGACGCGTGAGCCGATCGAGGTCGGCGAGCTCGTCGAGGAGCGCGGCGGTGGTGATCGGCGCGTCACGGCCGGGGCCGGGGAGCAGGGGGAGGACCAGAAGCGAGGCGACGATCTTCATGGCGGCGCAGTCTACTGCGCCGGTCGAGGTTCCTCACGCGGGGAGGTGCGGCCCAGATCCGGGCGACCGGGGAGCGCGATCCTTCACCCTCGCCGGGCCAGCTCGACGCCGCTGGCGACGGCGCGCAGATTCGTCTCGGCGATCGCCGGGCCCTGGGCGCGGCGGATCGCGGCCGCGAAGGCCTCGATCGGGTACAGGCCCGCGTCCTCGAGCACCGCCCCCAGGGCCACGGTGGCGACCGCAAGGCGTCCCACCTGCCGCGCGGCCTTCTCGAAGGCGAGGCGCCGGACGGTCGCGCGCGTCTCCGGCAGCTCGAGACTCTCCTCGGCGTACACGGTGCACGCCGGCGGCAGCGCGGCGAGGCGCTCGCGCATGCGCTGCACGCCCTCCTCCGAGATTGCGACGAAGCAGGCGGGGGAGGGGATGCCCGTGTACTCGATCGGATCGGGGCTCAGGATGATCTCGGACACCGAATGGCCGGTCTGCACGGTGATCGGATAGTCGTCCTTCTGCGTGGCGTTCAGCCCGGCGAAGATCCCGCCCTCGGCGAAGACCGTCGCCGTCGAGCGGATCTTCTGCCCCGCACTGCCGGCCACGATCACCCCGGTCTGCGCCGCGACCGCGCTCGTGAACGCGGGCTCGATCGGCGGCCGCTCGCGGCGCTCGCGGCGGCCGGCGGCGTACGCCGCGCGGTAGCGGGCGGTGTACTCGGGACGCGAGCGGTCCGTGAGGAGCCCGGTGCCGAATCCCATCCCACCGAGCATCGCCAGGAGCTCCTTCTTCGAGAGCTCGTTGCGCGGCATGTAGTAGGCGGTGCAGAGCTCCCAGACGTCGAGCATCGCGAAGCCCGGCTGGCGGATCGCCTGCGCGATCGCGTCGGGGAGGTCCTTGTCGAACATGGTCGCGCGGTACACCCAGGCCGCGCCCGCCGCGCTCGCCGTCGCGCAGAGGTCCATGGGCGCCTCGACGTTGCCCCACGGGGTGGTGCTCGTCAGGCCCGCGAGCGGAGTGGTGACCGAGTGCTGGCCGCCGGTCATGCCGTAGTTGAAGTTGTTGCCGACGATCAGCGTGATCCCGATGTTGCGCCGGGCGACGTTCAGGAGGTGCGTGCCCCCGATCCCGCAGCCGCCGTCGCCCATGAGGGTGATCACGGTGAGCTCCGGGCGGGCCAGCTTCAGCCCGCAGGCGTAGGTGATCGCCCGCCCGTGCAGGCCGTGGAAGGCGCTGGTGGTGAAATGGCGGTCGCAGAGCCCGATGCAGCCGATGTCGGTGACGATCACCGTCTTCGTCGGGTCGACTTGCAGCTTCACGAGCGCGGCGTCGAGCGCCTCGACGAGCCTCGTGTGCCCGCAGCCCGGGCAGAAGGGAAGGGGGCCGACCTCCTCCGTCAGGTACGTCGTGCGCTCGCTCACGAGAGCCCTCCTTCCGCGCGGATCCGGGCCGGCGAGAGGAGCGTGGTGTCCATCCGGCACACGCTCACGACCTCGGCGCCCCGCGGGGCGAGGCGCTCGATCTCCAGCACGTATTGGCCGAGGTTCAGCTCGGGGACGACGATCCGCCTCACGCCGACCATCGCCTCGCGGATCGCCCGTTCCGGCACCGGCCACAGGGTTTGGAGCACGAGGGCCGACACCTTCTTCCCCGCCGCGCGCGCCTCCCGCACCGCGACCGCCGCCGAACGCGACGTGACGCCGTAGCTGATGACCAGCGTGTCGGCGCCCGTCTGCAGATCGCGTCTCACGAGGGCGATCTCGTGCGCTGCCGCCTCGATCTTCGTCGCGTAGTGCCCCAGCATCTCGTGGATCACCTGAGGATTGCCGGTCAGGTACGCCGCCTGGTCGTGGGTCGACGTCGTGTACCGGGCGACGTACTCGCCGCCGAAGTCGGCGACGGGCGGCACGTCGGCGGGTCGATCGAAGGCGTGGGGGAGGTAGCGCGGCAGGCCGCTCGGAACCCGGGCCCGCTCGACGAGGGGCGGGACGTCGATCGCCTCGAGATCGGCGACCTCGCGGGTCACCCCGATGTCCTTGGAGGTCAGGACGAACACCGGCGTCCGGTAGCGCTCGGCGAGGTTGAAGGCGCGGTACGTGAGCTCGTACGACTCGGCGACCGTCGCCGGCGAGAGGGCGATGATCGGCAGCCCGCCCGAAGTGGACCACCGCGTGAACTGGATGTCGCCCTCCGCCCCCTTGGTGGCCGAACCCGTCGCGGGCCCTTGGCGCTGGACGTCGACGATCACCATGGGCGTCTCGCCGATGATGGCGAGGCCGATGTTCTCGCTGTAGAGGCTGAGCCCGGGCCCGCTCGTCGACGTCATCACCTTGCGCCCCGCCATCGCCGCGCCGATGCAGAAGCCCATGGAGGCGATCTCGTCCTCCGCCTGGATGGCGACCCCCCCCTGCGCGGGCACCCATTCCAGCATGTAATGGAGGATCGAGGAGGCGGGGGTGATCGGGTAGCTCGCAAAAAAGTCGCACCCCGCCCGGATCGCCCCCCGGGCGACGGCCTCGTTCCCCTCGATGAACACGCGTCCCATGCGGCCCTCCGGCTCGGTTCCTACGAGCCGCGGATTCTACTACGTGTGCCCCGCGCCTTCCCCCGCCCCACCCGCTTCATCCACGCGAGCTCGTCGGGGTACATCGGCCGGGACGCGAGGGCGGCGAGCGCGCCCTGGAGCTCGGCGTCGTCCTTCGGTCCGGCGAGGCACACGTCGACGTGGGGGCTCGTGAGGACGAAGCGGTAGCAGTCGGCCGCGGTTGGGGTCCTCTCGCCGGGGGGAGTCCGGCGCGCCTTAAGGAGCCGGCCCCAGGAGGTGGCGGTGTAGGAGACGACGCCGGCCCGCCGGCCGCCGGGGAACGTGCCGTCCGGCCGCCCTGCCAGGTGCGGGAACACGTCCTCCTCCGTGCCGGGATGGGCGGCGTTGTAGCGCACCATGATCGCGTCGTAGGCGGGATCGGCGAGGTAGGCGGCGAAGCTGGCGCGGCGGTGGCAGGAGACGAGCACTGCCCGCGCCTTCCCCTTCGCGACGAGCGCCCGCGCCTGGTCACGGATCCGCGGCGGCGGCGGGTGGTTCCACCAGCCGAGCAGGAGGAGGTCCGCGTGGTCGAAGCCGAGCTTCGCCAAGGCGGAATCGAGGCTCCGCTCCATCAGGCCGGCGAGGCGCGAGTAGCTTTGGACGACGAGCACGATTCCCTCCCGCCCGCGCTTCGCCACGCTCCGCAGCCCGCGCGCGAACGAGTCGCGCCGCACGCTCCCCCAGTAGAAGACGTTGATCCCGTGGTCGAAGGCGGTCTCGACCCCGCGCTCGCCGATCCCGTAACCGGCGGCGAGCGCGATCCGGCTGCAGCGAAGCTCCGTCTCGCCGAGCTCGACCCGCCGTTCACGGAAGCTGCCTTCGTTCATGGGGTCAGGATAGCGCCGGGGCGCGGGCGATCGAGCGCGGGCTCGCCGGGCTCGGCGCGGGGAACGCCCGCAACGGCCGGGGGCGGGGGAGACGTTCCCTGCCGGGCGGGGCGGAGGTAGCCTGGACCTTCCTCCCTCCCCGTCGCCGTCGACCTTCCACCCTAGGTGATCGAGCATGTCTCCCCGCTTTTCAGGCGTGACGCTGTTCCTCCTTCTCCTCGCGGGCGCGAACGCGGCCCAGCCGAACGAGAATGTCGTGTTGACTGTGTCGAGCGAATCCGCCGCGCGCACCGTCCTCGCCTTCGACATTCCCGACTTCGAGCGCCGAACGATCGCCATCGACGGCGTGGACCGCCTGGCGGTCTCCTTCGAGCACACCGGCTTCGCGCGCATGGGGGAAGCGGGTCATCCGCAGGTGCCCGCGCTCTGCCCGAGCATTCTCATCCCCGATGCCGCCCGGATGGAGGCGCGGGTCATCGAGGCCGAATACTACGAGATCGAGAACGTGCTCCTGGCCCCGCACCGGGGCCCCATTCCGCGGAACGTCGATCCCGACACGGTGCCCTATACCTTCGGACCGGTCTACCAGCAGGACGCGTTGTTCCCGGCGAGCGTCGTCTCGTTGCGGGATCCGTACATCCTGCACGACGTGCGGGGGATGGTCGTGGAGGTGTACCCCCTGCAGTACAACCCGGTGACCGGCACGCTGCGCGTGCACACCCGCATCGCGGTGGAAGTCGCGGCCGCCGGCCGCGGGCGGATCAACACGATCGACCGGAGAATCTCACCGCGGCGCGCCAGCCGCTCGTTCGAGGCGCTGTACGGGCGCCATTTCTGCAACTACCAGGGCGCCCGCGGCCGCTTCGGCCTGGCGGTGGAAGCCTCGGAAGACGGCGAGATGCTGATCATCTCCTACGGCGCCTTCCTGGCCGCCATGCAGCCGCTGGTGGATTGGAAGGACTCGATCGGGATCCCCACGACGATGGTCGACGTGGCGTCCATCGGCAACAACGCCACCTCGATCAAGAACTACATCACTTCGGTCTACAACACGAGCAACCTCTCCTATGTCCTGCTCGTCGGGGACCACGCCCAGGTGGTCAGCTCCTCGTACGGAGGGGCCGTATCGGACCCGACCTACTCCACCCTCACCGCCGATTGGTACCCGGATGTCCTCGTCGGTCGCTTCTCCGCGGAAACCGTGGCGCACGTCGACACGCAGGTCCAGCGCACGATCGAGTACGAGCAGGCGGGTCACGGCGTGGACCTGGGAGGGTGGAACGCCCGGGGAATGGGGATCGGGTCCGCGGAAGGGGCGGGCGCCGGCCACTACGGCGAAGCGGACTGGGCTCACCAGGACCTGATCCGGGGCGAGCTCCTGGCGGCGGGCTTCGCAGCCGTCGACCGGATCTACGATCCCGGCGCCACGGCCACCCAGGTCCGGAACGGTCTGAACGATGGCCGCCGGTGCGTGCACTACACCGGGCACGGCTACACCTACGGCTGGGGCACCACGGGCTTCAGCACCACGGACATCGCCAACCTGACCAACGCCGGCATGCTGCCCTTCGTCCACAGCGTCGCCTGCCTCGGCGGGGACTTCAACGGCACGACCAGCTTCGGGGAGGCCTGGATCCGGGCCACGCGCAGCGGCGAGCCCACGGGGGCGATCGCCGCGTACTGCTCGTCGGTCAATCAGTACTGGGCGGAGCCGATGTACGCCCAGGGCAACCACACCTACGGCGGGCGATACGGGGCCGCCGAGCGCTTCTGGGACGAGCTCAACTGGAGCGTGGGAGGCTGCTGGTACGGCGGCTCCTGCACGATGATGGACATCACGGGAAGCGGCGGACGGGACATGTTCATGACCTGGCACCTCTTCGGGGATCCGTCCGTGCGCCTCGTCTCGATGTCCCCGCTGTTCTTGACGCTGCCCGACGAGCTTCCCGGCCGGCGGAATCCGGGGGAGGCGGCGACCGCCACGCTGCGGATCGAGGACGGCGGCGAGAGCTACGTCCACGGTTCCGGCAAGGTCCTCTACCGCTTCGACGGGGGGACCTACCTGGAGATCCCGCTGACCGACCTCGGGGGCGACCTCTACGAGATGGTCCTGCCCCACACCGTGCCCGGCGACGCGCCCGAGTTCTACTTCTCCGCCGAAGGCGACGGAGGCGCCACCGTCACCCTGCCTCCCGACGCCCCCGGCACCGTCTTCTCCTTCGCCGTCTGCTTCGCCGATGCGCTGTTCGCGGACGACTTCGAGGCCGATCGGGGCTGGACGGTGCAGAGCTGGTTCCTGAGCGATGGCGCGTGGGAGCGGGGCGATCCGGTCGGAACGGCCGCGCAGCCCGAGGACGACCACTCGGCGGACGGAACGCAGTGCTTCGTCACCACGTTGGCCGGCGGCGCGAGCGGCGACAACGACGTCGATGGCGGGCCCACCTGTCTCGATTCCCCTCCCTTGGCCCTGTCCGGGGACGATGCCGAGATCAGTTGGGCCATGTGGTTCTACCACGGCGATTCCGGCGTCCAACAGCCGGGTCAGATCCACGTCTCCAACGACGGCGGCACGACGTGGACGGAGGTCGCCACCGTCACCCACGATCCCGTCTGGCGGGACTTCTCGTTCCGGGTCTCCGACTACGTCGCTCCGGCCGCGTCGGTGATCGTCCGGTTCACGGCCATCGACAATCCCAACGACGACGTCGTGGAAGCGGCCATCGACGACTTCACGGTGACGCGCTACGACTACGATCCCTCGTTCTGGGCGGACGCCTACTCAATCTCGGTCGCCACGGGGGGCGCGGTCGACATGCACCTCGCCGCGGGAGCGACGAAGGCCGGCAAGCCCTACCTCATCCTGGGCTCCCTCTCCGGCACGGTCCCCGGCTTCGACGTGCTCGGCATGCACGTGCCCCTGAACTGGGACTCCTTCACGGATATGATCCTGGCGATGGTGGGATCCCCGTACTTCGTCGGCTTCTGGGGTACGCTGGACGGAGCCGGCGAAGCCACCGCCACGCTCGACACGCTGGGTCCGCTCGATGCGAGCCTCATCGGTCTCGGGGCGAGCTTCGCCTACGGGGTGCTCGCTCCGCCGGACTTCGTGTCGAACGCCTTCACGGTGATCTTCGATCCGTAGGCGGGCGCGCGGCGCCTACCGCGATACGATCGCGATCTCGCCCCAGTACCCAGTCTCCCACGACCAGCCGTTCGCCTCGTTCCCGAGCTCGAGCTCCACGCTCTGGCCCGCGAAGGGGGAGAGGTCGACGTCGAGGGCGAGCCAGCCGTCGGTCGCCGCCAGCGGGCCCACGACCAGGCGCCGGAGCTCCTTCCCGTCGGCCCGAATGACCAGCGTCCAGTCGCCGCGCGGATCGTGACCGGCGACGAGGTGCAGGACGGTCCGCCCCGCGGCCGGCACGTCGGCGGTGCGACGGAGCACGCAACCGAGGCTGTCGCTCCAGGGATGCGTGACGAGCACGCCCGCGCGGCCGCCCCAGCTCTCGCGGAGCCCCGGATCCTCGTGGGGGCCGCAATGGAGCGCCTCCCAGTCGGGGGCGAAGCGCGCGATCGCCGCCGCGAGATCCACGCCGCCGAGCGGCGGGATGCGCTCCCACTCGGCGGCGGCAAACCGCGCGCCGGCGACCGGACCCGGTTTCCAGGTCCGCTCGAGGGCGCTCGGCCGCGCGGGGAGGATGGGAATCACCAGAACCTCCTCGCCGGCGTCGTCCCGCTCGATCCGTCCCCCAGCCCGCACGACCGCCTGCCGCGCGAGCGCCTCGCAGACCGCCGTGAGGCGCTCGAAGTCGTAGGGCGTGTGGCTGAACTTCGCGTGCCGGTCGAGGGCGGACGTGAAGCGATCCGGCAGCGCGGCGGATCCGATCGTCGTGAAGAGCACGCCGGCCGCCGTGGAGGGATTGCAGTCGGAGTCCTGCCCCGCGCGGGTCGCGATGGCGATCGTGCGCTCGGGATCGCGCTCGCCGTAGAGGAGCCCCAGGACCGCGTAGGCGCCGTTCAGCTTGGCGTCGATGTTGAACGGATCCGGGGCGGGGGAGCAGGAGGCGCGGCGGTGGGCGCGATCGCGGCTCCACTTCGCCTCGAGGCGCTCCCACGCCGCCGTCCAGTCCTCCGGCGTCTCCGCGTGCCAGGCGACGACGTCGCGGATGCAGGCCGCGTACTCGCTCTCGGCGGGGATGCACTCGAGACCCGCCGTGACGGTCCGCGCCGGATCGGACGCGAAGAACGCCTCGGCGACCATCCCGCCGACGAACTGGCCCGCGTAGAGGCCGTCGCCGTAGTTCATGAGCCGCCCAAAGCGTTCTCCAAGCTCGATCACCGTGTTGGGAAGCCCAGGAGCGATCAGCCCGGCGAAGTCAGACTCGATCTGGTAGTCGATGTCGTCGGCATGGCGGTTGAACCGCGGGTGTCCCGAGTCCGGCGGCGCGATCCCAGCCCGCAGGTTGTCCCGCCCGGCGCGGTTGGCGTGCCAGAGCGGGTACTCGCTCGCCGCGAAATCGATCCCCGCCTGGCGCGCCGTCGCGTCTAGGCCGTGCTCCTCCAGCGTGCGCAGGAAGGTCATCTCGACGTAGATGTCGTCCTGCGCGAACTGGTTCACCATCTCCGGCGTCCACGCCGGCATCTCCTCCGCGGGCATGATCTTCCCTTGCCACCGGAACTCCGTCGGCCCGCCCCACCCGACCCCCACCATCTGCCCGATCCACCCGGCGACCATGCGATCGCGATACGTGGCGAGGGGGAGGCGGCGGGAGGCGGGCGCCTCTTGGAGCGGAAGGGCGGCGAGAAGAGCGAGGGCGAGGGAGAGGATCATGGCAGCGGCGCCGGTTCCACCGGCGGGACGAAGGTCGAGGATGTCGCCGCTCCAGGGTAGAGCTTTCCGACCGTCGCGTAGCCGGGGGGCCCTTGGTGTTCTCTCGCTCTCCAGAGGGCGGCGGCGAGGAGCTACTGCCCTTCCGCCAGCCGGCGGAGATCGGGGATGTCGGCGACCTCGAGGAGGTTGGGCACGAAGATCGCGGGGCGGTCCGTGCCGGCTCCCAGGACGTCGCGGAGCGAGGCGAGCGTGCCGTCGGCGCGGGCGAGGGGCACGTCGCCGGCGGCGGCGGCGAGGAGGGCGAGGAGGGCGCTCTCGAGGCCGGAGCCCTCGATCCGCACGCGGGAGGGATCCACCGCCGGGAGGTTGCGCAGCCAGGCAACGGCGGCGAGGACGTCGTCCACGCGGCCCCCGGCGAGGGGCTCGCCGAGCATCGTCGATGCGCGCCAGGCCCACTCCTCGTCGTCCGGATCCTGCCCGCGGCCGCGGGGGTCGAGGAGGAGGAGGAGCTCGCCGGCCGCGACCCGCCGGCAGAGCGCGTCCCACCCGCCGGCGAGGAGGCCGGCGATGCCGGCGTCGGAGAGGACCACGGCAGCCGCGCCCGCCGGCTCGCCGCCGCCGGCGCGCGACAGGAGGAGGGCGCGCGCCGCGTAACCCCGAAATGCGAAAACGAGCTTCGTGGCGCGCATGCCGCCGATCGCCTTCTCCTCGACGCGCTCGACCCGGGGGAAGACCAAGGGCAGAACGAGGAGCCCGTGCAGCGCCTCCCGGGTCTCCTCCGGCGGCCGGGGGGCGGCGGCGAGCTCGACGGCGCGCCGCTCCAGGAGCTCGCGGGCGAGGTCGCCGACGGTGCGCGCGCCGGAGGGGTACCCGGCGGGGAAGCAGAGGTACGCGGGGTCGTCCGCCGGTCGCGGCGACGGCGTCCAGGTCTCGGCGATCGTCTCCGGCGCGCTGCTCTCCGCCCGGAGGTGGCGGGCGAGGAACCCGGCGAGCCGCTCGCGCATCCCGCGGGAGTAGTCGTGGGGCGCATCGTCCACGAAGAGGTCGAGTGCCGATCCGGCGCCGCGGGAGGCGTACCAGGCGCGGGCCCGCTCCACCGCCGCGCGAGTCGCCGGCACGGGGTTGATCGAGTCCCGGCTCGCGGCGAGGACGAGAGAGGGGCGCGGCGCGGCGAGGCCCAGAACGTCGCCGAGGTCCGCCTCGGCCAGGATGCCGGGAACGTAGTTGTCCTCGCAGTGGTTGCCGGCGGCGAGCAGGGCGGCGTAGGTCGTCGCGTAGCAGGAGGGCGCGACGAGGGCGGGCCGCTCGTCGAGCGCGGCGAGGTAGATCGCGTTCATCCCGCCCCCCGAGCACCCGCTGACGGCGATCCGCGCCGGATCGACGTCCGGCCGGGCGGCGAGAACGTCGAGCGCGCGCATCGAGTCGAAGAGGAGGATCGCGAGGTCGCTCTCGCCGCCCAGGAGGAGGGGGAGGGCGAGGCGGTGCTCCATCCCCGCCACGCGCCGCTCGCCCTGCCCGAATGGATCGTAGATCAACGCGAGGTACCCGCGGCGGGCGAGGGCCTCGCCGAGCTCCTGCATGGGGCGCGCCATCTTCCCCTCCGCGATCCAGTGCCCCACGGGCACGAGCACGGCGGGGAACGGCCCCTCGCCCGGCGGCCGATAGACGTGGGCGGGGACGGGAAAACGGGGCCGCGACTCGAACACGATCTTCTCGATGCGGAAGGCGCCGCGATCGATTTCTCCCGCGGAGGCGAGGGAGAGCGGCGTCCGCGGCGGCAGGGGATCGAGGCCGATCCGGCGAGCGAGCGCGGCGCGCAGCGCGGCGGCGCGCGCCTCGGCGGCGGCGGCGTCGGCCGGCGGCGCGGGCCGGTCGAGGGCGGCGAGGCGCTGCTCGAGGACCGCCCGCATCGCGGGCGGAGCGGCGGCCGAGAAGTCGCCGAGCGCCTCGATCGCCGCGGGATCGAAGCCGGGCGCGCGCGAGATCGCCACGGCGTCGACGTGCTCGTAGCCGGGGCCGTGGTCGGCGATCCGAAGCTCGTGGACGCCCGGCCCGAGCCGCAGCTCGCCCGCCCGCTCCCAGACGAAGCGGGGATCGACGCCGACCGCGGTCTGCGTGGCGGCGAGCGGGCGGTCGCCGGCGAAGAGCTGGACGGAGCGTTCCGCGCTCCGGTCGTCGCGGTGGCCGACGAGGCCGCGCACCCAGAGGGAATACGCCGCCTCCTCGCGCACTTCCACCCGCCGCCGCAGCGAGGTGGGAGCGAGCGAGCCGAGCACGACCGCGCAGCGGAAGCCGCGGCCGCGGTGGCCGGGGTAGTTCGCCTGCTCGCGCCACGGCCCCGCGAAGTCCTCGGCCTCGAGGAAGACCGTCTCCGCGTCCAGCGGGAGCGGCGGCGGGGGATCGAACGGCGCGACGCCGAAGTCGAGCGCGCCGGCGAGGGAGTCGTAGTCGAGGTGGGGGTCGTAGGGCAGCGCGAACGCCGGACTCGCCCGGCAGCCCGCCGGATCGGGGCGAGCGCGGCGCGCGAGCTCGACGTCCCGGGCGACCTCCCCGCGATAGCACCCCCACGAGAAGGGGCCCATCAGCCACACCTCGTGCTCGCGGTAGTGGGAGTCGCCGACCTGGGCCGCGGCGTCCCAGTGCGCGCTCGCCTCCTCGAGGGCGCCGATCGCCGCTTCCTGCGCGCCGGGAAAGCCCGCGAGATGGAGCCCGAGGTGAGCCGCCCCGCGGATCTTCCCCGCGTAGTAGCGGCCGAGGTCGATCTGCGTGCGCAGATCGAGGACCGTGCAGAGGAGCTCGCCGGCGAGCGGGCGCCCCGCGAGCGGCGCGAGCTCCCGCTCCGCTTCCGCCGCGTCGCGCTCCATGGCCGCGGCGACCGCGAACGCATCCATGCGCCCCGCCGCCGGCTCCTGGCCGGCGAGGCGCAACGCGACCAACTCGGGGATCGACACGAAGCCATCGTCGATCGGGTGGTCGAACACGAACTCGAGCACGTCGTGGAAGATCGACTCGCGCCGGCGCAGGTTCCGCCCGCGCCCGAAGGCGTCGCCCGTCACCCAGTTGCCGACGCACCCCTCCGGATACCAGTCCCCGTTCATGTAGTTCCAATGGAACGAGGTGAGGCGGGGATAGAGGCGGCTCGACGCGCGCGTAGCGGCGAAGAGCGCGGGGGCGATCGGCGGGGCGTCCGGCGCATCGAAACGAGCGGCGAAGGCGTCGATCCACGCCGCGTCGGGGGTCTCCGGGTCGTAGCCGAGCCGGCCCCAGAGGGCGTAACGCAGCCAGAGGCGGTCGAAGTCCCAGCGCCACGCGACGTGATCGCGCGCCGCGGGGGCGTGGATCGTGTCCGCGCCGTCGATCCAGATCTCCGAGCCGGTGAGGAAGCCGATGCCCTCCCGCCCCGCCGCGCGCACCGTGACGCGCACGAAGTCCGGATCGCCCCAGCGCAGGGTGAAGAGATCGTCGTTGCGCAGGTGCCACACGACCTCGTAGTGCCGCGGCGACTGGTCGATCCACCGCCGGTCGAAGAAGTGGGGCTCCGGCGAGCTAACCATGTGCTCGCCGTTGAACTTGATCGTGAGGAGCACCGGCACCGGCGAGGCGGCGGCGCACACCTCTTCCGTCTCCCGCGGCTCGGCGCCCCAATAGCGGTGGAGGAAGACGACGTCCGTCCGCCCGGAGGCGCGGATCCCTTCGAGATACGTGTCGCGGATGAACTCCTCGCGCCCCCGCGCGTCCTGGGGCATCGCCTCGCCGGGGCAGGTGCCGATCCCCGTGAGGTCCGGGTACTCGACGAGCACGGCGCGCACGCACTCGCGCTGGTAGGCGCGCACGAGGTCGGAGTCGGCGCCGTCGACGGGGATGCCGTGGGCGGCGGCGAAGCTCGGCGAGAGATGGACGTTCCAGGTGACGAGGTAGACGTCGATCCCATGCGCGCGCGCCTTGCGGAAGATCGAATGGAAGAGCCGGATGTTGCGCTCGAGCTCCGCCGGGGCGAGGTCCTGGACCTCGGGGTAGGCCGCGAGCCGCACCATCTGGGGATAGGGATGCGCGCTCCACAGCGAGAGCACGTCGTAGCGTGAGCGAGCGAGGCAGGCGAGGAAGTCGTCCCAGTACGCCTCGTCCCAGAACCACGCGTTGTCGCGCAGGGCCTCGCCGGAGAGGTAGCCGGTGCCGGCGAGCGGGAGATTCAGCTTGAACTGGCGGTGGGCGAGGAAGGGGCGGCGCACCTGTCCCGCGAGGGCGGCAGGATCGCGGCCTGCGGCCACCGCCGCGGCGATCTCCAGCCCGCCGTACATCGCCCCGCGCTCGTCGCCGCCGGTGACGACGAGATCGCCCGGCGCGCCGCCGGCGGCGATCGCGAATCCCTCCGGCCCGAGGGGCCGGCCGTCGGGGGACGCCTCGCCCGGATCCGCGACGCGGAAGTCGACTCCACCGGGATGGTCGGCGATCGCGCTCGCCGCGGCGCGCGCCAGCTCCTGGCGGGCGAAATCGACCGGGCCCTGGACCGGATCGTCGGCCGGAACGCCGATCAGGCCCCCGGAAACGGCGAGAACGGCGACGGCCAGCATCGCTCAGCGCCGCGCAAGGTCCGCGGCGGCGATCGGGGCCGGCGGCGCGCCGGCGGGTCCGACCTGGAGGTCGAGGACCGCCCCGCCGGTCTTGTTGAACCACTCGACGCGGAGGCGGTGCCAACCGGCGGCGAGCGGCGCGGCGCCGGTCCGGGTCAAGGGCCCGTGCAGGCCATCGTTGTCGACGACGAGCTCGCCGTCCACGAAGAGGCGCGCGCCGTCGTCGGAGGTCAGGTGGAAGACGTAAGCGTCGTCGGCCGCGACGCGCAGGAAGCCCGTGTACGCCCGGACCTCGTGCTCGACGGGCGGCCCGAGGTCGAGCGACGCCACCTCCGCCGTCCGATCCGGCGGCCGCTCGCCGAGCGCGGGAAGAGCGCCGTAGGTGCCCTGCCAGGCGGCGAGGTGGAGCCCGTGCTCCCGGCCCTCCACGTCGGAAGCGGCCGGGCGCGGGGTGGCGCGCGTGAACTCCCGCGCGACGACTGCGCTGACCGGCCGCCCGCGGTGGAAGGCGCGGACGGCGAGCCGCGCCGAGTCGACGAGCGTCAGGGGACCGGTGTAGAGCCGCGAGGAGATCTCCGGAGCGCTCCCGTCGATGGTGAACCGCAGCTCCACTCCCGCCGTCTCCGGTCCGAGGGTGACGGTGAGCGGGCGCACGAAGAGCTCCGCCGCCGCCTCGATCCGCGGCGTGCGGTAGACGACCGGGGTCCCCTCGTACTCGAGGGCCACGACCGTGGCGATCAGATCGCGCCGGCGGGGATCGAGCCGGACCTCGAGGCCGCCCTCGATCGGCCGGGAATCGACCCGCGGGTCGTCGCCGGGGGCGAGGATCCGCGCCCGCTCCGGCGCCGTGCCGAGGCCGGGCACCGCGAGGACGTCGCCGGCCGGCCAGTCGAAGACGAAGAGGTAGATCGTGGTGCCGTCCGCGCCGGCGCGCGTCGTCGATCGCCCCCACGGGAGCGACTCGAAGAGCCCGGCCTGGGTCCCGTGGATCGCCTCGCCGTGGACGTCCATCCACTCGCCCATCCCCGCGAGGCGCTCGACCGCCTCGGGGGGGAAGGTCCCGTCCGCGCGCGGGCCGACGTTCAGCAGGAAGTTGCCCCCCTTCGAGGCGATGTCGATCAGCATGCGGATGAGCTCTTCCGTCGACTTCCAGTGCGTGTCGGCGGCGTTGTACCCCCAGTGGTCGTTCATCGTCATGCAGGTCTCCCAGTCGACGCCGGGGATGCCGGTCGCGGGGATCTCCTGCTCGGGGGTGCCGAAGTCGCCGGCGTAGCCCGCGTCGCTCATGCCGGCCATGCCGCCGCGGCCGACGTCGACGCGGTTGTTGACGATCACGTTCGGCTGGAGCTTCCGGCAGAGGTCGTAGAGCGGCTGGCCGTACCCGTGGTTCCATGTGCTCTCCCACTCGCCGTCGAACCACAGGACGCCGATGTCGCCGTAGTTCGTCAGGAGCTCGGTCACCTGGGCGTGCAGGTAGGCGACGAAGCGGTCGAAGTTCGCTCCCTCCGCGCTCCAGTCCTCCCAGTCGCGCCGCGGGAGGTAGTCGGGGTGGTGCCAGTCCATGATCGAGTGGTACCAGCAGATCCGAAGCCCGTGCCGCCGGCAGGCCTCCGCGAGCGGCGCGAGCAGGTCCTTGCCCCACGGCGTCGACATGACGTCCCAATCCGTCTGGGCCGAGTCGAACAGGCCGAAGCCGTCGTGGTGCTTGCTCGTGATGACGATGTACTTCATCCCCGCGTCCTTCGCCATCCGCACCCACGCGTCGGGGTCGTAGCGGACGGGATCGAACTCGGCGAGGAGCTCCTCGTAGCGTGCCCGGGGGATGTGGGCCGTCGTGCGGATCCACTCCGCGTGCCCGGTGTCCTCCCCCCAGCGCCCGGCGGGGATCGCATAGAGCCCCCAGTGGAGGAACATCCCGAACCGCGCCTCCCGCCACCAGTCGAGGCGGTGATCCGGCGCGGGGGCGGCAGTGACGGCCGGCGCGGACTCCCCGGCGCCGGCGCAGGAGGCGGAGCCCACAACCGAGCCGGCGGCGAGCAGAAGGGACGACAGAACGAGCGCGATCGTCGATCTGGACATGGCGTTCCTACCCGAGATGCGGCGCCGGCGAGCGGTGCCAGGTCGTGCCGGGCGCCTCGACCGTGAAGTACAGCTTGATCTCCTCGCCCTCGCCCCAGATGCGGGGGACGACCTGCACGGGATCGCCGATCCGCACCGTGGCGTGATCGAGCGTCTCGCCGAGCCATCCGACGAGGCGCCCGCCCGGGGCGAGCTCGACGACGACCACCGTGTAGGGCGCGACGTCCTCGAAGCCGGTGGGGGCCGCCGTGGTCCGCGTGAAGGTGTAGACCTCGCCCTTCCCGTCGTACTCGGTGAACGCGAAGTCGCCGCTCATGCACTCCGGGCAGTCGGCCCGGGGCGGAAAGGTCCGGTAGCCGCAGCTCTTGCAGACCGAGCCCATGATCCTGCCGTCCTTCAGGTGCACGGCGAAGTCGGCGACCTTGGTGTAGGGGACGAAGCTCTTCTTGCCGAACCAGGAGAACATCGCTCAATCCTTCCGGAAGACGTGGACGAAGGTGTACTGGCCGATGCCGCCGACGTTGTGGGTGAGGCCGACGCGGGCGCCGGGCACCTGGCGCTCGCCGCACTCGCCGCGGAGCTGGTGCACGATCTCGTAGGCCATCGACACGCCGGTCGCGCCGATCGGGTGGCCCTTGGCCTTCAGGCCGCCGTCGACGTTCACCGCCACCGGCCCGCCGATGTAGGAGCATCGGTCTTCGATGAAGCGGCCTCCCTGGCCCTTCGCGCAGAAGCCGAGGTCCTCGTAGGCCATGATCTCGGCGATCGTGAAGCAGTCGTGGACCTCGGCGACCTGGACGTCCTGCGCCGTGACCCCGGCCTGCGCGTAGGCCTGGCGGGCCGCTTCCCGGGCGGAGGGCAGCCCGACGAGGTCGGGGCGGCGCAGCACCGACATGCTCGCGGTGGCGCAGCCGACGCCGTCGAGCCAGACGATCTTCTCGGCAGGAACGAGGTCGCGGGCGCGGTCCTCGCTCGCGAGGATCAGGCACGCCGCGCCGTCGGCGTTGGCGCAGCAGTCGTAGACGCAGAAGGGCGAGGAGACGGGCTCCGAGGCGAGAGCCTTTTCGCGCGAGATCTCCTTCTGGAAGAGAGCGTTCGGGTTGCGGGCGCCGTAGTAGTGGTTCTTCTCCGCCACCGCGATCATCTGCTCGTGCGTGGTGCCGAACTCGTGCATGTGGCGCTGGGCGAACATCGCGTAGTAGCCGGGGAAGGTCGTGCCGAAGACCGACTCCCACTGCACCTCGCCGACCCGCCCCATGAGGGCCAGGATCTCCGCCGTCTCCATCTCGGTCATCTTCTGGCAGCCGATGACCGCGACGACCTCGTGCAGCCCGCTCTGGATCGCCATCCACGCCGTGCGGATGGCGGCGCTGCCCGAGGCGCAGGCGACCTCCGTGAGCCACGTGGGCCGGGGGTTCAGGTTGAGGTATTCCTGCACGACGCCCGCGACCGAGCGCTGCTTGTGGTACTCGGGGACCGCGGCGATCACCGAGGCGTCGAGGACGCCGCGCTCGATGCCGGAATCCTGCATGGCGGCCCGGAAGGCTTCGAAGGCGAGCTCCTGGACCGTGGCGTCGCTGCGCCGGCCGAAGACGCCGTGCCCGGCGCCGATGACGCCGACGCGGGATTGGGGGACTCGGGACATGGGGATCCTCCGCGCGGGGGCTAGATGTACTGCCCGCCGTCGATTTTGATGACCTCGCCCGTGATGTGCCGGGACAGATCGGAGCACAGGAACGCGACGAGATGCGCCACGTCCTCGGGGGTGGCGAAGCGGCCGACTACCGTCTCCGCCATCGCCTTGTTCCGGAACTCGGCCGGGACCTCCGCCATCATGTCGGTGAGCACCATGCCCGGCGCGATTACGTTCACGTTCACGTTGTAGCGCCCCAGTTCCTTGGCGAGGGACTTCGACATCGCGATCTCCCCGCCCTTGGACGCCGCGTAGTTCGCCTGGCCCGCCTTGCCGCGCATCCCGTTGATCGAGGACACGTTGACGATCTTGCCGTAGCGGTGCTCCATGAAGTGGACGGCGGCCACCTTGTTGTAGTTGAAGTAGCCCTTCAGGTTGACGCTGATGACGCGATCGAACTGCTCCTCGCTCATCTTGGCGATCATGCCGTCCCAGGTGATGCCGGCGTTGCAGACGAGGATGTCGAGGCGCCCGAACTCCTCGACGACCCGCGCCGCCATCCGCGCGGCGTCGGAGTAGCTCGCGACGTCCGCCTGCACGGCGAGGCCCCGGACGCCCAGCTCCGTCATCTGCCGCACGACCTCCTTCGCTTCGGTGTCGTGGCGGCGGTAGTTGATGGCGACGTGACAGCCTTCGCGGGCGAGCTCCAGGGCGATCGCCTGGCCGATGCCCAGGCTCCCGCCGGTGACGATCGCTCCCTTGCCTCTCAGTCCCAGATCCACGGCATCTGCCTCCTTGCGCAGCGGGTCAACGGGGCGCGGATGATAGCCGATGGCGGGGCGAGAGTCCCGCGGCGAGGGGGAGGACTACCGGGCCGGCGGGCGCCGGATCCAAATCGTACGGAAGCGTTCGGGAGAGACCGCCATGCACTCCGTGCAGTCCGGCGCCCCGGCGGGGGCGAAGGGCTCGAGGCGCACCTCGAAGCCGAGCTCTCGATAGGCCGCGGCAATCTCCGAAAGCCGCGGCTCGTCATACGTTGTCTTCTTCTTCCAGCCGGCGGCGATCAGTTCGGCGTCCCTTCCAGCGTCCGGGGCCATGCCGGGATTGTACGGGACGCCCGTCGCCGACGAGAATGGGGCGATGAAGCGGGCGCTGTTCGTCTGGGGCGGCTGGGACGGTCACACGCCGCGGGAGAGCACCGAGCTCTTCGCGGGGTGGCTCGCCGGGCAGGGATTCGAGGTGGAGCGGGCGGAGACCCTCGCGGTCCTCGCCGACCGCGCGCGGCTCGCGGCGACCGACCTCGTCGTGCCGGTCTGGACGATGGGGGAGCTCACCGACGAGGAGGAGAACGGCCTGTGCGACGCGGTGGCCGCGGGGACCGGCCTCGCCGGCTGGCACGGCACGATGGGCGACTCCTTCCGCACCCGCACGCGCTACCAGTGGATGACCGGCGGGCAGTTCGTGGCCCACCCCGGCGGCATCCAGCCGAGCTACGAGGTGAACGTCGTGGATCACCTCCACCCGATCACGAGCGGGGTGGAGGACTTCGCCATCCCCGATTCCGAGCAGTACTACCTGCACGTCGACCCCGCGAACCGCGTGCTCGCCACGACGACCTTCGCCGACGGAACGGTCATGCCCGCGGTCTGGACGCGGAAGTGGGGCACGGGGCGCGTCGCCTACGCCTCCTTCGGGCACACCGTCCGGGATTTCGATGTCCCCGAGGCCCGCGAGATCGTCCAGCGCTCCCTCCTGTGGGCCTGCCGATGAGCGCGGTCGAGCCGCCCGTCCGCGTCGGCCTCGTCGGCTGCGGCAACATCAGCGGGATCTATCTCGCAAACGCGAAGCGCCTCCCGGAGCTCGCGGTGGTTGCCTGCGCCGACCTCGTGCCGGAGCGCGCGCGGGCCGCGGCCGCGGCCCATGGCGTGCCGCGGGCGTGCTCGCCGGAGGAGCTCCTCGCCGATCCCGAGGTCGAGGTGATCCTGAACCTGACCGTCCCCTGCGCTCACGCCGCAGTCGCCCGGGCGGTGCTCCTTGCCGGCAAGTCCGTGTACAACGAGAAGCCGCTTGCGATCCGCCGCGAGGAGGGCCGCGAGCTCCTCGACCTCGCCCGCGAGCGTGGGCTGCGCGTGGGCGGGGCCCCCGACACCTTCCTCGGGGGCAGCCATCAGACCTGCCGCCGCCTCGTGGACGAGGGAGCCATCGGCGTTCCGGTCGCCGCCACGGCGTTCATGGTCTGCCACGGCCACGAGGGCTGGCACCCCGATCCGGCCTTCTACTACGAGGAGGGGGGCGGCCCGCTCTTCGACATGGGCCCCTACTACCTCACGGCGCTCGTGAACCTGCTCGGCCCCGTCCGCCGCGCCTGCGCCTCGGCGCGGATCACCTTTCCCGCGCGCACGATCGCGAGCGAGCCGAAGCGCGGCCAGACGATCCGCGTGGAGACGCCGACCCACGTCGCCGGCGTCCTCGACTTCGTCTCCGGCGCCGTCGCCTCCCTCGTGATGAGCTTCGACGTGTGGCACGCGAGCCTCCCGCCGATCGAGGTCCACGGCGAGGCGGGGAGCCTCTCCGTCCCCGACCCGAACGCCTTCGGCGGTCCCGTGCGCCTGCGCCGCGCCGCCGACCGCGAGTGGACCGAGGTCCCGGCGACCGGCGGCCCCCTCGACAACGCCCGCGGCCTCGGCCTTGCCGACCTCGCCCGCACCCTGCGGACGGGCGGCGAGCCCCGCGCGAGCGGCGAGCTCGCCTACCACGTCCTCGACGTCATGCACGCGCTCCTCGAGTCCTCCGAGGGCGGGCGGCACGTGGAGGTCGCGAGCCGCTGCGCGCGGCCGGCGGCGATGGGAGCGGATTCTGGCGAGGCGCGGCCGTAGGGGGCCTTCCGGCTCGCGGAGGATCTCGCTGGCGTCCGATCCGCGGCGACCGGAATCCGGCCGCCGCATCCGCAGGTCAGCCCAGCGACCCGATGCGGCTCACACCCCACAGCACTTCTTGTACTTCCGTCCGCTGCCACAGGGGCAGGGATCGTTGCGGCCCGTGGTCGGCGCCAGCTTCGCGGGCACGGGAGGCTGCATCAGTCGTTCGACGTCGGAGACGTCTTCCTCCTTGTCGGGCTCCACCCCAACGATGACCTTCCAGCCCCGGCGCTCGCAGAACCCGAGGATCTCCTCGGCGCGGGACTGCGTTCGAACCCGCACGATGGCGGGCCGCTTCGAGGTTCCGAGTCTTGCCATGACCTTGCTCTACCCTCCTCGGGCTCACCGCTTGCCGTTCACTGGCGCGACGTCCCCCGCGACCGGCCTTCTTCGATACGACGACGTCCCTTCTGTGGGATCGTCCGTCGCAAGGGCTGGCTGCGCCGTTCCGGGGTGATGCGGAACGCGTCCTCGCCAAAGGAGTCCCAGACTTCCGTCCGCACGAGCCAGTCCTCCCCCCCGACGCTGATTCTGCGCGGTCGGACCTTCCAGGCGTAGAGGTCGCGCCCCAGTGCCGCTGCATCCGCACTGCCAGCCCGAAGGCGAGCGAGCTGGCGCCCCAAGACGCCCCTGTAGGCCACGACCTCCTCGAATCCGTCGCGGTACTCCACCTCAACGATCTCGGCGCCAAGCCCGATGGCCTTACGGACTAGATCTTCCAGTACCGTGATCCGCCTGCGCTTCATGTGAGCACGGTGACCTTAGTGGTCTTCCCAACGCCCGGCATCAGCAGCGGCGCGCAGCGCCGTCCGCTGGTGAAGGAGCTCCGGATCGTCCTCGCCCGCCCACTTCGCGTAGAACTCGACCGGCTCTCACCCATAGGCGACGACGGCCTCCGGGGAGTCTATGCGAGAAGTGACGACGTAGAGGAACACCCGCCGGCAGTCGCACCGGCGCTCGTCGCAGTACAGCTCGACGAGCGCGTACTTCCCCGGGGGCAGCTCGAACGATGACGAACCCATGAGAGTCACCGTGCGGGTCTCTCGCCGGGCGAGCTCGGGGAAGTACTCGTGGAACGAGACGTAGGGCATGTGCTCTGAGTCCGTGGATCTCCGGCCGGCGCGACTCCCTTTCGGCTGACCTCTTGTATCACAACTCCGGCCGCGTGGCACGAGTCCACGTCGCGGGGGCTGCCCCGCGGACCCGGGATCGCCCCCTCCGTTCCGCGCCGGAATCCCCGCTCGAGGCGGGCCACCAGCCGCTCTCGCGCCCCTTCGTGGTCCGCCCTCCCTCCGCTATCCTCTCCGCCGCCGCGAGCCACCGCATGCCGCGCACCCCGGACCTCCGAGCCCCCGACGAGACCGCGCCCATCGGCCTCGCTTTCTCGCCGCGGGGCGATTTGCGGCTCGAGGCGTCCGCGGCCCTCCCGGTCGAGGAACGCCTGCCGCGCCCGCGCGCCGCGGCCATCGAGCGCGCCTTCCGGGCCGGACTCGGCGCGGGGCTCCTGCACCTCGCCTCGGAGGAGTTGCAGGCCGCGCTCGGCCCCTCCCTCGCGTTCGGCCGCGACCTCGCCCGGCGCTACCTGAACGCTCTGCGGGGGCTGGGCGACGAAGCCGGCCGCGAGCCGCTGGAGCCGCCGGCGGAAGACCTCTCGGCCCTCTTGGACGCCCTGCCCCCGCTCGTCGGCGCGGAGTACGCGAGCGCCGAGGCCCTGACCGGCGCGTGGCGCGCGATGGACGCGGTGGTGCGGGCCGAGCTCGCCGACTTCCCGGGCACCGTCCACGAGTACCTGCAGATCCGGAACCCCGCCTGGCACGCGGTCGGCCGGGTGACGTTCCACCTCGCCGAGCAGAAGAAGAACGCCCGCACGCCCTTCGCCTTCCTGGCCACGTTCGCGACCGGCGTGGGCGAGTCGGGCCGCGTGCGGCACGTGCCCCTCGGCACGGCGCTCGCCGACCCGCGCGCGGACAAGGACCAGCTCCTGCGCCTCCTGCGGCCCGTCCACGCGGCCACGCAACGCTCCCCCCTGGTGAAGGCCCTCGTGGACTCGGGGGCGCTCTACCAGCCGCTCGCCTGGACGGCCGAGGAGGCCTACGCGTTCCTGCTCGCGATCCCCGACTGCGAGGCCGCCGGCGTCGTCGTGCGCGTCCCCGACTGGTGGAAGGGCCGGCGCCCAAGCCGCGTGCAGGCCGGCGCGCGGGTCGGCGCGGAGGAGCCCGCGGGGTTCGGCGCCGCCGCCCTGCTGAGCTTCGACGCCTCCCTGTGCCTGGAGGGCCAGCCGCTCTCGGCGGAAGAACGGCGCGCGGTGCTCGAGGGCGCGCGCGGCCTGCGGCTCATCCGCGGCCAGTGGGTCGAGGTGGATCCCGAGCGCCTGCGCGAGGCCGTCGAGCTCTTCGAGGCGGTGGCCGCGCAGGCGGGCGAGGACGGCTTGAGCTTCGCGGAGGGCATGCGGTTGCTCGCCGGCGCCGCGCCGCTCGGCCGCGGGGAGAGCGCAGCCGAGGCGGCCGAGCGCGCCGCCGTGTGGAGGGAGGTCGAGGCGGGTCCGTGGCTCGCCGAGCTCCTGGCCGCGCTGCGGAGCCCCGCCACGGCCCCCGCCTGCGATCCCGGCCCCGCGTTCCACGGCACCCTGCGCCCCTACCAGCGGGAGGGCGTCGCCTGGCTGCTCCTCCTCGCGCGGCTCGGGCTGGGCGGTTGCCTGGCCGACGACATGGGGCTCGGCAAGACGATCCAGATCATCGCGCTCCTGCTCCTCCTCCAGCGGGAGGGCGAGGGCGAGGGGAAGCCCGGCCCGCACCTGATCGTGGTCCCGGCCTCCGTGCTGGGCAACTGGCAGGCCGAGCTGGCGCGCTTCGGGCCCTCCCTGCGCGTCGCCGTGGCGCACCGCTCGGAGCTCTCGCCCGCCGCCC
Source organism: Planctomycetota bacterium (assembly GCA_040754415.1). Taxonomy (GTDB): domain Bacteria; phylum Planctomycetota; class UBA1135; order UBA1135; genus JBFMCU01. Next base: position 47,506 of record JBFMCU010000004.1, read on the forward strand.
TGGCGGAGCTCGGGGCGGGCGAGCTGGCGGAGGTCGACGTCGTGCTCACGACCTACGGCACGCTCGCGCGCACCAGGTGGCTTGCCGAGCGTCCGTGGGGCCTGGTCGTGATCGACGAGGCGCAGGCTATCAAGAACCCCTCCACGCGGCAGGCGCGGGCGGTGAAGTCCCTCGCGAGCCGCATGCGCTTCGCCCTGACCGGCACGCCGGTCGAGAACCGCCTGGGCGAGGCGTGGTCGCTCTTCGACTTCCTGTGCCCGGGCCTGCTCGGTTCCGCGCGGGAGTTCACCGCCTTCGCGCGCCGGCTCGGCGCCGAGGGCGGGCCGGGCTACGGCCCCCTGCGGCGGCTCCTGCGGCCGTACATCCTGCGGCGGATGAAGTCGGACCGCGCCATCGTCCGCGACCTGCCCGACAAGACCGAGCTGACGGTGCACTGCGGCCTCTCCCGGGTCCAGGTCGCGTTCTACGAGGAGGCCGTGCGCGATCTCGCCGAAGCGCTCGAGGGGGCGGAGGGAATCGCGCGCCGGGGCGTCGTGCTGGCGGCGCTCCTGCGCTTCAAGCAGATCTGCAACCACCCCTCGCAGTGGACGGGCGACGGCCGGTACGCGCCCGAGGACAGCGGCAAGTTCGCGCGGCTCGCCGAGCTCTGCGAGACGATCGCCGCGCGCCAGGAGAAGTGCCTCGTCTTCACCCAGTTCCGCGAGCTCACCGGACCCCTGGCCGACTACCTGGCGGGGCTCTTCGGCCGGCCGGGGCTGGTCCTGCACGGGGGCACGCCGGTGAAGCGGCGCACGCAACTGGTCGAGGAGTTCCAGGCCGACGGGGGCGCGCCCTTCTTCGTGCTCTCCCTGAAAGCGGGAGGCACGGGCTTGACACTCACTGCGGCGAACCATGTGATCCACTTCGACCGCTGGTGGAACCCGGCGGTGGAGACCCAGGCCTCGGACCGCGCCTACCGCATCGGCCAGCACAAGAACGTGCTCATCCACGCCTTCACCTGCCGGGGCACGATCGAGGAGGAGATCGACGCCATGCTGGAGCGCAAGCGCCGCCTGGCCGAGGAGCTCTTCGACGGGAGCGCCGAGGCCGCGCTGACGGAGATGGAGAGCGAGGAGCTCTTGAAGCTCGTCGCGCTCGACGTGCGGCGGGCGGAGATCTGAGGAGCGAGGAGCAAAGGAACCGTGGCCGGACGAAGGAGCAGCTACTACAACTGGGACGCCTTCTCCTTCCGTCCCTACGTCCCGGTCGCCCAACGTCGGCGCCAGGCCGCGCAGTTGGCCGCCCGGGCCCGCCAGCGCGGAGAGCCCTTCGATCCGGTCCTCATCGCTGGGCGAGAGATCGCGACCACGCCCTGGGGCCGCGCCTGGTGCGACCACATCGAGGGCTTCAGCGACTACGCGAACCGCCTCCCGCGCGGGCGCACCTACGTGCGCAACGGCTCCGTCCTGCACCTCGAGATCCGTCCCGGCGAGATCCGGTCCCAGGTCATGGGCTCGGACCTCTACGAGCAGCGGATCGAGATCGCGCCCTGCCGGCCGGCGGTCTGGAAGCGGGTGCGTCGCCGCTGCGCCGGGAGCATCGGCTCCCTGATCGAGCTCCTCGAGGGCCGCATCGCCGCGGAGGTCATGGCCGCCATGACCGCGGAGCGGGACGGCCTGCTGCCCGACCTGGAGCACGTCCGCATGGCCTGCTCCTGCCCCGACTGGGCCGGGCTCTGCAAGCACCTGGCGGCGGTGCTCTACGGCGTGGGCGCCCGCCTCGACGCCCGCCCCGAGCTGCTCTTCGCGCTCCGCGGCGTCGACCCCGCCGATCTCGTGGACGGCGCCGCCCGGCCGGGCCGGAGGACGAAGGGTCCCGCGGGCACGCCCACGGTCGACGGCGACCTCGCGAGCGTCTTCGGGATCGAGCTGGAGGAGGACCCGCCGTCCCCGTCGCGCCCCCGTCCGGGCGCTCGGCGCGCCGGCCGCCGCTCGCGCCCCCCCGCCGCCCCGAGCGCCCCGGAGCAAGGCGCCAGCTCTCCCCCGCGCTCCCGAACCGCCCGCCAGCCCAAGGTCCGCCGCCAGGAGCTCCTGGAGCGCGGCGTCCCCCCCGGGACGATCAGCACCTGGCTACACCAGGGCATCTTGCGCGCGAGCGACGAGCGCGGGGTGTACCTGCACACGCGCGCGTCGCGGTCGCGGCTGGCGCAGTATGGAAGGTGAGCGGGGGGGGTTGGTCCCAGCGCTCAGGATCAACGGCGGCGCGCAGCGCGGTTCGCTGGAAGCCGTTGTTCGGACGCTTCTCGTTCCAGTGGATCCGCCGCCCTCGCCGCATACAGCTCGACGGTCTCCTTGACTTTGCGGGCGGCCGCCTCCACGCCCAGACCTGCGATGTCGATGCGCAGGTGGGCGCGCGCGTATGTCTTGCCGAAGTAGGTCATGTCCTTCTTGATCTCTCCGAGGTACAGCCGCTTCTCTTCCGGAGTCAACCGTCGCTCGATCGGACGAGAGTCGCTGTCGTAGAAGGTGATGCGTTCGAGGATGTTCTGGGGTTCATCCCAGAGCGCCACGACCAAGCCGGAGGACCTCTTGACTGCGCGCAGGTACCCTCCCATCAGACCACTTGGAGGCAGGGCGATCACGCTATCGTGGCTTTCCGGGCGTGCCAGGAGGTGGAGCAGGGCCTTGGCCGCCTCGTTGCGGTAGGAGTGGGAGGTCAGGAACCGCCCCTGCAGCCGCTCGATACTCGTGCCGAAGAAGTTCTCGACCTCCTGGTCGAGATCGAAGAAGGCAAGGCCCATGAGGGCGGCCGATCTCCTGCCGATGGTGGTCTTGCCGACGCAAGCAACGCCCGTGATGAACACGCGCACCGTTACCTCCTCGGATGATTGTCGCTGTCGTCCGACGCCCAGCATCAGCGGCGGCGCGAAGCGCCGTCCGCTGCATGCTGTTGTTGGGCAGGCCCAGCGCCCCTCTCGTTGGGGATGGCCGTGCCTGCGACTACCACGCCCGGAAGATCCTCCAACCTCGCGACCACCGTGCGGAGCGAGGGGACGACAGTGCCGTCCGCACGTCGTGCGAGCCCACTCACCCGCACGCGGGTACCAGCCTTGACCTGTGCGAGGGACGGGTGGACCCCGGGGTTGAGAGGCGCGAGCCCAACTTCGCCGCGTGGTCCGGTCCCCTCGTCCGCCCTGAGGGACAGGGCGAGTGCGGCGCCACCGTGGATCGGCTTCGGCGCGGCCGGCGCGGAGCCGCCGATGGCCGCCGCACCAAGCTGGTCGCTCCACGACTCGGCGGCTGCTGCCCAGAACGCCGGGCACAGGACCTGGTACGGGCACCACATGCAGGCGTCTGTCGAAGGGCTTGCGAGGCGGGTCGGGGCAACTCCAGCCTCGATCTCCCGGTTGTACTGGTCCAACAGACTCACGGCTTCAGCTGCGGCGCGCTCGCACGCGAGCGGCTCCAGCTCGACCTCCAGTGGCGGGCCCTCCATGGGAAGAAGCACGCCGCGGGCTGGCCATCTTCCCGTGCGCTCCTTCACGAGGAACGCATAGATCTGGAGCTGGCGGACGTATGACGCCTTCGCGGCGGCGCTGTCGCCCTGCTCGTGAATGTCGCCCGTCTTGTAGTCGATCACGGCGTTGCCGCGAACAAGGTCTGGCCTGCCGACAAGCCGCCCGCCCGCGCCGGAGAGCCACTGCTCGCGAGAGGCTCTCCCGCCTTCCGCAGCCCCCGGACGGCCTGTGCTCGATGAAGGGCCGCCGACCTCCTGAGCCCGCAGAAGCGCCATGGCCCGGATCAGGTGGTAGCCGGGCCATCGTTCCGGCTGTCCGAACCTCTGGTCGAGCGGGTGCTGTCGCGCGCGGTCATGCTGCTCGTTGATCGCGGCGAGCCACGCCGCTTCGTGCGCGGCTGCAGCGCCACCGCCTGCAGCGCCCTCGAGGACCGCGTGGTACGCCGTGCCCAGCCATGCCTTCGGCTGGCCGAGCACGAACCGGCCTGCCCCCTCCGCTCTCGAAAGGCCACCGCGCAGCGGGCACAGCCGGAGTACCTCGGCAAGGCTCGGGCTCACGGCCGAGATGCTCGTCAGCACGAGCGGCGGAATGGGAGCGCTCAGAACGGCCTCCGCAGAACCTCGAAGACCGACTTGAAGTCCACCCGCTGGCACCCCGCCCCTACGGCTTGCGCGTAGGCAGCCGCCAGCTGTGGATGCCCAGGCGTGTTCTGAAGATCACAGTTCCACAGCGGGTGCGTGATGATCATCGCCCGGTTGTTCCGGCGTGCCGCGCACAAGCCGCCAAACGTCACAGGCTGCCACCCTGGCATCGCGGCGAAATACGGGCCCGCCGCCGCGGCGTCCACACCCTGCCAATACGCGACGCTGAAGTCGATCGGCGCAGCCGCGTCCAGAGCTAGCCGTGCGAGATCGAGCCCGAGCCGCCAATCAAGGATGCTGTGGTACGGAAGGTTGCTGAAGTCCCGCAGGCAGTCTGGACACGAGGTCGTGCAGGCGTTCAGTCCGGGACCTGCGTGTTGCTGGCCGACGAGGAAGCCGTAGAACGTCGGGCTCGACTGGCCGACCATGTACTGCAGCAACGCCTCTGCACGGGCTGGGGTTCCGAGCAACGAAGCGTATCCCGCTCCGTTCTCAAGGCTATCGGAGATGAAGATCTGGCCGACGACATCCCCCGCAGCGTCCCGAAGCACTCGGAGCCCAACCTTGATCTCCCGCTCGTGGACATCGAGTTGATCCGCGGCGGCGCGTCGCGCAAGGAACCCGAACGAGTACAGCGCCGCGCGGACCCCGAGACCTGCATCACCGGCCGGGGACATGCGAACTCCAGGAGGCCAGTTCTGGATCCCGAGCACCATCACGTCGGTTCGTTTCACGGATCCCAGCGCCCGCTGGTCGACACCGGCCCCAGCGTCAATCGTCGGATTGTTCACGCCGACGTTCGCCAGGGCCTCCCGGGTCACCCAGGTCTCGCTCAGAGCGAGCTTCTCGAAACCGAACAGACGCCCGTCGTTGTCGTTGATGACGTAGACCGTTTCTTGGTCGGCCCACACCTCGAAGTTCGCGCGCGGCGCCAGCGGAAGCAGCGTGACGCCCATCTTCGGGCGCGAAGCGCGTGGGGTCCATTCGAAAGTCCCATCGAAGTCACGGCTGCGCCCGAACCACGTTCGGAACCCTGCCGGCTGTGAGATGCCGACGGTCCGATAGCCAGGGGTCTGTTGCGGCGTGGCTCCGCACACGGGACAGCTCGCCGCTGGAGGCTGGGTTCCGTCGACGGCTTGGCAGGCCGCGCAGACTCCGACGGTAATCGATGGTCCCAGCGGATTCGGCGACTCGACGGGCTGCTGGCCTTGGGGCCGGTAGTCGACGACGCCGATCGAGGTGTGGATGACGCCGTCCTTCACCGTTTCGGCGGCGGGAGCGAACTGGCTAATCGCGATGTCGAGCTCTCGATCCACTGTGTCGTCCGGTGGCCATGGATAGGCCCGCGTCGGGCGATCGTGAAACAGGTACCGCGTCCGCGTGGGGAAGCCGAACATCGGCAGCACGCCGGCGTTCGCGAGGCGTTCGCTGAGGGCATCCTGGGGGAAGAGTGGATCGACAGAGACCTGGCTCACCCGGGGGACCAGTTGCTGGAGGCAGTAGTTGATTAGGGCCGGGCGTTGTGCCTGAAGCGAGGGATCGCAGTAGGCCAGCAGGACGTCGGTTACCCGCGCGACTTCGGTTGCGTTCGCTTGGATCCAGCCAGCCACGAGCTGCGACGTTGTCGCACCAGGCGGGGCGCCGGCTGGCGGCTGCGCGGGGGGCAGATTCCACGCAGCGGCCGTGCCGAACTCGCCATGAACGCTCTCCCCCCCTCCTGGCGCGAACAAGTTCAAAGACGAGAACGCCTGCCGCAGGATCTCCTTCGCGAGCACTCGCCTGATGATGCTCTCGCGCCTGACATCCACGTACGGCTGCGGCGGCGGATCCGAAGTAATCCTCTGCGGTCGCTGGAAGTAGTAGTCGTCGTGGCTGCGCCCGCGGCACAACGTCAGGGCCACAGATACGCCGGCTCCTCGCCGCCCTGCTCGGCCGATGCGCTGCTGGTAGTTGAACCGCATCGGCGGCATGTTCGCCATCATGACGGCGATGAGGGTGCCGATGTCGACGCCTGCTTCCATGGTTGTAGTCACGCTCAGCAGGTCGACCGGATCGGCCAGCGGATTCTCCTGCGGCGGCGGGAGGCAGATGTCCTGGAAGAGGCGCTGCCGCTTGCGGGCGTCGGACTTGTTTGTCTGCCCAGTCAGCTCCTCACAGTTCAGCCGGAAGAAGGTTCCGGCCTGCGTTGCGAGGTACGAGTAGTAGTCAGGCGCGAGCTGCGCGCCGGCCGTCGGTTGCGCGGGACCGAGCGGCGACATGCAGTCGGCGCACAAGCCGCCAGAGGGGTTCAGGTGCAATCGGCGGCACTGGGTGCACTCGTGGAAGGACGGCGGAGGGCCGAGCAAGCATAGCGATGGAACGTTCAAGTAGTAGTGCGCCGTGTTCAAGCTGCCCGTCGCGACGAGGTAGCTGATCACGTCCGCGATGAACGCGTTCGGTTTGGCTCCGTTCTGCTGCGCGACCGCTGCGAGGTACGCGGCCACGTATCCGGGAGGGGCGCTCAGCGACGAACACGAATGCGTGGACAGGCGCTTCCTCGATCCGAACAGGAAGATCGCGCCGTCGGCTCCTTCCTGGACGAGCTGCGAGGGCGGCGGGTTGACAATCCGATCGACGGTTGGAAGGGCGAGCAGGAGTGATTCGATGCTCCGCCGGCCCGAGGCGAAGATGATGTCCATCAGCTCCGCTTGGGAGCGGTCTTGGACACGGTTCAAGTGCACCTGCTGCTGCGGCGTGAGTTGAGCCGCGGGCTTCGGGATCGGAGGAGCGCCGGCCGGCCACTGGTACAGGTCCCGCCAGCTCCCATCGCGATCCTGTGGATTCGTCCAGAGCACGTTCTGCGAATAGCCCGCCGGGTTCATGCCGACTGCGAGCATCCGAATCGCAACGTCGGCGACAATCTGCGTCAGCCGGAAGGGCCCTGCTGCGGCTCGCTGCAGGATTTGCTGTGCCGCCTGTTGATTGGTCAGCCCGGAATAGGTTGCGCACGGCAGCGACGCTGTCACAGGGTTGAAGGACATCGCCATGGCGGTTGCGTCGGTTGGCTGCGCGCTGGCGAACGCTGCTGCTGCCGCCGCCGCCGGTGGAGCCAGCGGCTGACCCTGGCATTGAGCCGCAAACGCCTGCGGCCCCGCACCCTGCTGAGCGACGGAATCCACCAAGGCTTGGCGGGCCGCGTCCCGGTAATGCGAGAAGCGCATTCCCGCGGACAACTTCGCGGCGTCCTGCCTGCTGTCGGAGAACACGACAAGCTTCCGTGCAGTGGAGAACGGCGGGCGGGACAAGTCCCGCAGCAGGACGTCCGAGAGGACCTGCGCGATCTTCTGAAAGCCGGTGCGCTGCGTCCTGACCGGCGAGGTTATGACGTCGCGCCCGCGCCAGTCCGCGTCGCACCGGGGACAGATCGCTGGATCCGCCTCACGCCCGGACGGCTCCGCTGGTGGATTCGGCCCGTGCATCGACGGGACGTAGTAGAGGTAGCCAGGTATGCCTGCAGAAGCGCCAAGCCCCACCTTACCGTCCGCGGGGTCGAGGGTTGCCCGGCGCCACGCACGGGGAACGGAGGGGGCGCCCGGCGGAGTCCCGGCGGTCTTCTGGTTCCATGATGCTGTGGTCGGCGTCAGGTTCCCGGTGACCGGCCAGAACACTGCGAAGCGTTCATAGTCGCGGTCGAGCGATGCGAGGTCCGGTGCGGCTTCCAGGTTCGGGTGGTCCGGTGTCAGGTACCACTCGTTGGCGTTCCCGGTTTCGCTCCGGTAGCCCCCGACGAGAACCTCGCCGCATGCTTCGCAGTAGAGCAGTTCGAGAACACGAGACCCGCACTGGCAGGTCAGCGTGGGCACGTAGTGCAGCGTGCCGCTTGGACAAGGTCCGTTCCGCGCCGGTGCCTGCATACACCCCGGATTCGTGCAGACCCAAAGGCCCTGAAGGTTCCGGAGCATGAGATGGACGCGCATCGGAAGCGGGGCCAATCCTGCTGAGTTGCGCGCGTTGGAGAGCGCGGTCAGGAGCCCGTCCACGGCGTCTTCAGCCTGTTGCGCAGGGGCACCCGGAAAGAGAAGCGGAGCAAGCTCCTCCGGCGTTCGGGGTACGATCTGCTGCCCCGCTGTGCACGCGAGGCGGAGAGCGTCAGGAGCCTGTGCATAGAGAACGGTCGCCTCGAGCGACTCCTGATACGGGATGCCTGGGGCGGTCGGCGGCGATCCAACCGCAACCTCAAGGGCGCCGGTCGCTTGCGGTACAGCTGCAACTCCACCCGCGCGAGCCGCCTGCCCAAACTGCGCGAACGCCGCTGCGTGCGGGGCCAAGGCGCCACCCGCACCCGGATTGGGCGGAACGACGTACGCAGGTCCGCCGATCACTTGAAACCGGTTCCGGTCGCGCCCGAAGAACTGTTCCAGGTACTGGAGCCCGGCCGTACCGCTCTCGAGTGAGGCGCTCGACGAGATGATCCGGAGCTGGTCTGAACCTGGCGGAAGTCCAAGACGATCCAAGAGCGCTCGAAGAAGATAGGCGACCTCCGTACCCGGCGTTCCGCGATACGTGTGCAGCTCGTCGACCACGAGATGAAAGACGCGGTCAGGCGATCCCGCGAGCCACTGCTGCGTCTGATCGAAGATGGTGGCCTCGATCGACCGCATCAGCATGATGTTCAACATCGAATAGTTGGTAATCAGGATGTCCGGCGGGGCATCTTGCATGTCCCAACGGGACCACATCTCTGCGCCGTCCACCCTCTGGAAGAACCGCTCGGCCGCAGTACCCGCAACGGCCTGGGCGTTCTGCTCGATGTTCCGGAGCTCGTCGCGCAGGCGGCCGGTGTTCGACGCGGTTCGATCGCCGGAGACCGGCGTTCGGCCGGTGTAGCGGCCACAGTAGATCCGATTCCCCTGTCGATTCGCATTCAGCCACGCCCTGGCCCCGGCGCCATCAAGAGCTTCCCGAAGCCGCGCGAGCTGGTCCTCGACGAGTGCGTTCAGCGGATAAAGGATGAGCGCACGGATCGCCGACGTGCGATGTTCATGCGCCCGCTGTGACACGCGAGGAGCCCATCGACGTTGCGTGCCCCGCATCGTGAAGTGGTTCCACCAGTCATACTGGAGAGGCTGTGGTCCGGGAGCCGGCCATGCAGCCGACTCGCGAATGATGGATGCCACGACCGGCAGCAAGAAACACTCGGTCTTGCCTGAACCGGTGCCGGTGGTCACGACTGCATCCCTCTGGTTGACCACCACGGCTTCGAAGACGTCGCGCTGGTGCTGGTGCAGCGTGTAGTTCGGCGGGAAGAGACCCTGCGAGATGAAAGCGCTAGCCGCCGCTATCTCGTTGGGCTGCCAGGACGTACCCAGAAGCGCCTGGGCGACCTGCGGGAAGGACTGGCCGGTCGAGCGGTAGGCTGGGTTCGGTTCAATCAGTGGGCGCCGGTAGATGCGCCCATCCTGGTCGAGGAGCTGCCTGCGCTCGGCCACGAGGTCGTCGTACCGAATGTCGAAAGGACTATCCAAGTACCTGAGGTACATGTCCCTCAGGTTCTCAAAGAATCGGATCGGGTTGCTCATCGCACCTCCTGGCAGAGCAGCTGGGCAGCGAGTCGCACTACGTCACGAGGCACGTCAATGTACTCGACGCGCGAGGACGTTGGGTCGAAGCGAGGCAAGATCCCCGAGCACAGGACCAACGCTCGCTCGATCAGCAACGGTGGCCGGCAGACAGCGGGGACCGAGAAGATCTGCGTGTTGGCATCGTAGGAAAGAGCGGCCTGGCGCCTTCCCATCACCGCGTACTTTCCAACTTGAACGGGAACCTGGTAGGTCCGCCCCCTCCAGCGGAGATAGTAGAAGCGCTGGTGCTTAAGGACGAACCGGAAGAGTCCGGCGGCTCTGCGCCCGACTTCGTCTTGCTGGATAGCTGTCCACCGCAGCTCCAGGGGCGAAAACCGGTGTACGGTCCAGCCCGGTGTTGCGGGCACTTCTGCTGTGGCCCAAAGTGCCGTCTCACGCACGCCGGGTACCGCACATAGGATGGCAACGGGCGCGGACTCCTGGATGTGGAGTCCAAGGGCTCTCGCGCGCGCCGCGAGGTCGGCCTCGGACTCGCCGCGGACCACAACTCGCTGGGGCATCCCCTCGACATCCGACACGTCGAGATCGGCCGTCTCGCCCAATCGTTCGAGGAGTGCGACAGATCGCGCGCCGCAAAGCAGGCCGCGCGCGCCACGGCCCGGCATGAGAGCAAGTGAGGGCGGTACAACGCGCCACGCGTGACCAGCATCCCCGGGCCGGAACTCGACGTGCGCGAGGCGCTGCAAAGTGAAACGGACCTCGTGGTACACGGGAAGATCTGATCCGGGGCGTTCAGCCTCGGCATCATCTTCCGAGTTCGGTTGGCGCTGGACGTGTAGCTCTTCCACGGCAGCGCGGAATTGGGACCACGAGCCAGCACCTCGCGCGGACAGCCACAGCAGGAGGTGGTCGAGACTCACCGGAGCCTCCTCCATAGGTCACGCGCGTACCGCCGATAGCGACGCCACAACTCAGCCACGGCAGGATCCGCAGGTTCGACAGCCAGACCCTTCCGGCCGGCGTCCCTAATCGCACTGCACCACCGCACGATCGAAGGCCGAGAGATCCTCGCCGTGACCTCTCCAGAACCCTTGACCGGTGGCAAGGGCTCTCCGACGAGGCGGACGCGGTTCTCGTGCTTGTCGCAATGGAGTGGCTGGGCAGGAATCGCCCATACGGGGGCGAATGGCGACGAAACGATGCACTGCGCGCCGCGAATGTCCAGTCGCGGTTGCACCACGACCACCTGCCCCGGCACGGAGCCTAAGAGAACAGGATTGGTCGGGGGGATCTGAATGACCTCGGACGTTGCCGCTTCCTCACTGTCGGCTTGCGGATCGGTGAACGCTCGGACGAGAGGGCCGCAGATGGCGATTCGCCCGCCACGAGCACCAGGAGTGGGGAAGGAGAACGCGACCCACGACTGCGACGGCGGCTCGCGCCGCACGAGGGAGTAGGTCCTGGTTGCGCCGTTGCGCCAGACCTGATGAGGGCCTACCGAGTCCCACCCCGGCGCGGTGTAGCGCCCGTCGGCCGATGCGGTCGCGGTGTGTCCGTCGATCTGAACGGCGGCCGCGTGGTCGGGATCGCCGTAGACACGGATTGAAGGCGGGTGCTCCGCTAGCCACGAGGCATACCCGAGGCAGATTCCTCCCTCGAGTGCGATCTCGACCTGCGGCAATGGCCTGAGGGCATTCAGGATATCCGAGTTGTCCGTCCACGGTACGGGACGCCGCGGCAAGACATCGCGAAGGAGAGCCCAACCGTGCGGCGCACCGTCGTTTTCATCCAGTGTCGTCCACCCTTCGCATCCGGCCTCGCGGAGCACGCTCTCGACTGCGGGGAGCCGCGTCGTTGTGCACAGCACGGCGTGTTCCCGTCCGAGCACGAGCCGGGGGTACGAGACCAAGCCGCGGTGTGCTGTGCCAGCGGTGAGGACGAAGATCTCACGACCTGAGAGCAGCCACTCCTGGCCGGTGGCCTCGTCCCTCCAGAGCACTCCTTCGAGGAGCAGGGCGCCGAGATTCGGGGGAGCTACATCTTGGTACCAGTCTTCCTGGAGAGCGACGAGATCAACGGTGCCCGAAGGAGCCCACACCGTGAGCTCGTCGGGCAGACCGGGACTACGCCTTGGCAGAAGGGTGACGCGCAGCGAGTCGCCGCGCTCGAAGAGGACGCGCAGTTCGACCGGAAGGGCGTGGTTGTGGCCAGCCACAGGTTCCGTGCGCGCTGCCCCAGTGCGCGCCGTGGAGGGTGGCTGCCTCGGCGCCGACGGTCCGCCCGCTGGCCCGCGGTAGCGAGGCGCGCGCGTGCGCGGCGCTCGTTGAGCGGTGGGTTCGGTTCCTTCCTCGGTCGACTCCTCTCCGTTCGCGGGCTGTACCTCCTCCTCAGCCGCGGGAGGCCGTCCATCACCGGCCTGTGGCCACGGTCCAGCATCCGCCTCCGACTGGCCGCGGCCTCCGTTTTCGGCGGCCACGCGTGATTGCTCTTCCTCTTCGGCCTTGCGTCTCGCCTCGGCCTCGGCTGCGGCGCGCGCGGCCTCTTCGGCCTGCCTGCGAGCTTCGGCTTCGGCGGCAAGGCGCATGCGCTCGTCCTCCTCTGCCTTGCGTCTCGCCTCGGCCTCGGCTGCGGCACGCGCGGCCTCTTCGGCCTGCCTGCGAGCTTCGGCTTCGGCGGCAAGGCGCGCGCGCTCGTCCTCCTCTGCC
>JBFMCU010000005.1:0-2995 GCA_040754415.1 Planctomycetota bacterium
GGGTCACGCCGCCATCCCCAAGCTCCTCGTGGCCCTCGAAAACGTGTCCTTGAACGAATCCAAGGACGTGGCATGATCCCCCCGGCCCGCCCGATCAAATCTCACACGGGGACGGACATCCTCGCCGCCTGCCCCGACTACCACTCCTATGACGTGCGCCCCGGGCGCGCGGCGCGCTTGACAAGCGCGGCGGAGCCCCCGATCCTCTCCGGCTCGCCGGAGCCCGGATCCGCGGACGGTGAGTGTAGCTCAGTCGGTTAGAGCGTCGGATTGTGGTTCCGAAGGTCGGGGGTTCGAAGCCCCTCACTCACCCCACCCCGCCCGGGCCTTGCCCCCCGCCGCGGCGCGTCCCATCCTTCTCGCGGCGAACCTCCGCCGCGGACGATGGACGAGGCGATCGATTTCCGGGCCCTCGTGGCGCTCGAGCCCGCCCTGGCCGAGCTCGAAGCGGACGTGCGCGCCGTGCGGGATGACGGCACGGCGCCCTTCTTCTGCTCGAACTACGAGTGGCTGCCCCTCGACGGGCGGCTGAAGACGCTCGTGGGCACCGACCGCCGCCGCTTCCGGCCCCGGGCCGGGGAGCCCCCGGTCCTGCACGACGGTCGGGCCTACGAGGTCGCCTACCTCGCGCTCTCCCGGCTCCTGCCGCCCTGCCGCGCCTGCGGCTGCCGGCGCTTCCATGCCTGGCGGGCGGAAGAGGCCGAGGAAGCCCGCCGCCGGCGTTGACCCGGGGCCCGGACGGGGGGACGCTTCCGAGGACGAGGGCGGAACCGCCGCCGACCCGCCTCCGTCTCCTCTCCCGAACCTCTGCCGTCCCCCTTCCTCGCTCCCCCGCCCATGGTCCTCCTCCTCCCCCTGCCCCTTTTCCTCGTCCCTGCCGCCGGCGCCGCGTTCGACCCTCCCCCGCCGAGCGAGCCCGCCCGGGCCGCGGCCCGCGTCGAGCTGCCCTTCCCCTACCAGGCCGTCGGCGCGCGCAGCGCGCGCTCCCTGCACCTCGTCCCCGATCCGGACATCCTGGCGGAGCTCTCCGAACCGCGCTTCGTGCGCTTCGTTGCGGTTCCCGTGCCCGCCGCGGAGGGATTCGACGTCGTCGATCTCGATGTCGTTCGCGTGCGGGTCACCACGCCCGATTCCGTGCTCTTCGTGAACGGGATCCCGGCGGGGGATCGCGCGGCGCTCGAGGATGGTTTCTCCGCCTGGTCGGGGGTCGTCGCCGGGGAGGAGGGCTCGGACGTCTTCCTCGCCTTCACCCGCTCCGGGGCGCGCGGCTGGATCCAGCGCGGGGGGGCGATCGCCCACCTGAATCCGCTCGACCTCCCGCCCGCCGCGCGGCCGTACGACGCCGTGCTCGTGCACGAGAGGGATCCGCTCCTCGCCGGCACGGACGTCCGCTTTACCTGCGGGGTGGACGAGCTCTCCGATCCCGCCGGCGCCGGACCGCCGCCGGCGGGCCGCTTCGAGGCCCAGCGCTCGACGTACCTGCGGGAGGCGGAGATCGCGGTGGAGACCGATTACGAGTACTTCCAGATCTGGAACGACCTGCAGAGCGCTCAGGACTACGCGCTCGCCCTGTGGAGCGCGATCAGCATCCGCTTCGAGTCGGCGGCGAACGCCCGGGTCCTGCTCCCCTACCTCGGGCTGTACGACGATCCGAACGATCCCTGGACCGCCCAGGGCGGCGGCTCGGGGGCGATGCTCGACCAGTTCCGCAACGCCTGGGCGGGCAGCATCCCGGGGAACGGCGACCTCGGGCACTTCATGAGCGGGGCCGGGCTCGGCGGCGGCGTGGCGTGGGTCGACGTCCTGTGCAACCCCTGGTGGGGGTTCGCGGTGAGCGGGAACATCAACGGCCAGGTCAGCTTCCCCGTCCCCACTTCCACGTGGTTCACGTGGGACTTCTTCGTGTGCGCCCACGAGACCGGGCACAACTTCGGGTCCTGGCACACCCACGACTACTGCCCGCCGATGGACGAGTGCGCGGCCGGCCCGTGCACGGCGGGCGGGGTCTGCACGAAGGGCACGATCATGAGCTACTGCCACGGGTGCCCGGGCGGCATGAACAACATCCTCACGTACTTCCACGAGCGGACGGCGGAGATCATGGCCGGCCGAGTCGCGGTGGCGGGGTGCCTCGACCGGGCGCCGTGCGACCTCTGCGACTGCCTGGAGCCCTACGTGACGGCGAGCTTCCCGGCCACCGTGAGCTCCTACGATCCCGATGTCCAGTGGGTCACGCTCTTCGGCTGCAACCTCGTCGACGTCGCGACGGTGACCGTCGACGGCGTCGCCGTCGGTCCGGAGGACATCGCGATCGGCAACGACGGGCTCCTGAGCTATCGATTCCCGCGCGTGAACCGGCTCGGGACGGTGGACTTCTTCGCCACGAACGGGGCCGGGAGCGGCGGTCCCTCCTCGATCGATGTCGTGCCCCCGGCGAGCCCCCGGCTGGGGGTTACGTGGTGGCAGGGTCAGGAGCCCGGGGTGAGCCGTAGCGACGGCCTCTCGCTCGTCGCGGGTGCCGCGCCGGGCGACCTCGTCCTCTTTTGCGTTTCGGCGAGCCCCACGCCGTCGGTCCTGCCCGGGTTCGTCGACCTCGACATCGGGGCGGGCTTCACCGACCTTACGCTCTTCGCCTCGATCGTAATGGGGGACCGCGGCTGGGAGGATCCCGCCTTCGCGATCCCCGGCGCGCCGCTCTTCAGCACCTGGTACCTGCAAGGCGCCGTCCGGCTCGCCGCGACCGGCGCGTTCCCCCTCGTGTCGACCGACATGCGGATGGTCGTGATCATCTTCTGATCGCCGGCCTTCGGTGTCCTCCGCCCGCCGTGGGGGGTCTCGAGGCCAGTCGATCAGAATCCCCGCCGCCCGAAGCCCCCTTCCCAGCGCCGGGGGCGGCCGCCGGCGGACCGAACGGCGGGGACCGGGGCGGCGCCGAAGCGGCGCGGCGGCGAGGGGGGCAGGCGGCGCCCGAGGTCCCCGAGCGGGTGGATCGCGC
>JBFMCU010000006.1:0-3708 GCA_040754415.1 Planctomycetota bacterium
TCGCCGCTCGCGAACATCACCAGCGGTGACCTTCTGCGCCCACGTTCGGGACGAGGATCCGTCGGCGATCTCCCGAGGGAACGCAGGATCCGCGCATCCCGGAGGCGTGAGCTATGCAACTACGGGGTTATCTCCGCCATCCTCTTCCTCCTGCGCCAGCGCTGGCGCACCTCGGTGAACCGCGCCGCGGAGGCCATGACGATCTTCGCGGTGATGTGCGCCGGCCTCTTCCCCGTCATCCACATGGGGAGGCCGTGGCTCGCCTACTGGATGGCGCCGTACCCCAACGCGCGCGGGTCCCTGTGGATCAACTTCCGCTCGCCGCTGGTGTGGGACTTCTTTGCGATCCTCACGTACTTCACGATCTCGCTCGTGTTCTGGTACGTGGGGCTGGTCCCGGACCTCGCCACCATCCGCGACCGGACGACCTCGGCGATCCGCCGGCGGGTCGCGGCGTTCCTGAGCCTCGGCTGGAACGGCTCCAGCCGGACCTGGATGCACTACGAGACGGTCTACCTCCTGCTCGCCGGTCTCGCCACGCCGCTCGTGATCTCCGTGCACACGATCGTGAGCTGGGACTTCGCCACCTCCGTGATCCCCGGCTGGCACGCGACGATCTTCCCGCCCTACTTCGTCGCCGGCGCCATCTTCTCGGGGATGGCGATGGTGCTGACGCTCATGCTGGTCGCCCGGGCGACGATGGGGCTGGGGGACTACATCACCCGGCACCACGTGGACGTCATGTGCAAGCTCACGCTGCTGACCGGCAGCTTGGTGGGGCTCGCCTACGCCACGGAGTTCTTCGTCGCCGCCTACTCCGGGAACCCCTACGAGCAGTTCGCGTTTCTGAACCGGGCGCGGGGGCCGTTCGGCTGGGCCTATGGGGTGATGGTCGGCTGCAACGTCGTGATCCCTCAGCTCCTCTGGTCGCGGCGCGTGCGGAGCAACCTGTTCGCCGTCTTCCTGATCTCGATCGTCGTGAACGCGGGGATGTGGTTCGAGCGCTTCGTGATCATCGTCACCTCCCTGCACCGCGACTACCTGCCCTCGAGCTGGAGCAACTACGCCCCGACCTTCATCGAGGTCGCGACGCTCGTGGGCAGCTTCGGGCTGTTCTTCACCTGTTTCCTGCTGTTCTGCCGCCTCGTCCCGGTGATCGCGATCGCCGAGGTCAAGGGCGTGCTCCATCATGAGAAGGAACCGACGCCAAAGGTCGAACGACCTCTCGAACGCGAACCGGCGGTACTTGCTGGGCGTGTTTGAGCGCGAGGAGGACCTCCTCGGCGCGACGCGGGCCGCCCGGGCGCGGGGGCTCGCGATCGTGGACGCCTACGTGCCCTACGCGGTGCACGGTCTGGACGAGGCGATGGGGCTCCGGCCGTCTCGCCTGCCCTGGATCTGCTTCGCGCTCGGCGTCCTGGGCGCGGCGTTCAAGGTGTGGTTCGAATTCTGGACGACGGCCGTCGACTGGCCGATCGACGTCGGCGGCAAGCCGTGGAACTCGCTCCCCGCCTTCGTCCCCGTGACCTTCGAGGTGATGGTGCTGTTCGCCGGCTTGAGCACCGTGCTCGTGTTCTTCGTGGGCCGCCGGCTCCTTCCGGGGCGCCGGGCCCGGCTCCCGGTCCCGGGCGTGACGGACGATCGCTTCGCGCTCCTGCTCGAGGAGTCGGACGCCGGCTTCGATCCGCGGGCGGTCGAGGCGCTCCTCCGGGAGCACCGGGCCCTGCAGGTGAAGGAGCGGGTCGCGCCCGGGTCGATCCCATGAGCTTCCGGGTCCTCAACGCCGCGCTACTCCTCCTCCTGCTCCTCGGCCTCGGCCTGGGCTGGGCGGGCGCCCGCGACTTCTCCCGCCCCAACTACGAGTTCCTGCCGGACATGGCCCGCTCGGAGGCCTACGCGGCGTTCGAGGCGAATCCGAGCTTCGCCGACGGGGCGACGCTCCGCCCCCTTCCGCCCGGAACGATCGTGCGAGGCCGCCCCCCGCTCCCGTTCGACGCCACTCCCGCCGGCGCCGAGCGGGCCGGTCGAGAGCTCTCGAGCCCGCTCTCCGCCGCCGATCCCGCCGTGGAGGAGCGCGGGGCGGCCGTCTTCGCGGCCTTCTGCCGCCACTGCCACGGGCCGGGCGGCGAGGGCGACGGGCCGGTCCCGCGGCGCGGCTTCCCGCCGCCGGCCTCGCTCCTCGCGGGGCATGCGCGGGAGATGAGCGACGGAGCGATGTTCCACGCGCTGACCTTCGGGTTGGGGAACATGCCCTCCCACGCCGCCCAGCTCGCCCCGGACGATCGGTGGGCGGCGATCGCCCACGTCCGGCGCCTGCAGGAAGAGGCGCCGCCGGCGGCGGAGGGCGGGAGCGGCGGAGCCGGCCAGCAGGAGGAGCGGTGATGGACGCGCGGGGCACGCTCCTCCTTCCCGGGCCGCGCTCGAGGCTCGGCCTCGCCCTCGCCGTCCTCGGCGCGGTGGCCGTGGTGGTGGGCCTCCTCGTGGCTCCGCAGCGGACCGGGGCGAACCTGCTCCTCGCGAGCCAGTTCCTCCTCGGGATCGGCCTCGGCGGGGTCTTCTTCCTCGCCCTCCATTCCGCGTGCGGCGCCCGCTGGGCGAGCGCCCTCCTGACGGTGCCGTGCGCCATGAGCGCTCTGCTCCCCGTCGGCGCCGCCGGCATGGTCGCCCTCCTGCTCGTCCGGCCCGGGATCTACCCCTGGCTGGCCGGCGGGCCCGGGGAGGCCCATGCCCTCTCCGGATTCCAGGCCCTGTGGCTCGACCGGACGTTCTTCCTCGCCCGCTCCGTCCTCTACCTCGCGCTCTGGATCGGGATCGGCCGCGCCCTCGCGCGCCGCTCCCTCGCCGCGGCCGGCTTCGCGGCGCGCGGTCCGGCCGCGCCCCCCGGCCGGCTCTCGGCGCTCTTCCTCGTCGTCTTCGCGCTCACCTTCAGCGCGGCGAGCTTCGACTGGATCATGGCGCTCGAGCCGGAGTGGACCAGCACGATCTTCGCGGTCTACAACTTCGCCGGGATGTTCGTGTCGGCCCTGGCCGTCATGATCCTCCTATCGGTGTGGCTCCAGCGGCGCGGCCCCTTCCGCGACGTTCTCACGGCGGACCACCTCCACGATCTTGGGAAGCTGCTCTTCGCCTTCTCCACCTTCTGGATGTACATCTGGTTCAGCCAGTACATGCTGATCTGGTACGCGAACATCCCCGAGGAGACGGCCTACTTCGTCGCGCGCCTTCGGGGCGCCTGGGCGCCGCTCTTCGTGCTCAACTTCTTCGTGAACTGGGTCGTCCCCTTCTTCGCGCTCCTTTCCCGCCACGCGAAGCGGAATCCGGCGCTCCTGGTCCAGGTCGCTCTTCTCGTCCTTCTCGGCCGCTGGCTCGATCTCTACCTCATGATCCTGCCTTCCGTGGAGACGACCGCCCCCGGCGGACCTTGGGAGCTCGGGCTCGCCGCGGGCGCCGCCGGCGCGCTCCTGCTCGTGCTCCCCCGCACCCTCGATCGCTCGCCCTCCCCCGTGGCGAGGTCGGCGGGGCTCCGCGGCACTCTCCCCCCGGCCGGGTAAGGGCGGCCGGCTCTCTCGCCGGCGGCGGCAGGGGCGCGGGCGATTCGGACGTTCACGTGAGACTCCGCGAAGCGGCGCGCGGTCGAGCGGCGGGCGCATTTCGCGGGCGGATCTCGTGTTGACGGCTGTAAGGGGACCGTTACCATGGGCTCCGCGT
>JBFMCU010000007.1:0-19946 GCA_040754415.1 Planctomycetota bacterium
CCTCGACTGAACAATCTCCGGCCTACCCGGCTACCACGCTCGGTCCAGCACAGCACGTCCCTCCTCGCTCAACGCACAGTCCCATCTCAGTGAGACGCCTGGTCCCAAAGAGCGTGAGACGCGACATCCTCTCCCACTTCGAAGTCCTCTTCGGGTCGATCCCCATGGCGGGACACCTCGAGCTCTACCTCGTCCCCGCTCTCGAACTCCCATTTCAGCGGGGAGGCGGAGAGGCGGTACGTCTCCCAGCGATGGTCGAGGTCGGTGACATAAGACGCGCTCAGCTCGTAGAACATCTGCCGGACCAGATTCCAGCGCGGACGCGGCATGTACTCGACACCGACCCGGTACGTATGGATCCCGCGGCGGGGGACGAAACCCAGCGACGGGTCGAAATCCTCGCCGATCCGTTTCCAGGTTGCGACGATGTCCCACAGATCGTTGGGGTAGTCGATCTTGCCGCCGATCGCCGAACGGCTGTCGCCTTCGAGATCTTCGCGATCCGTGGTCAGCCCCCACACTCCGAGCAGGAAGTTCTTGTCACCCAGGAAGCGTGAGGTCTGGTAGGTGAAGTCGGCACCGGTCAGGTAGCTGTCCCCGCGGCCGAGAGGATCGCCGGCGGTCGCCATCACCCCCACCGTCGATTCCTCGAGCACGTCCCGACGGATCCGCATTACGCTCATGGTCTCGGACGGGGCGACCCCGGATTCGTGGCCGGTCTGCACGACCAGGCCGCCGATGCTGGTCCGGCCGATCCGTCCGTAGACCTTGCTGCCCGCGAGCAGCGACACCTCCTGGCCGTCGACCAGGCCGATGCGCCGGCTGTGGTACGGGGTGAGGTCGTGGTCGAGCCCGAGCCCGAAGTCGAACAAATCCACCCCTTCGAGGAAAAAGGCGCGCTTTTCGGGAAAGAAGAGGGGAAAGCGGGTGAGGTTCGTGCGGCGGGTATCGACCTCCGTCTCCGCGAAATCCGTGTTCGCGGTGAGCTGGACGGTCAGGTCCGGTGTGGGCTTCCACGAGACGTCCAGGTTCGGCGCGAGCTCCCATTCGCGATCCTCGTTCCGGTCGGCCTGGGATTCCCTCGCTGCGATCCCCGGCCGCACGGCAAGACCCCAGCCGAGATCGAACTGGGGCAGACCGGTGAGGAGACCAGCGTGGGCCGTCTGCGTGAGGCGCCAGTCGAGCCGTGCTCCCGCCCATCGACTGCTCTCCAGCAGGCGCTGGACCTTCCGGCCGACGTTGAAGTGCCACGCGTCCAGGCCCTCCTTGAAGTTCAGGGTGCGGATCGGAATCCGGACCTCGAGGCCCCACCCGGCGGCGTCGCGGGACGTGGCCGCCTCCCAGATGCCGTCCCAAGAGGAATCCTCCCCTTCGCCCCGGCGCGCCACCAGCGCGTCGTAGCGGGCGCCGCCGGGATTCACCGCGAAGACGTAACCGGTGCGACCGTCCTGAAAGGTGCCGAGCACGATGCGCACGTGGTCCTCGCTCTCAATGGAGGCATCGCGCGCCACGGCGTAGCTGACGATTCCCTTGATCTCGTCGTCGAAACACCGCACTCCGATCACCATCTGGCGCGAGTCGGCGAGCACGCGCACGGTTGTGCGATATGTCGGCTCGGCTCCCTGCACGGGCTCGACCATCGTGAGATTCTCGATGGCCGGAGCGAGCCTCCACCCCGGCTCGTCGAGGACTCCGTCGAGTTTCAAGTCCGCGGGCAACGCCCCGACCCGCAGGGTGGGCACGGACTCTCCGACGGGTTCCGGCGCGAACGATTCCGTCGTCGAGACGCGAAGAACGACGAGGGCGAGAACGGCGTCTCGAAGCAGGGCAAACCCGAACATCGCGGGAGTCTAGCCGGCCGTCGAGAGACCGACCAACTTGGTGGCCGCGATCTCCCAGGTGGGGGGCATGGTGCGGCGAGACCGACGCTTGCTTCGCAGGCCTGTTCCTCGCCCGTGAGGTCTTGGCGTAACGAGCGGCGGGCTCCGTCGCGCTGGCTGGCGCGGGCCAGTGCGCGGGGAGGGGAAGTCGACAACGAAGCGCCCCATCCGCACACTGGCGGCCGGCCATGGGGTACTTGCGCGCCTGCCTCGGGATCGCCTTCTTCTGTCTCGTCGCCTGGCTCCTATCGAGCCACCGGCGCCGCTTCCCGTGGCGGATCGTGGTCGTGTCGCTCGCGATGCAGGTGGTTCTCGGGTGGCTCGTCCTCGAGACGAGGAGCGGCCAGCGGGTCGTGCAGGGGATCGCGGATTTCGTCACGCGGTTGATCGGGATGACCGCGGACGGGACGAGGCTCGTCTTCGGCGGCCTCTCGCAGGCGGATTTCGGCGCCGGGGGCTGGGGGTATCCCTTCGCCTTCGCGGCGACCGGGCTGCCGGTGATCCTCTTCTTCAGCGCCCTGATGGCCGTGCTCTACCACTTCGGGATCATGCAGGTCGTCATCTGGGCGATGGCCCGGGTGATGACCTGGCTCATGGGGGTGAGCGGGGCGGAGTCGATGGCCATCGCGGCCAACGTCTTCGTCGGGCAGACGGAGGCGCCCCTCGTCGTGCGCCCCTACATCCCGCGCCTCACCCGCTCGGAGCTGAACGCCCTCATGACGGGCGGCTTCGCCACGATCGCCGGCTCCGTGCTCGCCGTGTACATGGGGCTGCTCGGCGCCGAGCTCGGCCCCCATCTGCTCGCCGCCTCGGTGATGAGCGCGCCGGCGGCCTTCCTGATGGCGAAGATCATCGTGCCCGAGACCGAACGGGCGGAGACCGCGGGCCGGGTCGAGCTCTCGATCGAGCGCACCGCCGGCAACGTGATCGAGGCGGCGGCGAACGGCACGAGCGATGGCCTCAAGCTCTGGCTGAACGTGATCGCCATGCTGATCGCCTTCCTGGGGCTGGTGGCGCTCGTGAACTGGCCGCTCGGCTGGCTCGGCGCCGAGGTCGCGGGGATCCCCGACGACCTGAGCCTCGGCCGGATCTTCGGCTGGGTCTTCGCGCCCGTCGCGTGGCTGATGGGCGTCGAGGGCTGGCACGACTGCCAGCTCTTCGGGTCGCTCCTCGGCACGAAGGTCGCGGTGAACGAGTTCGTCGCCTACGAGGGGCTCTCGCGGATGCTCCCCCTGCCCGTCGCGGACCTGCTCGGCGCCGCGTGGGGCGCCGAGCTCCGCTTCGCCGGGCTCGGCGGCGGCGACGGCGGGGCCGCGGGGCTCGCGATCGGGGCGCTCCTCGCTCCGGGCGTGGAGCACGCCCTCGCGGCGGCGCCGGAGAGCGCGCGGGGCCTCGCCGCGCACCTCCACGGCGAGCGGGCGGCGGCCATGGCGGCCTATGCGCTCTGCGGCTTCGCCAACTTCGCCTCGATCGGCATCCAGATCGGCGGGATCTCGCCCCTGGCGCCGGAGAGGAAGCCCCTCATCAGCCAGCTCGCCCTGAAGGCGATGCTCGGCGGAGCGTTCGCGTCGTGGATGACGGCCACCGTGGCCGGGATGTTCCTGCGGTGAGCTTCGCGGCGGAGTGCGAGGAGCGGATCGCCGCGCTCGCCGCGGCCCTGGCGGCGCGGGGGGCGGGGGAGTGTGCCCTCGCCATCGTGCTCGGCTCGGGGCTCGGCGACTTCGCGGCGGGGCTCGACGGAGCGGAGGAGATCCCCGTCCACGGGCTCCCCGGCTGGCCCGCGAGCCGCGTGCCCGGGCACGGCGGGCGCCTCGTGCGCGGGCGCTCTTCGGGCGTGCCGGTGCTCGTCCAGGAGGGCCGCGTGCACCTCTACGAAGGATGGAGCCCCTATGCGGCGACGCGCCCCGTGCGCGCCTTCGCCCGCGCCGGCATCCGCGGGCTCCTCCTGACGAATGCGGCGGGAGCGGTCGGCGCCGACCTCCGTCCGCCGGTTCTGATGCGGATCGTCGATCACCTGAATCTGCAGGGGGCGACCCCGCTCTTCCCGGCCGAGGCGGCGGCCCGTTCGCCGTACGATCCCGCCCTCGGCGCGGTCCTCGATCGCGCGGCGGCGGAAGAGGGGGTCCCGCTCCCCCGCGGCGTCTACGCGGGGCTCCTCGGACCGAGCTACGAGACGCCGGCCGAAGTCGCCATGCTCGCGCGCCTCGGCGCCGATGCCGTGGGGATGAGCACGGTCGCCGAGGCGGCGGCCGGCGCCGCGGCCGGGATGCGCGTGGCGGCGCTCTCCTGCATCGCCAACGTCCCGGTCTCCCCCGCGCTCCCGCCGCTCTCCCACGCCGAGGTGCTCTCGGCCAGCCGCGCGGTCGCCGCCGGCCTCGCCCGCCTCCTCCGCCGGGCGCTGCCGGAGATCGCGGGCGTGCTGGAGGAGGGGTAGAGGCCGGGCCGTTGCCTTCTCAACTCTGGAAGGCCTGCTTGACCTCGTCGTTCAGGAGGACGACGAGCGCCCAGATCCCGACGGGGATGCCGACGCAGCAGCAGGGGGAGAGGACGGGGATCATGGCGAGCACGCTGACCAC
The DNA here is from genome assembly GCA_040754415.1 of Planctomycetota bacterium. Taxonomy (GTDB): domain Bacteria; phylum Planctomycetota; class UBA1135; order UBA1135; genus JBFMCU01. Next base: position 4,457 of record JBFMCU010000007.1, read on the forward strand.
GACGGCGAGCGTGTGGTTCTGGAGCTTCATCATCCGGAGCGCGCCCCAGAGGACGAGGCCGCTGAGGGCGATGCCGATGACGCCGATTGCGATCCCCACCGCTCCGCTCACCAGGAACTGCGCCCAATCCGGGATCTGGGCGCCGAAGTCTTGGGCGGATTGGAACGGAGCGGAGACGATGTTCAGCAGCGCGCCGAGCACGCCGAGCGCCGCGGTGACGATCAGGCCGATGGCCGGCCCCTGCACCTTCTTCTCCACGCGGACCTCCTTCTGGCCAGTGGGATGGGATGTTGGCGCCGAGAGGAGACGCGACAGGGGGCGCCGGCGCAACAGATTCCTCGCCTTCCGGGAAACCGCGGGAGGGGTGCGACGTCTCCCTCCCCATGGACGGGCCCGTCGGCCCGCCCGCCGTCTCGACCGGCGGCGGAGGACCGGTCGGCGATCCGGCGAAGGACGCGAAGCGCGATGGGCACGAGGCCCGAATTTCCCTGGAGTCCCCGTGGGCCCGCCGGCACGCTGTTCTCGCCCGGCGCGAGAGGTTCGAATCATGAAGAGACACACCGTCATCGCCGTCCTGGCTGTGCTGATCGGCGTCCCCGCCGTGCTCGCGGAGGACCCTCCCTGCATTCCCGAAGGGGAGAGCACGGAGCTCACCTACGACCGCCCGGATCTCAAGGACTCCGGAATGCCGGCGAGCGCCGAGTGGACGGGAAAGGACGGCAGCGGCCAGCCCGAGGCCAGGGACAAGGACTACTTGAACGACGATTCGATGGGGGCGGCGACGCCGTCCGCGGACGGGGAGCAGGCCTCGGTCACCCTCCGCAACTCGGGGGGTGAGATCTACGGACCGAACGGCGAGGACGTCACCGCCGGTCTGGAGGGGGATTGCGTCGAGGTCTACGTCCGCTGGACCTACTGGTACCGGTACTGGGAAAACTCCTGCACCTCCCACACCTCCTCCGGCGGCAAGCCGGGCTACACCCCGGGGAGCGGCGGCAGCGACTGCCGATCCACCGAGAAGTGGGGCAAGGGGGTCGTCCAGTCCGACGAGACCTACGAGGTCTGCCCGTGCTGACGCGCCGCACCGGCGTCGCGGTCGCCCTGGTGCTCGTCGCCGGGGCGATCGCCCTGTTGCTCGGGTGGAGCCCCTCTCGTTCGCTCGATGACCTGGTCCCGCGGGACGCGGCGTCCACACCGCCGGCGGGCGAGGGAATCGCATCGCCGGACGGTTCCCCTCGGTCCCGGGTCGCCGTGGGAGAGGAGGAGGAGCGCGGCGCGGCGGATGCGAATCCCGGCGAAGCCACCACGGAGGCGGCGAAGTTCGGCAGCATCGCCGGCGGGATCTACGACTTCTACGGGGAGCCCCTGCCGGGGCGAACGGTGCTCTTCCTCGGCTCTGGCGCCGAGCACCTCCTCCTCGAGCGGGAGATCCGCGCCCGCGCCGACGAGGAGGGGCAGTACGTGGCCGAGAAGGTCCCCGTCGGCATCTGGAAGGCCGGTTTCCAGGAAGAGCCCGCCTTCATCGCCCCCCAGGACCGGAACGAGCCGATCGCGCGCCTGGTGGGCGAGGTCGAGGTCTTCGCCGATCAGCGGACGATCTTCGACGTCTACCTTCCCGGGGATCGGCAGGTGTCGGGGCAGTTCCTCGTCGTGTCGGGCAAGGGCAGCGAGAACCCCCGCCCGCGGGACGGCACGTACTTGGAGGTCGAGATCTTGGCGAAGTGGCGGTCGAACCAGGTGGTGGGCCGCGCGCTGTCCGTCAGCTACGAGATCCCGCCGTGGGACGACCGTCCCGGTCCCGAGGTGCTCCGCGAGCTCGCGGAGCAGGTGAAAGCGGGCTTCCACGTGGACGGCTGGGGCGAGCCGGAACCCCCGGCCTATCGCAACGGAGGCTTCGCGTTCACCGGGCTCGAGCCCGAGGTCTACCTCCTGCGCATCTGGATGGATCGCCGGGGCGGCTTCTACCTCGAGCGAGAGGTCGATCTCGTGGAAGGGGACGTGGATCTCCCCGCCGAGGAGGTCACGACGGAAGACTTCGTGCGGGCGCAGATCGAGCGGGAGATCGCGGCGGAAGCGGCCGGGAAGGGCGGAGGCGGCTGATCTACTACCTTCGAGATTCTTCGCGGGTCGCGAAGAATCTCGAAGGTAGTAGATCAGTCGTTGCTGGCCCAACCTCTGACGAGGTTGGAGCTCGCGCGGGCCGCGCCGGCGCGCCGTCCCTACTCGAGCGCCCCCACGAGCTCGTCCATCTCCGCCTGGGTGAGGGTCACCTCGACGATCTGCTCGCCGGGGACGTCCTGGATCTCGACGATCTGCTCGCGCTCGAGATCCACGCCCGTCGCGTGGCTGCTTCCCGCGGAGCGGCGCTCGATGAGCCAGACGACCTTCCGGAGGCCGGGGGCGGAGACCTGGAGGAGGAGCTCGCGCCGCTCGTCGAAGGCGGGCGCGCTCCAGTCCGCAAGCCGCCAGGCATCCTCGTCGCCGCCGGCCGGCAGCAGCGCGGCCTTCACGTGGAGCGGCGGCTCGGGGAGGCGTGCTTCGCTGCGCAGGAGAAGGCGGACGAGGATCCCCGCGCGCAGATGGATCTCGATCTCGCCGCCGACCCCCTCGCGGCGCTCGGGCCGGAAACGGGGCGCGGAGAGGTCGAGGTCGAGAAGGGGCGCGCGGGCGAGGAGATCGAGCCTCGTCTCGGAGAGCCAGGCCGACTGCTCGAGCTTCGCGGCGCCCGCCGGGCCGTAGCGCAGCTCGCCCCGGAAGCCGGCCGCGGGATCGGGGAGGACGAGGGTGATCCGATGGAGGAAGAGGGCGCCGCGCAGGTCGAGGGGATCGAGCCGCGGGTCGTGCGTCGTCTCGCCGCTCCGCACGGCGATGTCGGCGGCCGTGAAGAGCGGCTCGGAGCCGTCGTTCGCCCGCACTTGCGCCTCGTACGTGCCGGGGGACAGGCCGCCGATCCGGAAGGAGCCCTCGTTATCGAGCCTGCCGCCCGCGGCACGACGCCCGATGTCGAAGGTCATGCTTTCCCCGCGCCGCATCTCGGCGAGCACCACCCGCAGGATCTCCCGCGGGATCGCCTCGTCGAGGAGGATCGTGCCCGCGATGGCGCCCTCGGCGGGCATCACGAGCACGATCCCTTCTTCGCCCGGGGCGAACTCGCGCTCGGCCCGTGCGTAGCCGGGGGCGGTAGCGCCGAGACGGAAACGCTCGCCCGCGAAGACGCCCCGCACGGCAAAGGTCCCGTCCACCGCCGACTCCTGGTGGAAGCTGCCCACGGGCTCCCACCAGTCCCGCCCGCTCGTCCGGCGCCACAGATCGAGGATCGCGCCGGCGATCGGCTCCCCCCCGGCGCCGGCGGCGGCTCCCGCGACGAGGAGCGGAGGGGAAGCGAGGACGACCGGGCCGAGGTCGGTGAGCCCGGCCGGGATCTCGCGGCTCAGGTCGATCTCCGCGCTCGCCTCCGGGTCGCTCTCCCGCCCGCGCAGGACGGCGAGGACCCGCCGGTCGCCCTCGCTCCAGCCCCGCTCGAGGTCGACGCGGAAGCGGCCCGCGGCGTCGGTCGTCGCCAGCCGCCGGCTCGATCCTCCTCCGAAATGCGCGCGCGTCTCGAGCCGCAGAACGAGGGTCTCCGCCGCGATCGGCGCGCCCTCCGCGTCGAGCGCCTGCAGGAGGACGACGGGGTGCTCGGCGCCGATCCGTAGGCGGAAGGCCGCCGTCTCGCCAGGGCGGGCGGGGCCGGGGCCAAAGACCCGGGCCGGGACCTCCGTTCCCTCGCGCCGCGCCCCGACCTCGAGCTCGAGGCCGCAGCCGACGAGGGGGAAGACCGCGCGGCCCGCCTCGATCGTTCGCTCGATCCGCCGGCGCGGTTGGCGATCGAACGGCGAGACCTCGCGCGGCTCGCCCGGACGGATCAGGGCGAGGGATACCGAGCCCTCGCCCGCGAAGGGCTCGCCATCCGCGTCGAGGACGGCGACCTCGACGGCGCCGAAGGCGGGGAGCACGAGCGTCACGACCTCGGAGGGCAGGCCGGCGGGATCGAGGGGATGCTCGACGGGCGGATCGAGCAGCGCATCCGGAGCGAGCGAGAAACTCACCTCGCCGCGCGCTCGAACCGTCTGCTGCGCGTGGGGGAAGATCGCGATCGCCTCCGGCCCGCGCGCTTCCACGGTGCGCGCGACGTACGAGTGCCGGGGTTGCTTCCTCAGGATGCTCACCCGCGTCCCGGGGACCGGCGCGCCGGTCACGTCGACGACTCGCGCCCGCAGGGTCGCGTCGGCGGAGAGCGCGACCTCGACCGGGCTCTTGTCGTCCGCATCGATCCTCGCGCGGCCCCAGAGCGCACCGGCGGTGGCGTCGAGCAGGGTCGGAGCATCCGCCGCCGGCGTCGCGATCCAGAGCCGTCCCTCGCCGTCGGCGAGGCGCGAGGCGGCGAGCGGCGGCGCGAAGAGGGCATCCAGCGCGTCGAGGTCAGCGAAGGCCCGCCGCTCCTCCGCGCCGGCCTTCTCGCGGATCCGCACCGTCGCCCCGGCCGTGGTGCTGGGCACGCCGCCCGGCCCGACGAGCCGGATCTCGACACGCCCCTCGCCGGCGCCTCCCTCGAGGGGGACCTCCGTGCGCCCCGCCGGCGCGACCGAGCCCGCCGCCTCCGCCGTCTCCGCCGCCTCCCGCGGCGCGTCGAGCTCCGCCGGCGGTGCTCCGGGCGCGAGCTCCCCCCGCCCCACCGCCGGCGGCGCGAGGGCCTCCTCCCCGGCGCCTTCCTCGCGTTCCGCCCCGCCGAAGAGGAGCCACGCCACGAGCCCCAGGAGACCGAGGACGCCGCCGCCGATCGCGAGGCCTCTACTCGTGCGAGATTCCATGCTCCATCCTCCGCTCGTCCGCCGGCCGTCCAGTGTAGCCGGGGGCGGAGCCTTGACGGATCGGGCCCGCGGAGCCTCTCCTCTGGGTCGCACGCCGCCCCCACGCGGGGCGCCCGCCGGAGAAGACCATGCCCGAATCGCCCGCGCTCGCCCTCCTCCTCGCCCTCTTCCCCTCGGCCGCCGGCTCCGAAGAGCCGCCGCTCTGGCTCGTCGCCACGACGGCCGAGCTCGCCCCGGCGATCGAGCCCCTCGCCGCGCGCCGGCGGGAAGAAGGCTTCGCGGTGCACGTGGCGACCGGCGGGGTCGCCGCGGCCCTCGCCGCGAGCCCGCGGGCGCCGGCCTATCTCCTCCTCGTCGGGGACGCCGCGGCGGGGGAGGAGATGGCGCCGTGGCACGTGGCGAGCGTGGAGCGGCCCCTCTACCGCTGGATCGCCTTCCAGAGGCGCACCTTCGCCGCCGACGCTGCCTGGGGCGACTTGGACGGGGACGGCGAGCCCGAGATCCCCGTCGGGCGCATCCCGGCCCGGACGCCGGAGGAGGTGGCGATCGTGGTGGCGAAGATCCTCGCCTTCGAAGATCGCCCGCCCTCGCCCGCCGATCTGCGCCTCGTCGTCTGGGGCGGCTCGCCGGACTACGGGCCGCAGATGGACCGGGCCGCGACCTGGCTCCTCCTCGAGTCCCTTTCGAGCGGAGCGCCGCCGTGGCTCGGCCTCTGGGCCATCTCCGGCGACGCGGCGCACGCGCTCTGCGGCTGGCCCGCCGATCAGCCCGCCCGCTTCACGGCGGAGCTCGCGAAGGGAGGGCTCCTCGGCGTCCTCATGGGCCACGCGACGGCCGATTCCTTCCACTCCATGCGCCACGGGCCGGTCGACGTGGGCTACGCGGCCCAGGACGCCCGAGAGCTCTTCTCGGCGGGCGGCCCCGCGGCTCCGCTCGTGTTCTTCTCCTGCGACTCTGGCGACTTCGCGCGCCCGGCGCGCTGTCTGGCCGAGGAGCTCCTGTTCCTGCCCGGCGGACCGGTGGCGACGATCGCGGCGACGACGAACAGCCATCCGCTCACGAACTACTTCACCTCGACGTCGCTGCTCGGCCTACTCGCCGAGGGGCGGACCCGCCTGGGGGATCTCTGGCGCGACGCCCAGGCGCACGCCGCCCGGCGCCGCCTGAGCTTCCTGACCCTCGTGCCGAACCAGTTGAAGGACGTGGAGGGCAAGCTGGAGGAGGAGATCGACGTCGCCCAGCTCCAGCGCGATCAGCTCCTGATGTACGCGCTCCTCGGCGATCCCGCGACGCGGCTCTTCTTCCCCGTCGGGCCCCTCGCGATCGAGGCCGTAGAGGCGGAGGACGGTTGGCGCTGGCGCGCCGAGCGGCCGGCGGGCGCGGATCGGCTCTTCGTGGCCTTTCGCCCGGCCGAGACGCCGATCCTGCGCGCGCCGGCCCGTCTCGTGGCGCGGGAGGAAGCGAACCGCCTCCTCGACGCCGCGAACGCCGAGCTGGGCTTCGCTCCCCTGCCGTCCCCCGCGCCGGATGCTCCCTGGGAAGGGACCGTCGAGCGGGCGGGTTGGCTGCGGGTGGCCGCCGCGACCCCCGCCGGCCTCCGGGTGGGAGTCGTCGAGCTGCGCTGAACGCGGCCGCCCGGATCAGGCCCCCGCGATCGCCACCGCCGCCGAGGAGCCGATCCGCGTGGCGCCGGCAGCGAGCAGGGCGCGGGCGTTGGCGGCGGTCCGGATGCCGCCGGCGGCCTTGATGCCGAGCTCGGGGCCGGCGACGCGGCGCAGGAGGAGGACGTCCTCCACCGTGGCGCCGCCGGCGGAGAAGCCGGTCGCGGTCTTCACGAAATCGGCGCCGCCGGCCTGGGCGAGGCGGCAGGCGCGCACCTTCTCCTCCGCGGTGAGCAGCCCCATCTCGAGGATCGCCTTCAGGAGGGCGCCGCCGCCGTGGCAGACCTCCGCGACCGCCGCCACCTCGGCGCGCACGAAGTCGTCGTCGCCGGACTTCAGGGCGCCGATCGCGAGCACCATGTCCACCTCGCGCGCGCCGTCCTCGATCGCCCGGCGCGCCTCGTAGGCCTTCACCTCGGGGGCCGAGGCGCCGAGCGGGAAGCCCACGACGGCGCAGACCGCGATCCCCGAGCCGGCGAGGATCTCGGCGCAGCGGCGCACGTGGACGCCGTTCACGCACACCGCGGCGAAGCGATGGGCGAGCGCCTCCTGGCAGAGCGCGTCGATCTCGGCGACGGTGGCGTCGGGGCGGAGCAGCGTGTGGTCGAGGACGCCGGCGAGGTCCATTGGCGCTCTGGAGTCGGCACCCATCCCGTCACGATACGGAGTCAGGCTCGGATTCGTCAGTCCGGGGGAGCGGCCCCTGATGCCGGCGGGCGCGGGCCGGACCTCGTGCTTACACCCACCCCCGCGCCCGGATCATCTCCGCGATGCAGAGGGCGTCGTGGGCGGGGCCGGCGCTGCGGCGGTCGAGCTCGACGCTGGAGCACTCCACGGACTCCACGGAGCAGGCGGCGTGGGCTACCCGCAGGACGTCGAGGACCTGGTCCTCCAGCCGCCGGAGCGGGGGGAAGGCGAAGATCACGTCGGTGAGCCCCGCCCCGACCGCCGGCCAGTCGACGGCGGCGGCCTCCACGACCGGGGCCGGGCGCAGCCGGATCCGGCAGCCGGTCCGCGCGAAGGACTGGCGGGCGAGCAGGGCCAGGAGCCGCTCCCCGTCGTGGGCGAGGAGGCGCAGCTCCAGGAGCTGAGTGCCGGAGCGGCCGTTCTCCGGGCGGGGAAGGAGGACGAGCTGCCGGGGCGCCCGTTCCAGCCGCTCCAGCCGCGGGCGCCAGAAGTCCGGATCCATGAAGTGGCGCCGGAGGAGGGCTTCCTGCTCGGAGGCCATGCGAAGGTCGTCAGCCGGCGGCCCGGCGGGTACGAACGCGCTTTGTGCGGATTCCACTCGACCGGGAGAGGCCGGCCCGCCCGCGCCGAGCTCCCGGGCCTTCCGGCCGGGATCCCTCCTCCCGCGTCAAGGGAGCGTCAAACCCGGGGCGCGGGCCTCGCGGGCGCTCCGTTCGGGTGGCGAGCGGTGCGACTCCTGCCCTATGATTCCCGCCCTCGACCCCCCCGGCGGCCGGGGGCCTTCCCCGCCCCGGGGAGCGCCGGACCGGGCCGCGCTGGGCGCGCCCGCGGTGACAACGAGAAGAGGAATCCGATGCGCGTGCAGAGCTTGATCCTTCCGCTCCTTTCCGGCGCCCTGCTCTTGGCGTCCGTGGCGGCGGCGCCCCTCCGGGACGGTCCGGACGGCGACGGCGTGGTGGCGGCCGATCCTCCCCCCGGGGACCCGTCCGGGGCGGGGGCGGGAGAGGCCCCGGCCTCCTCGCCCGTCCCGATCCGCGGGGAGACCCTGCTCCTGCGGGCGGCGCGGGTGATCGTGCGGCCCGGCCGGGAGATCGCCGACGCCGAGATCCTGGTCCAGAACGGCCGCATCGTCGCGGTCGGAGCGGGGCTCGCCGCTCCTCCCGGCGCCCGGGTGCTGGAGGGGGAGGTCGTCTGCGCCGGATTCCTGGACCCCTGGAGCTCGCTCGGCATCGAGCCCGGTTCGGCCGGCGACCTCTCGACCACGCCCGCCACGGCGGCCGTGGATGGGGTGGATCCCTACGATCCCGCGGAGGGGCGCCGGGAGGCCCTGCGCGGCGGGGTCACGTGCGCGCGCGTCCAGGCCGGCGGGCCGGCCCAGGTGGGCGGCGTGGGGGCGGTGGTGCGCACGGCCGAGCGGCTGGCCGCCACGCCCGGGGAGCTGGTCGTCCTCGGCGACGCGTGCCTGTCGGCGACGATCGGCGTCACCCGCGGCGGGCGGCTCCTCGACGTGTTCGAGCGCGTGGGCGAGGTGGAACGGCTCGTGGGCCAGATCGAGCGCGGCCGCGCCTATCGCGAGTCGTGGGTCGAGCACCGCCACGACCTGGAGGAGTGGGAGAAGAAGATCGCCGAGGAGGCCGCCAAGCTCGAGAAGGACTTCAAGAAGGCGAAGAAGGACCGGGAGAAGGAGCAGAAGGAAGCCGCCGAGAAGGACAAGGAGTTCAAGGAGAAGAAGTACAAGGAGGATCGCAAGCCCCGGGCGCCGAAGCACGACGCCGACGCGGAGGTCCTCGCCCGCGCGGCGGAGGGCGAGATCCCCCTCGTCGTCGAGGTGCACCGCGCCGAGGAGATCCGCGCCCTCCTCGCGAAGACCGCGGCCTTCGATCGCCTCCGGCTGGTGATCGCGGGGGGCACCGAGGCGGCGGCCCATGCCGCCGAGCTCGCCAAGCGTAGGATCCCGGTCATCGTCTGGCCTGCGCCCGGGCTGGGCGAGCGGCCGGACGAGTACGACGGCCACGATCTGGCGCTGGCCGGCGAGCTCGGCCGGGCCGGCGTCCAGGTCTTGATCGGCTCGGGAGGCGGGCCGCACGCCCGCGACCTGCGCAACCTCGCCGCGCTGGCCGCCGGCCACGGGCTCGATCCCGCGGCGGCGCTGGCGGCCATCACCACGAACGCGGCGCGGGTGTTCGACGTGCCCGATCGGCTGGGCAGCGTGGAACGCGGCAAGGACGCGGAGCTCCTCGTCCTCGACGGGGATCCGCTCGACACCACCTCTCGCATTCGGTTCGTGATCTCCCACGGCGAAGTCGTCGTCGAGTGACGTCGCTCCCTCCCTCCGCCCCGCTCCCCCCCCCGCCGCCTCCCACCGGAAATCCTCGATGATCCCCACGATCCCCCGCCTGGGACTCCTCTCGCTCGCTTCCTTCCTCGCCGCGCAAGCGCCCGCCGGCCCCGTTCTGCAGGTGCGGGCGCGGGAAGTCCGCGTCGGCGACGGGACGGTGATCCCGAACGGCGTCCTCGTCGTGCAGGACGGCCGCATCGCCCGGGTGGGCGCCGACATCCCCATCGACGAGCGATACGCCTTCCTCGCGCACGACGGCGTGCTGACGGCGGGGATGATCGCCGATCACTCGCAGATGGGCCTGGCCGGCGAGGCGAACGAGGATGCGCGCTCCGTGGTGCCCGAGGCGCGGATCCTCCACGGCTTCCGGCCGGCGCACTCCGCGGTCGGGAAGGCGCTCGCCGCGGGGATCACGGCGGTAGTGATCGCCCCGACGGGCGAGAACTTGATCGGCGGCGTGACCGCGGTCGTGAAGACGAGCGGGGGCGGGGTGGTGGATGGGGAGGCGCACCTCGCCCTCTCCTTCGCCCGCGCGGCCCTGACGGCGGGCGGGAGCGAGCCGGGCTTCTTCTTCGGCCGCGCCGAGGACCCGGCCCAGACCCCCGACGGCGGCCCCGAGGACACCGAGAGCGCAGTTTCGGGGGCGCGCTACCCCACGAGCTACTCCGGGGCCTGGCGCGAGCTCGCCGCGCGCTTCACGGATCCAGCCGGTATCGTCGCGGGGGTCGCGCGGGGCGAGCTCCCCGTCCTCATCGAGGCCTGGGAGCGCCACGAGGTGGAGCGCGCGACCCGTTTCTCCCGCCGCTTCTCCCTGCGGGGAGCGGTGCGCGGGGCGCCGCTCGCCGGGGACGAGCACGTGCTCGCCGCCCTGCGCGCGAGCGGGCTCGGGGTGATCCTCGGCCCCTTCGAGGCGGGACAGACCCACGCCTCGCTCGCCGCCGTCGCGGCCTTGCAGCAGGCCGGCGTGCCCGTCGCCTTCGCCCTCACCGGCCGGGAGAACGAGCCGGAGATGCTGCGGGTCTCCGCGGTGCGGGCGGTCGAGGCCGGCGCCGATCCGGTCCTCGTCTGGAAGGCCCTCACGGGGGACGCGGCGCGCCTCGCCGGCGTCGAGGCCCGCATCGGCCGGCTCGCTTCCGGCCTGGACGCCGATTTCGTGCTCTGGAGCGGTGATCCCCTCGACCTCCGGAGCCGTGTCGAGGCCGTCTACGTGGACGGCAAGCGCGCCTACGCGCGCGAAGGAGCCTCCCGATGATCCGCCGGCTTCCCACTGGCCTCGCCCTCGGCGCCCTGGCGGTCCTCGGCGCCTCCGCGGCCGCCCAGGACGCCTGGGTGATCCGCGCCGAGACGATCTACACCGCGGCCGGCGATCCGATCGCGGGCGGGCACGTCCGCGTCGAGAAGGGCAAGATCGCGAGCGTCGGGTCGGGCCCGGGAAGCGGCGCGAACGTGCTCGAGGCGGCGGCGGTCACGCCGGGGATGATCGATCTCTCCGCCCGCATCGGGACCACCGAGCTCTCGGTCGAGCAGTCCACGGAGACCGCGGCCGAGCTCTCGGTCGTCGAGGCGATCGACTTCTTCTCCTTCCGCTGGGACCGCGAGCTCCGGAGCGGCGTGACGGCAGTGCTCGTCAGCCCCTACGACAACGACGTGATCGGCGGCCTCGCCGCCGTCGTGAAGACCGGCGGTCCGCCCACCCTCGAAGCCCGGCTCGTCAAGGAGGCGGCGGCCCTGCGCGCCGCGATCGGCTCCCAGCCCAGCGCGGGCAACCGCACGCCGCGCGGCGCTCCCCCGAGCTCCTTCTACTTCCGCCGCCCCACGACGCGGATGGGCGTCGAGTGGGTCCTCCGCAAGGCCTACTGGGACGCGATCCAGGCCGCCGAACGGGGCGAGGCGGACACCGATCCGCACGTCCGAGCGCGCCACGAGGTCCTGCGGCGGACGATCCGGGGCGAGCTGCCGGTGATCGTCGACGCCTGGGCGACCCAGGACATCCGCACCGCGATCTTCCTCAAGGAGGAGTTCCAGATCCCCCGCCTGATCGTGGATGGCGCTGCCGAGGCCTGGCGCGAGCCCGAGCTCTTGGCGCGCGCGGGCCTGGGGGTCGTCCTGCCGCCCCACGTCTTCACCGGCCGCACCCGGGAGGAGGCCTTCTTCGCGTGGGATTGCGCGGCCACGGTGGAGGAGCTCGGGCTCCCGCTCGCGCTGTCCGCCCACGGCGCGCGCGACTTCGGGGCGCGGCTCGACCGCCAGGCGGGGTTTGCCATGCGCGGCGGGCTCCCCTTCGCGGCCGCCCTCGCCTCCGTCACGATCCACCCCGCCCGGATGGTGGGCGTCGACGACCGCCTCGGCTCCCTCGAAGTCGGGAAGGACGCCGACGTCCTCCTTTGGAACGGCACCCCCTTCGAGGCCACCTCGGCGGTGATCGGCGTCCTCCTGAACGGCGAGCTCGTGCTCGATCCGCGCGCCGCGGCCGGCCAGTGACGGCGAGACGATCCATGGCCACCCATTCCCACCTCATCTCCTCGGCAATGAATCCCGCTCATCCTTCCGGAGTCCCTACCATGCAGACCACCGCGAAGCGCCTGGCCGGTCGGCTCGCGGCACACGCCGCCCTCCCCGCCGCCCTGTTCGCGATCTCTCTCTCGAGCGCGGCGAGCGCGGCACCGGCGGGCGACAAGCTCGTGATCCAGGCCGGACGGATCGTCACCCAGGCCGGCCCCGACATCCTGGACGGCGTCATCGTGATCGAGAACGGCCGCATCACCGCCATCGGCCCGTCGAGCGAGGTGGAAAAGCCGTGGGACGCCCCCGTCCTCGGCGGGCCCGAGCTGACCGCTTTCCCCGGCTTCGTGGAGGCGCAGACGAGCGACGGGATGGACCGGCCGAACGAGAACCTCGACGTCGCCCCGTTCCTCGACATCGCCGATTCCGTCGACCCCGTGGCCTACTACTTCGAGGACTGCCTGCGCTGGGGCATCACGACGGTGAACATCCAGCAGGGCAACGACTGCGTGGTGGCCGGCCAGGGGATGATCGTGCGCCCGGTGGGGCTCACCATCGAGGAGATGGTGGTCCGCCCGCGGTTCGGCACGAAGATCGCCGTGGCGCCGAAGCGCGGCAAGTCGCGCGCCACCCAGCTCCAGGTCCTGCGCGCCGCCTTCGACGATCTGCGCCGCTACCTCGAGGAGCTCGTCCAGAAGGAACGCGACGAGAGGGGATACGCGGCCCGCGAGGCGCTCTTCCAGGGCCGCGATCTGGAGGGCGAGGAGAACCAGGGCCGGACCATGGGGGGCACCGCGTGGAAGGTCGACGGCCTCGACCTGATCCCGCGCGGGGCGATCGACGAGAAGATGGCCCCCCTGCTCGAGATCGTCGAGGGCCGCCGGCCGGTGTTCCTGTACTGCGGGGCGGCCATGGACGTCCCCCACGCGCTGGCGGTGGCCCGCGAGAACGGATTCCTCGCCCGCACGACGCTCCTCATCGATCCGAGCTGCTGGAAGGCGTCCGACCTGATCGCCGAGGCGGGGGTTCCGGTCATCCTCGACGGCGACCAGATGCACGTGCGGCGGAACCCCGTCTCCGGCGAGGAGGAGGAGACGTTCGTCCCCGGGGTCCTGAAGGAGAAGGGGATCCGCTTCGCGCTCTCGTCCCAGAACGCGAACACGAACTCGCTCTGGTACCAGGCGGCACTCGCGGTCGGGAAGGGCCTCACCCGCCAGGAAGCGCTCGATGCGGTCACCAAGGTGCCCGCCGAGATCCTCGGGATGGGCCCGGAGATCGGCTCGCTCGAGACGGGCAAGCTCGGCAACGTCCTGCTCCTCTCCGGCGACCCGCTCCGCGTGACCACGTGGGTCGAGCGCGTCGTGATCGAGGGCCGCGAGGTCTACGACCGCGCCAAGGACGTCCGCAACAAGCACCTGCTGGAGGGCAAGCAGCCCCCGGGCACGGCGGCGGAGGCCGCGGAGCACGACGAGGGCGGCGAAACGGACGAGGCCAAGGACAAGGGCGACGCCAAGGACCAGGACGAGGACAAGAAGTGATGAAGGTCGCCGCGCGCCATCTCGCCGTCCTCTTCCTCTCCGCCGCGGGCCTCGCGGCGATGGCGGCCTCCGCCCGGCCCGCCCCGGAGGAAGGGGCCGGCCGGGGCTACGTCGCCGTCCGGGCCGGGACCGTCCACCTCGTCGATGGGGGAGCCGTCCTCGAGGGCGGAGGCACGATCCTCGTGCGCCAGGGGGTCATCGAAGCCGCGGGTCGCGACGTCGAGGTGCCCCTCGACGCCCAGGTGGTGGACTACGGCCCCGATGCGGTGATCGTCCCGGGGCTCGTGGCGGCGGAAAGCACCGTGAGCTTCGTCCGCCCCACCGGCCGCACCGCCCAGCCCGAGCTGCGCGCCATCGACGGCTTCGACTTCTACGCCGAGCACGTCCATCTCCTGAGCGCCGGCGTGACGACGATCTACGTGCCGGCGGCCCGCGACCGGCTCCTCGGAGGCCAGGGCGCCGTGGTCAAGGTGACCGGCGACGATCCCGCCCGGCGCACGCTGGCGGCGTCGGCGGCGCTGCAAGGCGCGATCGACCGCTCCGCGCGCAACGCGCCCGGCTTCTGGGACCCGCCGGTCCCCGCCGCCCCGGACAACGATCTCGGCTACGCCCGCCGCGAGCTGCCGCGGACCGCGATGGGGGCCATCGTGGCCCTCGACGAGCTCTTCGCGGCGGCCCGCGCCGGCGCGGGAGACACGGAGTACGGCCCCCACGCCGCCCCGGCCCTCGCCGCGATCCTCGCGGCGGGAGCGCCGTGGCGGATCGCCGCGGAAACGGAGCCGGAGATCCGCGCCTTGCTCGGCTTCGCGGCGGAAAAGCGCCTTCGGCTCGTCGTCGACGGCGCGGCCGAGGCGAACCTCGTGGCCGAGGAGATCGCCGCCGCGGGCGCCGGCGTGATCTGGCGCCTCCCGTTCGCGCCGGGCGGACCCGCCCGGGATCGCGGCAAGAAGGTGGACGACCGCTGGCCCGATCTCTCCGTCCCGGCCGCCCTCGTCGCGGCGGGCGTGCCGGTGGCGATCGCCGATCCCGCCGGGCGCAACCTCCTCTTCGCGGCGGGCGCCGCCTCCCAGGGCGGGCTCTCCCCCGCGGCCGCGCTGCGCGCGATCACCTTGACGCCCGCGGAGCTCCTCGGCGTGGCGAACCGCGTCGGCAGCCTGCGCTCGGGCAAGGACGCCGATTTCGTCGTCCTCAGCGGAGCCCCGCTCTCCGGACAAGCGACCGTTCGCGCCACCTGGTCCGACGGCAAGAAGGTCTGGGAGTCCCACGCGAGCACCGCGGTCGTCCTCGATGTGAGAGAGCTCCACGTCGGCGACGGCGAGGTGCTGCGCCCCGGCCAGCTTCTCATGAGGGACGGGCGCATCGTCGAGGTCGGCGAGCGCGTCGCGCACCCGCCCGGCGCCGTCGTCGTGCATGGCGAGGCGGCCATGCCGGGCATGATCGACGGTCTCGGCTTCCTCGGGCTCGAGGGATCGGGACGAACGGTGGGAACGGAATACTCCCTGCGGCAGATCGTGGCGCCCGGCGACGCGGTGGACCGGCGCGTGGCGGCGGCGGGCGTGACGACCGTGGCGCTGACCCCCCGAGGGATCGCGGGCAGCGGGAGCCCGGTCCTGGCCTACAAGCCGGCGGCCCGGGACCTCGATGCGCAAGTCCTCGGCGACCCGGTGGCGGTGCGCCTGCAGTGGACGGAGCAGAACCGTCTGAACTCCGGGAAGGCGGTGCGCGACCTCCTGGCCAAAGCCAGGGAGTACCGCGACAAGTGGATCGAGTACGAGAAGGCTCTGGCCGCCTGGACTCCGCCTCCCCCCGCTCCGGCCGCGGAGGAGGGGCCAGCCGGGGAGGAGGAGAAGCCGGAGGCCGAGGGTGGGGAGAAGAAGGAGGAAGAGGCCAAGGAGGCCGCGGGCGAGCCGGCCG
>JBFMCU010000007.1:19956-62659 GCA_040754415.1 Planctomycetota bacterium
GCAAGGACGAGAAGGAGGAGAAAGCCGAGAAGAAGAAGAAGAAGGACGAGAAGAAGGAGCTCGCGCCCGACCCGGTGACCGGCCTTTGGGAGGCCGCGGTCTCCCGCCCGCCGCGGGCCGAGGCCGCACCGCTCAAGATGCGCCTGCGATTGGCGGGCGGCCAGGGCAGCGGAGCGGTGACCGGCAACCTGCGCTGCGCCGCGGTCTCCGACGAGCTGGTGCCGCTCGATGGGCACTGGAATCGCGACGAGCGCAAGCTCGAGCTCGCCGGACTCGGCAGCCAGGGCTGGCTCTCCCTCGCTCTCCAGCTCGAGGAGGAGAAGCTCACCGGCACCCTCTCCCTGGCGGGGGGCGAGATCGCGATCGCCGCCGAGCACAAGTCCTCGGAGTTCCCGGTCGCCGAGCGGACCGAGCGCCGTGCCGCACCCCCGGAAGCGGACGAGCCGAAGGGCAAGCCGAAGCCGCCGCGGCTGGACGAGCGCCTCGAGCCCCTGCGGGCGGCCTTCGACGGTCGGACTTCGCTCCTCGTCGCGGTCGATCGCGAGGACGAGATCCTCGAGTGCGTGGCCGCCTTCGAGGAGCAGGGGCTGCGGCCGATCCTGTTCGGGGCCGAGGACGCTTTCCGCGTGCTGGATCGCCTCGCGGGTCGGGTCGCCGGCATCCTGCTGCCGCCGGTCGTGCTCCAGGCCGATCCCAAGGAAGGAACGCGCTACCGCACGCCCTGGGCCGACGTCCAGAACGCCGGGATCCCCGTCGCCTTCCACTCGGATGCCGAGGAGGGGGCGGCGGATCTGCCGCTGATGGCGGCCTACGCCGTGGCGAACGGGATGAGCCCCGCCGGCGCCGTGCGGGCGCTGACGGCCGACACCGCGCGCCTGCTGTCGATCGACGCCCGCGTCGGCCGCCTCGCGCGAGGGCTCGATGCCGATGTGCTCCTGCTCGATGGCCCTCCGCTGGCGCCCGGCACCGCCGTGCTGCGGACGTGGGTCAACGGGATCGAGGTGAAGGGGGAATAGCCATGCGTCCGATCGTGTCCATCCTCGTCGGGACCGTCCTGGGTGCGCTGGCGGAGGCCCCGCTGGCCGCCGCCGACACCCCCGCCGCCGGCGCGCCCGGCGGTCCGGGGCTGGCCATCCGCTGCGCCAAGGCGCTCGTGCTCTCCCCCGATCCCGCCGATCCCCAGGTGATCGACGGCGCGCTCGTCCTCCTCAAAGGCGGGAAGATCGAGAAGGTGGTCGCCGCGCGAGGGACCGACGTCCCGGCGGGGTACGAGCTCCTGGACGTCGGCGCCTCGTGGGTCATGCCGGGCCTGATCGACCTCCACTCCCACGAAGGGGGGACCTACGACATCAACGACGCGGTCTATCTCACGAATCCCGACCTGAGCGCCCGGGTCGCGGTCGTGCCGAACAACGACCGCTTCCGCGTCGCGCTGGCGGCCGGCATCACGACGGTGCTCTTCATCCCCGGCTCGGCGACGAACATGGGGGGCGGCGGGATGCTCCTCAAGACCGGGCCCGACCGCTACGAGGAGGCGGTGGTCCGCGACCCCGGCTCCCTCAAGGTCGCGCAATGGGGAAACCCCGAGTCGTGGGGCCCGGGGATCGGGATGGCCTTCGAGAACTGGAACACCAGGAACACGTTCCGCCGCGGCCTCGCCTACGCGAAGAGATGGGAGGACTTCGAGCGGGGCGCCGGGCCAGAACCGAAGCGGGACATCCTCTTCGACATCTTCCGGGCCCTTCGGGCGCGGACGACACAGTGCTCGGTGCACACGCAGATGTACCAGGTCGTCCTCATGACGATCACCATGATCCGCGGCGAGCTCGGGCTGGACGTCTACCTCGACCACTCGACGATCGGCGGCTGGCTGACGGGCGAGCTCGCCGCCAAGATGGGCGTGCCGGCCGTCGTCGGTCCGCGGCAGATCGACTCCACCGCCCGCGGGATGATCAACTGGGCGCGCAACAAGCACGAAGGGGTGCGTGGAATCGCCGCGGGCTACCAGGAGCGGGGCGTCGAGATGCTCTGCTTCAACACCGACGCCCCGGTGCTCCCGGAGGAATCCCTGCCGCTGCAGGCGGCGATGGGCGTGCGGTACGGCGTGGACGACTCGAAGTTGGCGGCGGTGCGCGGGCTGACGGTCCTCCCGGCCCTGGTGGCCGGCATCGCCGATCGCGTCGGCAGCCTCACTCCGGGCCGGGACGCGGACGTGATCGTGATCACCGGCCACCCCGCCGATCCGCGGTCCTGGGTCCAGCGGGTCTTCGTCGACGGGAAACCGAAGTACGACGCGGAGGTGGAGCCTCGGCTCTGGTAGGAGCGGCGATGGTCGGACGGAAAACGAGCGAGCGCGGGCGCGCGGAATGGCGCGGGGGGGCCGACATCCGGATCCTCGCGGGCCTCCTCGGCCTCGCGCCGGCCCTCGCCGCGCGTAGCGGCCCGCCGCCGCCCCCGGAGGGGCGTGCGGGGCCGGGCCTCGCCATCCATGGCGCGAAGATCCTGACGGTCGACGATGCGGACCGCATCCTCGACGGCGGAACGGTCCTCGTGCGCGGGGGGAAGATCGAGTACGTCGGGGAGCGGATCGCGCCGCCGGAGGGGTACGAGGTGATCGACCTGCCGGGGGCGTGGGTGCACCCCGGCCTGATCGACATCCACTCCCACATCGTGGGCACCGGCGACATCAACGACATGGTGATGCCGGTGAATCCCGAGCTCTCGATCCGGCCGAGCTATCGCCCATCCAATCCCGAGATGCGGCTCGCGTGCGCGGCGGGCGTGACGCTGATCTTCGGCATTCCGGGCTCCGGCACGAGCATCGGCGGCTTCGGGGGGCTCTACAAGACCAAGACCGACGCCCGGTACGAGGAGACGGAGTATCGGGATCCCGGCGGGATGAAGTCGGCCTTCAACTTCAACCCGCAGCGCCAGATGGGGGACCTCGGGACGAGCGCGTGCGGCATGGCCTGGACGGTGGAGCGGGTCAACGATCGCGCGCTGGCCGCGCGGCGCGCCGGGAGGGACGACCCAGCCCTGCGGAACCTGATCCGGGTGCTCGAGAAGGATCTGCCGGTGCTCGTCCACTGCGCGAGCGGCGAAGGCGTGGCGGGGACGGTGCGGCTCTGGAAGCTCGGCTACGACACGGCCTGCATCGTCTCCCACGGCGACTGGGACGGGCACCGGGTGGGCTACTATCCGGCCCAGCACGGGGTGCCGGTGAACCACGGCCCGCGGATCATGAACTTCACCACGATGGTCCGCGAGGAGAAGATCGTCGGCACCTCGCAGTCGTTCGTGGCGCAGGGAGTGCCCAACTTCTCCCTGCACACGGACGCCCCCGTGATTCCCCAGGAGGAGCTCTTCCTCCAGGGCGCGATGAGCGCGCGGCTCGGCGCCGATTCCTACCAGATGCTCCGGGCGATCACGGCCAACACGGCCAAGACCTTCCGGATCTACGACCGCGTCGGCAGCCTCGAGCCGGGCAAGGACGCCGACATCGTGATCTCCACCGGCGATCCGCTCGATCCGCGCTCCCGGGTCGAGCACGTTCTGATCGACGGCGAGCTCCAGTACTCCCGCCTCCGCGACGGCCAATGGTTCTAGCAAGAGAGCGATGATCCTCAGCACCATACTCACCGGAGTCCTCCTGGCGACCGCGTCGCCGCCCCCGCCGGCCGGCGACCTGCTCGCGATCCGCGTCGGCCGGGCCGAGACGGTGTCCCACGGCGCGATCGAGCACGCCGTGATCCTCGTCGAGAAAGGGAAGATCGTGGCGGTGGGAGAGGATCTCCCCGTTCAGCGCGGGATTCCCACCCTCGATCGGCCGGACTGGGTGGTCCTGCCCGGGCTGGTGAACTGCTATTCCCGCGTGGGCATGGACAGCCAGGCCGGGCGGGATTTCGAGCCCGAGATCCACGCCTCCGCCGAGCTCTATCCCCGCCAGGACATCTATCGCGAGGTGTTGGAGGCCGGCGTGACCACGCTTGGCCTGTATCCGCCGGGCACGGGCGTGCCGGGGCAGGCGGTCGCGATCCGGCCGCGGGGCGACACGAGCGAGGCGATGATCCTCGCCGATCCCGTCTACTTGAAGATCTACCTCGAATCGAATGCGACCTCCACGAAGACGCTGCGGGACGCCTTCGCCAAGGTGGACGAGTACGACGAGAAGGTGAAGAAGGAGAAGGAGAAGTGGGAGAAGGAGCAGGAGAAGAAGAAGAAGCCCAAGAAGGAGGACGAAGGGAAGGAGAAGGAGCAGGAGCAGGGACAGACCGCCGAGAAGAAGGACAAGGCGCCGAGCGTCTTCACCCCGCCGGAACCCGACCCGAAGGTCCTTCCCTTCCTCCAGCTCCGCCAGAAGAAGCTCCGCGCCCTCATGCGCATCCAGAAGGCGGCGGACTACGACCACCTGCTCGACGTCATCGAGAAGGAGGACATCGACTGGATGGTGCGCTGCCCGCTGCGTGACGACATCGATTTCTTCCACGTCGAGGACAAGATCGGCGAACGCAAGCTGATCGCCGTCCTCGATCCGGAGATCACGCTTCAGCCCAGCACCCGGCGGGAGCGGAACATCCCCGCCGAGTTCGCCCGCGCCGGCGCCCGCCTCGTCCTCGTCCCGCGCCGGGACGACGCCCGGGGACACGAGCTCTGGCTGAAGCACGTGGGCGAGCTCATCGCGGCGGGCCTGGCGCGCGACGTCGCCCTCTCGGCGGTGACCCTCGAGGCGGCCAACGTGCTCGGGCTCGGGGAGCGGCTCGGCAGCATCGATCCGGGCAAGGACGCCAACCTCGTGTTCTGGAACGGCGACCCGTTCGAGGCCGGAACGGAAGTCCAGGCCGTGATGCTGGAAGGCGAGTTCGTCCACGGAGAGGTGGGCCAATGAAGATCTTCGCACACCAATCGCTCGTCGCCGGCGCCGTTCTCCTGGCGGCGCTCTCCTTCTCCGTACCGGCGTCCTCCGCCGCGCTCCCTCCGCAGGAGGAAGGCGGCGAGGGGGCCGCGGGAGGCGAGGAAGGGGGAAAGGACGAGGAAAAAGGAGCGGAGGACGACGCCGAGAAGGCGGGGGACGAGTACTTCGCCATCCTTGGCGGCGACATCTACACCGGCACCGGGGCGATCCTGCGCGGAGCGACCCTGCTGGCGCGGAACGGCACCATTAAGGAGATCGGGTACGACGTCTTCCTGCCCGAGAAGACGACGAAGCTCGATGCCCGCGGAATGCGCGTCTATCCCGGGCTCGTGGCGCTGAACGCCACTCCGCGGATCACGGGCGGACTCTTCGGCGCCGCGCCCGATGTGGGCGACGGCCCCGACCTCGACGCGCCGACCCCCTGCCCCTGCGGGGGGGACCTGGCGGACGGCGCGAACCACACGGACCACTGGGATCCCATCTTCGCCGATCCGGCCTATGCCGACGACGCCCCCCCCACGGCGGTCGACCAGGCGCGGATCAAGGCCGAGGACGCCTACGATCCCTACAGCGAGTTCATGCTCCTCGCCCTCGCCACCGGCATCACGACGGCGGAACAGTCGAACCTGGCGATGAAGCTGCGCCGCGGCGCGTTCAAGGGGACCTTCATGGGCGAGAAGTCGATGACCTCCGTCTCCTGGTCCCGGCGCAACCCTTCCAGCATCACCTCCACCAAGGAGAAGTTCGCGGCGGCGGCGAAGTACCTCCGGGAGTACCGGGAGTGGGAGGCCCGGGGCGACAAGGAAGCCAAGGAGCCCTCGAAGCGCGGCGTCGACACGAGCGTCCTGCGCATCCTGAAGGGCGAGACCCTGGCGCGCTTCAACGCGACGGAGCGCGACGATCTCCTCGCCATCGCCGGGCTGGCCCAGACCTACGGCTTCCGCCCCGTGATCGTGGGCGCCCACGAGGGCTGGGCGGTGGCCGAGGAGCTCGGCCGGGCCGGGGCCTACGCGATCCTCACGCCGCGCGATCGGCGGCCGAAGGACGAGGCCTTGGTCCGGGCGGGCGGCACGAGCATCGAGAACGCGGCGGTCCTGCATGCGAGCGGCGTCCAGGTCGCGGTGATCCCCCCCAGCAACTCGTTCGACCTCGGCGGCATCACCGGGCGGGACCTCATGCACCTGCCGATTGAGGCCGGCTTCGCCGTCCGCGGCGGCCTCCCCGAGACGGCGGCGCTGCAGTCGATCACCATCGTGCCGGCACGCCTGCTCGGAGTGAGCCACCGGATCGGCACCCTCGAGGTGGGCAAGGACTGCGACGCGATCGTGGCCGACGGCGACGTCCTGCACTATCAGACGTTCGTGCAGTACGCGGTGGTGCTCGGCAAGGTCTGCTACGACAAGCAGAAGGAGATCTTCTACGCCCACATCCGCCCCCGGCCGGAGCTGCCGCCTCTCGACCCGGGCGAGGCGCCGGAGAGCGTCACCCCCCCGGCCGAGGAGGCCGGGCCGCCCCCTGCCGCGGAGGAAGGAGTGGAAGCGGACGAGGAGAAGGAGGGGGAGGAAGGCAGCGGCGATTCGGGAAGCGGCGGCTGATCCTTCCGCCCCGCCCTCGAACGCCCCGGCCGGCGGGTCGCCCCGCCGGGACGCGCCACCGGCTGGTTGCCCGGGTCGGCCGGCGCCGCTACGCTGCGGGCGTCGGCGGAAGCCGCCGGCCCGAGAGCGGCCATGATTCTACGGGACCTCCTGCGGGTGCTTGGCACGTCCGATCGGCGGAACGGCCGGAACCTGACCCACGACGAGGCCTATCGCGCCTTCCTCTCGATCCTCGACGGCACGGAGAGCGAGATCCAGGTCGGGGCGTTCCTGATCGCCATGCGGTGGAAGGGCGTGACCACCGAGGAGCTCGTCGGCTTCGCCCACGCCGCCCGCGAGCGG
The DNA here is from genome assembly GCA_040754415.1 of Planctomycetota bacterium. Classification (GTDB taxonomy): domain Bacteria; phylum Planctomycetota; class UBA1135; order UBA1135; genus JBFMCU01. The sequence continues at coordinate 26,806 of JBFMCU010000007.1, forward strand.
GCCACGATCCCCTGCCTGGGCATGGCGGACCTGGTCTGCGTCTGTCCGCCCCACGACGGCTACGACTCGTTCCCGCCCCTCGAGGTGTCCGCGTCGCTGGCGGCGGCAGGGGCCGGGACCCGCGTCATGTTGATCTCCGACCGCGGCGTTCCCCCTCGCCGCGGGCTGACCGCGGCCAACGTCATGGAAGAGCTAGGCGCCGCGATGACCTGGGACCCGGCGGCCGTGGAGCGGTGGATCGAGCGCACGCGGCTGGGCGTGATCGCCGCCTCGGGGATGCTCCCGCACCTCCTCGGTCTGCGGCGGGTTCGGGGCGAGGTGGGGGTGCGCACGCCGCTTTCGACGGTCGAGAAGCTCGTCGCGCCGTCCACCGCCGCCGTGGTCCTCGGCGCCCAGTCCGGCCCGGTCCTCGGCTCGGCGGTGGAGACGATCGCCGGCCTGGGCCATCCCCGGGGCATCGCGATCCAGGGCGTGGGGGGGGGGGTGATCCCCACGCTGCGGCGGCGGACCCGCGGCATCGAGCTCGCCGGGACCCACAAGGTGCCCCTGACCGTCGAGCCCGCGGACTTCGGGCTGCAACTCGGCGTCGATCCCGACCTCCCCATCTTCGGCCCCCCCGAGGAAGGGCAGGGAACGGGGGACAGCCCCCTCGTCGTGCAGGCGGCCGCGGAGCTGATCGAGCGCGTGCTCCGGGGCGAGGGAGGCGCGGCTCGCAACGCGACCCTGCTCGGAGCCGCCGTGATCCTGAAGGCGGCGGGGCGCACCCCCACTCTCGCCGAGGGGGTCGACGCCGCGCGAGGGAGCCTCGACTCCGGCGCCGCCCTCGCGGTGCTCGAGGGGCTGCGCGCCGAGAGCTGAACCCCTACTTCTTCAGCGCGAAGTTGAAGGGCCGAGAGGAGGCCCCCAGCTCGGGGAGGCTCGTCTCCAGCGCGGTGCCGCCGTTGGTGATCGTCCAGGCGACCCCGTCGTAGGTCAGGGCGAACAGGCTGCCCGCCTCGTCCGACATCAGGACCATCAGCTTGTCCTTGTTCGGGAAGCTGAGACCCTGGATGAAGACCATGTCCCCGATGCCCGGCAGCGGCGCGTCCGTCTGTTTGTGCCAGGCGTCCGTGTACTTCGCCCAATCGAGGGTGCCGGCGCCGTCGTCGTCCTTGTAGATGAAGACCGCGGTCCCCGTGGTGCCGATCCAGCTCACCGAGATGTCGCGGGAGTCCAGGGCTCCGGTGAGGTCGAACTCGGCGATGTTCGTGAAGACCGCGCCGTCCCAGATCATCCCGACGACGTTCGTGTCCAATGCCCCCTCGGAGAGGGCGCAGGCGATGCGGTTGCCTCCCGGATCCGGCGCCAGGCGCACGATGACCCCGATCGCCTCGGCGGAGTTCGCGAGCCCGACGTTGAACGTGCCGGAACCGGCGAGCTTCACGGCGTAGCGGACCTCCTCGATCAGGTTCGTGTGTCCCCAGACCACCAGGAGATCGCCGCTCGCGGTCTCGTAGGCGAGGTCGAAGGCCCGGGACAGGATCCCGGTGCTGATCGACGTGTCGAGCAGCGTCGCCGTGCCCGCCTCGTCCCAAGCGGCGCCGTCCCAGATCACGGCGCTCAGGTGGGCCTGATCGCTGAGGCAGACGAGGGCGAGCTCGTCGGTGCCGGGCCGGCTCGAGACCTCCACCCAGAGCACGGTGCCGGTGCCGGGCGGGCTCGCGAACACCGGAGTCTCGGGGCTCCACACCCCGCTCTCGTGGGTCCGGTAGACCGGGTTGTTCGTGTTGTTCGAGTAGACGACCATCGCGTGGCCGGAAAGGTCCTCGTAGGCGAGGTCGAAGGCGCGTTGGTTGGCGTTCGCGCTCGGGATCTGGCTCTCGATCGGATCCGTGTAGCCCCCGGCCTCCGACCAGAAGCGGCCGTTCCACAGGCGAACGGAGAGCTCGGTGCCGGTGCCCGTGTCGGACAGGATCCCGAGGAGCTCCTCCTGCTGCACGAGGGGCGAGACCTTGCTGATCACCCACTTCACCGTGCCCTCCACGGGGTCGATCGTGGCGGGCGGCAGCCAGGTGAGCGTGTTTTCGTCCCAGATGCGGCTCCGGACGGTGACCTCCTCGCCGCTGCCGTAGAACAGGCGCGCATCGTCGGTGCTCAGCGTGCCGATCGGGCCGGTCTGCGCCGATTCGTGGTAGCCGAGGTTGACCGTCGCTCCGTCGGGCGCCGAGCCGTCGAGGAAGCCGTCATCGCGCGTGGTGAAGCCGGTCAACGCTCCGCCGAAGTAGACGGCAGTCGTTGCCGCGTCCCGATCCCCGGCGTCGACGGAGAGGCTGCCGAAGCTCACGAGGAACAGATCGTCCGCGCCGTTCGCGCCGCCGAGGACGTTGTCGGCCCCGTTCGGATCGACATAGAGCGGATCGACGCTCTGACTCGTCGGGTCGAGGGAGCCGCCCAGGTAATCGTTGAAATCGAGACCGACGTGGTTCCACACGATGTTGTGGTCCTCGCCGATGAAGGAGCCCGTCGCGATGTCGATTCCGTCGGCGAGGCCGTCGGTGATGATGTTGTCCTCGACGAAACCTTGGCATCCCGTCTCGATGCGCACCTGGTCGCCGCCATTGGCGTACAGCGTGTTGACCCGGACCTCGATGCCGGTGACCCCGGAGAGCAGGCGGAGTCCGTAGCGCGAGTTGTTGTAGATCAGGTTGTTCTGGACGAGCAGGCCCACTCCGTTGCTGAGGACGATTCCATCGCCCACGCCGGTCCGGTTGTTGGAGACCCGGTTGTTCTCCAGGTACGAGCCGTCGGAGTCCTCGAGGTGGATGCCCCGGTCGTTCCCGTACACGATGCAGCCGGAGACGACGATCGCCGTGCAGCCGTTGTCGATCCAGATCCCTCCTCCCGAGCCGCCGCCGGGGACGGCGCCGGTGACCGTGAATCCGCGCAGGCCGGCGAAGGCGGCGGCGTCGAAGTGGAAGCCGAAGGCCCCGCCGCCCGCGTCCACGACGACGTCGCCCGCGTCGCTGGTGTAGTTCCCGTTCGTGTCGGCGAGGAGGAAGATCGGCGCATCGGCCGCTCCGACGGCCGAGATCGTGATCGACTCGGCGTAGGTCCCCGCCCCCACGTGCACCGTGTCCCCGGGGGCGAGCAGGCCGGCCGCGTGAGCGATCGTGGCCCAGGCGGCGGCCGGGCTCTCCCCGTCGTTCGCATCCGAGCCGCTCTTCCGGACGAAGTACGTCTGCGGCACCTGCCACACGAACTCGGCGTCCGCGGTCTGGCCGATGGCGACCTCCCCGGCGCCGGGGTTGACGATCGCGCTGAGCGTCTTGAGCTCGGCCACCGTGGAGGCCAGGGTGCCGGTCGCCACGCCGCTGGCGTTGGTCGCGCCGGCCGGCTGGGTCAGGATGTTCCCGGTCCCCGTGCTGGCGATCTCGACGACCTGGCCGGGAGCGGGCACTCCGAAGACGTCCTCCACCGTGACGGTGATCGTCGTCGTATGGGTGCCATCTGCGAGCGTGCCAAACGCCGGATCCGCCGCCACGGTGGAGTTCGCAGCGCTGACCGCGGGCACGAACTCCGTGTCGACGGTGTCGGCCACCGCGACCTCGTTGGCGCCGGGATTGATCACCGCGCTCACCGTCTTCGTCTCCGGTACGGTGGTGGCGACGGTGCCGGTCGTCTGACCGTTGGCGTTCGTGACCGACCCGGGCTGGACCAGGGTGTTGCCGGTGCCGGTGGCCGCGAGCTCCACCGTCTGGCCGGCGACCGGATCGCCGTTCGTGTCGCGCACGGTCACGGTGATCGTCACCACCTCGGTGCCGTCGGCGAGCGTGCCGGTCGTGGCGCTCGCCGCGATGGTCGAGTTCGTGCCGCTGATGTTGCCGCCCCCGCCGCCTCCGCCGCCCCCGCCGCAGGCCGAGAGGGCGATGACGACCAGGGGGGTCGAGAGGAGGAGAGGGATTCTGCGCAGGAGGTCCATGCCTGATTCCGCGGGCGGGAAGGGGTTTCCGGGTTCGATGGGGGGCGGCGGGGGAGATTTCGTCCGAATCGAGGGCGTTCCTGACCGAATTCGACCCCCGCGCGAGCAGCGGATGGGGGCACCTACTCTATAGGCCGCTCCCGAAGCTGGGGAGAGGGCCGCCCGGCGTCCCCGCTCCGCCAGCCGGGCGGGCCCGGGCAGCTTGCAGGATCGTAGAGGGAAGCGACCGCGGAGCCGGCTCAGCTTTCGCGCTTCCGCCCGCAGCCCCCGCAGAAACGCGCGTCGGGGGTCAGGGGCGCCCCGCAGCCCCCGCAGAAGGCGGCGGCCGCGGGGGAGGTCGCCGCGGCGGCGAGCTCCGCCCCGCAGTGGCTGCAGAAGCGTCCGGGAGCCACGCTCCCGCCGCAGGCGCCGCAGACGACCCCGGCGGTGGCCGGCACGAGGGTCTCGCCGCCCCGGGGGTCGCGCACGAGCATCTGGGCGAGCCCGAAGCCCACGCCGAGCCCGGCGCCGCCGAGAAGCCCGCCGGCCGCTCCCGCACCGCCCTCGCCGCCCCCGCCCTGGGCCATCCCCGTGCCCGCCCCCATCAGGGCCTTGCCCGCCGCGAACTGCTGGTAGTTCCGGACGCCGCCCACGGTCTTGAGGTACGCGGCGTCGGTGTACAGGCGCTTCAGGTTCGCGCTGTCCTCGTCGTCGATGTCGACCACGAAGTTGCCGAGGCGGACGATCTGGATCCCGTAGCTCCGGACATGTCCGGCGAGGCCGGTGACCACGTCCCTCTCGATCTCCTCGGTGAACGCGCCCGAGGTCACCTCGAGGAGCGGCCACTTGTTCTTCACGAGCAGCTCGCCGATGCGATCTCGGATCACCTTGAGCACCTGCTCCTTCATCCACGAGCGAACGGCGTATGCCTCCGAGCGTCCCATGCCCACAAGGCCCACGATGAGCTGCTCGGGGTCGTTGACACGGAACGAGAACTGGCCGTGCACCATGGTCTCCACGGGCACGCCGCTCTTGGGGTCCTCGACGTGACCGATGCGGCCCCCGAACTTGACCCCGGCTTGTTCGCGGACGTTGACGAAGAACACTTCCGCCACGAACACGTTCCCCCCCGTGAAGGAGTCCACGAGGTGGGACAGGAAAGGGAGGTTGGCCGAATCGAGCGTGTGCCGGCCGGGATCGAGTACGCTGACCACCTTGCCGTTCCGGAAGAAGACCGCCTTCTCGTCGGCCTCGACGGTAAGCTGCGACTTCATCGGAATGGTCGGGTCCGGGTGCTTCCAGACGACCTGCGACTTCGCATCGTCCGGGCGGGCGATCATCAGCTCGCCCATGCCGCGCTTGAACCAGTCGACGAGACCCATGGCAGACCTCCGGCTTCCGCGGATTCTCAGGGGGGAAACGCAGTCAGTCTAGCTGGCCAGGGGCGGCGCATGGCGCCGGCCGGGGAGACCGGCCGAAGGGGCAGCGCCGGCGGCGCTCCCTTCGGCCTCTAGCTGGCCAGGGGCGGCGCATGGCGCCGGCCGGGGAGACCGGCCGAAGGGGCAGCGCCGGCGGCGCTCCCTTCGGCCTCTAGCTGGCCAGGGGCGGCGCATGGCGCCGGCCCTGGCCAGCTAGTAGTTCTTGGCGAAGAGCACCCTCCGGGCGCTGGGGCGGCCGGTCTTGATGCAGGCGCCGGGCTCGGCGGGGGGGCCGTCCTCGGCGAAGGGGAGGAGACGGATGGTGGCCTTCGTCTCCTCCTTGATGGCGAGCTCGGTCTCGGTCGTGCCGTCCCAGTGGGCGTAGACGAACTTCGAGCCCTGGTCGGCGAAGATCGCGCGGAACTCGTCCCAGTCATCGACGAGCACGGTGTTCGCCTTCGTGCGTTCGTCCATCCGCCGGAAGAGCAGGGCCTGGAAACCGTCCAGGAGCCGGCCGACGGCGAGGCCGATGTTCCCCAGGGGGAGCTCTTCCTTGCGAGGGCGGCCCCGTTCGTCGACCTCCGCGAACCGCAGCTTGGCGAGCGCCGTGCCCGCCTCCACGTCGCGGGGTCCGATCTCGATCCGGAGGGGCACGCCCTTGCGTTCCCACTCGTAGTACTTGGCGCCGGGCCGCAGGTCGTCGCGGTCGTCGAGGACGACGCTCAGCCCATCGTCGCGAAGGAGGCCGGCGATGTTCTGCGCGACCTCCCCGACCCGCGCCTTCTCCGCCGGAGACTTGAAGATGGGCACGATCGCCACGTGGATCGGGGCGAGCCGGGGGGGCAGGACCAGCCCGTCGTCGTCGGAGTGGGACATGATGAGGGCCCCGACGAGACGCGTCGAGACGCCCCACGAGGTCTGCCACACGTAATCGCGCGCGCCGGCAGCGTCCTGGAAGGTGATGTTGAACGCCTTGCCGAAGTTCTGTCCGAGGTCGTGACTGGTGCCCGCCTGCAAGGCCTTGTCGTCCTGCATCAGAGCCTCGATGCAGGTCGTCTCGACCGCCCCGGCGAAGCGCTCGTTCACGGTCTTGACGCCGCGGACGACGGGCATCGCCATCACCTCGTGGCAGAAGTCCCGGTAGAGGTCCAGGATGAGGCGGACCTCTCGCTGCGCTTCCTCGTGCGTGGCGTGGGCCGTGTGCCCCTCCTGCCAGAGGAACTCGCCCGTGCGCAGGAAGAGCCGCGTGCGCATCTCCCAGCGGATGACGTTCCCCCACTGGTTGATCAGGAGGGGCAGGTCGCGCCACGAGTCGATCCACCGCGAGAAGAAGTAGCCGATGATCGTCTCGGAGGTGGGGCGGATGGCGTAGGCCTCCTCGAGCTTCTTTCCCCCCGCGTGGGTCACGACGGCGAGCTCGGGCGCGAAGCCCTGGACGTGCTCGGCCTCCTTCTCGATGAAGCTCATCGGGATGAGCAGGGGGAAGCACGCGTTCCGGTGTCCGGTTTCCTTGAAGCGCCGGTCGAGATCCGCCTGCATCTTCTCCCAGATCGCGAAGCCGTGGGGGCGGATGACCATGCACCCCCGCACCACCCCCGCCGGCTCGGCGAGCTCCGCCTGGGCGATGACGTCCTGGTACCACTGGGCATAGTCCTCGGCCCGCGGGGTGATCCGCTGCTCGCTCATCTTCGTCTCGGCTTCCGCCTCGCCACCGGCCCGGCGCGGGGCGGCGAAGGGGGCGGAAGGGTAGGGCAGCGAAGCCCCGCGCGCCACCCGCCGCCTTCTCCTCCGCCGGGAGGAGGGCGCGCGGCTCGTTTCCCTGCCGCGAGAATCGGCGGGGCGCGGGAGATAGAGATTTGGCCCCCCCCGCGCCCGAGGAACCTCCTCCCCCGGCCGGCGGCGGCCCTCGCCGGAGAGGGTCCCCCGCGCGGTCCGCAGAAGCCCTCCGCGCGCACCGGGCGCGCCCCCCGTCGATCCGCCGGTTGCGGCCTTGCGGTCCGGAGGGACCCTGGTAGTCTGGCCCGTGCTCCCTCGGCTTCCCTGCTGGCCGGTGGGGCCGGGCGCTTCTGCCGGCGCCCGAAAACTCGAACCTCCGGTTCGCCGGAGTGCTCTGGAGGTTCCCCTGCCATGGCCCCAGAGCCGTCGGGAGGTCCTGCCGTCCTTCCGACAGTCCGCTGGCTTCTAGCCAGTAGAGACCCGCGCGGAGTCGTCTCCTACCCAGGAGACGACTCCTTCTTTTTTGGCGCCGGGAGCGAGGGAGCTCAGTACCCCGGATCCGTCCAACCGCTCGTGGCGCCGAGGATCTCGATCTTGCCCGCGCGCCGCTCCACGTGCACGGTGCGCGTGTCCCCCGCGAACCAGAGCGTGATCTGTCCCTCCTCGCGGGGCAGGCCCCGCTCGTCGTAGGAGAGGAAGCGGTCGGGGCCGAAGCGAGCCTCCACGATCCGCACGCCGCGGAAGACGGCGTCCACGGAGAACCGTCGCTCGAAGGGCTGGTTCGTGCCGGGGTTGCGAATGATCGCCCCCGCATGGTTCGTCACGCGGTAGCCGTCCCCGTCCTCCCGGAACCACACGCGGCACGGCTCCTCGAGGTAGGCGGAGCGGTTCTGGGCCATGCGCAGGTCCCGGGCGAGCAGGATGGAGGCCCGCTCGAGGGTCACCTCGCTGCGCTCGAAGTAGGCGGGAATGGCCAGTCCCGCGGCGAGGGCGACGAGGACGAGGACGACCAGGAGCTCGAGGATGGTGAGACCGCTCCGTGCCTGCATGGATCCGGCGGGGGACCGGGGCGAGCTCTACCGCCTTCCCTGGCCGGCCGTGCGCCGCCCCGCCCCCCCTCATCGTCCCCCTTCCCCGCGCGTCTTGAGGACGAGGTCCCCCGGCCCCAGCGCTCCAACACCGCTCCCTCCCGCCCGTAGGTCGCGGGGCTCCCCCCGGCGGCGCGATCGCCGCTGCGGTATGCTGCCTGGCCCCCGGTGCGGGGCCCCCCCCGACCCCCGATCGCCGCCTCTCCCATGCTCCCCGGCATCCCCGCCCTCCTCGCCCTCCTCCCCGCCCCCCGCCCCCAGGCGGCCCCCCCTCCGGCGGCCCCCGCCCTCGAGCTCGCGCGTCCAGCCCCGGCCACGGGGATCGAGGTGAGCTACCTCGGGGGCGAGGCGTTCCTCTTTCGCTCGCGGGCCCACTCCGTCCTGGTGGACGTCTTCGTCGGGCCCGATCCGGCCCGGGCGCCGATCCCCGCCGAGGCGCTCGCCGCCATGAAAGAAGGGCAGGGGATGTTCGATCGCGTCCGCGTGTGCATCGGGACCCACCTCCACGCCGCGGAGATCTTCCCCGCCGGCGCCGCGGCCCGGTACGTGGAGGCCCGGCGGCAGACCTCCGGTCCGTCCACTCTCTTCGACGGTCCCCACCAGGTCATCGAGCGAGTGCGATCCGTCGAGGGCGTGGATCTTCCTCTCCCCTTGACGAACAACCGATGGGCGAAGCTCGGCGAGTCGAGCTGCCTGCAATTCGTCGGCCTGCGGATCGACTACCTGCCCCTGCCCCACGCCGGGGACGCGAAGGGAGAGGAGCAGCACCTGGGCCTCTCCATCCGGCACGCCGGAGTGCATGTCGTGCACCTCGTCCATGCCGCGCCCCGCCTCGAGGATCTCGAGCGGTACCAGGCGATCCTCGCCAATCCCCAGCTCGTAATCGTGCCCTACGGCTGGCTCCTCGACGAAGGCGCGAAGGACCTCCTGCAAAACCGCGTGGCTCCGCGCCGGGTGCTCGTCACCGGCGTGCCGGTGGAGGGGGCCGCGGAGCTCGCGCCCCGGCTCGAAGCGGCCTTCCCCGGCGTGATCGTGCCCACCAAGCCGCTCGAGACCTTCGCCTTCGAGCCGCCCTCGGCCGGTCGCTGATCGGCCGTCCGCCGCGCCGATGCGCTCCTTCCTCGCGACCGGCGGTCTCCTGCTGGCCGTTCTTGCGGCAACCGACCAGTCCGAGGAGATTCGCGCCCTGATGAAGGTCGCCCGTGACCCGCGGGCCGGCATCGAGGCGCGCGAGGCGGCGATGGAGGCCCTGCTCGAGCTCGGCACCGAGGGACCCCGCCGGCTCGCCGGCGAGCTGGCAGCCGCCGCGAAGGAAGTGCGTCGCCGCCACGAAGAGGAGCGCGATCGGCTGCTCGCCGCCTTCGCCTCGCGCGCGGAGCCGATCCTCGGCGCCCGGCTGGACCGCGCCGGGACCCGCGAGATGGAGGAGCTCCGGAAGCGGATCCTGGGCCTGACGCGCCGCCGCGACCTCACCAAGGAGACCGTGCTCGCCGAGTCGGATCCGGCTCTCGCCCGTCTGGAGGAGCTCGTCGTCGTCTCCGTCGCGGAGGTCCTGGCGGCCGACCCCGAGCTTTCCCGGCGGCGGGACGATCTGCTCGCCGGCCTGGCCGCCGAGGTGCGGCAGCACGCCTTCTGGCTGCGGGCGCGCGACCGGCTCGCGGCGCTCCCCGACGGCGAGCCGATCGCGCGCCGGCTGAAGGAGCCCGTGGACCCCGCGCCGGAGGAGGCGAACCTCGCGCGCTCCTTCGCGCGCATCGCGGCCGCGACGACCCCGATGCGAGACGCCGACCGGCGGATCTTCGCGGAGAACGACGCCCGGGCCGCGGAGCTGCCTTCCGACGAGGTCGAGGGGACCCGCCTCCTGAACCTCCTGCGCGTGCATCTCGGCCTGAACGCCCTGACGCTCGACCCCCTCCTCTGCCAGGCCAGCCGCGATCACTGCCGGGACATGGTGGAGCTCGGCTTCTTCGACCACGACTCGCCGGTAGAGGGCAAAGAGACGCCGGCGAAGCGCGCCGCCCTCGCCGGCACCTCCGCCAACGCCGAAAACTGCGCCATGGGGCAGCCCTCCGCGGAGGCGGCGATCCGCTCGTGGTGGCACAGCCCCGGCCACCAGAAGAACCTGCTCGGCCCCCACGCTCGCACGGGCCTCGGGCGCCACCAGGATCACTGGACGCAGATGTTCGACGGGTAGCGGGCCGCGTCCCTTCGCCCGCGAAAGGCCGAAACCGCGGCCGGGACGACCGGTTCAGGAGGTCCCTTCTTCACCCCGAATCGAGAGGAACAGAATGAACCGCATGTCACGACTCCTCGGCCTGGGCCTCGCCCTCCTCCTCGCCGGCGCCGCTGCTGCCCAAGACTCGACTCCTGCGCCTCCGCGCGATCGGGACTCGGCGGCGGTGCAGGAACGCCCCCTCGCCAGGGGTCTCCACCGCCGGGCGCACGCGCGGCTCGAGCAGCGCGACGAGCGCCTCGGGCCGGAGCGGTGGATCGCCCGCCGCGCCGCCTGCCGGATGATCCTCCAGCACTGCGACGGCAACCGGAACGGCCGTCTCGATCCCCGCGAGGTCCGCCGGCTCGTCCGGGAGATCAACCGCGGCGAGCGCGGCCGGGCCGTGGGCGAGGACATCCGGACGCGGGCCCGCGACCGGCGGGCCGATGGACAGGGGCCCTGCCGGCGCAGCGTCTGACCCGCGGCGAGGCTCACGGCGTCGCCGGCGGCACGCGGGCGCTGACGAAGACGTCCTCGCCCGCCGGCGGCGCGCCTGGATCGTCGAGGCGGCCGCTTGCGCGCACCTCCACGAAGCCGGCCGCCGCGAACCAGCGCCCGAGCTCCTCCGGCATCCACACCCGCGTGCGGGCGGTGCGGTGCAGCACCGCCTCGCTCTCCCCGCCCTCGCGCCCGTCCCCGGCGGCGACGACGACGTGGAGGTCGCCGACGATCGTGCCGTCCGCGAGGGGCGGCACGGCGAAGTCGACGAAACGAACGAACCAGAGCGGACGCCCGTCCTTCTGGCGCTTGAGGAGGGGCAGGTAGGGGTTCCCGCTCTCCCGGCGCACGCCGAGCGCCTTCAGCCCGACGAGGACGAGCCCGCCCGGCCGGACGATCCGCCGCAGCGCCCGCGCCGCCGCTCGGGCGTCCTCCTCGGTGTAGACGAGCGGCCACGTATTGCCCATGCAGATCACGGCATCGAAGGGCGGTCCGGCGGCGAGGTCCGCGGGCGGCTCGTCGCCGAGGCGCCAGGCGTGGAAGCGCTCCGCTCCCACCAACGCTCGCGCCTGGGCGAGCATCTCCTCCGAGGCGTCGGCGCCGTGGGCGTCGTAGCCGGCCGCCAGGAGCGCCTGCACGTGACGCCCGGTGCCACAGCCCACGTCGAGCACGCGACGGGCTCCGCTGCGCTCGAGGTGGGCGCGGATCCCGGGCACCTCGCGGGCGAGCCGTCCCTCCCAGTCGACGAACACGTCGTAGAGCTCGCTCATCCGGCCCCGCACCGCCTGGGCGTCGCTTCCCGCCATCCGTTCCTCGGCCATGGGGGCCAGACTAATCGCGGGACGGCTCCGAGAGCCACGGGGAATGCGGAGGCGGCGATCCGTTGCGCGGTTCCGGTGGATTCCGGGCCCGTCGCGGTCGCCGGGGAGGGCGCGCGCCGTACCGGCGGACCCCGTCCTCGCCGATCGAACCTCCCGATGATCCAGAAGAGCATCGCCACCGTCCTCCCGGGCCGCATCCACGTCGGCCGCCAGCCCACCCGCGACGACGTGCGGGCCCTCGCCCTCTCCGGCTGCGAGGCGATCGTGTCCCTCGCCACGCCGGCGGAAGGTCAGCCCTCCGTTCCGCCGGCGGTGGAGGCGCGGTGGGCACGGGAGGAGGGGATGGAGCACGCGCACGTGCCGCTCCACCCTGCCGGCCGCGCGCCGAGTCCATCGATGCCCTCCTCGCCGCCCTCGCGCGGCTGCCGCGGCCGGTCTTCGTGCATTCCGCGGGCGGCGAGCGCGCCATCGCCCTCGCCATCGTGCAGCACGCGCTCGCGACTGGCGAATCCGCGATGCAGGCGCACCGCTGGGCGGCGGACCGCGGCCTCGTCCTCGAGTCGACGGACCTCTACCGCTTCGTCGTGGCGGAGGTGATGCGCCGCCAATGGCGCGAGCTCGCGCCCCTGGTCGGCGAGGGCTATCAGGCCGGGCGGGCGGTGACGAGACGCGAGCGGGAGACCCGCACCTCCGCCTCCGGGTAGGGCCCGCGCGGCGCGGAATCCGGGGCCGGGAGAATACACTGGCCTCACCATGTCGCCGCCGATTTCCCTCGCCCTCCTCGCCTTCCCGCTCGCCGCCCGGCCGCTCGGCGACGAGCGCCTCGTCACCGCCGATCTGATCCTCGCGCCGGGGGAGGTGCTCGCGACGCCCCTGGTGATCGCCGCCGATGGGATCACCATCGATGGAAACGGCGCGGTGGTGCGCGGCCCCGGGAAGCCGGGCGAGCTCGCCACGTTCCAGGGGATCGGCATTCGCCTGGAGGGCCGGCGCAACGTGACGATTCGCAACCTCGCCGCGCACGGTTTCGCGACCGGGCTCGCGGCGACGGATTGCGAAGGGCTCGTGATTGAAGGCGGCGACTTCTCCGACAACTACCACGACCCCGACTACGGCTGGGGCGACGGGGAGCGAAGCGGCGGCCTGATCCTCACCCGGGTGAGGGCGAGTATCCTGCGCCAGAACCGCGCGAACCGGGTGTGGAACGGCCTCGACCTCTTCGAGTGCGACGAGAACGAGATCGCCGGGAACGACTTCTCGCACTGCTCGAACGTCTGCCTGAAGCTGTGGCGCTCGAGCCGGAACCGGATCCTCGCCAACGACCTCTCCTGGGGCCTGCGGATCTCCCCCGGCGAGGTGCACGCGCGCGATTCCACGTCGGTCCTGATCGAGAGCGGCAGCGACGAGAACCGCTTCGAGCGCAATGACGCCACTCACGGCGGCGACGGCATCTTCATCCGGCCGCTCAACGGCTGGCTGTCGACGGGCAACGTGTTCGTCGAAAACGACTGCTCCTACGCCAACAACAACGGCTTCGAGTCGTGGAGCCCCGGCAACGTTTTCCTGCGCAACAAGGCGAACCACTGCAGCTACGGCTTCTGGCTCGGCGGCTCGGACGCCACGGTGCTGATCGGCAACGAGGCGAGCTTCAACGGCCTCCCCGACGGCAAGCACAACGCCCCCGAGTCTGACTTCGGGCACGGCGGGATCGTCATCGTCCACGGTTCCGGCCGCCACAGCCTGATCGACGACAACTGGTGTCACGACAACGCCGGGGGCGGCATCGTGCTCCGCGGCGACCTCGCCACACGGGGGGCGGCGTGGAAGATGGAACACCTCGTCGTGCAGCGCAATCGCCTCGAGCGCAACCGGTGGGGGATCTTCGTGCGCTTCGCCGATCGGGTCTTCCTCGCCGGCAATCGCTTCGCCGGGAACGAAGCGGACGAGTTCCTCGAGGAGGTTGCGAACGTCCGGCGCGGCGACGGGGCGGGCGAGACGGCGCCGGAGATCGCGCTCGCCGGCCCGGGGCGGGCCTTCGTGGGGGACACGGTGGCCTTCCGGGCCTCCGGCCCCGAAGGACCGCCGGCGGCGGGGCCGCTCCGGTTCTCCTGGGACGTGGGCGGGGCCGCGTACGAGGACGTGGCCGCCGTGGAGCGCGTCTTCCCCTCCCCGGGCTTCTACCGGGTGAGCGTGACGGGCACCGATGGCCATCTTGCCGGCCTCGCCTTCCGCGACCTCTACGTCGTGTCGCGCGCCTCCGAGCTGGCCACGGAGGGGCACGCGGGAGAGTGGGGCTGGACGATGGGCAACGATCCCGAGGGCCGGGGCGCCGTGCTTTTTGCCGACGATCCGGAGGCGGTCGAGGGAGAACGCTCGATCCGCCTGCAGCCCGACCCCTACTCCGGATGGGACGTCGCGGCGATCTTCCCCGCGGGGCGCGACGCCGGCTGGGACCTGCGCGCCAAGACCACGCTCTCCTTCTGGCTGCGCTTCCGCAATCCGAACCTCGCCTTCGACGGTCCGACGATCGTGCGATTGCACGCGGCGCAGAGCGTCTTCACCTACGTGCCCACGACGCCGGACGGCCGGCCGGTGAACCTCCTGCGCGAGCTTCCCTATCCCGAAGGGCGTGCCGGCTGGGTGCGCGTGGAGGTGCCGCTCGCCGGCGGCGAGGGCTGGCTCCGCACCGAGGGCTTCGCCGGGGAGGCGCCCGCCCACCACGACCGCGACCTCGCGATGGAGACGGTCGCCACGCCGATGGAGACGGGGAACATCACCTCGCTCGCCTCCGCCGGCGGGTATCTGTGGTGCGCGAATCTCGACGGCGATCGGCTGTGGCGCTCGCGCGACGGCCGCACGTGGGAGGAGCGCCGCGGCCCGGGCGCCGATCTCGGGAGCTACGGCGAGTGGATCAACGGGATGCTCGTCGCCCACGGCGGCGGGCTTCTCCTGCGCCATCGCGATCCGGCGCGCGACGAGGACGGCGTCGAGTGGGCGCGGCTCGTGCGCTACGACATCGCCGCCGATCGCTGGACCTGGCTCCCGACGCGGATCGTCGCCGCCCACGGCGCCGCGGTCGTGGGCGATCGTCTCTTCGCGCTCGCCCACGCCCTCGGCGCCAACTTCGGCGGCCCGCTCGCGCGCGTGGACCTCGCCGATCCGCCGCCGCACGCCGAGCGCAGCGCGCTCGCGGGGATCGCGGGGGCGGACGCCGGTTGGCTCTCCCGCGCTTCTCAGCTCGCGGTGCTGGGCGGCCGGATCTACGGCCTCAAGAACGACTGGCAGACACCGCGGCCGGAGGCGGCGGAATCCGGCGATCGCCTCTTCGCCTTCGATCCCGCCGCGTTCGCTCCCTCGGAGTTCGCGGGCGGCGAGCCGTGGCGCGACGAGAGCTGGCGTGCGGCCTGGACGCCGGTCGAGGATCTCGGTCCGCTGCCCTTCGAGGTGGGCCACGGCGCCGCGCTCGTCGCCCTGCCGCCACGCTGGTGCGCGGGAATCGGCGCGCGCGGCGGCCTCTTTCTCACCGCCGGCTGTTCCCCCTCCGACCACGAGGGCTTTGGCCCGCCCTCGGCGCTCTATGCCCTCTGGGACGCCGCGACGGGCGCCTTCACGACCGGCGCGCTGCCCGCCGCGACCGGCGCCGCGACCTCCGCCTGCCTCCACGCCGGCCGCCTCTTCGTGAAACGCGGCGGGCTGGGCTACGGCCCCTTCGACGCCGAGCTCTGGATCGTCACGCCCGTGGCTCCCGAGCGCGCCGCCGCCGCGCGGGCCGATCTCGCCGCCCGCCGCCCGACCCTCGCCCGCATCGACTGGCTCGCCCTCCAGCTCGACTCGAACGGGCAGGAGCCCTTCGACGTCTGGATCGACGGGCTGCGGTTCGAGTAGGGGCCGGCGCTGCGGAGCCAGGTTAGGATCGGGGGATGGGTCGCCTCCTCTCCATCCTCCTTCTCCTGCCCGCCGCATCTCCCCATCCGGGGCAGGGAGCCTCCGGCGATCCGCTCCCCGCGGTGGGGACGGTCCCTGCCACGCTGCGCGAAGCGCGGCAGATCGATCCCTTCTACCAGAAGCACCTCGCCGTCGCTGGTTTTCCCATCCTCGGGTCGGTCCGGGTCTCCGACGCCGCGCTGCGCGAGGCGGCGTGGATCCTGCGCCACATGCTTGCCGGGCGCGACGACATCCTCGCCGCCCTCGCCGCGAACGGGGTGCATCTCGCGGTGATGGCGTACACCGAGTACACGACCGACGTTCCCGAGCACCGCGACATGGAGCCGCGCATCTTCTGGGATCGGCGCGCCCGCGGGCTCGGGGGATCCCCCGTGAGCTGCGCCGAGGAGAACCTGCTCGGCTTCCCGGGTGACCCCTATGCGACGGAGAACATCCTCCTCCACGAGTTCGCGCACATCGTGCACGGGTCGGCCCTGCGGACGCTCGATCCCACCTTCGACGGGCGGCTGGGCGACGCGTACCGGGCGGCGCTCGACCAGGGGCTATGGGAGGGGACGTACGCTGCCGTGGACTGCTCCGAGTACTGGGCCGAGGGGGTCCAGAGCTGGTTCGACGACAATCGGGAGAATGACTCGCTCCACAACCACGTGAACACTCGGGCCGAGCTCCGCGCCCATGACCCGACTCTGGCGACCCTCTGCGCCGAGGTCCTGGGAGATGGGCCGTGGCGCTACGTGAAGCCGGCGCGCCGCGCGCCCGCGGACCGTGCCCACCTGGCCGAAGTCGATTTCGGGCACCTCCCGCGCTTCGTCTGGCGCGAGGAGCCGATTCCCCCCCGAGCTCGCGTCCTGATCCAGACGCGCCTCGGCGACATCGAGGTCGAGCTCGATCACGAACACGCCCCGCGGACCGTGGAGACTTTCCTCCACCACGTGCATCAGGGCTTCTACTCCGACGGGCCCGTTCTTCGCGCGTTCACCGCCGACAACCAGCCCGGCGAGGTGATGCCGATCGTGGCGATCGAGGTGGGCGCCGACCCGGCGCGGCAGGGCGAGCTCCGCCCTCCGATCCCGCTCGAGCGCACACGGGACACCGGGATTCGCCATCAGGACGGCACCCTCTCGATGGTCCGCGCCGGCCCCGACTCCGCGCCGGAGCGCTTCCTGATCTGCCTCGACGACCAGCCGGAGCTCGACTTCGGCGGCCGTCGCCACCCCGACGGACAGGGCAGCGCGGCCTTCGGGCGCGTCGTGACCGGGATGGACGTCGTGCGCCGCATCCACGCCTTGCTGGCCGGCGGCCGGGAGCTCGATCCCACCCTGGCGATCCAGCGCGCGATCCGGCGGAACTGATTGCGATCGCCGGAGCCCGGTTTGCCCGCCGCGGAGTTGCCCCGGTGCCCGCCGAGGGCATGCTGTACCAAGGAGGCGGACGGACTGTCGCCTGCCGCCGGCATGCCGGCCGTCCCATCCCTGATCCAGACCGCTCGCGGCGCGATGCGGAGGAGGAACGATGGAGCAGCAGTCCGATCTCGGTGGTGGGGGTCTCGACGTCTTCGAGGTGGCGGAGCCGATGGAACGCGCCCAGGGCTGGCTCAAGTTCCTGGGCATCCTCTGCATCATCGGCGGGGTGCTCTACTGCCTGACGATCGTCGGGGCCATCGTCGGATGGATCCCGATCTGGATGGGCGTGCTGCTCAACAAGGCGTCGAACGGCATAGGCGAGGGATTCGACCGCCGGCGTCCGGAGGAGATCCGCCAGGCGTTCGACAGGCTCCGGTTGGCGATCAAGATCTACGGGATCCTCGCCATCGTGGGGATCGGGCTCATGATCCTCTGTCTCGCGGTCGAGGTGGTGTTCCTCGCCGGCATGCTCTGACCGCCGCGCCGGAGGGCGGCGGGCTCACCGCGGCGCGAGCGCGATCGAGATGCGCCCGCCGGGGTGCATCACGCGCAGGAGCTGCGCCTCCTCCTGCCAGCTCCACACCTCGTCGCGCCGCATGGCCTCTCCATCGCACGCGACCGCCACGGGGACGTCCTTCAGCTTGAGTAGATCCGTGGAGGGACCGTCGGCCTCGTACTCGATCGAGCGCGGGAGGTAGCGAATGCTCTGGATCGCGGCGGAATGGCGGAGGAGGTGGTTCTCGTCGGCGGGAGCGACCGCCGGGCAGCGTCCGAGGAAGGGGAGGCCGAAGCAGAGGGGCGAGAAGGCGAGCGAGTACCAGGTCTCTCGCCATGCTCCCCGCTCGAAGACGTCGACGGAGAGGGAGCGCCCGTCGGCGGCCTGGTTCCACGTCGCGGTGTTCACGGCGCTCCGTGCGGCGCGCTGAAGCGTCTCGTTGCGGGTGGCCGCGCCCAGGTCGAACGCGGCGAGCGCCCAGTGGAGCGTGTGGAAGTTCATCGGGACGAAGCAGTGCGTCTGCTCCCGCACTCCGGGCCCGAGGTCGCCGTAGTACGCGAGGAACGTCCGCTCGATGGTGGCCTCCATCCGCGCGGCCGCGGCGAGGAGGCCGGGACGCTCGCCCTGGTGATCGAGGCAGTAGAGGATCGCCTCCGCCGGCATCCACTGGTCGAAGGAACGAGCGCCGGGGCCGACGTCCTCGTAGTAGCCCACCCATTCCTCCGTGCGCACGGGATTCGCGAGGAGCCAGTCGAAGGCGGCTTCCCGCGCGGCGGCGAACCGCCCGGCCTGCTCGTCCGCCTCCAGGGCGTCGAGAAGCCGGAGCGGAGCGATGATGCTGGCGGTGTACGGCTGGAGGGGTTCGCCGCTGCGCGGATGCACGCGGAAGTACCAGTTCCCCTCCGGCCGCTGGGTCGCGACGAGGGTCTCGCCGATCCGGAAGGCCGCCTCGCGGTAGCGCGGCTCGCCCGTGACTTGCGCCAGCCGGAGCAGGCTCGTGCCGAAGAAGGCCGCCTTGTCGGGCTGGAGCGTCTCGGCATCCACCAGGCCGCCCACTTCGCCGCGCGTCGTCGTGGAGTAGGGGAGATTGGCGTACTGCCAGCCGGCGGGAGTCCGGCGGGCGAGATTCCACTCCGCGAGCTCGATCGCCCGGCGCCGGAACTCCTCGATTCCCGAGTAGACGTAGTAGTCGAGGAAGCCGGCGAGGAAGAGACCATGGTGGAAGGCGTTGTAGGCGCCGCCGTAGGAGAGCTCGTTCCCCGCGCCGACGACGGCGTGGCAGAGGTAGGGGGGAATCGGCCGGCCGCTCTCGTCCGTGGTCACTCCGCCCGTCCCCTGGTCGCTCAGGGCGAACATGGCGGCGCGGTCGATCAGGCTGTCGAGGCTCTGCCCGGCCGGTGCGATCGCGCCGCCGAGGGGCGCCAGGAGCGGGATCGAATCCACGACCTCCAGATCGGGCGCCAGATCCTCCATCGCTACCTCCCGGAAGCGGGCCCGGCAGTCGAACGTGAAGAGGCCGGAGCGCCCCGCACGCCGCGGTGCCTCGCGGAAGACCGCCAGGAGACGGCCGTCGACGAGCACGTTCACGAGCTCGCCGCGAGCGCGGACCTCCAGCGCGTGTTCCCGCCTTCGCTCCACCGGCCACTCCATCCAGCCCTGGAGCCGCGGATAGATGGCGGCGCCGCCCTGCACGCGACCGACCTGTACCTTGCGCTCCTCTCCGGCGGCGAGGTAGGCGAGGACGCAGTCGTCCTCAGCCACCGCGCGGAGCGCGAATCCGGCGGAGAGCCATCGCTCGCCCTCCTCGAGCGTGACATGGGCCCGCAGGTGTACGTCGCTCCGCTCTTCTGCCTCGTTCCAGAGGACCTGGAGCTCGGCCGCGATCGTCTCCTGGCGGACCTCCCCGTCCGCCACACGCCAGTCGCCCTCGCCGCCGGCGGCGGCAAGGACGAGGCAGCCGAGGAGACCGGGGATCGTCACGGCGATACGGATTCTCCCCGGACTCCGCATCGGCCAGAAGGCCAGAGGTCAGAATCCCAGCCGCAGATCCTGGGCGTTCGACAGGGCGAACGGCTGGACGCCGCCCACGTGGAGGGCCTGGGTGGAGGCGGCGAAGCCCACGAAGGAGAGGTCGGCCGGGACGGGGAGGTCGTAGGTCGCGACGGGCCCGGGTTGGAACGGCTGGGCGAGCAGCTCGCCGCTCGGGTCGGCGACGTTCACGAGGAGGGTCTGCCCGCCGCCCAGAGCGAGCGTCAACGGGGTGGCGTACCCCACGAGCCACGCGAGGTTGTGGCCGGTCGTGCCGGCGAGATCGACCGCGCCGGTGTACGTGCCGCCGAGGACGGGGAGGTTTTCCGCCGAGTAGCTCGCGGGGTTCGCGCCGGCGTTGCGGAACGCGGCCTGGGCGGAGGCCCCTCCTTCCAGGAGGTAGGCGGACCCGGCGTTGTAGACGCCGCCCGGGTCGTCCCACTGCGCGCCCACGAGGAGGTTCTCCCCCGCGGCGGCCACGGCCATGCCGAAGACATCGAACACCTCGGGGGCGGGATTGGGCGCGCTCAAGAGGAGCGCCCCGGTCGAGGCGCTCACGACGTGGACCTCCCCCGCCCCGACGACCCCCCCGGGCTGCGCCGTGGGGGCGCCGACCAGGAACGTGCTCCCCAGGGCGGCGATCGACCATCCGAATTGCCCGGGAGCGAGGGGGAGCACGGTGGCGAGGAGCGCTCCGGTCACGGCGTCGAAGAGGTACGCGGCGCCGGGCTCGGTTCCTCCTGCCGTGTCGTCCCCCGGCGCGCCGACGAGGATGTTCCCGCTCGCCACCGCCACCGCGAAGCCGAACGTGTCGCCGTTGTCGGGATCGGGGTTGGAGATCGTGAAGAGGAGAGTGCCCGTGACGCCGTCAAAGACGTGGACCCGCCCGGCGTTGTACATCCCTCCCGCCAGGGCATAGGGCACCCCGACGACGAGGTTGCCCCCGACGCCGGCCACCGCCTGGCCGAACTGTGTGCTGTCGGTGGAGGAGGGGTTGGGGATGGTGAGGAGAAGATCCCCGGCGGATGCCGCGGGTCGTTCCCCCGCGATCAGGGCGGACAGAGCCAGGGCGAGCACGAAGGTGAGGGAGCGCATGGGTGGTCCTCCGCAGGAGCTGGGGAGGGTGGACGTGGGCGAAAGGCACCGGTCGGGGCCGCCGAGCGAGGCCTCTTCCACTCCGCGCCGGGCCGCAAGACCTTGCAGGACGGCGCGGGGGAATCCGGACGCGGCCGCCCCGCCCCCCCGCCTTCCGGGTTCCCGCGCCCCGGTCTACCCTGGGGACTCCGCCCCGGACCGCCGCCTCCTTCGCGCGCCCGCGAGGGAGACGCGGGGAGGCCCCGTCGTGCTCACCACCAGCAGCGTTCTCCTCCAGGAGCTCCTCGACCCCTCCCGCGAGGGCGGGTGGCGGGAATTCGATGCCCGCTACCGCCCCGTCCTCCTCGCCTTCGCGCGGCGGTGCGGGCTCGCCGAGGCGGATGCGGACGACGTGGCCCAGGAGACCCTCGTGCGGCTCGTCGCCGACCTGCGGGCCGGCCGTTACGACCCCGCGCGCGGGCGGCTGCGCGCCTGGATCTTCGGCATCTGCCGCACGCGCGTGGCGGACCTCTTGCGCACCCGCGGCCGGCGGCGCGAGGAGCGCGGCGAGTCGGCCCTCCAGGAGCAAGGGCAAGAAAACGAGGATCTCGACGGAGTCTTCGAGGCGGAGTGGCGGGCCGCGATGCTCCGTGAGGCCCTGCGCGCGCTCCGGGAGGAGACGCGCACCGAGCCGAAGAACGTTCGAGTCCTCGAGCTGCTCCTCCTGGAGGGCCGGGACGTCGCGGCGACGGCCGCGGCGCTCGGGCTGACCCCGGCGGCGGTCTACCTCGCCAAGCATCGGATCCTGCGCCGCCTGCGGGTGTTGATGGAGCAGTTCGAGAAGGACTGGTGAACGCAATGGCCCACGTCGAATGTCCGGGGGAGAAGGCATGGGCGGTCCGCGTGGAGAGCGGCGAGCTCGGCGCGGCGCTGGGCGGCCATCTGGAGCGCTGCCCCGCCTGCCGCGAGCTCGTGGCCGAGCTGCGGGCCGATCACGCGGCCCTGGAGGAGGTGCGGGCGCTCGGCGGGCTGCGCGCCGTCCCGGCGGACGCGCCGGCCGGGCTGCCTCCGGTGCCCGGCTACGAAGTCGAGGGCGAGCTCCATCGCGGCGGGCAGGGGATCGTCTACCGCGCCCGGCACCTCGCCACCCGCCGCGCCGTCGCGCTCAAGGTGATGCTCGACGGCGCGTTCTCCTCGGCCGAGAAGCTCCGCCGGTTCGAACGGGAGATCGAGCTGGCGGCCGGCCTGCGCCATTCGGGCATCGTCACGGTCTACGACAGCGGCACGAGCGCCGACGGACGAGCCTACTACGCGATGGAGCTCGTCGACGGCCAACCCTTGGACGGCTTCGTCGCCGCCCGCGCCGATTGGCGGCTCGAGGAGCTCCTGTGCCTGTTCCTGCGCATCGGCGCCGCCGTGCAGCATGCGCACCAGCACGGCGTCATCCACCGCGACCTCAAGCCGGCGAACGTGCTCGTCGATCGGGGCGGCGAGCCCCGGGTGCTCGACTTCGGCCTGGCGAAGGCATTCCTGGCCGATTCCGGCGAAGAGGCGGAGCTGTCGCGCTCGGGCTGGTTCCTCGGCACCCTCGCCTACGCGGCGCCGGAGCAGGTGCGGGGCGACCGCGCCGCCATCGACGTGCGCACCGACGTCTACGCCCTCGGCGTCCTGCTCTACGAGCTCTTGACGGGCACGCGGCCCGCCGGGGACACGACCGACGTGCGCGCGCTCGCCACCGCGATCCTCGAGGTCGATCCCGAGCCGCCGAGCCGGCGCCGGCGGCGATCCTCCCCGCGCGGCCCGGGGCTCGTCATTCCCGCCGATCTCGACGTCATCGTCGGGCACGCGCTCGCGAAGGATCCCTCCCGGCGCTACCAGTCGGTGGGCGAGCTCCTCCGGGACGTGGAGCGCTGCCTCGCCGGCGAGCCGATCGGAGCGCGGCGCGACAGCACGTGGTATCTCCTCGCGAAGATCGTCCGGCGCCACCGCATCCCCGCCGCCGCCGCCGCGCTCCTCTTCGCCGTTTGCCTGGCGGCGGCGATCGTGTCGACGGCCTTCTGGCGGCGCGCGGAGCGGCAAACGCGGGCGCTTGCCGCCGAGGTCGCGAAGTTCACGGCGGTGAGCGGATTGATGGAGGACATGCTCACCTCCGTGCGTCCGGACCGCGCCAAGGGCCGCGAGGTGCTCGTGCGCGAGATCCTGGACACTGCCCGGGCTGGCTTCGGGGACGCCCTGGCGAAGGAGCCGCTCGCGGCGGCGGCATTCGGGCGCACGCTGGGGCGGTCGTACCTCGCGCTGGCGCTCTACGACGACGCCGAGCGCGAGCTCGCTCGCGCGCTCGAGCTGCGGCAGAACCATGCCGCGGCGGAGACGCTCGCGGCGGCCGAGTGCCAGATCGACCTCGGCGAGGTCGATCTCGCCCGCGAGGACTTCGCGGCGGCCGAGGCGTGGTTCACGGCGGGCGAGCAGGCGGTGCGCGCGCGCGCGCCGCTCGATGGCGCGCTGCTCGCCCGCGCGCTGAAGGGCCGGGCAATGGTGCGCTACCATCGGGCCGAGGAGGACGAAGCGGCCCGGCTGATGGAAGAGGGCCTCGCCGCGCTGGACCGCGAGGGCGCCGCGGAATTGGCGGCGGAGAGCACCACCGAGCTCGGCCGGTTCCACGCCGGGCGCGGAGCACTCGATCCGGCGGAGACCGCGCTGCGCCACGCCCTCGAGCGATGGCAGGCCCTGGGCGAGCGCGAGCGGCTGGGGCGGGGCGACGCCCTCGCGCTCCTGGGCGCGGTGGAGCGGCGGATGGGCCGGCCGGCGGACGCGCTGCCGCGCCTCGAGGAGGCCGCCGCCGTCGTCGCCAAGCTGCTCGGCGAAGAGCACGTACGCACGGTGCTCGTGCGCGCGCTCGTCCTCGAGATCCGGGCCGAGCTGGAGGGGTGGGCGAGCGTCGAGACACCGGCGCGCGAGATCCTCGCGCACGCCGAGGACCTGCTCGCCGCGGGCGGCCTCGAGGCGGCGGCCGGTCTCAATGCGCTGGCCAAGCTCGCCGAGGCGGCCGGCGACTTCCCCCGCGCGCGCGACCTCTTCCGCGGGGCGCTCGCGAGCTACGAGGCGCTCGCCCCCGACCACCCCTGGGCGATCCTCTGCCGCGACAGCCTCGCCTGGCAGCTCTACCAGGGCGGCGAGATTGCCGAGGCCCAACCGCTCGCCCGCGCCGCCCTCGCCGCGTACCGTGCGACCGGGCGCCGCGATCTCGTCCTGGCGCGCATCATGAACCACGCGGCGTGGGTCGTCGGCTCCGGCCCCGGGCGCGACCGGGAGGAAAGCCTCGCTCTGGCCCGCGAGTCGCGCGATCTCTTCGCCGAGCTGCACGCGACGCCCCACCCCGATCTTGCCGATGCCACCTTCACCCTGGGCTTCTTCCTGCAGCAGGCGGGCGAGCTCGACGAGGCGGAGCCGCTGCTCGAGGAGGCGCTCGCGCTCCGTCGCGAGCTGCTCGGTGACGAGCACGTCGACGTGGCGCGCGGCCTCTACGCGCTCGGCGCGCTGCGTCTCTCTCGCGGTGACCTCGAGGCCGCCGAGGCGCTGCAACGCGAGTGCCTCGACCTGCGGCGCCGGATCTTCGGCGCGTCGCACCCCGAGGTCTCCTCCAGCCTGGGCACCATGGCCCGGGTCCGGCGCGCCCGCGGCGACGCGGCGGAGGCGGGGCGCCTGCTCGACGAGGCGATCGAGATGCGCGGGGCGTTCTTCGCGCCCGACAACCTTCGCATGCTGGACCTTTACATCGAGCGAGCGCGGCTGCGCGGCGAGCGCGGGGAGCTAACCGGATGGCGAGAGGACCTCGCGCGGGTGCTTGCGATCCAGCGCCAGAGCTACGGGGACGCCGATCCGCGGACCCGCAAGACGCTCGAGCAGCTCGTGGAGCTCTGCGTTGAGCTTGGCGATCCGGCTGCGGAGCAGGAATACCGGGCGCTCCTCTCGGGCGCCGATGGCTCCGCGGGGGATCGGTAGCTACGCTCGTCGCGGTGAATCGCCATGAAACCCCCGTTCTCCCCTGGCCCGCACGTGAAACGAATCCTCACCCTCGGCACCGCGCTCGAAGTCGTCGTCTTCCTCGGTCCGCTCGGCGGATGCGGAACGACGCGCCCCGGACGAGTCGAGATCGGCCCCCCGCCGGACACGGAGGCGGCAGACGTGGTCGACGTCTTGCACGGCGTCCCGGTCGCCGATCCCTACCGGTGGCTCGAGGACCCGGACGCGCCCCGCACGCGCGAGTGGATCGAGCACCAGAACGAGTACGCCGATTCGATCCTCCACGACATCCCGGGACGCGAGGAGTTGCGCGAGCTGGTGACGCAGCTCTTCGAGTTCGAATCGATCGGGCCGCCGGTCGAGGCGGGCGGGCGCTACTTCTATTCGCGCCGCCGCCCCGGCCAGGATCTGAGCGTCCTCTACGTGCGCGAGGGGCGCGACGGAGAAGAACGCGTGCTCCTCGATCCCCATCCGCTGAGCGAGGACCACACGATCGGCGCCTCGATGCTCGATGTCTCGGCCGACGGCCGGTGGATCGTGTACGGGGTGCGCCAAGGCGGCGCGGACGAGCTCGAGCTGCACGTGCGCGACGTGGAGAGCGGGGCGGACCGGCGCGACGTGCTCCCGACGGGGCTGTATCTGAGCGTGGCCATACGGCCCGACGGCTCTGGCTTCTACTACGCGCTCTTCGGCGGCGAAGGGCCGCGCGTGAAGTTCCATCTCCTCGGGACGGATCCCGCCCAGGACCCGGTGGTGTTCGGCGAGGACGCGACGCCCGCGGAGCTCCTGATCCCCATGGTGTCCGAGGACGGCCGCTGGTTCGTGGTCAACGCCCTCCAGGGCACGTCCGGTCCGACCCGTATCAGCCTCAAGAACCTCGCGGAGGACGGCCCCTTCCGGACCGTGATCGACGACGGGGAATCGCAGTCCTTCGCCATGGTGGCCGGGGATAGGCTGGTGATCAGCACGAACTGGAAGGCGCCGAACCGCCGCGTGATGATGGCCAACGCCTACCGCCCGGAGGCCGAGCTCTGGACGGAGGTGGTGCCGGAGCGGGAGGGGATCGTCGTGGAGGAGGCGGTGGGCGCCGGCGGTCGCCTCCTCGTCTCCTACGTCCAGAACGCCTGCTCGCGGCTCGCCGTCCACGACCTCCACGGGAAGCTGCTCGAGGAGATCGACCTCGGCACCATCGGCTCGGTAGGGCTCGGCGCGGCGAAGTGGAGCAGCACGGAAACCTTCCTGACGTTCACGTCGTTCCACGTCCCGCTCACGATCTACCGCTACGACCTCGCCCGCGGTGAATCCGAGGTGTGGGCGCGCACCGAGATACCCGTCGACACCGCCAGCCTCGAGGTGGAGCAGGTCTTCTACCCCTCGAAGGACGGGACGCGAATCCCGATGTTCCTGCTGCACCGGCGAGGCCTGGTCCGTGATGGCGCCACTCCGACGATCCTGACCGGGTACGGGGGATTCAACATGAGCCTGACGCCCGCCTTCGATCCCACGGCCGCCGCCTGGGTGGAGAACGGAGGCATCGCCGCGGTGGCCAACCTGCGCGGCGGCGGCGAGTACGGCGAGGCCTGGCACGAGGCGGGCATGCTCGCCCGGAAGCAGAACGTCTTCGACGACTTCGCGGCGGCCTGCGAGTTCCTCGTGGCGGAGGGCTACACGTCGCGCGAACACCTCGCGGTGGAGGGAGGAAGCAACGGCGGCCTGCTCACCGGGGCACTCCTCACGCAGCACCCGGAGCTCGTCGGGGCCGTCGTCTGCACGTATCCCCTGCTCGACATGATCCGCTACCATCAGTCCCTTCTCGGGCGCTACTGGGTGACGGAGTACGGCTCGAGCGAGGATCCGGAGCAGTTCGCGTATCTGCTCGCGTACTCCCCCTACCACAACGTGCAGGAAGGAACGCCCTACCCGGCGACCCTCTTCGTCACCGGCGACCTCGACACGCGCGTCGATCCCATGCACGCGCGCAAGATGACCGCCCTCGTGCAGGCCCGCAACGCCTCCGCCGAGCCGATCCTGCTGCGCTACCACCTCCGGGCGGGTCATGCGGCCGCACCGCCGATTCGTGACGTGATCGATTCGACGGTGGATACGCTCGGCTTCCTCGCCTGGCAGCTCGGGCTGGAAATGCGCTGATTCGGAGGCCCCGCATGCCGCTCTCCCTCCTGCTTGCCGCCCTGGCGGCGGCGGATCCGCCCGACCTCCGCGCGTTCTGCATCGACTTCAACTGGGGCCCGGGGCTCCCGAGCGGATTCGCCGCGCCGGGGCTGTGGGCCAACGCCTCGCCGGAGGAGCACGTCGCCTGGTACGAGGCTCTCGGGTGCAACGTCATCCAGACCTTCGCCGTCTCCTGCAACGGCCGCTCCTGGTACAAGGACGGAGTCGTGCCGGCGCAGCCAGGGCTCGCGCGGGACTTCCTGCCGGAGGTCGTGAAGCTCGGCCACGCCCGCGGGATGAAGGTGATGGGCTACTTCTGCGCCGGAGCGAACGCGCTCTGGGCCGAGGAGCACCCCGATCTGAGCTACGGGGCGCCCGGTGCCCCCCACATCCCCTTCACGACGGAGTACCTCGACTACCTCGCCGCGTCGATCGAGGACGCCCTCCGGAAGACCGGCATGGACGGCTTCATGATCGACTGGATGTGGAACCCCGGCGATTGGAATCTCGAGCCTCTCCGGTGGCTCCCGTGCGAGCGCGCGACGTGGACCGAGCTCCTCGGCGGGTCCTTCCCCGGCCCGGAAGCCGTCACGAAGGAGCAGGACCTCGAGTTCCGCCGCCGCGCGATCGACCGCTGCTGGGAGCGGATCCGGAGCGCCGCGAAGGAGGTCAAGCCCGACTGCATCCTCTGGCTCTCCTGCTCGAACGTCGCCGCTCCGACCGTCGTCGACTCGCGGCTCTTCCGGGAAGTCGACTGGTCGATGAACGAGGCGACGGATCCGGCCGCCCTCGCCGCCGTCGCGCGGATGAAGGGGCCGCACACGCGCCTCATCCAGTGCGTCGTCGGGTGGGGGGACGCCCACGACGCCCGGCGGATCGTGACGAGCCCGGCGGCACACGGGCTCGGGATCTACGGCTTCGCGAAGCCGGGCGAGAGCTCCCTCCCCCTGCCCGTCGCGGAGTACCGCGCCCGCTCGATCGCCTCCTTCGCCGGGAACGACCGGAACATCGCCGTCCTCGCCCGCCTCTACACCGGTCTCGACCTCGACATCCTCGTCGTCGCCGGCGCGGAGTTCCCGCTGGAGTCCGTGGAGACCGGGACCTGGCGGGACTACCGGACCTTCCCGGTCGGCACGATCGCGATCGGGCGCCCCGGGCGCCAAGTCGTGGCGGTCGTGCCGGTGCCCGCGGGGTCCTGGCACGCGATCAGCCTGAAGTCGATCCGGCTCGAGCCGGTCCGCTGATCCGCGGCGGGAATCGGCGCGCGCGGTTGCATCCGGGGCCCGGCGCCGGATGATTCCTGGCGCCGATCTTCGGCAGGGAGGCCCCCATGCGACTCGTGAGCTTCGGGCCCCGCGGCGACGAGCGTCCGGGGCTTCTGTGCGGTGAGAACCGGGTGCTGGATCTCTCGGCGGCTCTGCCGGGCCAGCCGCGTTCCCTGCGGGAGCTCCTCGCGGGCGGAGATCTCGAACGCGTCGCGGCGCTCGGCGCGCCGGATGCCCGCCACGTTCGCGCCCTCGCCGGCGTGCGCCTGGGCGCGCCCATCCCCGAGCCGTCGAAGATCCTCTGCCTCGGCCTGAACTACCGTGACCATGCCGAGGAGCAGAAGAAGCCCGTCCCCGCGCACCCCCTCGTCTTCCCGAAGGTGCCCTCCGCGGTGATCGCGCATCGGGAGGCGATCCGCCTCCCCGATCCGGTCTTCGAGACCTTCGTGGATCCCGAGGCCGAGCTCGCGATCGTGATCGGCCGCCGCGCCTCCCGCGTGCCCGAGTCGGCGGCCTACGACCACGTCGCCGGCTACACGATCGTGAACGACGTCTCCGGCCGCGACACGCAGAACGCCGAGAAGCAGTGGCTCCGCGCCAAGGGCTTCGACACCTTCGCGCCGATGGGCCCCTGGCTCGTCACGAAGGACGAGATCCCCGATCCCCACGTCCTCTCGATCTCCTTGCGCGTGAACGGCGAGCTCCGCCAGGAGAGCAACACCCTGAACCTGATCTTCACCGTCCCCTTCCTCGTCTCCTACCTCTCCCAGACGATCACTCTCCTCCCCGGCGACGTGATCGCGACCGGCACGCCGGGCGGAGTCGGGATCTACCGCCAGCCGCCCGTGCGCCTCGCCGCGGGCGACGTAGTGACGATCGAGATCGCGGGGATCGGCGTGCTGGAGAACCCGGTGGAGACGGGGGGTTGAAGGCCCCTGGGGCGATCCGGCCCAGCGCGCCTACTCGACGACGAGGACCGCCGTCGCAGCGATCTCGTAGCGCACGCCATGCAGGGTGAAGTCGCCCACTGCGTCCTCCGCGAGATGGGCAGCTCCCGCGGCGTCGATCTGCGCCGGCTTCAGCGCCCCCTCGACGATCACCTCCCGCCCGAGGATCGAGGTCGGGAACGCGAATTCGCCGCCGCAGCCCGTCACCCAGCGCACGAGCACGCGCTCGCCCGCCTCCTCGGCGAGCATCCAGCACCCCTTCGAGCCGCACACGGCCTTCGCCGTTGCCTGCACCATCACCGTCCGGCCCACGTGTTCCGGCCCGCTCGCCGCGATCGTGGAGTAGGCGACGGCCTCGCTTCCGGCGAACTCGCGCCCCAGCCGCTCGCCGGGGGGCAGGTGGGAGGCGCAAGAGGCCGCGAGCAGGACGGCGGCGAGGAGAAAGGAGTGGCGCATGGCGGGTCTCCGGAGGGGATCGGGGTGAAGATGGGGGGCGGACAGGATAGCGATATCGACGACGAGAATCGCCGGCCTCCCGGTGTTCCTTCGCTCTGCACCGCGGCCGGCGCCACGCCCCGCGAAGGCGGTATCCTGTCCGCCCCGGCGGCCGCCCGCGGGCGGCCCGTGTCCCTCCCCTCGTCGCGTTCCGATTCCTGCAAGGCCTGACCGCTCATGACCGACACCCTGGCCGACCCTGTCCCCCTCGACGCGGCCGAAGACCTCGCCGAGACCCGCGCCACTCTCGTGAGCCTCGCCGAGCGAAAGACCGGCGCGATCCCCGCGGACTTCCTCGTCCGCCATCTGCTGGCCCTCGATCCCGCCGCGGACTGGCCGGTGCGGCGAGCGGCCCTGGACGCCGTGCTGCGCCGCATCGGCTTCGCCCGGCGCGACGGACTGAAGGTCGCGGAACGGCCGGGGAAGGGCGACCCCTTCGGGATCTGGGCCACGGAGGGAACCCGGCACGCGCTCCGGCCGTACCGCACGCTCCTGGCGGGCCTCGACCCGCTCGAGGCCGGCTGCGACTGCCCGGACTTCCGGCGCGGCTCGCTCGGGCTCTGCAAGCACGTGCTCGTGGTGCTGGACGAGCTCGCGGGACGCCCGGCGGCATGGAAGCGGGCCCTCGAAGCGCGCGACGGGAAGGCGAAGGAGCCCCGGCTCCGCTGGAACTCCGTCCGCCCCCTCGTGGGCCGCGACGATTGGCTCGAGCGCGTGCGGCTCGACCCCGGCGAGGCCGCGGCCGCCCGGCGCGGCGCGGCGTACCGCGCCCTGGAGAGGAGATTCGCGCCCGGCGTCGGTCGCGCGCTCGTGCTGCGATCGACGTTCCCGGAGCACGCGGCGCGCCGGCTCGCGCTGGTCGAGGACCTCGCCAACTTCGTCCGCTCTCGCACGCGGTCCCGCCATCCCGTGGACCCGGCGCTCGCCGCGCGGATCGCCGACGAGCGCGCGGAGCTCGCGCGCACGATCGAGCTCGCTCGCCAGGCGCCGCGCCTCCGCCGCGCCCTCGGATCCCTGCGCCGCGAGCTTTACCCCTACCAGCTCGAGAGCGTGCGGCGCTTCTTCGCGTGCGGCCGCCTCCTCCTGGCCGACGACATGGGGCTCGGGAAGACGGCGCAAGCGATCGGGATCTGCTACGCCCTCTTCCGCGCCGAGCTCATCGATCGCGGGCTCCTGATCGTGCCGGCGACCCTCAAGCCCCAATGGCAGCGCGAATGGGGGCTCTTCACGGAGGCCCCGCTCGAGCTCGTGGACGGCTCGCCGGCCGAGCGCGCCGCAGCCTACCGGCGAACGAAGCGCGGCTTCCTCGTCGCCAACTACGAGCAGATCCTGCGCGACCTCGACCTGATGACGGCCTGGGCGCCGGACCTCGTCGTCCTGGACGAGGCGCAGCGGATCAAGAACTGGGCGGCGAAGACCTCGCACGGCGTGAAGCAGCTCCGCCCGCCGCTGCGCCTGGTCCTGACCGGAACCCCGATGGAGAACCGCCTGGAGGAGCTGGCCTCGATCATGGACTGGGTGGACGACCACGCGCTGGAGCCGAAATGGCGGTTGGTGCCGTGGCACGCGGCCTATGCGGACGGCACGCGGGGCATCGCCGGCGTGCGGAACCTCTCCACCCTGCGCGCGCGGATGGCGCACTGCACCATGCGGCGGATGCGCCGTGACATCCTGACCCAGCTCCCGCCGCGCACGGACACGACCGTGCCCCTGGAGCTGACGGAGGAGCAACGCGCCGCCCACGACGATCTGCACCGCCCGATCGCCTCGCTCCTACATCGGGCGGCGGCGCGTCCCCTCACGCAGGCCGAGTTCCTGCGGCTCATGCGCCTCCTCAACACGCAGCGGATCATCGCCAACGGGATGGCGCAGCTCGAGTTCGCGGAGGTCTGGCCCGCCGTCTGCGCGCGGCAGCGTCCGAGCGAGAGCGCCCTGCGCGGTCTCTTTTCTCCGAAGCTCTCCGAGCTGCGCGAGATCCTGAGTGCCCTCGTCCTCGAACAGGAGCGCAAGGTTGTCGTGTTCAGCCAGTGGCGGCGCATGCTGAGGCTCGCCGAGTGGGCCACGAGCGATCTCCTGGAGCGCAGCGGCCTCCGGGCCGCCTTCTTCACCGGGCAGGAGGGGCAGAAGCGGCGGACGCAGAACATCGTCGACTTCCACGACGATCCCGCCGTCCGCGTGCTCTTCGCCACCGACGCCGGCGGCGTCGGCCTGAACCTCCAGCGGGCGGCGACGGCCTGCATCAACCTCGAGCTCCCCTGGAACCCCGCCGTCCGGGAGCAGCGCATCGGGCGCATCCACCGCCTCGGCCAGACCGAGCCGATCGAGGTCTACGACCTGGTGAGCCGCGACTGCATCGAGGAGCGCATCGCGGGCCTCGTCGCCGACAAACAGGAGCTCTTCCGCAGCGTCTTCGAGGGCGAGAGCGACGAGGTGCGATTCGAGCACAGCGGGACGTTCCTGGAGAACGTCCGGAAGATCGCCGGGGACGGCGAGCCGCCGGCGCCGGCGGCCGGCGGCGAGGAGGAGCCCGAGGAGGAAGCGGCCGGCGAGCGGGCGATCGAGGATCTGGTGGAAGCCAGCGACGAATCGACCGATGGCGAGCCCCCCGCCCCGCCCCCCGTGCCGCTCGAGCTTCCCACCGGCGAGGATCTGCGCGCCCTGTTCACGAAGCTCGAGATCCGGCCCCGGGAGGACGGCGGGCTGCGCCTCGAGGCCCCGCCCGAGGCCGCGGCGTCCCTCGCAGCCCTCTTCGAAGGGCTGGCGAGCCTCTTGCGCGGAGCGGAGAGATCATGAGCAAGCGGAAGAAGGGCGAGCGCAAGCCCACTCCGGGGTCGAAGGACGCCCTCTGGACGGAGGCGAAGCGCCTCTGCCGCCTGTCGGCCGACGACATCCGCAAGGCGAGGGAGCTCGGAATGACTCCCAAGTCGCTCCTGAAGAACAAGTCCTCGCCGTCCCAGCCCTGGAAGGCCCCGGCGAAGATCTGGATCCGCGAGCTCCACGCGAAGCGGTTCGGGAGCTCTCCCTCCGGCTGCGCCTCCTCCGGCCGCACCCCCGCGGCCGGGGCCCGCCCGCCCCGCCGGCTCGCTCCCTCGGCGGAGACGCCCCGGGCATCGTCGCCGTCCGATCTCGGGGACTTCACCGACGCCGAGCTCGCCGGCGAGCTCGATGACGGAGCCTACATCGAGCCCGAGGACCCCTTCGAGCTCGCCGAGCTGGACTCCGGGGAGTCCGAGGACCCACAGGAACCCCCGTCCGAGGCGGAGATCGCCGCCGAGGATCGCCTGATGCGCCAGCGCCAGCAGGAGTTCCTCCACGCCGCCGAGGAAGTCGCCGCCGCCTTCGGCGCGTTTGCCGAAGTCGAGCGCGTGATTCTCATCGGCTCGGTGGCCGCACCCCTGTCCCGGGAGGTTCCCCGCTTCTCCCGTTTCCGCCGCCACCGGATCGAGATCCTCCACGAGTGCGGCGATGTCGATCTCGCCGTCCAGGTGACCGATCCCACCGTCCTGCCCGCGCTCCGCCGCGCGAGATCGATCGCCCTCGACGCGCTTCAGAAACAGGACCTTGCGCACGTCGCACACCACCAGGTCGACGTCTTCGTCTTCGATGCCCCTACCGGCCGCCACCTCGGCCGCCTCTGCACCTTCGGCACGTGTCCCAAGGACAAGCCCGAGTGCCTCGTCCCCGACTGCGGCCGCGCTCCCTTCCTCCGGCAGATCGAGGGGTTCCGGTTCGATCCTCGCCGCTTCTCCGCGAGCCCGTCGCGATCGCTGTACGAGAAGCCCTCGCCGAGCGACGGGCGGTGCGACGCGGAGAACGCTTGACCGGGAGAAGAACGGAGAAGCTCGCGCCCCCTCGTGGCCCCTACGGGTAGCCTCTCGGAAGCCCCCGAGCCCCACCATGCCCAGTCCCGATCGTCTCGCGAAGAACCTCGTCGAACGCGCGCTCGAACTGCACCGCCGCCGCCCCTGGCAGGACGTGCCGCGGGACGCGCCTTTCCTCCTGCGCCTGGCGGGCGAGGAGTGTCCGCTGGCGGCAATCATCATCGGTCAGGATGCGAGCAACTATGGCCTCGTGCTTGTGCGCGGCGAGACCGCGGTCGCGGATGTCGCGCGCTGGCTGATGACCGAGGGAGAGGCCGAGGAGGAGATCGACAGCGTTTCGATGTTGAGTGTCACGTTCGAGCCGTTGGGCGAGCTCAGTGCTCCCTTCCGCGCGCCCTTGGAAGCCGCGGGCTTCCGGGGACGCCGCGAGCGGGTGGCCCCGTTCCTTGTCGCGAAGGACCCCCATCGCCGGGGACGCGCTCCGCATCGGAGCGAGATGCGCCTGCTCCTTGGCGCGCTCGACGTCATCCTCGCCGCCGGCGACGCTGGCGTGCTCCGTCCGCTCTCCCTAGATTCTCGGCAGCGTTCGATCCTGGAGATCGCGGCCGGCGAGCCGGGCGGCGAGCTGCAAGCACGCACGGTGTCTTTGCCGCCCGATTTCGAGATCCCCGCGGAGCTCTCGCCGTGCACGCTCCCCACCTCCCTCGCGACGCTGCCGCGTCGCGACGAGCGGTGGCTCGCCGCCTTCTCCGTCCTTCCCGTGGCGGTCAAGGACGATGACCGGGTGGTGCGCAGCCTGCTCCTCGTCGACGAGGGATCGGCGAGGATCCTCTTCCAGCGCGTTCTCGCCGGTGGAGACCTCCCGGCGGCGGTCGCGGCGATCGGCGCGGCCCTGGCCGGGGAGGGGCTCACGGGCCGCCCGGGGCTGCCGCGCGAGATCGTCTTCACGAGCCGCGCCCTCTTCGAGGCCGCTTGGCCGGCCCTCGAGGAGCTCGGCGTGCGTGCGAGCTTCGCGGAAGATCATCCTCTGCTCACGGAGATCGTCGCCGGGCTCGAGCGGTGCCTCGAGGCGGGTCCGGCCGAGATGCCGGGAGATTCGGCGATACCCGCGAGCCTGGTGGAATGGGAGGAGGCGGAGCAGGCGCTGCACGCGGCGCTTGCCGCGGAGCTCGAGGAGCAGGATCTCATCACGCCCCGGGCGCTGGCGACCTACTTCGGCGACCGCGATACGGCCGACGAGGTCCTCGACGGGCTTCCCGACTCCGGGGTTTGGCCCGCCTTCGTCGAGTGGTTCCTGGCCGACTACCGTCCGTCCCGGCGGGCCCGGACGCCCCTCGAGCGGATGCGCGAACGCGAGGACCTCCCTCCCGCCGCCCGGGCCCTGATCGAGGCGCGGATCGCGGCCGAGCTCTCGATCTACCGCCTCGACGTGCTCGAGCCGGGAGCGACGGTGGAGGTCGAAGACATCCTCGCCGGCCACCGGCGCACGATCCACGATCGGCGGCTCTCGGGACTCGACGCTGAGGGGATCTTCCTTCCCCTGCGACTGTACGAAGTCGGCGGCTTCACGCGCTGCCTTCCCGCCGGCCCGGTCCTCGCGCTCGATGCCAGCGAGGCTCTCGCGCACCTCGAGTCGCTTGGCGCGGAGCTCACCCCCGCCGGCCTGCGGCGCTCGGCGCACCTCGTGGGCCGTCTTTGGCCGTGGACCCTCGCGCGCCGCCAGCGCCGCCCTCGTCTCCAGAACACCGACGGCGATCCGCTGGAGTTCCAAACCGCCTCGTTCCGCGTCGCCAACGCCGCCGCCCTGCGCCGGGCGCTGGATGCACGTGCCGACTTCGACTGGGATGAGCAGGCCGGCGCGTGGATCTGGTTCCGCCCCGGCCCGCCGGCGGGGACCGTAGGCGAGAAGACGCTCCTTGCCCGCCTCGAGCTCCTCGGCGACGAGCTCCTGGTCGAGCTGAACTCCGCCCGCCGCCTCGCCGCGATCCGCGCCTGGCTCGAAGCGATCCCCGGCGTGCGCTTCGTGCACTCGACGCCGCGTCCCCTTGATCGAGCGAAGCTCGCCCCCGATGACCGCCTCCCGGGCCCGCCCCCCGCTCCCGTCCCGCCGGAGCTCCTCGCCCAGCTCGAGGAATCCTTCCGCGCCCGCTACCGCGCCTGGCTCGACGAGTCGATCCCCGCCCTCGGCCACCTCACGCCGCGCGCCGCCGTGCGCACCGCCGCCGGCCGCGCCCGCGTTGCCCGCCTGATCCGCACCATGCCCCCGATCATGCATCCGGGCGGCACGATCCCCGCGCCTCGCGAGTTCCTCTTCCGCGAGCTCGGCCTGAGAGGCTGAGCACGAATCCATGATACAGCCTCTCAGATGCCATCTGGCGCATCGCCTGACGGCGCTGCCGCCCGTTCGCGAGCGATTCTTGCTCGCTCTCTGATTGCGCCAGGAAAAGCCTGGGCGAGGAGGAAGGTCATGACGTGACCTGAAACCCGCGAGATGAACC
>JBFMCU010000008.1:0-17440 GCA_040754415.1 Planctomycetota bacterium
AATCCTTCCACGATTCGCGGGGGTCCGGTCAGCGGAATGCCGGGGAAGGGGAGCGAATCGTGGAAGGATTGCTACGGCACCGTATTCACCGCGCGGGGGTCCGGTCAGCGGAATGCCGGGGAAGGGGAGCGAATCGTGGAAGGATTGCTACGGCACCGTATTCACCGCGAATCGTGGAAGGATTGCTACGGCACCGTATTCAGAACCGGCGGGGCAAGGGGGCGAAGGCCGGCAGGGGCAGGGCGCGCGCGGGGGCCCGGAAGGGGCGCAGGATCTCGAGGAGCGCGCTGCGGACCCGGACCACGGGGCGCGCCATGTCCCCGCGCACCGCCACGCGCCAGAGGATGTTGTTGAGCCAGTAGACAAGGCGGTTCGGGCCCTCGAGGCGGTCGAGGAGGCTCGTGTGCATCTCGAGGTCGTAGTGGAGCGCCCCGTCGAGGGCAAGCGATCCGCTGCCCACGAGGTTCACGATCTTGCTCTTGATCTCGATGTGCGGTGTCTCGACCACCCCGTTCCGCAGCTCGAAGCGCGCCCGCAGCCGGCTGAAGATCGCGGTCTCGTCGAACCCGAGCTGATGGAACAGCTCCCGCATCACGGGGATCGACCACAGCCGTCCCTCCTCCAGGCGGAGCCAGGCGCTGCCCGTGAGCCCGAGCACCTCCCCCGGCGTTCCCGAGACC
Source organism: Planctomycetota bacterium (assembly GCA_040754415.1). Lineage (GTDB taxonomy): Bacteria > Planctomycetota > UBA1135 > UBA1135 > JBFMCU01. The sequence continues at coordinate 681 of JBFMCU010000008.1, forward strand.
TGCAGGGCGAGGTCCATGATCCCCTGGTCGGCGATGGGGGAGGGGAACACGCCGCGGAGCAGGCGATCGAGGGGCACGTTCCGCAGGCGGACGGCGACATCGAAGCGATAGGGGGGCGAGAGGTCGATCCCCAGCGCCTTCCGCGAGCCGGAGCCCGTCGCGCCCAGGGCCTGCAGCTCGCCGCCCTCGAACTCGCCGGTGAGGTCGTCGATCGTGAGCCGGCCGTCGACGTACCCGACGATCATCCGCGCGCCGGAGAGGCGCCGGTCCGCGATCCGGGCGTCGAGGTCCCCGATCTCGCCCCAACCGCGCACGAGGCCCTGCTCGAAGACGAGCTCCCGGATATCGAGGACGCCGCGGGACACCTCGATGGGGACGCCGAGGCGCATCGCGAGGTCATGGGGCTCGACCCGTCCCCGGATCGCCACCTTGCCCTCCCCGCCCGCCTCGCTCGTCAGGAGGATCCGGGCCCCGCTCACATCGACCGCGCCGGTCCAGGTCGCGCTCTCGCGGAGCGCCGCGAGGACCTCCGCCCCGACGAGGCTCGCCAGGTGCTCCTCGTCGGCGGGGAGGTCCCGGGCGTGGAGCTCGGCCTGCACGGCGAACCCGTCGGGGTCGCGCCAGAAGCCGGGCCGGGAGAGCAGGGGATCCGTCGTCGGCAGCGCGGAGGCGTCCCGCAGGGGCAGCACCAGGACGTCGTGGAGCTCGAGGGGATGTCCGGCGAGCGTCGCCTCCAGGCGCGGGCTCGTCCACAGCTCTCCCCGCTGCTCCAGCACGCCGCGCAGGTTGCCGAGCCGGAGGCTGCCGTTCTGAAGCTCGTTCCGGCGCAGGTGGACGCGCACCGTGCTCTCGGGGGGCGTGTCCTCTCCGGCCGCGAACTCGGTGCGCGCCGCGAAGTCGAGCCGGCCGTGGATCGAGCCGCCGGAGGAGTCGAGCCCCCCTTCGGCCGGCTCTTCCCCCTCGGCGCGCGCCGTGGCCAGGGCGCCCTTGAAGGCGGTGTTCGTCGGATCGACCCCGGCGCCAAGAACGTCGAGGCGAGCCGGGCCCCGGGGCGGGATCTCCCCGTGGAGGGCGAGCTCCACCCCCTGGGGCCAGCTTCCCGCGAGCGCCAGACCGACGGCGGTGGAGGGTTCCCCCGTGCCGCCCGGCGCGGTCTCCGTCCGGATCAAGACGCGGCCGGAGAGATCCCGCGTGCGGCGAGGGAACTCCTCGGGGGTGACCTCGGCCACGAGGGGCGCGACCTCCACGACCGAGACGTACGGCGCCGGCGCCGCCGGCCGGACGCCCCGGAAGCGGGCGCCGACCGAGCCGCGCGCCCCGAGCGCCGCGACCTCGGTGGCCAGCGCCGGGAAGGTCGCGGCGAGCACGTCCCAATCCGCTCCCCGCAGGAGGAGAGCGGGGACGCGGACCTCCAGGTCCTCGATCCACTCCCGGGCGACCTTGGCCGCGTCGATCTCCTCCTCGCCGCCCGCCGGCGCGGCGACCGCCTCCGAGCGGCCGAACCCGACCACCTCCGCCTCCGCCCGCTCGCGTATCCCGGCCGGGGAGAGGTTGGCGAAGCGATAGGCGATCCCGAAGGGGCGGTGGCGGCGCCGCGGCTCGCCCCGGACCCGCATCGCCCGCTCGCCCCAGCGCAGCTCGAGGTGCCCCCCCACCCCCTCCAGGCGGACCGGCAGACCGGCCCAGGCGAGGCTCGCGTCCCGGATCTCGACGTCCCCGGCGGCGGTGAAGCCATCCGTTCGGGCGCTCTGGTGCAGGCGCCACGCGGCGGAGAGCGTGCCGCCCCGCGGTCCCCAGTCGGTCCAGATCTTCCGCGTGTCGGGACCGCCCTCGAGCCCCGCCCGCAGGCGATCGTCGACCGCCATCGCCGGGACGGAGAGGTCGAGGTCGAGCTCGGCGAGGGGGAAGCCGGAGGCGGGGTCGGGAGAGGAGAGCAGGCCGTCGAAGAGGACCCGGCCGCTCCCATGGTCGGCGGAGAGCCTCACGATCCCCAGCCGCAGGGGCCGCGGGGAGGCGGGTACGTAGGACAGGAGGAGGTCGCCGCGGAGGTCCGTGCAGGGGATGGGAAGACCTTCGCGCTCCCCGGCGGCGTTCGGCCAGCCGTGGAACGCCGCCCCCGAGCGGCCCGTGTGGCGCACGTGGGCGAGCGCCCGCGGTCCCCACCGGGGCGCCCCCTCCGATCCCGCGCCGGCGGGAAGGGCGACATCGAAGGCGACGTCCACGGTCCCCACGGGGGAGAAGGCCTCGAAGGTCCGTCGCGCCGCGCCGCGGAGCGCGAGCCGATCCGCGCTCGCCGCATCGACGGGGAGCGCCTCGAGGCGGCCCGCGAGGTGGGCCCAGTCCTCGCCCGGGGCTTCGCGGCCGAACTCGCCGTGGGCGAACAGGGGGGAGCCCTCCCATTCCCCCGCGATCCGCATCCGGGCGGACCACGCCGCGCGATCCCAGAGCCGGCCCCCGGCCGCGTACTCGTAGGTGGCGGCGAGCTCGATCGCGAGCTCCTCCACGGGTCCGGCGGGGGCCGCGAGGCGGAGCGAGGCGTCGGCGATGGAGACCCGCACCTCGCTCTGGAGCGCGGGCGAGGGGGACCAGGCGATCGACGTCTCCGCTGTGAGCGAGAGCTCGCCCGCGAACCTCTCGATCGAGAGGGAGCGCAGCGCGGCGGGGACCGCGGCGGGGCCGACCTCCACGGGAAGCCCGCGCACCGTCGAGGATAGTCGCGCCCCCTCCGGCCCCTGGTGCCCCTCCACGTGGATCGCCACCGCTCGGGGGACCGCCCCCGCGAGCGTGGGCGTCAGCCGGCCGACGAAGTCGTAGCCCTCCGCGCCGTCGAAGGTCGCGGCCAGGGTGACCTCTCCGAGATCGAGCGTCTCCCCGGTGGGGAGCTCGAGATCCACGTCGATGTCGGTCAGGACGAGGGACGGGGGCTCGAAGGGGAGGATCCCCGCGCCGCCCTCCTCCGCCCGCCAGGCCGAGAAGCGGCCGAAGGCATCGAAGAGGGCATCGGAGATCCGCACCCGCCCTCCGTCGGCGCGCAGGCGGCGCAGGGGCCGGCGGGGATCGAACCGCGGATCGATCGAGAGGTGGACCGAGTCGAGGCGCAGGAGGAGCGGGCGCGGGGCTTCCGCCGCCCCTGCCGCCGGCGGGGGTCGCAGAAGGACGCCCTCGGCGACGAGCCCGGGCTCGAACCACTTCAGGCGCACGTGCTCGATCTCCATCCCCGCGCCGAGGGGCCCCAGCCGGCTGGCGAGCTCGGCGCGGGCGAGGTCGGTGAGAAGCCCGCTCTCCTCGACGACGAAGAGCAGGGCCGCCACCCACACGACGAGCCACGCCGCCGCCAGCGCGAGGCGGGAGAGGAGCCGGAACACCGGCCCCCGCCACCGGCTCAGGTGGATTGCCACCGGCGCGACTCCGGCGTCTCGGCCCGCTCCCCGCCCCGGAACACGCGCAGGACGCGCTTGCCGATGGAGCAGGTCACGTCGTAGGGGATCGTCCCCGCCATGCGGGCGATGTCCTCGACCCGGATCTCCCGGGCGCCGTCCCGCCCCAGCAGGGTGACGAGGTCTCCGAGCCGGACGCCCGGGATGCGGGTCACGTCCACTGTCGTGTAGTCCATGGAGATCCGGCCCACGATGGGGGCCCGCTGGCCCCGGAGCAGGACGTGGCCGCGATTCGCGAGGCGCCAGTCGACCCCATCGTCGTAACCGACGGGCAGGACGGCGATGCGAGAGGGCCGGGCGGCGGTCCAAATCCCGCCGTAGCCCACCCGCGCGCCGGCCGGGATCTCCTTCACGTGCACGATCCGGGTGCGGACGGTCATGACCGGGGCGAGATCGCCGTTCGTCAGGCGCGGATCGGGCCGGATGCCGTAGGCGCAGCAGCCGGGCCGCACCGCGTCGAAGAGGGGCATGAGCCCGCTCAGGATGCAGGCGGAGTTCGCCGCGTGCACCCAGACGTCGCGGCCCTGGAGGAGGTCGCGCTCGCGGGCCTGGTCCAGCACCGTGCGGAAGCGCGCCATCTGCTCGGCCGTGGCGGGGGAGAGGGCCCCCTCGGTGGCCGCGATGTGGGTCATCACCCCCGCCAGCTCCAGGTGGCGGGAGGCCCGGATCGTGCGGAGCATGGGCAGCGCGTGCTCGGGCAGGATGCCCAGGCGGTTCATCCCGGTGTCGACCTTGAGGTGGACGCGGGCGACCCGCCCCAGCCGCCGGGCGGTCTCCTCCAGGCGGGCGCCGAGCTCCCGGGAGGGCACGCCGATCTCCACGCCGTGGGCCAGGGCGGCCACGGCCTCCTCGCCGAAAACGGCCCCCAGGACCACGATCCGGGCCCGGATTCCCGCCTCCCGCAGCTCCATGGCCTCGGCGCAGGTCGTGACGCCGATGGCGTCCACGCCCACCCGGAGGGCATGGTGGGCGATGGGGACCGCCCCGTGCCCGTAGGCGTCGGCCTTGGCTACGAGCAGGATGGCGGGCCGCGGTCCGATGCGCGTCCGGACGAGCTGGAGGTTCTTGGTCAGCGCATCGAGGTCGATCTCGGCCCAGGCCCGCGAGGTGTCCACGGCGGAGAAGATACCCTTCGGCCGACGCGGATCCAGCGACCTCGGGCCGGTTCGCCGGCGCGCGTCGGGCGCGGGGCGTTTCCCGATTGGACGGCGAATTCGCCAGGAAAACCCCATTTTCCCTGGCGCGGGCTTGTTGACACCCCCGGGGCGGAGAGCCATTCTCTCCCCTGCATCACGGCGCGACGACCACACTGACGCCCGCCCAGCGGGTAAGAGACGAAGCACGACATGGCCAAGAGAAAAGCCAAGAAGACGGCGATGAAGCCCATCCGCGGTGCCGCCAAGGTCCGCGGCAAGGGCAAGTCCGGCGACATGATCATCAGCAAGAGCCGCACGAAGGCCACCGCCGGCATCAACGTGTCCGGCGATTTCTACGGTGCCCTCGACGGTGCCGTCCGCGCCCTGATCAAGAGCGCCGAGAAGCGCGCCATCGACAACGGCCGCAAGACCCTGCGTCCTTACGACCTCTAGTCCGCGGGCGCCCCGAATGGTCGGCCGCGTGCCCCGCCCCGCGCGGAGCATGCGGCCGTCTCGCTTCCTCCCGCCTTCATCCGCCGAACGGGCGCAGGTAAAGCGGCTGCACGTCGGCCGGAGTTTGCGCGCCGAGCGCGCGAAGGCGCCGGCCGCCGAGGATCAGGAGTGAGCCGGCCCGCGGCCAGAGTTCAGTGCGCACGCGGCGGGCGAGCTCCGGGGGGAGGGCCGCCGCCGCGGCCACCGCCTCGTCGGCGAGGATCGTCTCCTCCGGCGCGAGGAGAGCGCGGATCTCGCCCGCGGCGCGGACGCTCGGCGGCGCCAGCGTGACCACGTCGTCCGCCTCCCGCCGGTAGCGGGCGTAGTAGAACGCGGCGGCGCGCGCGTTTCCGACGATCACGCCCTCCTCGCCGGGAGCGAGGGCGGCGAAGGCGAGGACCTCGAACGAGGGAACGCCGCGCAATGCGGCGCCCGCGCCGCGCACGATGCCGAGCGCGGTGGCGATCCCCACGCGCAGGCCGGTGTAGCTGCCCGGCCCCGTGCCCACCAGGACCGCTCCGCCGCGCAGCGGCGCGCCCGCCGGGAGCCCCGCGCTCCGGCAGAGGCGGTCGATCGCCGGGACGAGGTCGCTTGCGTGGGCTCGCTCGCGCGCGAGGGCCGTCTCCGTGCGGAAGGTGCCCGCGGCGAGGGCCACCGTGGCCCGCCGGGACGAGGTCTCGATGGCGAGGAGGGGACCGGCCTCGCCCACGATCACCCCCCGATCTGGCTGGCGATGAGCGCCGCGAGCTCGCGGGCCCGCGCGCGGATCCACTCCTCGTCGGGCCCCTCCACCATCACCCGGGCGAGCGGTTCCGTGCCCGAGTAGCGCAGGAGCACGCGGCCGTCCTCGCCGAGGTCGCCTTCGATCCTCGCGACCGCCTGCGCCACCGCCGGCAGACCGGCGAGATCGGGCTTGCGTACCACCGGCACGTTCACCAGCACCTGGGGGAAGGGCTCGTAGGGGGCGGCGAGCTCGGAGAGCTCCACGCCCCGGTCCCGGAGCACCCGCAGGGCGCGCAGCGCGGTGTAGATCCCGTCGCCGATGTAGTGGTTGTCCGCGCCGAACACGATGTGCCCCGACTGCTCGCCGCCCAGGGAGAGCTCGTCGCGCCGCAGGGCCTCCACCACGCGGCGGTCGCCCACGCCCACCGTGACGACCCCGACCCCGAAGGCGCGCAAAGCCCGGTGCAGGCCGCGATTGGACATCACCGTCGCGACGATCTTGTCCCCGCGCAACGCGCCGCGTGTCTTCGCGTGGCTGGCGAGCATGACCATGGTGGGATCCCCGTGGACGAGGGCGCCCGTCTCGTCGACGAGGATGCAGCGATCCCCGTCCCCGTCGAGCGCGATCCCGAGCTGGGCGGAGCTCGCGACCACCTCGGCCTGGAGCGCGGATGGGCTCGTGGAGCCGCAACCCTCGTTGATGTTGTCCCCGTCCGGAGTGCAGCCGATCGGGATCACCTGGGCCCCGAGCCGCCCGAGGACGCGGGGCGCCACGCGGCTGCCCCCCCCGTTGGCGGCGTCGAGGGCGATGCGCCGGCCGTCGAGGGCCAGATCGCCCGCCGCCGCCAGGAGGGTGGCGAGGTACTCGTCCTCCAGCGCCGGATCCCGGACGGGAGCGGGTCCGGCCGCGACCGGATTCGGATCGGCCCGCAGCCGTTCCTCGATCTCCTGTTCCACCTCGTCGGCGAGCTTGTCGCCGCTCCGGCCGAACACCTTGATCCCGTTGTCGGCGGCCGGGTTGTGGGAGGCGCTGATCATCGCGGTGACGTCGAAACCGTGGCGCCGGCCGAGCAGGGCGAGCCCCGGCGTCGTGATGAGGCCCGCGCTCGTGACCTGACAGCCGGCGCGGGCGAGCCCGCGGGCGATCGCGGTCTCCAGCGGCGGCCCGGAGCGCCGCCCGTCGTGGCCGACGAGCGCCCGCCGCGGCCCCGCGGCCGCGGCCACCATCTCTCGCACCACTTCGCCGATCGCGCGGCCGAGGGCGGAGACGGTGTCGGTCGTCAGCCATCCCTCCCCGTAGCGGCCGCGGATGCCGTCCGTGCCGAACAGCCTCTCGGCCGCTCTTCCGGCGCGCCGCTCGCTCATCGATCGACCTCGGCGGGGGCGGAGCGCTCCTCGAGGAGGACCTCGGCGTCGCTGTCGAGCCGCACGTCGAGCCGGGCGTCCTCCCCGAGATTCGCGGGGTCGAGGCTCAGGGACTCGGCGTGGGACCGCCAGTCCTTCCGCCAGGTCCAGCGCACCGGAACCGTGTGCCCCTCGCCCGCCGGCGGCAGGTCGGAGAGATCCACGAAGACCATCAGGTTCTCCTCCACGAAGCGGCGGATCAGGCCGTAGCGCTCGACGATGGCCGGGGAGGCGGAGTCGGCGTCCACGGGGACGAGACCGGCGGTCTCGATCGTGAACCGGGCCACCTGGACCGCGGCGGGCAGCCGCCAGCGATCGAGCTCGCCGGCGAGCGACGGATCGAGGCACGCGACGGCGATCTCCTTCGCGATCGTGTCCACCTCTCGGCTGCGGGGCCCGATGGGCAGGATCACCTCCACGGGGGGATCGCCCACGAGCGAGAGGCGCGCCGCCGAGAGCTCGCTCGAGAGCCGCAGCCGCCGGGAGATCGTCATGCGGTCCTGGGGCGTGAGCGCGATCGGGGCGAGGGTAAGGGGGAGCTCGGCGGTGTCCAGCTTCCGCAGGAGCGACGTCGGCCCCCTCACCTCGAGGGCCGCCGCGGGGGCGAAACGGATCCCCGCGGGGCGGACCTCGTAGCGGGGATCGAGATCGAGGGCGTCCACCTGGACGTCCGCGACGTCGAGGGGGACGATCGTCGTGGCGACCTCCTCCACGACGAGCGTGGGGGCCTCCTCGTCCTGCCAGCGGTAGGTCAGCCCCGGCACGGCGTCGTCCCACTGCACCTGGCCCAGGTCGAGGACTCCCCCCGACCAGGCCGTCGAGCCGATCTCGAGCGCCCCGCGCAGGGCGGGGCCGAGCTTGCCCACCTGGCCCCGGCTGCCCGCCACGACGACGTAGTAGGACGCGTCGGTCGCCGGCGCGACCAGCACCTGGTCCTCGCGCGGCAGGATGACCCGGATCTCGCCGTCCCGCGGCGGGCGCTGCTCGCTCGGATTCTGGGCGACGACGCGCACCCGGAAGGTGTGCGTCTCCAGGATGTCCCGATGGGCGACGTAGAGCACCCCGCAGGCGAAGATGACCGATCCCAGGAGCCACAGGAGATCGCGCCGCCAAGCCGCGAAGGACGCGGGGACGACGCGACGGCGCACGAGGTCCAGGGCGCTCTCCCGGCCGGCGAGCATCGCCCGCAGCTCGTCCTCGATGCGGTCGGGGGCGATGGTGCTCGCGATGCGCCCCTGGCGGGCGACCGAGATGCGGCCCGTTTCCTCGGACACCACGAGGACGACGGCGTCGGTGTCCTCCGAGAGGCCGATCGCCGCCCGGTGCCGGGTGCCCATCGAGGCGTCGATGTCCGCCTCCTGGGGCAGGGGGAAGAAGCAGCCGGCGGCCGCGATCCGATCCCGGCGGACAATCACCGCGCCGTCATGGAGGGCGTTGCCGGGGTGGAAGATGCTCTCGATCAGGCGCGCGTTCACCGCGCTGTCGAGCGGCGTGCCCTCCTCGATGTAGTTGTGGAGCGAGGTCTCGCGCTCGAAGGCGATCAGGGCTCCGACGCGGCGCGACGCCATCGCATGGGCGGCCCGGACGACGCGGGAGACGGTGTCCAGGCCCGACGACTTGATCAGCCGGCCCAGGATGGAGCGCTCCCCGATCTGGGCGATGCCCCGGCGCAGCTCGGGCTGGAAGACGATGGCCAGGGTGACCACGATGAAGCCGGTGGACACCTCGAGCAGGTGGCGGAGCTCCTCCAGGTGCAGGACGTCGGAGAGCCCCCACAATCCCACCACGCCGCCGAGCACGGTGATGAAGAGCCCGCGGATGAGGCGATTCCCCCGCGTGGTGCGCACGAAGCGCAGGAACAGGTGGATCCCCGCGGTGAGGATCAGGACCTGCAACACCCAGGCGAGGACGCGCATCTTCTTTCAGTTTCGCGGGGAGGGGAGGGGCGGTTCCTTCTCGTCGGCGATCGCGGCCGCGACCCGGACGGCGCGGGACATCGTCCGCGCGTCGTGCACCCGGAGGATCTCGGCGCCGTAGAGCACCCCGGCGGCGACCGCCGCGGCGGTGTCTCCGAGCCGCTCGGCCGGCTTCTCCTCGCCGGAGAGCCGGCCCAGGAACGACTTGCGGGAGACCCCGAGGAGGATCGGCCGGCCGAGCGAGCGCAGCTCGGGGATCCCCCGGAGGAGGGCGAGGTTGTCCTCGAGGCGCTTCCCGAAGCCGATCCCGGGATCGAGGACGATCTTAGAGAGGGCGATGCCGCACTGCAAACACGCGGCCACGCGCTCGCGCAGGTGGGCGAGGACCTCGGCGACGACATGGACGTAGCGGGGAGCCCTCTGCATGTCCCGGGGCCGGCCCTGCATGTGCATCAGCACGATCCCGCACCCCCTCTCGGCCACGAGAGCGAGGATCCCCGGATCGAAGCGGCCGGCGCTCACGTCGTTCACCAGGTCGGCCCCCGCCTCCAGAGCGGCCCGGGCCACGGCGGCCTTCGTGGTGTCGATGCTGATGGGGACGGCGGTCCGCGCCCGCAGCCCCTCGATCACCGGGAGCACGCGCCGCCGTTCCTCGTCCGCCGCGACTCCCTCGGCGCCCGGCCGGGTCGACTCTCCGCCGACATCGAGGAGCTCTGCCCCTTCCGCGACGAGGGAGAGCCCGCGGGCCACGGCCCGGGCGGGGTCGAGAGCGAGGCCCCCGTCGGAGAAGCTGTCGGGCGTGGCGTTGATGACCCCCATGATCCGCGGGGGGCCGGGCCGCGCCGTCGCCTGGTCGTGCGTGGCGAGCAGAAGGCGCGCGGCGAGGGACCGCGGGGCGGCGGAGGCCAAGGCCTCCCGCGCCCCGCGCAGCCGCTGCCAGCCCCCGCCGCCGTCCGCGGGCGGGGGGATCCCGAGGGAGAGCCCGGAACGGCCCGCCAGGAGCTCCCGCTCCGCGGCCGCCAGGGCCCCGGGGCGGAACACGAGGTCGACCGCGGCCGGATCCACGGCGCGCGGGCTGCGGCCGGCGAGGAGCGCGCGCGGCTCCAGGGCCTGCGCCCGCTCCCCGAAGATCGCCGCGGCGGCCTCCCCTCCCTCCACGGCGCCTCCCTCACGCGGGGGAGAGGCCGGCCTGGCCGGGGATCTCGTCCGGGCGGCCGTTCTCCGCGGCTCGCCCGCCGCCGGAGGCCTCCCGCCGGGGGGCGAGCGCCCCGCCGCCGGCATCGGCGGCCTCCGGGCGCAAGAGCGCGACGGGAGTCCCCTCGAGCAGGCGTTCGATCTCCGCGCCGCTGATCGTCTCGAAGGCGAGCAAGGCCTCGGCGAGGCGCTCGACCGCCTCGCGGTGCGCGCCGACGACCTCCTCGGCCCGGCGATAGGCCTCGGTGAGGATGCGCCGGACCTCCTCGTCGATCTCGTGGGCGGTCCGCTCCGAGTGCAGCTTGCCGCGCAGGAGCTCCGTGCCCAGGAAATCGGAGCCCTGGCGCTCGGCGTAGTTGATCGGGCCGATCGCCTCGCTCATCCCGAGCTCGGTCACCATGGCCCGTGCGAGGTCGGTGGCCCGGCGGATATCGTCGGCGGCCCCGGCCGAGATGTCGCCGCAGAAGACGGCCTCGGCCACCCGGCCGCCGAAGACCATCGCGAGCTGGCCGAGGAGGCGCCGGCGCTGCATGTGGTAGCTCTCGCGGTCGGGCAGGATCATCGTCGCGCCGAGGGCCCGGCCCCGGGGCACGATGGTCACCTTGTGCGGCGCGTCGGTCTCCGGCAGGATCGCGGCCACGATGGCGTGGCCCGCTTCGTGGTAGGCGGTGATGCGCCGATCCTCCTCCTCCATCTTGCGGGACTTCTTCTGGCGCCCGTAGCGGACCTTGTCGCGCGCCTCCTCGAGGTCGGCCGCCGCGACCTCCTCCCGCTTGTCGAGGACCGCCATGATCGCGGCCTCGTTGATGATGGCGGAGAGATCGGCCCCGGAGTACCCGGGGGTCGAGCGGGCGAGCACGTCGAGGTCCACGTCGGAGCCGCTCTTCACGCGGCGCAGGTGCACGCCGAGGATGGCCCGGCGGCCTTCGAGGTCGGGCAGGTCGATCACGACTTCGCGGTCGAAGCGACCGGGCCGGAGCAGGGCCGGATCGAGGACGTCGGGGCGGTTCGTGGCCGCCACCACGATGATCCCCTCGTCCGTGCTGAATCCGTCCATCTCGACGAGGATCGCGTTCAGCGTCTGCTCGCGCTCGTCGTGGCCTCCCCCCAGGCCGCTTCCGCGGCGGCGGCCGACGGCGTCGATCTCGTCGAGGAAGATGATGCACGGGCTGTTCTCGCGGGCTTGCTTGAAGAGATCGCGCACCCGGCTGGCGCCGACCCCCACGAACATCTCCACGAAGTCGGAGCCGGAGATCGAGAAGAACGGCACCTCGGCCTCGCCGGCGATCGCCTTGGCGAGCAGCGTCTTGCCGCACCCCGGCGGCCCTACGAGGAGCACGCCGCGCGGGATCCGGCCCCCGATGCGCGAGAATCGGCTGGGGTTCTTGAGGAACTCGACGATCTCCCGCACCTCCGCCTTGGCCTCGTCGGCCCCCGCCACGTCGTCGAAGGTGACGTTCGTGTGGCGCTCCTTCGAGTAGAGCTGGGCGCGCGAGCGGCCGAAGGACATGACGCCGCCGGCCCCGCCCTGGGCCCGCATCTGGCGCATGAAGAAGAGGATCACGATCAGGACGAGGAGGACTGGCAGGAGGTAGACGAGGAGCATCCCGAGGATCGACGTGTTGTCCTCCCACCGGGTGCCGCCGTCCCCGTCCGTGATGTCGAAGGTCCGCCGCTGGACGACGCCGCCGGCCGCCGCGAAGGCCTGCAGGAGGCCCGGGTAGTCCACGGAGTCCTCGAGGAGCACCTCGAAGTGGACCGGCCCGGTCCGCGCGGGCAGCTTCTCGCCGAAGGCCGCCATCGCGACCTCCGCCGCCGGGGTGGAGGGGAGGCGATAGTCGACCGTCGCGAAGAGCTTCTGCGTCTCTTTGGTGCGGAGCTTCCGCTCCGCCGGCTCCTTCGTCGCCGCCGTCGCCGCGCCGGAGGGATCCGCCGGGGCCTCGCTCGGTGCGGGTTCCGCGCGGGGGGATGCGCCCGGCGCCTCGACGCGCTCGTTGGCGGTCAGCGCGTAGGCCTCGACCGGAACGAAGATGCCGGCCTCGATCCCCCGCGCCAGGAGATCGGCCGGGATCAGCGCGTAGGAGATGATCCCCTTCAGCTCGCGGAAGCGCTCCTCCTTGCCGGCCAGCTCCGAGTAGCGAACCTCGAACTCCCGGTTGCCTTGGTCGTCCTTCTTGTAGATCCCCTCGACGAGGTTCGTGCCCTGCTCGGTCCCCCGGAACTTCTGCTCCACGATCCGGCCGCGGTGCAGGTACCACTCGTACTGGTCCTGGGTGAGCACGTCGGGCGGCGAGAGCTTCTCGTTGCCGACGAACATGAGGATCACCACCAGGACGAGGAGGACCATCAGGAAGGACCCGAAGGACCTCGTCCGGCGACTCTTCTCGGGGTCGGAGCTCTGGGAATCGGCCATGGATGCCTCGTTGCCCGCCGCGCGGCGGGCCGGCGGGGAGCGCCCGCCACCTCACCCTAACCCAAAACCGACCCGGATCCGACCCCCCATCGGCGCCCCGGCGCCGCCGGTCATTCCGCCCGGCGGGAACCCGCCGCGTCCGCGGGCTCCGCGGCGGCCGCGGGGCGGAAGAGCTCCAGGACCAGGGTCTCCGCGATGCTCCGCAGGACGCGGTCCCGGGCCGCGGCCTCCGCTGCGGGGTCCACGAGGGTGAATCCGCTCCACCGGTGCGCTTCCACCGCGGGCCGCACGGCGCGCCCCGTGACGCGGTCGACGAGCTCCGCGCTGGCGGCGATCTGCACGCCCGTCTCGATCAGCTCGCCCTCCGGGGTGCGGACCCCGCCCCGGCGCCGGTAGCGCAGGATCCGGCCGCGCAGCACGAGATCGGCCTCGTCCGCCGCGACGAGGGGGGAGCTCACGAGGTCGGAGACCGCCCGCGAGAGCTCGCGATGCAGGAGGGGCTCGAGGTTCCTCTCCAGGACGTCCTCCCCGGTCGAGAAGACCTCCACGCCCACCGTCCGGCCGGGCGCGGGCGCGACGAGGCCGGCGTGCCACCCGCAGGCGGTGGACATCCCCGCGAGGAGCGCGAGCAAGAGCCCGAGGGCGACGCGGCTCACGGCGGATCGCCCTCGCGGGGATCGGGCGGGGGCGGCGGAGCCCCGGCCGGCTCCGCCGGGGGCGGCAGGGAGGCGAGGAGGGCCTGCGCCGCGGCCGCCTCGCGCTCCGCCCCTCCCGCGTTCGCCTCCTCGAGGGCGCGCTCGGCGTGCACGCGGGCGCCGAACGGGCTCCGGATCCGCTCGTAGTAGCGGGCCACGACGAGGTCGTTCGCCGCCAGCCGGCGGAGCGCCTCCCGCTGCACGGCCCGCACCTCTCCCGCGAGCTCGTGCCCCGGGTGGCGCTCGAGCCATCCATCGATCTCGCGGCGGGCGAGCAAGATCTCGCTGCGGTCGTAGCTGTCCCGTTCCAGCCGGCGCAGCCGCAGGTCGGGCAGCCGCGCTTCCTCGCCCACGGCGAGGGGGCTCTCCGCGTGGTAGAAGACCATGTCCTCCGTGCGCTCGATGGCGAGGTCGAGGTCCCCGTCCGCCTCGTAGTGGTGCGCGAGCTCCACGTAGGCCTCGTCGCAGCGGGGCTCCATCGGATAGTGCACGACGAGATACTCGAGGGCCGCCACGCCCCGTGCGTCGTAGCGGCGGAAGAGCCAGTACCGCCGAGCGTCGCGGATCAGGGAGAGGCCCGCCCGGGCGAGCACGTCCCCGGCCCGCTCCCGCTCCGCGTGGTTCGGCAGGGCCTCCTCGACCTTGCGGATCATCCGGTAGGAGCGGATGCGGCTCCCCTCGTCGAGCAGCCGCTCCGCGGCCGCCACGCCGGCGCGCGCGCGCAGGCGGGGGGGGAGCTCCTGGCGGTAGATCTTCCGCAGCTCGTCCTTGTCGGCGGCGGCGGGAGACGCGGGATCGGCGAGCCGGTCCACCGCCTCCCCCAGGAGATCCTCGGTGCGGTTGCGCAGCTCGGGGGGCATGCCCTTCCTCCGCCACCGGGGGCCGAGCCGCTCGACGACCCTGGCAGGCTTCCCCGCCGCGAGCTCCTGGGCGGCCTTCTCCACGTCGCGCGCCACCTCCTCCCGTTCCGCCGCGCTCAGCGCCGCCGGCTCCTTCTCGCCCAGGGAGGAGCAGCCGGCGGTCCCGGGGAGAAGGGACGCGGCGGCGAGGGCGACGAGGGCGCGGAGGAGCGGGAGCTTCTTCATCGGGAGGTGGGCGCCGGACGAGCGCCGGGGGGCTGGCGGCGCGAGCGCGGGCGGGTCTCGAGATGATATTCGAGGAAGCGGGCGGTCCAATGCCGCAGCGCGGCGAGCACGGCGGGGGCCAGGCGGAGGCGCGCCAGGTTCGCCGCCGGCGTGTCGAGGAGGCTCCGGGCGATCCGCAGGAGGCCGATCGGCTGCGTCTCGACCGGGCGCCCGCGGGCTCGCGCGTCCTCCGCGCAGGCCTCGCACAGGCGCCCGCCGTCGCCGAGGGCGAAGGGAACGAGGCTGCGGCGGCCCCCGCCGCGGCCCGGCGCCTCCTGGTCCGATCCGCAGGCGGCACAGTGGACGAGGGCCGGCGCGAGCCCCATCGCCGCGAGGAAGCGCAGGTCGAAGGCCGCCTCGACCAGGGCGGGCGCGGCGACTCCCGCCGCCAGCGCATCGAGGGTCTCCACCGTCAGGTCGAAGAGGGCGGGATCCGCCTCCCCCTCCCGGGCGCCGAGGGCGGCGAGCTCGAGCACGCCGAGCCCCGCCCGGTAGCGCACGAGGTCGGCGGTGAGGCCGCGCCGGCGCACGACGAGAGCGCCGCTCGTGAGGAGCCCCACCTCGGCGCGGGCCGGGCGGCGCCAGCCGAGCTCGAGGGTGTCGAAGAGGTCCAGGACTCCGCAGGTGCCCGACCGCGGACGGTACGCCCCCTTGGCGAGGAGCGAGAGGCGCCCATGGCCCCGCGTGAGGACGTGCACGACGAGGGACGACTCTCCGTAGGGGAAGCGGCGGAGCACGAGGGCCGCGTCCCGCGCCGGCGACGGTCGCCGCGGCTTCGGCGGGGACGGGAGCGGGCGCGGCGCGGGGGGTTTCGGGGGCATCGCGCTAGGTCAGCGCCAGGCGGCGGGTTGCGGGCCTTCCATCGTCGCTCGTGGTGGATTCGCGCCAGCCAGAGTGCCGGGGAATGCCATTGCCGGGCGGCTCGGGGCGGGGCGCTGCTGGGCCACTATAGCCCTGATGCCGAACGTGACTTCCGGTGCCTGCTTCACGCCGTCACATAGGCCGCGTGAACTGGCGGTAGTGCAACATCAGGGTCGGCTACTGAACGGTAATGCGGCTTGCCCAGATCACCGTCTCGCCCACGCCCGGGGGAGCTATTACGATCGTGCCAGGGTACAGTGCCCAGAGTTCATTCCCGAACACGACAATCCCCGGGTATTCACGAGGCGGTAAATTGCTGATGTCATAGTCCAACACGGGACCATTCGAACCGATGCCTAAATCGTAGTTTGTAAATGAGCCGCCATGATCATAGCTTATCGCATAGAACATGTCATACTGGTGCGGGTCCGGATCCACATAGTTCCTGCCGCTGTAGTAAATCACATGGACACGTCCTGCGGAATCGACGGTCGCCGCAGGCTGGAACTCATGACTCTTCCACCCTTCGGGCGTAGGCGGTGGATCCGGAGCATTGACCCGAACTCTCCCGGAGATCCTCCAAACCCCCCAATACTTCCATATCCTCACGCAATAGATGTTTAGAGAGGGATCATATTGTTCATCTCCAAGGTCTGCATATACGACATACAATACGTTAGCCGTACCCGGCTCGGAAACCAGGTAAGGGACGCCCCGCATGACACCGGAACCAGGAACATAGAAGTGAGGATCCCTGTCCCGAATCAAGTCGAGTTGAATCGGGTTCCTCTGCCCATCTAGCAAGTAGTGGCAGAGGGCTTTATCGCCATCTATTTCATCCGAGTAAGAAAAGAAGTTCAATACCCATCCTGGCGTCTGTTTCAGCCGGACAACATAGAGAGGGGTCGTTTGGGCGCTATGGGGCACGGTACCTTGGGGGCAGTACCCGGTCGAAACTGTTGCGTGATTGGGATCTTCAGCATCCACAGCATTGTATTTCGTTCACGATAGGCCGCCGTCGTCTGATCTTATAATCCCAACTCCGGGTCCAGCGGTTGCAAAGTCCTGGCCCCAACCTGTAGTGTACAACTCCTGTGTTAGTGGTCCAAGGACTGAACCGGAGACGATCCAGCATTTGTCGGCACCGCGGTAGTGTTGTCCGTAGTGGGCTACCACAGGAGGCTGTAACCCGCCGGGGAATTCGTATCGCTGGCTGTAGAAGTCGGTGGGCTTGAGCGGCTGTGCCGCTCACAAAACACTTTCCGCTTTCGTTGCCTGGGAAGGGGCGCGGCCTCGGTGTTGAGTGATGAGTTCATGACGTTCCAGCGTGGCCAGGACGGCCTGGCGTTCGGCCAGGCGCCGCTG
>JBFMCU010000009.1:0-26905 GCA_040754415.1 Planctomycetota bacterium
TTCTTCCGCCCTCCCTCGCCCTTCGCCTCCCCCTCGGCCTCGCGCTCCCCCGGTCAGCGCGGCAGTCCTACCGCACCGACCACCCCCTCGTGGTCACCCCGTGGTCACGAACCCGCTAAACAGATACCTCCTAAGCTCCCCGCGGGTCCGGACGGAACTGCCAACCACCCCTCCCGGAAGTACGACATGCGCAACGGAAGCTGGAAGCCCTGGATGATCGGTCTCCTCGTGCTCGTCGCCGGCATCGCCGGCGGCTGGTCGGCGTGCCCGGAGGACGAGGACGCGGCGGGCGAGAGCGAGCGGGAGGTGACGGGCGACGAGGTGCCCGCCGCGGCGCGGGCCGCGCTCCAGGGGCTCGCCGGGAAGGCCGAGATCACCGAGTTCGCGGAGGAGGTCGAGCACGGGCATACCTTCTACGAGGGCTCGTGGACCTCCGCGGCCGGCGTGCGGACAGATGCTCTCGTCACCCCGGAGGGCACCGTGGTGGAGATCGAGGAGGGAATCGACGCGGCGAAGGCCCCGGTGGCCGTGCTCGCCGCCGCGCGCCAGGCCGGCGCTCCCGACGAGGGCCTGCGCGTCGAGCGCAAGACGACGTTCCTCTACGAGATCAAGTTCACCGCGGGCGAGCGCCGGCACGAGAAGCTCTTCACCCCCGATGGTCGCACCTACGAAGAGAACGGCGCGAAGAGCACGGCGGAGGACGAAGACGACGAGGACGACGACGAGGCGGATGACGACGACGGCGAGGACGACTGACGCGCGGTAGTGGCCGCGGCGACCGCGATGCGGTAGGAAGAGGGGCCCGGGGAGCCCGCGGCCCCCTCCCCCGCCGTCTTGAGCGCACCCAACGCCACCCCGGAGCGCGCCGCCGCCGATTCCCGCCGCGACGCGATCCTGCCGGCCCTTCTCGCCCTGCTGGCCGGCGCCCTCGTCGTCGTCTGGCGGCCGCCGCTGCCCCTCGACGAGATCCGCTACCTCGAGATCCTGCGCGAGAGCCTGCGGGGCGGGATCTGGCTCCTCGAGCTCGGCGGCGAGCCCTACGCCGACAAGCCGCCGCTCCTCTTCTGGCTCGCGCGGGCCGCGGGCCTCCTCGGCCTCCCGCCGGAGATCGCGCTGCGGCTCTCGCCCGCCCTGGCGAGCGCCGGCGTCGTCGCCATCGCCGGCGCGCTCGGCCGCCGCCTCGGCCTGCGGCTCGCCGGCTGGACCCAGGCCGTCCTCTTCCTGGGCTTCGTCTACTCGCAGTACGTCCTCTTCGATCCGCTCCTCGCGCTCGGCGTGTGGGCGGCGGTTCTTGCGTGGGCGAGGGGCAAGGACGGCGCCGCGGCCGCCGCCGCGGCCCTCGCCGGGCTGGCCAAGGGGCCCGTGGCGTTCCTCCACCTGGCGGCCTTCCTCTGGGCGTTCGCCCCGGCGCGGCCGCGGCGGGAGGGCGCGTGGCGGCGGGGTGCGGCGATCCTCGGCGCGGGGCTCCTGCCGCTCGCCGGCTGGGCGCTCCTCGCGGCCCGCGCCGGCGGGGAGGAGTTCGCCCACGAGCTCCTCTGGGACCGCTGGGCCGGACGGATCGGAGGGTCGTTCGCCCACCGCCGCCCGTTCCTCTTCTACGTGCCGATCCTCCTCGTGGGCTCGCTCCCCTTCTTGCCGCTCCTCGTCGCCGGCCGCCTGCCGGAGCGGCGCCCCGCGCCCCTGCGCCGCTTGCCGGGGGCGCTCCTCGCGCTCCTCGTCGCGTTCTCCGCGATGGGGGGGAAGAAGCCGCACTACCTCCTGCCGCTCGCCCCCGCCCTCGCCCTCCTCGCCGCCGAGCGGATCGAGCGGACGGAGCGCGGGCCGCGTTTGGCGCGGGCGGGGATCGCCGCCCTGATCGTCCTGGGCCTCCTCGGACTGGCCGCCGAGCCGCTCTATGAATCGTGGCTCCACGAGCGCTACGGCGAGCTCGCGGCCGGGCTCCTCGCCGGCGCCGCATGGCGGATCCTCCATTCCGCCGCGATCCTGCTTTCCGCATCCGCCCTCGTCGCGCTCCTCGGGGGGCGGCCGAGCCTGTCGCGCTCGCTGGGCGCGGGCTTGCTCGCGCTCGCCGCCACCTTCGCGCCCCTGCACTACGCCGCGGGCCGGCTGAGCTTCCCCTTCACCCTGCGCCGGCACCTCGAGGGGATCCCCGCCGCCGCTCCCCTGGTCCTCCTTGGCGAGCGCCGGGCCGGGTTCTGGGAGTGGCTGGCCCGCCGCAGCCCGCTCCCCCGCCTGTCCAGCCCGGCCGAGGCGCGACCGTGGGCGGAGGAGCACCCCGGCGGCTACCTCATCCTGGACGAGCGAATCCCCTCCGCCGAGCTGGCGCCCTTCCTGCGCTGCCTCGCCGCGGACCGCTTGCGGGGGAATCCCGTCGGGCTCTTCGTCGCGGAGGGGTGAGCCGCGACGGCGGGGCCCGCGTTGACCGCCAGGCGCCGGCCGGCGAAGATGCGACGGATTCCATCGCGCCGCGAGCTGGCTCGTCCCGATCCTCGGATGCTCGCCATGAAGGCCGCGAAGCTCTCCGGCATCGTCCTGACCCTCGCCCTGATCCTGGCGTGGATCGCGTGGCCCGCCCGGCCGCGCCCGGGGGCGAAGGTCGAGCCCGGCGCTCTGCCGGGGGCCGGCGCTGCCTCCGCCCTCGGTTCTTCGCCTCCCGCCGCCGAGCCACCCGGCGCGCTCCCCGCGACGCCGGGCTTCCAGCCGGCCTGCTGGGAGGGCGTGCGAGCCGGGAGCGAAATCGACTTCACCCTCGCCTGGCTCGCCGTCCTCGCGGGCACGGTCCGCGATGCGGAGAGCGGCGCTCCCCTGCCGGAGGTGCGGATCCTCGTTGCCGGCGGCGGCGAGACGCGGACGGACGAGCGGGGCGCCTACCGGCTGGCGGACGTGCCGGCGGGAAGGCCCGGGCTCCTGTACGCCCGCCGGGACGGCTACGCCGAGCTCACGGCCCGCATCGAGCTCGCGGGCCCGGGCGAGACCACGCTCGACTTCGCGATGCGCCGCGGTCTTGTCCTTGCCGGGCGCGTGGTCGACCGCGAGACCGCGGCGCCGGTCGCGGGCGCCGAGATGCGCTCCCGGTCCCACTTCGATCCCCTGACGGTGACCGACGCCGAGGGCCGCTTCGAGGTGCGCCTCCTCCCCGGCGTGGATTCGTCCCTCGAGGTGACGGCAGAGGGATACTGCTCCTTCCGGTGGTACGGGAGCATTCCGGAGTCCGACGGGGGGCTTTCCTGTCGCATCCCGCTCGCCACGCCGGCGTGGATCGAAGGGCTCGTCCTCGACGAGGCGGGGGAGCCCGTCGAAGGGGCGATGGTCCACTGCCGGAGCGATGACCACCCGTTTGGCGAATGGGATCTCACCACCGCCGAGCGCGAAGCCGTCGGCCTGCCCGGCGAGCCGCGATTTGTCGACCCGCCGGCGGGGGCGGGCAGCGACGCGCGGGGGCAGTTCCGCTGCGCGGTCTTCCCCGGGCCCTCTCCGCAGCGCCTGCAGGCATACCTCGCCGATGGCCGCACGGCCGAGTCGGAACCGTTCACCGTCCTCTCGGCGAAGGAGCGGCCGTGGGTCGAGATCCGCGTGCCGCGCGGAGCGACGATCCGCGGCCGGGTGACGCGGAACGACGCCCCGTGGTCCGGATTCGTGCGCTGGAGGCGCCCCGATGGCTCGGACCAGGGCCGGGCGCGGACGGATGCCGCCGGCAGCTACGAGCTCCTCCACGTCCCCGCCGGCGAGATCCTCCTCGATCTGGAACCCCCCTTCGGCGTGCCCCATTCCTCCCGGCGGGAGGTGACGATCACCGTCGAGCCAGGAAGGACCTACGAGCAGGACTTCTCCTGGCAGGAGGATCTCGCCACGATCCGCGGCCGCGCCACCTCCGTCGCCGGCGCCCCCCTCGCGGGGGTGAACGCGTGGGCCGAGTACTTCGACGGGGAGGGAGGCGTGGCCACCTTCACCGCTCGCACGGCCGCGGATGGTGCCTACTCGATCGAGGTCTGTCCCGGCTTCGCCTACCAGGTGGCCGTGGGGCGCGGCTGCGACGCCGAGGATTCCCGGCCCGACGTCTTCGCCGACGCCGAGGGGGCGGACTTCGTCCTTCCCGATCTCGGGCGGCTCCTCGTGCGCCTCGTGGACGCGGCGACGGGGGAGGCCATCCAGGTGGACCGCCTCTCGGTCTGGACCGTGCTGAGCTGGCGGGTGAGCGGCGAGGGGATCTACCGCGATTCCCGCGTGCGCTTGAGCCTCGACGGCACCGCCCTCCTGCAGTTGCCGGCTGGCGCGGTGGACTTGAGCGTCTATCTGACGGAGCTCGGATACGCCCCCCGGCTCGTGATCGGGATCGAGGTGACCGCGGATCCGGCGCCGGCGCCCCTCGTCGTCGCGCTCACCGCCGCCGGGGAGGCGACCCTCGTCTTCCGCGCCACGGACGGCTCGCCGCTCTCCGCGTTCCAGAAGCACCATCTCTTCCTGCTGGCGGATGCGGAGCTCGAGCTCCTGCACGAGCCGACTCCCCGGCCCGAGGATCCGGGCAACATCAAGTTCAACGGGATCTCCGTGTGGATCGCCGCGCCCGGCCTCCTGCAGCGGTGGCTCGTCCTCGACGAGGGCGGCCGGGCGAGCGTGCGCGGCCTGCCCCCGGGTACCTACACGATCCGCGCGATCCCCGCCGACTTCCGCTTCGATCCGGAGCGAGTGGAGATCGGGGAAGAGACGGGCTCCCCTATCGAGATCCGCTGGCGGGCGAAGTAGGCCGGGTCTCCGCGCCGCGGGGCGCCTTCACGCCCGCTCGACGACCACCGCCATCCCCTGCCCGACCCCTACGCACATCGTCGCGAGGTCGTAGCGTCCGCCCTGGCGGTGCAGGGCGTGGACCAGCGTCGTGAGGATCCGCGCGCCGGTGCCGCCGAGGGGGTGGCCGAGGGCGATCGCGCCGCCGTGGACGTTCACGAGCGCCGGGTCGAGGTCGAGCTCGCGGATGCAGGCGAGGGCCGGGGCGGCGAAGGCCTCGTTCAGCTCGACGAGATCGAGGTCGGCGATCTCGAGGCCGGCGCGGGCGAGGGCGCGGCGCGTGGCGGGGATGGGGCCGAGGCCCATCAGCGCGGGATCGACGCCGGCGACGGCGGTGGCGACGATGCGGGCGAGCGGTTTCGCGTCCACCGCGCCCGCGGCCGCGACGAGCAGCGCGGCGGCGCCGTCGTTGATGCCGCTGCTCGAGCCGGCGGTCACCGTACCGTTCGCGCGGAAGGCGGGCTTGAGCTTGGCGAGCTTCTCCGCCGTCGCGTCGGGACGGGGGTGCTCATCGGTGCGGACGACGAGCGGCGCGCCGCCCCGTTGCGGCACCTCGACGGGGACGATCTCGGCCGCGAAGACGCCGGCCTCCAGCGCGGCGACGGCGCGGCGCTGGCCTTCCAGCGCGAAGGCGTCCTGCTCCTCCCGCGTGATCCCGTAGCGCTCGGCGACGATCTCCGCCGTCTCGCCGAGGGAGATCGTCCATTCCGAGCTCATTCGCGGGTTCACGAAGCGCCAGCCGACCGTCGTGTCGGCGAGCGGCGGCGGCGTGCGATCCCACGCCTGGTCGCCCTTCAAGAGGACGTACGGCGCGCGGGTCATGCTCTCCACGCCGCCGGCGAGGATCACCTCGCCCTCGCCGGCGCGGATCGCCTGCGCGGCGCTCGCCACCGCCTGCAGACCCGAGGCGCACAGCCGATTCACCGTCTGCCCGGGCACCTCGACCGGCAGGCCGGCGAGCAAGAACGCCATGCGCGCCACGTTGCGGTTGTCCTCGCCCGCCTGGTTCGCGCAGCCCAGGATCACGTCGTCGACGGCGGCGGGATCGAAGGGGGTGCGCGCGACGATCGCCCGCAGGGGGATCGCCGCCAGGTCGTCGGGCCGGACGCTCGCGAGCGAGCCGCCATGGGTGCCGACCGGCGTGCGCAGGGCGGCGAAGACGAGCGGTTCCTTCATCCCGGCCGCCTTCTCACCGCAGGCCGACCCAGATCGTCTTCGTCTCGAGGAAGCCGTCGAGGGCCTCCCGCCCCAAGTCGCGGCCGAATCCGGAGGCCTTGAAGCCCCCGAAGGGCGCGGCCGGATCGTACGCGTTGTAGGCGTTGATCCACACCGTGCCGGCGCGGATCGCCTGCGCCACGCGGTGGGCCTTGCCCACGTCGCGCGTCCAGATGCCGGCGGCGAGGCCGTAGCGCGTCTCGTTGGCGAGGTGCACGGCCTGCGCCTCGTCCTCGAAGCCGAGCACGGCGAGCACCGGGCCGAAGATCTCCTCCCGGGCGATCGTCATGTCCGGCGTCACGCCGTCGAAGACGGTCGCCTCGACGAACCAGCCCTTGCCCGCGTGCGTCGCCGCCCGGCCGCCGGCGACGAGCCGGGCGCCCTCGCGGATTCCCGCCGCGATGTAGCCGAGCACCGTCTCCTGCTGGCGCTTCGAGACCACCGCGCCGAGCCGCGTGCCCTTCGCCAGCGGATCGCCGATCGTGAGGCTCCGGGCCCGCTCGGCCAGCCGCGCCACGACCTCGGCGTGGACGCTCTCCTCGACAAGGAGCCGCGAGCCCGCCGCGCACACCTCGCCCTTGCTGTAGAAGATCCCGTTGAGCGCTCCCTTCACCGCGGCGTCGAGATCGGCGTCGGCGAAGACGATGTTCGGACTCTTGCCGCCGAGCTCGAGGGTGACGCGCTTGTTCGTCTCCGCCGCCAGCGCCATGACCCGGCGGCCGACCGCGGTCGAGCCGGTGACGGTGATCTTGTCGACGCCGGGATGACGCACGAGGGCGCCGCCGGCTTCCTCGCCGCCGCCGGGAAGCACCTGGAACGCGCCGGGCG
This sequence comes from Planctomycetota bacterium, assembly GCA_040754415.1. GTDB lineage: Bacteria > Planctomycetota > UBA1135 > UBA1135 > JBFMCU01. The sequence continues at coordinate 6,826 of JBFMCU010000009.1, forward strand.
GGAATCCCGCCGTCTGGAGGATCTCGGCGGCCAAGAACGCGGTCAGCGGCGTCTCGCTCGCCGGCTTCAGGATCACCGGACAGCCGGCGGCGAGGGCCGGCGCGAGCTTCCAGCTCGCGAGATTGAGCGGGAAGTTCCAGGGCACGATGGCCCCGACGACCCCGATCGGCTCGCGCCGCGTGTAGGCGAGGTACGGGCCCTCGACCGGGAGCGTCTCGCCGCCGATCTTGTCCGCCCAGCCGGCGTAGTAGCGCAGGACCTGCCCCACCATCCCGATCTCGATCTTCGCCTCGAAGAGCGTCTTGCCGTTCTGCTGCGACTCGACGCGGGCGAGCTCGTCCATCTGCGCCTCGAGGAGGTCGGCCGCGCGGGCGAGAAGGCGGCCGCGATGGCGGCCGGACGTCCCGCGCCACTCGTCGCTCTCGAAGCAGCGCCGGGCGGCGGCGGCCGCCGCGTCCACGTCGGCGGATCCCGCCCCCGCGACCTCGGCGAGCACCTCCTCCGTGGCGGGGTTGACGACGGGGAAGGTCGCGCCGCTGGCGGCGGCGCGCCATTCGTTGGCGATGAAGAGCTTGGTTCGCATCGGTCGGACCTTCCGGAGGGCGATCATTCGCACCCGCGCACGTACTCGTAGTCGAGCGGCCGGCCGTCGATGCCCTTCGACGGAGGCGCGATCCAGTTGGCCATCTTCCCGGGCGCGTACACCGGCGCGTTCATGATGCTCCGCAGGTACTCGTGGTCCGCGGCGCCCGGCAGCCACTCGTCGCGGCGGCGATCCCACTCCTCTTCGCGGACCGGTGCGCCCTGGGGATCGAAACGATGCCCGGCGTGAATGCCCACCTGGCGGTGGAAGCGGCGGTGGGGGAGGTGGAGACGTTCCGCCATCCCGGCGTCCTCGAGCACCTTGTTCCACCGCTCGACGCTGCGCGCGCACTCCTCGGTGTAGGCGTCCCGCGCCACCTCGTTCATCGCATTGCGCAGGGGCACTTCCTCGCGGGCGAGGCGGCCGTCCTGGAGCGTCTCGAGCGGGTAGACGCCCTCGATCGCGCGGTGATCCGCGAAGCGCTCCTCGTGCGGCCGCCCCTTGAGCCCGCCGGCGAAGTACGTGGCGGCGTTGGAGGAGATCTCGCCCCCGAAGAGGTCGAGGCTGACGCTGTACCAGGCGTTGATGTGCTTCTGGACGAGGGGGAGGTCGATCCCGCCGCGCGTCCGGACGTCCTCGGTCTCCCGGAGGAGCCCCACCGTCCGCTCGACAACCCGCCGCACGCCCGACTCGCCCACGAACATGTGGTGGGCTTCCTCGCGCAGCATGAACTGCGTGCACCGGGAGAACGGCTCGAAGGCGCTCTCGGCGAGCGAAAGGAGCTGGAACTTGCCGTCCCGATCGGTGAACGTCGTGAACATGAAGAAGTCGAGCCAGCTCACGACGGGCACGTTGAAGGCGCCGAGGATCCGCGGCCTGTCGGGATGGCCGCTCCGGCGCTCGAGCATCGCCTCGGCCTCCTCGCGCCCGTCGCGGCCGAAGTAGGAGTGCAGGAGGTGCACCATCGCCCAGAGGTGGCGCCCTTTCTCGACGTTGACCTGGAAGAGGTTGCGCAGGTCGTAGAGGCTGGGACAGGTGCGGCCGAGCATCCGCTGCTGCTCGACGCTCGCCGGCTCGGTGTCGCCCTGGGTGATGACGAGGCGCCGCAGGAGGTTGCGGAACTCGCCCGGCACCTCGGCCCACACCGGCTGGCCGAACGAGTCGCCGAAGCCGACGGTGCGGCCGGGCACCGGATCGGCGAAGAAGATACCCCAGCGGTACTCGGGCATCCGCACGTAGCCGAACTGCGCCCAGCCCTCGGAATCGGTGCCGACGGCGGTGCGCAGGTAGACCTCGTGGTGGTCCTGGAACCCGTTCGGCCCCATCTCGCGCCACCAGTCGAGAAACCGCGGCCGCCAGTGGACGAGGGCGCGCTGCAAGCGCTGATCCTGGGCCAGGCCGACGTTGTTGGGGATCGCCTCGCTCGAAACGCTCACGTCCTCCTCCAGTCGAACTCCGGTCGCGCTCCCGGCGTGCCGTAGACCTTCAGGCCGCCCTTCTCCCCGACGGCGTTGGGGCGCCGGAAGATCCAGTTCTGCCAGGCCGTGAGCCGGCCGAAGATCTTGGTTTCCATGGTCTCCGGGCCGGCGAAGCGGAGATTCGCTTCCATCCCGGTCAGCGCATCCGGCGACAGCGAGGCGCGCTCCTCGATCGCCATCCGCACCTCGTCGTCGTAGTCGAGATCGTCGGGCGCGAAGGAGACGAGCCCCGCTTCCTCGGCCGCCGCCGCGCCATACGGACCGGGGGCCTCGAGGAGCTCCTTCGCGCGCCCCGGCCGGACGAGGAAGCGCGACTCGAGGCGGCTCAGGCCGTTCGACAGCGGGAAAGCGCCGCCGTTCAGCGGCGAGAGGGCGATCGTATTGGATCGCGTGGGATGGTCGAGCATGTACGAGCGGTCCGCGGCCAGGACGAGATCGAGGAGGCTCCCCGCGAAGGCGTTCTGCGGCTCGATCAGGGCGAAGAGACTCTTCGCGGTGAGATCGAGGCGCTTGAGGACCCGCTTCATCAGGAGCAGGGTCTCGCGCACGAGCCATTGGTGGCGATGGGCGTCGAGGAAGGCGTCGTGGGCGAGCACGTTCTCCGCCGCGCCCGCGGCGCGCAGGAGCACGGTCCCGATCTCGCTCTCGTTCCAGCGCAGGTGGAGAAGGGCGCGATCGAGCTCCCGGAACGCGCGCAGGGGCCAGAAGGCGCCGCCGCCGGCGGGGATCTCGGCCGGCTCTGCCGGCGGTCCCGCCTCCGGGGCGCGCAGGGTGAGGGTCGCGACGCGGCGCGCGCGATCCAGGCCCAGACGCACGTGGCGGTAATGGAGCTCGGAATCGTTGCGCGCGGGGACGATCGGCTCGAGCGCGATACCCTTCGCGCCGGCCGGCCGATCGGAGAGCGCGGCGAGGGCCGCGGCCCGTTCGGAGACCGCCGCTCGGAAGCGGCTGCTCGGGAAGATCCCGTCGACGAGCCGCCATTCGCGGGCCCGCGCGCCGCGCACTCCCTCGGCGGTCGTGCTGAGGAAATCGGCGTGGTCGCGGCGGACGCCCCGCTTGTCCACCACCCGGGTCAGCCCCCCGGTGCCGGGGAGCACGCCGAGGAGGGGGACCTCGGGCAGGCTGACCGTCGAGAAGCCGTCGTCGACGATGTGGATCTCGTCGCAGGCCAGCGCCAGCTCGTAGCCGCCGCCGGCGCAGGCCCCGGACACCGCGGCGAGGAACTTGATCCCCGAGTGCGCGCTCGCGTCCTCGATCGCCAGCCGCGTCTCGTTGGTGAACTTGCAGAAGTTGACCTTGTGGGCGTGGCTGGCCTTCCCGAGCATGTAGATGTTGGCGCCGCTGCAGAAGACCCGCTCGCGAGCGCTCTGGATCACGACGGAGCGGACCTCCGGATGCTCGAAACGCAATCGTTCGACCGCATCGGCGAGCTCGATGTCCACCCCGAGATCGTAGGAGTTGAGCTTCAGCTCGTAGCCGGGGAGGAGCCCGCCCCCCGCGTCGACGTCCAGGGTCAACCACGCCACGGGAGGAGCGAGCTCCAGCTTCCAATGGCGATAACGATCGGGATGGGTCTCGAGGTCGATCGGCGGTTCGGTCGGCGTCGGATTCGTCACGGGCGTCCTGTCCGGCGGTGCGTTCCGCGCCGGCCGGCCGGACGAGCATTCCCGAGAAACGCAGGCGCCGGTCGGGAAGCGAGGACGGCCGGCTCCCCGCGCCCGAGATTGAGGATCACCGGACCGGTAAGCCCGTTGATCGGGCGCCGGCGCTCCTCACCCGCGAAGGACGAGCCGGGGGAGGTCCAGCTCCCGCCACCCCGCCTCTCCCTCCGTGATCTCGACGAAACGGTCGAGCCCAATTCCCTCGAGCACCTGCCGCTCGCGGGAAGCCGGCCAGAAGACTTCCACTCGCTCGATCCGCTCCGCCGCCCCGAGGCCGATCTGCTGGCGCAACGGGCTGCATCCGAAGCTGCCGCCGCTCGAGACGTGGCGGTAGATCGAGCGGGGTGCTCCGGCCTCCACGATGTCGACGCGGATCCGGGCGCCGATGGCGCATCGATTCGTGCGCCGGCCGATCAGGCGAATCGTGATCCAGTGGTTCCCGAAACCGGGGTTCTGGTAGAGCGAGTTGAAGAACGCGGCGCCGGGATAGGCTCCCCCCATCTGCTCGTAGATGTCCTGGTCTCCGTCGTTGTCGAAATCGGCGAAGGCGATCGCGTGCCCCTTTTGCAGGTGGCCGAAGCCGCCGGCCACGGTAACGTCCGCGAAGTGCTTTCCGCCGCGGTTCCAGTACATCACGTTGGGCATCAAGGCCTCGAAATACGGATAGCCCGTGCCGAGGTAATAGTCGAGGAATCCGTCGTTGTCGAGGTCGCCGAAGTTGGCGCCCATGGGCAGGGTATAGAGCCGGAGGCCGCATTCGGCCGCCACGTCCACGAACCTCCCCTCGCCATCGCCTCGATACAGGCGATCCAGGTCGCCCTGGTGCGGAAGGCCGAGGAAAGAGGCGGCGACGTCGGCTACCTCGGGCATGGTGGTGCGCGAGCCATAACCGGCCGCGAAGATGTCCAGAGCGCCATCGTTGTCGAAGTCCCAGAACCAGGCCGGGAACCCGCTCCACGGCTCTTCCACGCCTGCGGCGGCCGCCACGTCGACGAAGGTCCCATCCCCCCGGTTGCGATAGAGGCGGTTGGGATGCCCCATGTTGGAGACGTAGAGGTCCGGGAACCCGTCGTCATCGTAGTCTCCCCAGACCACGGCTTTGGTGAATCGCTCGTCGCGCACGCCGGCCGGCCCCGCCACGTCCACGAACCGACCGTTCCCCTCGTTGCGGAAGAGCTGATTCGGAACGGGGGCGCGCTCGTCGTACTCGTTCCCGACGTATAGATCGAGGTCGCCGTCGTTGTCGTAGTCCCCCCACGCCGCCGTCTGGGTGGGGTAGTGCACCTCTCCCAGACCGGCCAGGAACGTGACGTCGAGGAACCGCGCCCGGCCGTCGTTCCGCAGCAGGGAATTGGGATGGAACCCCCGGCGCCCGCCCCAGGCGCCGCGCAGCACGTAGACGTCGATGTCGCCGTCGTTGTCGTAGTCGGCCTGGACCATGTTGAGGCCGCCGGGGAGTCCCGTCAGGTCCGCCTCGGCCGTACGTTCCACGAACGAGCCGTCGCCGGCGTTCCGGAAGAAGTGCATCGGGCCGGCCGAGTCGGACGTCGAGGTCAGGATGTCGAGGAGCCCGTCGCCGTCGAAGTCGTCGGCCACGACCCCGCCCGACAGGTCGAGGCAGTCCACCCCGAGCGCAGCGGCGATGTTCGGGAAGCGCGGGAACTCCTCCTCGCTGGCGAAGACCTCCGGTTCGATGCGCTGTTCGGCGGGCACGCCGTCCGGCCACTCGCCGAGCGTCATGTAGGCGATGTTCAGGAGCCACCGCGCCTTGAGGCGGAGCGGCGTTCCCGCCTCGGCCAGCTCGAGCGCGGCTTGGAAGTGGACGATGGCGTTCCGCGAGCCGTCCGGGACGCGGTGCACGCTTCCGCCCCGGATGGGGAGGAGGCAGCTGTCGGGGGTGTGGTGGTCCCGGCAGTTCTGGACCTCGCCGAGCTGGAGGTAGGCGACGGCGAGCTGGAACTCGATGGCGGCCATCGTCGCCACCGGGACCGTGGCGCGGATCGCGTTCGCGTGGCGGAGGGAGGCGGTCAGGTGCTCGATCGCCCCCTCCGTGTCGCCCAGCCGCAGCATCTCGCCGCCGAGGAAGTAGTGCAGTTGCGATCGCTCCCGGTCGGCCCCCGCCCCCGGCTGCGCGGCGAGCTCCTGGCGCGCGTCCTCCACGTGGTTCAGCCCGAGGTAGGGGTGGCTCTGTCGCACCGCGTCGCGCACGCGCGCGAGCTCCTCCCGCATGCGCCGGTGGCCGGCCGCTTCGGCGGCCGTCACTTCCTCCGGCACCGCGGCCGGGACCAGGCTCACCAGGGCGATCCAGGCGCTGGCGGCCCAGCGCCGGCGATTCTCTACCACCATGGTTCTCTCCTCCGAATGCGCCAGACGAGCATCCTATCGTCTCACCCCGCCCGGCCGTCCAGCCCGGCCGCTTTCTCGCGGATGAGATCCCACGCCCGCCGGACGTGGCGTTCCTCGGTTTGGGTCTGCCCGACGCAGAGGCGCAGGGTGTAGGCGCCGTCGAGCATCGTGTGGGTCAGGTGGAGCTCTCCCGTGGTGTTGAGGGCCTCGAGGAGCCGGCGATTGGCCTCGTCCCCGTCCCGGTGGCGGAAGCACACGAGATTCAGCGGCGGCGGAACGGCGAGCGCGAAATCGGGGCTCGCGGCGACCCAGCCGGCGAAGCGCTGGGCGAGCTCCACGTGCCGGCGCACGTGGTGGCGCAGCCCAGCCAGGCCGTAGTGGCGCAGCACGAACCACAGCTTGAGGGCCCGGAAGCGGCGGCCGAGGGGGATCTGCCAGTCGCGATAGTCGATGACCGCGCCCGACTCGGTGGCCCGGTTGCGCAGGTACTCGGGCAGGATGCTCAGGGCGCCGAGGAGAGCCGCCCGGCCCGCGACCCAGAAGCAGTCGCAGTCGAAGTTCGTGAACATCCACTTGTGGGGGTTGAAGCAGTAGCTGTCGGCGAGCTCGAGGCCGGCGTGGATCCCGCGGTGCTCGGGGCAGAGCGCCGCCGTCCCCGCCATGGCCGCGTCCACGTGGAGCCAGAGTCCCTCCGCGCGGCAGATCGCGCCTATCACCGGCAGCGGATCCATCGCGTGGGAGGAGGTGGTGCCGACGGTGGCGCAGGCGAAGAACGGCGTGCGGCCGGCGGCGCGGTCGGCGGCGATCGCCGCCGCGAGGGCCGCGGGGCGCATCGCGAAGCGCTCATCCACTTCGATCCGGCGCAGGTTCCGATCGCCGATGCCCGCGATGCGGACCGCCTTCTCCACCGACGAATGGGTCTGCGTCGAGACATAGGCCACGAGGCGCCCGTCACCGCCGCCGCGGTTCCCCTCGCCGGCCGTGGCCCGCTCGCGGGCCGCCAGCAGGGCGCAAAGCGACGCGCTGGAGGCTGTGTCCTGAATGACGCCGCCGCCCGCCCCCTCGGAGCGGAACGCGCGGGGCAGATCGAGGGCGTCGACGAGCCAGTCGAGCATGAGCGTCTCGAGCTCGGTGCAGGCGGGGCTCGTCGCCCACAGCATGCCCTGCACCCCCAGCCCCGCCGCCGCGAGCTCCCCGAGGATCGAGGGGCCCGAGACATTGCTCGGGAAGTAGGCGACGAAGCGCGGCGACTGCCAGTGGGTGAGGCCGGGCAGGATCACCGCGTCGAGGTCCCGGAGCACGGCCGCGAAGTCCTCCCCGTGCTCCGGCGGCGCGGCGGGGAGCGCCGCGCGCACGTCGCCGGGGCTCGCCCGCGACAGAACCGGCAGTTCCTCGACTCGCTCGTGGTAGTCGGCGATCCAGTCCACGAGGGCGTGGCCGTGGCGGCGGAAGTCCGCCGGACTCATGTGGAAGCCGGGCTCGGCGGCCATCGATCGACACCTCCCTGGTCTTCGGAGGGAGGAATGATAGCCGTATCATTTCTCCCTCCGAAGACCAGAGACCGAAGAGGACGCCGTTAGGCATCGCTCTCCGGTCGGTCCGGGGCGGGGGGCCACGGCGGGCGCGCTTGACCGCGCTCCGCCGCGCGGCGACACTTCCGCGCCCATGGAGCTTCGCGACCGGCTGCGGCGGCTCCGGCACGTCGCGCTCGACCTCGATGGCACGCTGTACGCGGACGGCGTGCCGTTCGATTGCACCCTCTCGTTCCTGGATCGGCTGCGGGCGCTCGGGATCGGCCGCTCCTTCGTCACGAACAACGACGCGCGGAGCACGCAGGACTATGTCGCGCTCCTGCGGGAGATCGAGATCGACGCCGACGCCGCGGACGTGCACTCTCCGGTCCACGGCATCCTGGCCTGGCTGCGCGAAGCGCGGCCCGAGGCGCACCGGCTGTACGTGCTCGGCACCCCGGAGCTCGCCGGCGAGCTGATGGCGCACGGCTACGCCCTCGCCGGCGAAGACACCGGCGATCCGCCCGACGCGGTGATCGTGGGTTTCGACACCGGGCTGACCTTCGAACGGTTGTGCCGGGCCGCCCACTGGATCGCCGCGGGGCGCGCGTTCATCGCGACCCATCCCGATCGCGTCTGCCAGACCGCGCGGCCCACGGTCCTCCTGGACTGCGGCGCCGTCTGCGCCGCCTTGCGGGCGGCGACCGGGCGCGGGCCGGACGTCGTGCTCGGAAAGCCTCACCCGCTCTTCGCCCGCACCGTGATGGAGCGCCACGGTGTCGCCGCGGCCGAGCTCGCGGTGGTCGGCGACCGGCTGTACACCGACGTGGCCATGGCCCGGACGGCCGGGGCGCTCGCCGTGCTCGTCCTCTCCGGCGAGACGACGGCAGCGGAGGCGGCGGCGGCCCTCGACGGACCCGACCTCATCGTCCAGGACGTCGGTGAGCTCGGGGAGATCCTCGTCGCCGCGCGGAGCGCCGAGCGGTGAGCGCGGGAGCTCGGGATCGGGACGCACGCGCGCGTTGAGACGCCAGAGCGGGAGGAGAGCGTGTTCTTCACCGACGATTCGGATCGCGCCCGGGCGGCCGCCGGGCTGGCGGCGGATGGCGCCCGGCGACCGGCGGCGGCCCTCTCTCCCGCGGACCGCGCGCTCTGGGAGGGGCTGACCGGGGGCCGGGACGTCTGGATCTCGGCCCGGGCGCCCGCGTGGGCCGAGGCGTTCTACTCGCGCGTCGTCGTCGTCGATCAGGCGCGCGGCTCCCAGTTCGACACTCTGCGCGACCTCCTCGGCCGAGGGCTGGAGCTTCCCGGCCCGGTCGCCTGCCTCGCGGTCGCCGGGGACGGATTCCACGGGCATCGGGGCCGCTCCTGGGCGGCGGCGCCGGGCAACCTCCACCTCTGCGTCGCGCTGCGCCCCGGCGTCGCGGCCGCCGGGCTCGCTCCCGCGCTGACCATGCTGCCGGCGGTGGCCGTGGTCGATGCCGTCGCCTCCGCCAGCGGCGGAGCGCTCGCCCCCGGAATCAAGTGGGTGAACGACATCCTCCTCGCGGGCCGCAAGGTCGCCGGCGTCTTGACCGCGACCGCGATCGAAGGAGATCGGTTGGAGCACGTCGTCTTCGGCATCGGCCTGAACGTTGCGGTCGCTCCTGCGGTGGCGCCCACGCCCTTCGTGCCCGCCGTCGGCTGCCTGCGGGAGGTTCGGGGCGGCGATCACTTGGAACTCGCCGGCATGGCGCGCGCCGTACTGGAAGCGCTCGCCGATCGCTGCCGCACGGTGCTGGCCGGCGGGCCGGCGTCCCTCTTCGCGGCCTACCGGTCCGCTTCCTTGGTGCTCGGCCGGAAGGTGTGCATCTGGGCGGAGGGGCTGGACGAGACGGCGGATCCGCGCCGGTGGCCGCCTCCGCTGGCCGCCGGCCGCGTGGACGAGATCGGTCCGGATCTGACTCTGCGGCTGACGGAAAGGGTAGAGCCGGTCACCACGGGACGGCTGGCCTTCGCCGAAGCCTGTCCCTTCCTGGCGTGACGATCCCTGCGGCACGGGGGCCGAGCCGCCGGGCGGAGGCGACCCTTGCCGTCCCGCGGGCCGTTTGCGATAGTCTCCCCCCCATTCCGCTCCCCGGCCGGTGAGGTGCTTGCCTTGGATGCCAGTCTGATCGTCATCTGCTGCATCGCGTTCGCGATCGTGTTCCTCGTGCTTGCCTTCCTGGCGGTCGCCATGCACCTGATCGCGATCCTGTTCCCCGTTCCCAAGACCGCAATGGACCCGATGGTCGTGGCGGCCATCGCCAGCGCGGTCACGTCCCAGTACCCCGGAGCACGAGTCACGAGAATCGAGGTGGTGTCATGATCTTCACCAGTGCCCCCAAGCGAATCCGGGTCATGTTCACGCCGTTCCGGGACGGGTTGCAGAGCTCCTTCGGCGGTAAGGTGCGTTTGAAGGATATCCTGCCGGCCATGGAGTTCTCCGCCAAGGAGGCGGGGATCCGCCACTTCGAATTCGGCGGGGGAGCGCGCTTCCAGGCGCCCTACTTCTACGTGGGTGAGGATCCCTTCGAGTGCCAGGACAAGATGCGGGAGGCCGTCGGCCCCGACGCCGATCTGCAGATCCTGACCCGCTCGGTCTCCGGGGTCACGCTGACCACGCAGCGCCTGTCCGCGCTGTCGCTTCAGGCCAAGCTCATGAAGAAGCACGGGACCACCTGGGACCGCAACTTCGACTACATGAACGACGTGGACAACCTCATCAAGACGGGGAAGCCCATCGTCGATGCCGGCATGCACCACCAGGTGTGCGTGGCCATGATGGGCTTGCCCTTTGAGGACGACACCGTCCACACGCCCGAGTTCTACGTCGACATCATCCGCCGGATGTTGAAGAACGGGATCCGCATCGACTCGGTGTGCATGAAGGACGCCTCGGGCACGACCGATCCGAAGACCTGCTACGAGACGGCGCGGGGTCTCCGGAAGATCCTGCCCCCCGAGATCCCCCTTTGGCAGCACACCCACGACACCGCCTCGATGGCGGTCGCGTGCTACATGGCCGGCATCGAGGGAGGCGTCGGAGGCATCGACCTCTCCGTGCGCCCGATGGCCTCGGGCACGGTGCAGCCGGACGTGCGCTCGATGTGGCACGCCCTGAAGGGCACCGGCTACAGCCTGGACATGGATGTCTCGAAGGTGAACGAGATCGAGAACATGCTCAACGAGAGCATGCAGGAGTACGAGTTCAACCCGGTGACCACGACCGCCGACGCGCGGGTGGTGGGCTTCCCCATGCCGGGCGGGGCCATCGGGCCCAACGTCCACATGATGAAGGAGGCCGGCATCCTCCATAAGTACGACAACGTGCTGTCGGAGTTCCCGATCGTCGTCCGGGCGGGTGGCGCCTGGACCAGCGTGACGCCGGGCAGCCAGCAGTACTGGCTGCAAGCGTTCAACAACGTGCTGCTCGGCCGCTGGGAGAAGATCAACGACGACTACGGCAAGGCGGTGCTCGGCTACTTCGGGCGCCCGCCGCTGCCCCCGGATCCCGAAGTGGTCAAGGTCGCGGCGCAGCAACTGCAGAAGAAGCCGTTCGCCGGCGATCCCCTGGAGGCCGCTCCCGACAGCCTGAAGCAGGCCGAGCAGGCGCTCAAGGAACGCGGGCTGCCGGCGACCGAGGAGAACGTCTTCCTGGTCGCCGCGGCCATCGTCCCCAACAAGAACATGGATCTGAACGAGGGCATCCGGCTGCTGACGGGCATGGCCAAGCTCTCGCTCCCGCTGAAGAAGAAGGTCGAGGTGCCCAAGGCGGCGGCCCCCGCGCCGGCGGCGAGCCCGGCGGCGGCGCCGAGCGTCCCCGCCTTCACCGCTCCGGTGACCACCGAGTGCACCGTGGTCGAGGGCGGAACGACCCGCCGCTTCCAGGTCACCATCGCCCCACCCGCCGGCGCGGCGACGCCGGCCGCACCGGCCATCGCCGCCGCCCCCGCGCCGCCCACGCCGGCCGCTCGACCGGCGGCGGCCGTGGGCGGTACGCACGTCTACTCCCCGTTCGAAGGCAAGACGCAGCTCGTCGAGATCAAGGTCAAGGTCGGCGATGCGATCACCAAGGGACAGGTCGTGGCCGCGGTGGAGGCCATGAAGGCCAAGCACGACGTGAAGGCTCCGGTGGCGGGCAAGGTCGTGAGCATCGACAGCGCCCTCGGCGCGGACATCGAGGCCGGCAACTCGATCCTCACCATCGGGGCGTAGGAGAGCCATGGACGGCGTAGCCAAGCTCCTGACCGATTCAGGGTTCGCCGGACTGACGTGGCAGAACCTCGCCATGTACGCGATCGGCGGCCTCTTGATCTTCCTGGCGATCCGTAAGGGCTACGAGCCGCTCCTCCTGATCCCGATCGGCTTCGGGGCGATCCTGGCCAACCTACCTCTCGCGTACCTGAGCGCCTCCGACAGCTACGTCCGGAATCCCGAGCACGTGGTGAGCCCGTTGCTGCAGCTCGTGTACGAGGCGGGCATCCGGACCGAGTTCCTGCCCCCGGTCATCTTTCTCGGGGTCGGGGCGCTCACGGACTTTCGCCCGCTCCTCAGCCGGCCGCTCACGTTCCTCCTCGGCGCCGCGGCCCAGATGGGGGTATTCGTCGCCGCGATGGGCGCGTACTACCTGTTCGACTTCGAGCCGGGCGAGGCGGCGTCCATCGGCATCATCGGCGGCGCGGACGGTCCGACGTCGATCTTCCTGACCGCCAGCCTGGCGCCGCACCTGCTCGGCGCCGTCGCCGTGGCGGCCTACAGCTACATGTCCTTGGTGCCCATCATCCAGCCGCCCATCATGCGGCTCTTGACCACCAAGCGGGAGCGCGCCATCGACATGCCGATTGCCCGGCCGGTCTCCCAGACCGCGGTGATCCTCTTCCCGATCGCCGTGGCGGTGCTGTCCGCCCTGGCCGTGCCGGCCTGCGCGCCGCTGATCGGCCTCCTGATGTTCGGCAACCTGCTCCGCGAGTCGAGGGTCACCGAACGGCTCAACAAGACGGCCGGCGGGGAGCTGATCAACATCGTGACCATCTTCCTGGGCCTCACGGTCGGGGCCACCATGGAGGGATCCACCTTCCTGAGCCGCCAGACGATCTTCATCCTGATCCTGGGGGCGGTGGCGTTCGCCTTCAGCACGGCCGGCGGCGTGATCTTCGCCAAGATCATGAATCTGTTCCTGCCCCGCGGTCACAAGATCAACCCGTGCATCGGGGCGGCCGGCGTCTCCGCCGTGCCGATGTCCGCCCGCGTGGTGCAGACCTTCGTCTCCCGCGAGACGGACGGGGCGGTCAATCCCCTCATGCCGGCGATGGGGCCCAACGTGGCCGGGGTGATCGGCACCGCCATGGCGGCGGGCGTGTTCCTGGCCCTGCTCCGGTGACCCCGGCGCCCGGCGCCGGGTCCGACCCTCGGCGCCGGGCCGGGGCCGCGGCGGGCGGACTCACCTTCCGCCTTTGATGTAGTTCGCGAGCTGCTCGATGACGAACTCGCGGTGCTCGATGATGTGCTTCACGACGTCGCCGATCGTCACCAGCCCGATCAGCCTGCCGTCCTCGAGGACGGGGAGGTGGCGCACCTTCTTGGCCGTCATCACGGCCATGCACTCCTCCGTGGTCTGCTCGGGGCGCACGTAGAGGACCGGCCGGCTCATGAGCTCCTCGACGCGCGTGTCGCGGGACGTCCGGCCGCGCAGGATCACCTTGCGGGCGTAGTCGCGCTCGGAGAACATCCCGACCACCTTGCCGTCCTGGACCACCGGCACGGCCCCGATGTCCTTCGCGGCCAGCATCTCCAGCACCGCGTAGATCGTGGCGGAAGGGCTCACCGACCACACCGAGGCCGGCTTCGACTTCAGGATCTCGCGGATGGTCGTCATTACGGAGCGATGGATCGGTTGTTCGGAGAGGAATCGGACGGGGATTATAGACAGTCAGGACGGCAAACGCCGCCGGCGACGCGCATCAGGCATCACCGGCGGCGGATGCCGTCCCGATCCCGGGCCCGCCCCGACCTAGGCCGCCTCGCGGTGCTCCGTATCGGCGAAATCGACCTGGCGCAAGGGGGCGGTGGCCCGATTCAAGAGCGCGCAGAGCTCGCCCAACTGGTCGCCCTTCCGGAGCCGGCAGTCGGGGGGCCGCTCGCCGGCGATCACCTGGCGCAGGAAGGACTCGAACCGGTGCAGTGGACCGGCGACCCGGAACGAGACCATGACGCCCACGAGCACGAGGAAGGGGGCGAGGAAGGCGAAGGTCAGCCCCAGGGCGAGGAAGAGGGTCCGCTGGATGTTGGCGAGGACGAGATCGCCGTCGTTCGGGAGGGTGGTCGCCAGGCGCGTGAGCAGGAACATGAGGAGGACGGCTTGCGCGACGAGCGACGTGGCCGTGGCGAAGAGGAGCAGCAATGCCCAGCTTCGCTGCACTTCCGGCATGACGAACGTCTTCTTTCTCCGATTGTGGTGGGGATTCATCGTGATTGGGGTCGGGGAAGGGGATCGGTCAGCGGGACGCTTCGGGCCAGCCCTGGAGGGCCCGGGCCCAGCGGTCCGCATCGGGGGGGAGATCGAGCCCGGTGATCCTTCCGAGCGCGCGCCAGGCGCGCCGGTGCACGTCATCCGCGTCGTTCGCCATCGCGTCCAGCAGCGCGCCGAGCACGCAGTCGGATCCGAGCTGCGCCAGGCAGTCGCAGGCGATTCCGCGCAGCGAATCCGATTCGTGGCCGAGGAGGGTGGAGATCGCGGGGGCGATGCGGTCGCGCTCGAGCGGATGGAGCGAGAGCTCGCCGGCCGCCGCGGCGACCGCCGCATCGTCATCGGAGCCGAGAGCGTCGAGCAGCTCGGCCGCCCGGGTGTCCAGCCACTGCCGCTCCTCCGCGTACCAGACCGCCCGCCGGCGGGGATCGTCGCGCATGGAAAGCCCGGTGATCCGTTCCAGGCTCCAGTGGACCGTGCGCCGCAGGCCGGAGGAATCGGTTTCGAGCATGGCGATCAGGGCCGGTACTGCCGCCGCGTCCCGGATGCGGCCGAGGTGCACGGCGGCGGATTTCCGGACGCCCTCGTGCTCGTGCTCGAGCGCCGTCCGGAAGGACTGGCGCAGGATCTCGTCCTGGGCCGGCGCCGCCACCGGGGAGAGGCGGGCGAGCTGGGCGAGGAACACGCCGGTCGACCGCGGCTCCCGCTCCAGGCCGTCCAGCAGCACGGAGATGCCCCGCGGGCGGCCCGATCGTCCGATCGCGCGGAGCATCGATGGGAGGACGGCATCGTCGCGCATCTCCCCGGGAGCTGGCAGCAGGTCGAACGCCCGCTCGTCGCCGGCCAGGAAGCTGCCGAGCGTCGACTCGAAGGCCTCGGCTCCCGACGGACGCGACCACGCCCCGAGGCCATCGGTCGCCGCCAGCTCGAACAGGAGGGGGACGTCGGCCGCGCCGCCGTGGAGCGCGATGAGCTCGAAGGCGACGACTCGTGCCCGGGCGGTCCCCTCCGCGCGCACCGTCCTCGGCAAGGACGCGAGGAATCTCCGTCGATTGCCGAATCCGAGCACCTCCCGCACGATCTGGCGCTGGGCGGAGGTCAGCGGAGCGCCCGCGTCCGCCCGTGTCCGGTCCTCGACCGCGATCCGAAAGAGCATGCGCTCTGCATCCTCCGCCGGCTCGGAGAGCCGACGAACAGCCGTCGCCATCGTCTCTCCGCCGCTCACGGCGGGCGACTCGAGGAGCGCGGCGATGCGCTCGCGCAGCTCCGCGTCGTCCCGCGGACCCGCCGCGGCCGGCGCCAAGAGCACGGCCAGGGCGATCGACGCGGCGAGCGCGCGCGGGGACCGGACGATGGATCCGAGGGCGGCCACGGGGAGGTCAGAGCTCCTGGGAGGTGGAGACGAATCTCCAGGACACGCGCTCGATCTCCGCCCCGTCGAAGTCGTCGAACAGGAGATCCTCGTCGAAATGGACCTGGGCGTTGCTGGCCACCACGACGGAGTCCGCCTTGACGGCTCCGAAGATCCGAAAGTTGCTCTCGATCGTGAGCGAGGCGCTCGGAGCGTAGATCGTTCCGACGAAATCGCTGTTCGAGTTGAGCGCGACGGTCGTGCCGGGGAGAGACGTGTCGGTGGTGATGAACAGCGCCACGTCCCGGGCCCGGTCGCTGAGCGACCGGAAGACCGAGTTGCTGCGGAGGTCGAAATCGCCGGTGGCGTAGATCTCCACCGGACCTCCGGTGGCATCGACGACCAGGCTCGAGTTCGAGTTGACTGTGACGGAGTCCAGGACGAGCCGGGCCGGCCCGCGTACGAGGAGCGCGCCGCCGCCGTTGATCGTCAGGGAGTCCAGGTGATAGTCGCCGGGCGCGAACACCGCCGGCGCCCCGATCGTGCGCGATCCGGTGGACGCGATCACTGGAACGTCGATCGCCGGCATGTCCACGAGCTCCTCGGCGGGTTCCGTGCTCCCGGTGATCAACGTCTGGGGAGCGTCGTCGTCGAGGATACCGCCCGGACCCGGCGTGACGTCGCCGTGGATCTCGACGTTCGCCGCGATCGTGATGTCGCTGTTCGAGCCGACGCTGCAGTATTCGCTCACGTTGCCGGCGTCGGGATCGTACGGGCCGTACATCGAGTGGAAGCTGTCGAGGTAGGCGTTGCTCTCGACCGAGACCCCGTCGGCTCCGAAGATACCGTGCAGGTTTGTGCCGTTGGGCACCCGGCGCGCGATCAGAAGGACGCGGGACGATTCGCGCCCCTCGGTGCCGACGGAGTCGAGACTGATGCGATCGAACCGGAGCACGGGATCGTCGACCCCGTCGGTGACCGCCACCGCGAAGGTCCCCTGCCCGTAGGGCACGGGATCCGCGTAGGCGGCGAGCGAATCGATGCCGTTCTCTCGCAGCATCGCGAGGGCCTCGTTCAGCCCCGCCTCCGCGACGTAGAAGGCGCGCATCTCGTCCCGGGACTGGCGCTGCTCCAGGTAGCCGGAGCCCGTCATCGAGACCAGAGCCGTGGCGGGGCCGCCCAGGACGAGGAGCGTCAAGATGACGAGCACGAGCACGAGCCCGGTCCCGGAGCGCGGATTCCGGCTTCGTGTGCCCGGTGGCGAGAGATGCATCCGCATGGGGGGTGTCTGTTCAGAGAGCGAGCAGGAATTGCTCGCGAACGGGCAGCAGCGCCGTCAGGCGATGCGCCAGAAGACATCTGAGAGGCTGCATCATGAGGTCTTGCTCAGCCTCTCAGTTCCGCAGGAGGACCGAGGTCTCCATGGTGCGTAGGATGGGCCGGCCTTCGGCGTCGGTGCACTCGGGCGTGAGCCGCAGATCGAGCGCGTCTTCGCGCAGGTTGGCGCAGAATCCCGCCTCGTCGATCAGGCCGTTGCCGTTGTCGTCGACGCCGTTGGGCATCTCTCCCGCGAGGAGCTCGCGAACTCCGCGGCTGAGCACGATCGCCAGCTCGACGAGGGTGTAGCCGCGGCGGATCGTGTCGCTCTTGCTCGGCATCGAATCAACGCTCCGCCAGGATCGTCTTGAAGGAAATCGACCGGTCGCCCGTCGTGCCGCGCCACTCGATCCGGACCAGGATGGGCAGGATGCGGTAGTCCCCCGCGTGATCCAGGGAGTCGATCGCCCCGTCCAGGTTCAGATCCCGGGGCATGCCGAGCTCGTCGTCCGGCACGTCCTCCCGCGGATCGAAGCCGTCCTCGGTCGGGAACACGATCTCGCCCGCCGCCCCGTCCGCGTCGTCGCGGCGCAGGTCGAGGCCGGGGATCGCGATCAGGGATCCGGGCGCGGTGGCACCTCCGCCGGGATCGTTCGCGGGATCGGCATCGAACCGGGCGTGCACCTCGGCGAACGGAGTTCCCTGCATCCGCTCGATGACCATCCGGGCGGCCTCCGTGGCCAAGGCGCTCTCCTGGCTGGTTGCGCCGAGGTCGACGGAGTTCCGGACCGACTGCGAGAACGCGAGCAGCCCGACGAGGAAGACCGCGATCATCATCGAGAGCTCGAGGGCGGTGAGTCCGGCGTCGGGGCCGCGCCGCGGGCAGCCGGGGGGTTGCATCTGCATGGGACCCGGGGCGCGTGCGACGGCCGGTGGGCCCCGGACCTCGCCGGGGGGCGCGCGCACGGCTGGCCCTGGATCGGGCGTGGAAGCGCCGGCCTTTAGCCTTTCCCCCGGCGGGATTCCGTAGGCGGGACTCCGCTGCGCGGCCGGCCGCTCCCGGGGGGCCTCACGGGCCGGGGAAGAGGGCCTCGATCTCGCTCCGGGCGTCGGCGGGCAGCACGACGTCGAGGGCGGCGAGGTTGTGGGAGACCTGCTCGGGGCGGCTGGCGCCGGTGATCACGGAGGTGATCTCCGGGCGCTGGAGGATCCAGGCGAGCGCGAGCTGCTCGGGACGCAGATCGAGGCGGGCGGCAATCCGGCCGAACTTCTTCACGCGCCGCAGCGTCTCCGGGGTGAGCTTGCCCTCGAGCCAGCTCGTCGTCTTGGCCCGGCTGCCGGCCGGGACGCCATCGTCGTACTTCCCGGTCAGGATGCCGCCGGCGAGGGGGCTCCAGACGACGACGCCCATGCCGAGCCCGCTCGCCGCGGGCAGCACGTCCTTCTCGATCCCCCGCTCCAGCAGGTTGTACTCGGGCTGCTCGACCATCGGAGGGTAGAGATGGCGGCGATCGGCGAGCGAGTGGGCGGCGGCGAGGGTCGAGGCCGACCAGCAGCTCGTGCCCCAGTAGAGCACCTTGCCCTGGTGCACGAGGTCGTCCATGGCCCGTATCGTCTCCTCGAGCGGGGTCGCCTCGTCCTCCCGGTGGCAAAAGTAGAAGTCGAGGAACTCGGTCCGGAGGTTCCGCAGCGAGCGCTCGACGCTCTGCATGATGTGCTTTCTCGTCAGGCCGCGATCGTTCGGATCCTCGCTGCACGGGAAGAAGACCTTGCTCGAGAGGATGAGGTTCTCGCGGGTGTGATCCGCGAGCATCCGGCCGAAGACCTTCTCGGCCTCGCCGAGGGCGTAGACATCGGCGAGGTCGATGAAGTTGACGCCCCCCTCGACCGCCCGGCGCACGATGGCGCGGGCGACGCCCTCCTCGATCGTCCCTCCGAACGTGATCCAGCCGCCCAGGGAGACGGCGCTGACCTGGAGGCCGCTGGAACCGAGTCGGCGATACTGCATGGCGCCATGATACGGGCCCTGGCGGGCCCGGACGATGGACGAATCGAGCCCGGGGTGCTACACCTCGCCGGTCGGTTCCGCCCCCGCACGGCGAGCGCGGAGCGTCCGGCAGGAGGAAAGGAGCCTCGATGACGAACGGCCAGGAGGAGAGCCCGCGGGGCGGAGCAAAGGAGGAGCGGATCCATTGCCGCCGCACGGGCCAGGACTACGACCCCGAAGAGCACCGCCGCTGCCCCTACTGCCACGGGGCGCTGGCCGACGTCGCCGCCGGCGACCACGCGCGCTTCTGCGACTACGACCCGAAGAAGGACCCGATCCACTTCGGGTTCCCGCCCGATTCCACGCGCCACCGGACCGGATGATCGCCGGCCCTCCTCGCCGTCCTCCCTTCCATGCGGCGCACATTCCTCCTCTCCGCCGCGCTCCTCGCGAGCGCTCCGGCCGTCCTCGGCCAGGCGCCGGTCCATCCCGCCGCCTCCCTCGACCTCGACGGATCCCTGGAATGGCTCGACGGCGGGGCGGTGTTCCTCGACGGGCCCGGGGGCAAGAGCTGGTTCAGCGACGAGGAGGCGGCTCTCGACCGGCCGGCCTTCCTGGATGGAGCGGTGGCGCGGGCGCGGGAGGAGGGGAAGCTCGTGCTGTGGTACGTGCCGCGCATCCTCGAGGAGTCCTCCGGCGGGGCGCAGATGTACCGCGCCCCCGTCCTCGACGTGTACATGCGCCAGGTCGTCTTCGCCGACGAGGACGTGGCGGGGATCGTGCGGCATGGATTCGTGCCCGTGCGCCTGGCGATGGACGAGGCGCTGAGCAAGCGCACCGGGCTGCGCCCCCTTGCCTTCGTCGAGCCGGCGGTCGTGTTCCTGGACGGCGATGGGAAGGTGATCCACTTCGTGGAGCGGATCCGCACCTTCGATGCCCTGTGGTTCGCCGATCTCCTGCGGCGCGTGCTCGAGCGCGCGGGGCGCCCCGCGGACGAGACCGGCGATTCGCTCGCCGCGGAGATCGCCGCGGGCCGGTGGGAAGCCGCCCTGGCCCGGTTGGAGCGGAAGGCGGCTCCAGACGCCGGGGAGCTCCTCGCCCTCGCCGGCCTCCTGCGCCGGCTGCGGCGGCCCGCGGAGGCCTTCGCGCGGCTGGAGGCGGCGGCCGCGGCCGGGGCCGGCGCAGATCAGGTCGACCTCGAGCGCGGCCGGCTCCTCGTCCTGACCGGCGATCTCGGGGCGGCCCGCGCGCCCCTCGATCGGGCGTTCGACGGCGGCCACGCCGAGGCGGGCTACCTTCTCGCCCTCGCCCGTCTCGCGGGCGGAGACGACGCCGAGGCGGGGCGTCTCTTCCGCGCCG
>JBFMCU010000010.1:0-38658 GCA_040754415.1 Planctomycetota bacterium
CAAGGGTCACGCCGCCATCCCCAAGCTCCTCGTGGCCCTCGAAAACGTGTCCTTGAACGAATCCAAGGACGTGGCATGATCCCCCCGGCCCGCCCGATCAAATCTCACACGGGGACGGACATCCTCGTCGTCGCACAGCCAGGCCGTGCGATACAGCAGGAACGCGAACACACCCAGGAGCGCCAGAACGAGGAACCACGCTGCCGTCGAACGGTACCGGGCAAGCTGAGTTGCCGTCTCGCTCCAGTTCTTGGCGGCGGACACAGGGCGGAAGGTATGCACGCTCGTGCAGGGACGCAAGCCCGCTGCTCGCCGCCTCGGTTCTCTATCCGGAGATCGGGCGGCGCCGCTCCCCGCTCCGGGCATCGAACCAGTGCAGGACGTCGGACGGGAAGGAGACCGGCAGGCGCGTACCCCGCGGGAGCGGGACATGCCCCTCGCGGGTCACGAGGAGCGTCTGGTCGCCGACGGCGCAATGGAGGTGGGTCTGGCTGCCGAGCTCCTCGGAGTAGACGACCTCCAGCGTGAACGGACCCCCGCCTCCCACCTCGTGCGGCCGGATGCCGAGCACCACCTCGTGTCCATCGGGCGCCGCGTCGCAGGGCACGGCGATCGTCCCGATCCGGAACCGGCCGGCCTCCACCCGCCCGCGGAGGAGGTTCATCGCGGGGCTGCCGATGAAGGAGGCGACGAAGGCGTTGGCGGGGCGCGAGAAGACCTCGATCGGAGCCCCGACCTGCTGGATCGCGCCGTCGTCGAGGACGCAGATGCGCGACCCCATGGTCATCGCCTCGGCCTGATCGTGGGTCACGTACACGGTGGTGATTCCGAGGCGCGTGTGCAGGCGAGCGATCTCCCCTCGCATCTCGGCGCGCAGCTTGGCGTCGAGGTTCGAGAGCGGCTCGTCGAAGAGGAACACGCGCGGGTTGCGGATGATGGCCCGGCCGACCGCCACCCGCTGCATCTGGCCGCCCGACAGCGTGCCGGGCCGGCGATCGAGCAGGCCCGTCAGCCCCAGTACCTCGGCCGTCTCCTGCACCCGGCGGGCGACTGCCGCGCGATCCACCCCCGACAGCTTCAAGGGGAAGGCGAGGTTCCTGCGCACCGTCATGTGCGGATAGAGGGCGTAGTTCTGGAACACCATGGCGACGTCGCGGGCGCGCGGCTCGACGTCGTTCACCCGCTCGCCGTCGAGGACGATGTCGCCCGCCGAGGCGGGGATCAGCCCCGCGATGATCCGCAGCAGCGTGGACTTGCCGCACCCCGACGGGCCGACGAGCACGAGGAACTCGCCGGCCGCGACATCGATCGAGATGTCGGTGAGGACCTCGTGCTCTCCGAAGCGCTTGGAGATCCCTCGTAGGCTGAGCGATGACACGATGATCGATCAGTGCTTGGAGGCTGCCACCTGGACGCCCCGCATGAAGACCTTCTGGGCCAGGAAGTAGATCACGACGCACGGGAACAGGATGACGCCGGAGGCGGCCATCATGTGCTCGACGGCCGTGTTGTACGTGCGATTGAACTCGGCGAGGGCGAGGGTGAGCGTGCGCTTCTCCGGCGAGAGGATGTAGATCAGCGGCGCCCAGAAGTCGTTCCACGTGGCGAGGAAGGTGAAGATCGCCACCGTGACGAGCATCGGGCGGGCGAGGGGCAAGAAGACCCGCCAGTAGCTCTGGAAGGGGCTGCAGCCGTCGATGCGGGCCGCCTCGTCGAGCTCCTTCGGCAAGGCGAGGAAATACTGGCGGAAGAGGAAGATGAAGAAGGGCGCTCCGCCGAGAACCGTGGGCAGGACGAGGGGATAGTACGTGTCGACGAGCCCGAGCACCCGGAAGAGGAGGTAGCGCGGGATCGCCGTCACCTGGTCGGGCAGCATCATCGTCGCCAGCACGAGGAGAAAGAGCGCCTCGCGACCGCGGAACCGCAGGCGGGCGAACGCGAAGCCCGCGAGCGAGCAAGTGAAGACCTGCCCCGCGATGCTCAGCACGGTGAGCAGCACGGTGTTCGCGAAGAGGCGGGGGAAGTTCCCCATCTGCCGCAGGGCGGCGGCATAGTTCTCGAAGCGCGCATCGTGGACGAGGTCGGCGGCCGAGCCGCCGAGGCCCTTCCCCTCCGGATGGAGCGAGACCGACACCATGAAGAGAAGGGGAACGGCGAAGGAAAGGCCCGTCAGGACCAGGAGGAGGCGGTGCCAGATCCGGGCGCCCATCACCGGCCCCTCGCGGCGTAGTGGACCCAGTGCCGCGACGTCTGCAAGAGGACGAGGCACAGCACCCCGAGGATGGCGAACAGCACCCAGGCGATGGCAGAGGCGTAGCCCATGTCGAGATGACGGAATCCGCTCTCGTAGAGATAGAGCACCAGGAACCGCGAGGCGTCGCCGGGACCGCCCTCGGTCATGACGTAGGGCTGCGCGAAGATCTGGAAGGCCGCGATCGAGCCCGTGATCAGGTTGAAGAGGACCACCGGCGTCAAGGCGGGCAGGGTGACGTGCAGGAAGCGCCGCCACGCCCCCGCGCCGTCGATGCGCGCCGCTTCCTCCAGGGACGGATCGACCGCCTTGAGGGCGGCGAGGAACACGAGCATCTGGGTACCCACGCTCCACGTGCTCATGAGGACGAACGCCGGAACGACCAGCGCCGGGCGGCGCAACCACGGCGGTCCGTCGATGCCGGCGGCCGCCAGCAGCTTGTTCAACAGCCCCTGGTCGGAATCGAGGATGAACCTCCACACGGCGGCGATGATGACGGGAGAGATGATCGCCGGCAGGTAGCACGCCGTGCGCACGACGCTGGCGGCCGTCGATTCGCGGCGCAGGAGCATGGCGAGGGCCATGGCGACGACCAAGCCCAGCGGCACGGACAACGCGGCGTACAGCGCGGTCGCCCCGAGCGATGACCGGAAAGTCGGGTCGCCGCCCAGACGGGAGTAGTTCTCGAGCCCGATCCAGCGGAGGTCGTTCAGATCGCGCAGCGGCGACCATTCGCAGAGGGACAGAACGAGCGAGGCTACCGCCGGCCCGACCAGGAAGAGGAGGAACCCCGCCGCCCACAGGGCGATCATGCCGTAGCCGTACCGCTCCTCCCGCGCGAGGAGCGGACGGGGGCGCGGCCCGCGGCGCAGGAGGAAGGTGCCGGCGAGGGTCAGGAAGGAGACCGCGAGGGCGAGCTCCATCGCTCCCCGCGGCAGGCGGGGCTTCGCGTGGCGCGCGCGCTCGCGGGCCAGGTAGTCGTCGGTCCGCCGCGCCATGCGGTCGCAAGCCGCCCCGACGTCGAAGGCTCCACCGACGAGGAGGATGCCCTCCATCTCCGACTGGCAGAGGGACTCGATCTTGCGCCAGTTGGCGAGGGGCGGCATGAAGCGCGCCCCGTCCATGACGTCGAGGAAGACGTGCTCGCTGTCAGGTGCCACCGCGGGCTTGAGGAAATCCGCCGAGCGGGCCGCGGCGATCAGGCCCGGCACGCCGTTGCCCACGGCGGCCATCGCGCGCTGGTAACGCTCGCCGGCCATCACCCGCACGAACTGGTAGCCGAGCTCCGGTTCGCGCGCGGTGCGCGGGACGACGTAGACGGTCATCGCCACGGCGGTCGCCGCCGTCCGGCCGCGCGGGAGCGGCGCCACGTCCCACCGGAAGGAATCGATGTGCTTGAACCGGAACGTTTCCCAGTAGCCCACCGGGCCGTAGAACGCCGCCCGCCCGGCCTGGAACAGACCCTGGGAGAGTTGGTTGGCGAAGCTCGCATCGAACGAGGCGACCCGCTCCTCGTGCAGCAGGCGGCGCAGGAAGCGCATCGCATCCACGAACTCTGGTTCGGCCATGCGGGAGCGCTCGCCGGCGGGATCGAGGAGGTCGCCCCCGTTCTGCCACACCCAGGGCACGACCGCCTGCAGCCACTGGGTGAGCGAGATTCCATGCTGGTCGGCGCGCCCGTCGCCGTCGAGATCGCGGGTCGCACGCCGCGCGAGATCGAGGAACTCCTCCCACGTCCAATCCGCCCGTGGAGCCGGGATTCCCGCTGCCGCGAGGAGGTCCCGGTTGTAGTACATCACGTAGGGCGTGAACGTGGAGGCGAGGCCATAGAGGTGCCCGCGGCGATCGCGCATCGCGTCGAGCACGCTCGGGAAGTACTCCTCGGGTTGCCAGGAGGAATCGGCGGCGAAGTACGGCTCGAGGTCGACGAGCGCACCCTCGCCGATGAACGCGGCCAGCTCGGTGATGTCGATGCGCATCACGTCGAGCTGGAGGTCCCCCGCCAGCATGAAGCGGCTCTTGTCCTGGCCCCCGGCCGCTCCGCCGAGGGTCAGCAATCGGACGTCGAGCCCCGGATGCGCCGCCTCGAACTCGGCGGCGAGCTCTTCGAGCACGGGCCAGGACTCGATGTGCTGGTCCTCGGCCATCACGACGAGCGTCCGTTCTTGGCCGCCGGCCGCGGATGCGACCAGCAGCGCGGCGGCGAGGACCGCCACCGCCCGGCACCGCCGGCGCGATCCGGAAAAGACCGTGGCGTGCCCCCGCCGTCTCGATAGCCTTTGCATCCCGTGGAGATCGTAGCGGGAACTCCCTCCGATGTACCGCGTCTGGCGGGTCCAGCGGACGATCGGCGATTCGTCGAGGTGGTGGGGGAGCGGATCGCCCTCCTCGGTCACGAGTCGGGGGTGTTCGAGTGCTGGATGTGGCCGATCAAGGTCGGCCACGACCTCTCGTGGCGGCTCTCCCGCCCGGGGGCCGGGGGTCCGCCGCTCCCCCCGGCGTCCGAGCGCCGGGTCGAGGTCGCGCCGGGCGGGCTCGCCTTCGCGGAGCGGGGAGCGGGCTGGCACCTTTCGATCGAGATCTTCGCGGATCTCCGCCGGCGGGGGCTCGTGCTCCTCTTCCGCGGCGGAACGGACGGGCCGGCCGAGGTGGAGATCTCCTTCACCGCCGACTTCCGCCCCATGTGGCCGGCGGGTTTGGGGGGGCAGATCGGCGCGCTGGACCGCGCGACCGGCGCCTTCCTCCTGACCGAGGAGCTCGGCCGCTTCGCCGTCCTCCTCGGCGGCCCCGGCGCGGAGATCGCCGGCGCGGCCTTCGATCACGCCCTGCCCGCCGCGCCCGTCCGCCTCCGCCTGCCCCTTGCCGCCGGCGGCCCCCCGGCGGTGCTGGTCATCGCCGGGGCCGAGCTCGACCCCGAGCCCCTTTCGGCGGCAGCGCGGCTCGGCCTGGATCAATCGGCGACGGGGCTCGCGCGGGCGGCCCCGGTGATCGCCGCCGCCCGCTCGACATGGCGCGAGTTCGTCGAACGCTGGCCGGCGGCGCGGGAGGAGGTCGAGACGCACTGGCGCGAGCTCCTGGCGCGCACGCCGGCCCTCGTCACCTCGGACCCCGCGTTCGACGAGGCCTTCCGCTGGGCGCGGATCGCCATCGCGCGTGCGTGGGTGACGGTCGACGGCCTCGGCCGGGGGCTCGTCGCCGGCCTCGGCCCCAGCCGCGGCGGCGACCGGCCGGGCTTCGGGTGGTTCTTCGATGGCGACGCCCTCGTGGCGTCGCGCGCGCTGGGAATGCTCGGCGACTTCGAGGGCGGGCGCGAGGTGCTGCGCTTCGCGGCGTCCCACCAGCGGGCGGACGGCAAGCTCATGCACGAGCTGACGCTCTCCGCTCGGCTCTGCCGCTGGCTCGAGGACTACCCGTACGCCTACTACAAGGGGATGAACGCGGCGGACTTCGTGCTCGCTCTCGAACGGCACGTGCGCGCCGCGGGCGATCTTGCGCTCGCCGGCGAGCTCTGGGGGACGGTGGAGCGCGCGCTGCGCTGGTGCGAGGGCGCCACGGACGAGCAGGGGCGTCTCGCGACGCGCAAGACGGGGATCGCGGCCGTGGAAGCCGGCCCCCTGAGCGACGTGATCGAGACCGAGGCGTTCCTCGATGGCGCCTGGATCGGCGCGTTGCGGGCCGCGGAGTGGCTCGCGGAGCGGCTCGGGCGGGAGGACTTCGCGTCCCATGCGCGCGGGCTCCGGGAGCGCGCGGCGGCGGCTTTCGAGGAATACTGGTCTGAGGCGCATGGCCGCTACGGATTCGCCCGGCTCACCGGCGGCGGGCGCTGCGACGACCACACGGCGTATCTCGGCTTCCCGCTGGCCCTCGGCCTCGGGCGTCCCGACCACGCCCTCGCGTCGGCGATGCAGCTCAATGCGCCGGCGCTCACCAGCGACTGGGGCGCGCGCATGTTCGCGGTCGATTCCGCGGTGTACGATCCGGCGCACTACAACACCGGTTCCGTCTTTCCGTTCTTGACGGGCTACGTCGCGCTCGCCCTCTTCCGCCACGCGATCGCGCCCGCCGCCCACCAGGTGCTCGCTTCCCAGGTCGCCCTCACCGGCTTCGGCGGGCGCGGATTCGTCGAGGAGCACCTCGTCGGCGACCGGGCCGAGATCCCCGCCCGCGGCGTGCCCCACCAGATCTTCTCGTCGTACGTGATTCCCGAGGTGATCCTGCGCGGGCTGTTCGGCCTCGAACCGGATGCCACCGTGCCGCGTCTCGACGTGCGGCCCTGCCTCCCCCCGGATTGGGAGCGCGCTGCCGTGGAACGGTGGCGAGTGGGGGCGACGCTGCTCGATCTCGCGGTGACCCGCACGCGCCTCGAGGGGCGGAGCGCATGGCGCATCGAGTTCGAGCGGCGCGAAGGGCCGCCGCTCGCGATCGGGCTCGCGCCGCTCTTGCCGCCGTTGTCCCGGGTCGTGGAGGCCGACGCCGGCGGCCAGGCGATCGGGTACGCGGCGCGCGTATGTCCGAGCGGCGCGGTCGAGGTGCGGCTCGCCGATCGCGAGCTTCGGTCGCGGTTGGCCGTCTCGCTCGAGGTGGTCGAGGGACCGGACGTGCGGATGCCCGCCGATCTGCCCGCGCGGGGCGGAACGAGCCGCCACCCGCGGTTCGTCGGGAGCAAGGTGCGCGGCGGAGAGCTCGTCTGGCGGATCGCCGGGCGGACGGGAAGCCGGAGCGCGATCCCGTTCCACTGCGATGCGGAGGTCGACGTGGAGGGAGGAGCGGTCGACGAGGACGGCCGGCTGGTCGTGAGTTTCCCCGCGGAGAAGACCCCGACCTCGGCGAACTCCCCGGCGGAGTTCTCGGATGCCCTCGTCCGCGTACGCCCGCGCACCCGCGCTTGATTCACCCAACGGGGGGGATGAGACATGGACATCGCGAAGCCGATGCTGCAGACGGTATTGGTGCTGAGCGGGAGCAGGCTGGTTCATCTTCCTTCTCGTTCCCGCGGGGGTGATCGCTTGGAGGACGCTCTCGAAGCTGACCCGCCATGAGTCCTCCTACGGCGGCGGCATTTGCGCGACCCCCGGCGCGACCGCGTGGTGAGATCGGGCGGCGACGAGCTCGCGGTATCTCCGTTGGTTTCCAAGACCCGGCGGATCGGGTACAAACTCGGCAATGTCCGCCCCCCGACCGGTACGCGGCGCGGCCGCGGCGCGCGTACTCCTCGCCCTCCTCGCTCTCCTCGCCCTCGCGGCCGGCATCGCCGCCCAGGGGGTGGGGACGGCGAGTCCGACCGCGGGGCCCATCGAGGCGGGACGGAAGGCGCTGGCGGCGGGGGATGCGGCGGCGGCGGTCGAGCACCTCCTGAACGCGCTGCCCTTCGCCCCCGCCTCGCCCGAGATCCTCGCCCTCCTCCTCGAAGCGAGCGCGACGGACGCCGACGCCCGAGCGCTGTGGTTGCAGGCGTGGTACGCGGCGAGGGCGGACGCGGACGGACGGGCGAAACCCGACGGGACCATCCGACGACTCCTCGCCGCGGAGGATCCCTGGCCCGCGAAGCTCGCCATCGCCCGCGCCGCGGCAGTGACCGAGCTCGTGGACTTCGCCGCCAAGCGGGCGCAAAAGGGAGAGCGCGCTCCGGACGAGCTCCTCGTGGCGCAGTGGGGCCGGCGCGCGGCCCTGGAGCTGGCGCGCCGGTCGCCCGCCCTGCGCGCGACGCACGGCGCGAACCTCGATCCGACCCTCCGCGTTCCGGGGGGCTTCGACGGGCCCGTCCTGCGGGCGGTCGAGCGGGAGATGCGCCGGGCCCTCGACAACCTCCGGACCGGCGACGCGATGCGCCTCGCCCGCTGCCTGCGGGGCTTCGTGACGCAGGCGGGCTTCAAGGACCTCCAGGGCGAGCGCCCGGCAGGGATCGAGAGATTCGGGGCGGCGGCGGGGGAAGGGCTCGCGCGCGCGAGGGAGCAGCTCGCCGCGAGGGTCGGCGAGCCGTGGACCGTCGAGGAGCTCGAGTGGCTCACGCAGGAAGAAGGAGAGGCCTTCACGCGCGAGCACGACTCCTTCGCCTTTCCCGGCGTCGCGGTGTCGCCGCGCGCCTGGTACCGCATCGAGACCGACTGCGGATACCAGACGCTGCTCGGCGTGGCGCGCACGATCGAGCTGCACCACCAGCGCCTCGCCAACTGGTTCGGACAGGACCCCTTCGTCGGCCGGCCGGGCATCGTCCGCGTCGTGCCCGAGGCCTACGGGCTCGAGTCGGAGGGCGCCCCCTTCTGGTGGGCGGGGGGGTTCCAGGGCGGCGACGAGACCACGATGCGTTTCTCGTGCGGCACGATCGAAGGGCTCGGACACGGGCTGACCCACGAGCTCACCCACCGCTTCGACGGGGCGATCTACCCCGGGATGCCGGCCTGGCTCGTCGAAGGTCGCGCGGTGTGGACCGGCGCCGCGTACGGCCATTCGACCGACACGGGCTTCGTGGCGCGCCACGCGAGCTTCGGCACGATCGAGGGTACCTTCATCAAGGGCTATGGCGGTCTCGACAAGCTCACGAAGCTGGTCGACGGCACCGTGGAGGATTACCGCGACAACTACGTCGCCGGCTACGCCCTCTACGTGTATCTGAACACCTGGGAGGAGGATGGCCGCCTCCTCTACCACGACCGACTCCAGTCGTACATGGAGGACGCTCGCCACGGCGGTCAGGATCCCGTGGCGTTCTTCACCCGCCATTTCGGCGACGGGAAAGACGGGCGCCCCGACGGCTTCGAGGCCTTCGCCGCCGCCTTCGGCACCTACATCGCCGGCTTCTACTGGAAGAACCCCCAGCCCTGGACAGCCCTCTACACCCAGGACGTTCCGGCCGGCCCGAGCGACGGGTGGGTGTACGACGAGCCGACGTGGACCTGGTCGCGCTCGCGCGCCGAGCCGACCTTCGGGCAGGACCAGGCGCGCGAGGCGGGGCTCCTGCTCCACGCGCTCGGACGCGAGGAGGAGGCCGTGCCGGCCCTCGTGTGGGGGCTCTCCCAGGACGGGCGCACGCCAGGCGCGGAGCGGGTGCTCGGGCCACTGCTCGCGGGCCTGAAGCGCGGCGACGCCGCGTGGGTGGTCGAACACACGCTTCGCTTCCCCGATGCTCCCGCCGCGAACCCCGCGCCGTTCCTGCGCACGCTGCCGCGCACGCGGGAGCTCCTCGCGCTCCTCGGCGAAGCGGCTACTGCCTACCGCACGCAGGGGCTCATCTTCGCCGCCGGAGCGATGTCCGGCGAGCGCGATCGGCTCGCCCTTCTCCTGGGAGAGAAGCCCCTCATGGATCGCTCCGCGGCAGCGGCCACCGCCCTTCATCCCTTCGACGAGGCCGAGCGCCTGATGGGGCTCGAGGGCTGGACGGAGGAGGGACTCACCGGCTTCGAGGAGCGCCGCGTGACCGGCCTCTGGTACGAGGACGACCATCTGGACCTGCACGTGGGTCGCGACCGGCCCCGCACGGGCACCGGCAAGCTGGATCGGGCGGCGCACCAGCGCGACGCCTTCGTGCGCACCGACGACTGGCTCCTGCCCGGCGTGTATCGCCTGAGGATGCGCATCCAGTTCACGACCTCCTTCGTCTCGGGGGCGGTGATCGTCGGCTACACGCGCCGCGACCGGAGCATCCGCTTCCATTTCAGCGCCGGCGATTTCATGTACGCGATCGGCGAGAGCGAGGAGGAACCGAAGTTCGAGGAGATGGGATGGAGCGTCGCCGGGCTGCGCGACCGGGACGGGCCGCTGCCGGGCTCCACGCGCGGGGGGACCTTCCGCTTCGGCCGCCAGGTGCCGGCCTTCGACCTCGAGATCCTCGTCGATGGGCCCACGCTCCTCGCCTTCATCGACGGCGAACGCGTCGGCATCTACCACACGGTCGACGGAGCGCCCATCGAGGGCTACGTCGGCTTCGCCACCGGGATGGGTGCGATCCGCGTGCAAGCGCCCACCGTGCAACGGCTCGATTCCTCCCGGCTCGCCGGCCGTCCGGCCGCCGCCCCGGCGAGCCTGAACCTCGCCCTCGCCGCCGCGCCGGACTTCGAGGACCTCGAGAACCGCTCGTTCCTCGGACTGCCGCCCTCGCCGAACGGCCGGCTCGTGCTGTGGATCCCCGTGCCCTGGCTGGACGAAGGCGAGACTCTCGATCTCGACTCGATCGTGGCCCGGGCGGAGATGGGGGCGCAGACCCTGCACGAGGGGCTCTATCGCGAAGGCGCGCCCCAGCCCTTCGTCGTCGTCGTGCCGGCGCGGATCGGCGAGGAGCGCCTCGCTGCCCTGCGCGACCGCCTCGCGGCCGCGTTCGAGAAGCCGCCGGCGCTCCTCGTCCATCCCTTCGCCGGCGAGATCCCGCCCGGCATGGACGACGCGCCCGACCGCTACAAGCGCTGGCTCCTCTTCGTCGATTCCAGCGACATCGTCCGCGTCGCCTCCCCGTTCCTCGTGCAGTTCGGCGGTTTCGATGACCTCCTCCGTCACTGGCTCACCGTCTTCCGCGACCACGGCCGTCCGGAGCGCGAGCTGCCGGCGGTGCCGCGGCTCGGCGAGGAAGGGGAAGAGGGGGGCGATGGAGATCCGGTGGGGAAGGGCGACGGAGATCCGCGACCCTCTCCACCGGATCGACTCCGTTCCGGCAAGAGGAGCGGCGACTCCTCTATTGGGTGGCGATCGAAGATCGGTCGGCGCATCGCCGCGTTCGCTCGCGCGGGTAGAATCCCGCCACCCCATTCCAGAGGAGATCCCATGAGCCAGTCGCCGCCGCAGTTCCCCAACGCCATCGCCCTCGCCTGCCAGGACATGAAGAAGAGCGTCGCCTTCTACCGCGACAAGCTCGGCTTCGTCCTGAAGGAGTGCTGGCCGGACGAGAGCAAACCGCTCTGGGCCAACCTGGTCCTGGACGGCCAGTCGGTCATGCTCGGCGCGCCGCTGGCGGAGGAGAACATCGACAAGATGTGCGGGGGGCGCGAGGCCGAAGCCGCCTGGCACCGGGACAGCATCCGCGAGCTGGTCGAGCACCCTCCCGGCGCCGGCATGCACATCTATCTCCAGGTCTCCGACGTGGACGCCTTCGACAAGAGAATCCGCAAGGCGGGCGTGAAGCCGGGCTACACGCCGGTCGATCGCTTCTACGGACTCCGTGACGTCGGCGTGCGCGATCCCGATGGCTACCGGCTCGTCTTCTACACGCCGATCAAGATGGAGACGTGCCAGTCGTGCGGGATGCCCCTGCAGGAGGCGCAGCCGGGCCAGATGTACTGCCAGTACTGCACCGACGAGGAGGGGCGCCTCCGCTCCTACGGGGAGGTCCTCGAGGGGACCGTCACCGGCTACTTCATGGGCATGAAGAACATGCCCCGGAAGGAAGCCGAGGCGGCGGCCCGCACGCACCTGGCCGCCATGCCGGCCTGGAAGAGCGGCTGCTGATCTACACCTTCCGAGACTCTCCGCGGCCCGTGAAGAATCTCGGAAGAAGATCAGCGTCCCTGGAACTCCTCGATCGCCTCGTACATGGCGACGATGTTCGCCGGGGGAACGTCGGGGAGGATGTTGTGGATGGTGTTGAAGACGAAGCCGCCGCCGGGGGCGAGGATCTCCAGCCGTTCGAGCACGTGCTCGCGCACGCGGGCGGGGGAGGCGCGATTGAGCACCTCGCGCGTATCGCAGCCGCCGCCCCAGAACGTCACGTCGCGGCCGAACTCGCGCTTGAGACGGGCGGGATCCATGTCCCGGGCGCTCGTCTGGACGGGGTTGATCACCTCGAAGCCCGCCTCGATCAGGTCGGGCAGCAGGGCGTAGATCGAGCCGCAGGAGTGGAGGTAGGTGCGCATCGTGCTCCGGGCGCGCACGAGCTCGCACAGGCGGGCGTGGCGGGGGCGGAAGAGGCGGCGATAGAGGGCCGGCGACAGGAACGGCCCGGTGTCCGTCCCGAGGTCGTCGCCGAACTTCACGATGTCGGCGACGTCGCCGACCGCCGCGCACACTCGCTCGAGGGTGGCGAGGTGGATTCCGAGCAGGGCGTCCAGGAACCGCTCCACCTCGCGCGGCCGCTCGATCAGATCGCAGACGAAGTTGTCGAGGCGGCGCAGGAACGTGCCCCACTCGAAGAGGTTGCAGCCCACCCCGATCACGATCGCGCGATCGGTCGCGGCGCGGAGCGCGAGGGCGCGGCGGCGCAGCTCGGTCCAGAATCCCGCCTCGCCGGCGTGATTCCAGGGGCTGGAGGCAAAGGCGGCCCAGAGCACCTTCCCCATGGCGGCCGGGAGCCCGGCGAGATCCGCGGGATAGCCGGCGAGCCACGGATAGAAAGTCTGATCGAAGAACGTCCCCGCCGCCGGCATCCGGGCGATCGGCGTGCCGTCGGCGGACCGGGCGATCCAGCCGCCGTCGGGCTGCCGCTCGGGGCGGAAGCCGGCGGGGTAGCGGCCCGGAGCGCCGCCGGGGAGCTCGATCTCGTACCAGTCGGCATCCTCGCCGTCGAAGGCGCGGCCCACGTCGACGGCGTCGATGCGGAAGCGGTCGAGGATCGCGTCTTCGGGCTGGGCGAGCTGCTGGACGACGTCGTAGACGCGCGTGTGGCCGCCGCGCATCCCGAGGTGGCGCTTCAGGCGCCCATAGGCGAGCGCGGAGATGCCCGTGCTCGGGGTCGCGCCGAGGTCGACCGGCACGCGATCGGGCTCCCGGTGGTCGAGGGCGGCGAGGACGCGCTCGCGGGACGTGGGGGACACCGCTCCTCCCGTCAACGGTCTCCGTAGACCCGCACGCTGTAGAGGTGCAGGTAGCCGTCCCGCTCGGCGTGGCGGCCGATCCGCACGTAGCGTGCGCCGGCGGCCGGCGGATCGAGCACGATCTCCCACTTGGCGCGGATCTCCGCGGCCTGCCACACCGGCCGCCACGTCTCTCCGTCGGTCGAGACCCAGGCGGTCAGGCCGGTGGCGCGTTCCTGGAAGCCGTTCCGGCGGTTCTCGATCTCCAGGCCGCGCACCGCGCACGGCTCGCCCAGGTCGATCGCGATCCACGGATCGCGCTCCTCCGCGGTGTGGAAGGCGAAGTCGGCCGGGTAGTCCTCGCCGCCGAGGAGGCGGTCCTCGTGGCGGCTCCACTGCGGGGCGCGGGAGCTCAGCTCGTAGGTCGCGTGCGCGGAGAGCCACTCCCCGTGCTCGCCGCGATCGAAGGCGGTCGGCACGCGACTCCCCCGGGCATGGCCCCGCACCGGCGCGGCGAGCTCGAGGACGATGATGGTGTTCACGGGATCCTGGGCCGCCGGGGGCACGCGCAGGGTGACGAGCGAGTCGGTCTGGGCGAAGTCCACCGCCCCGCCCCCGAGGCGGTGCGCCGCCACGATCCGCTGGTCGAGCCCGGGGAGCGCGCGTTCGCCCTCCTCCCACGCGAAGACGTGCACGTAGACGAGGCGCCCGCGATGGGTGCTCGCGCCCCACTCGCCGGGGTAGAAGGGGCCGCCGCGCGTGCCGTAGATGCTCTCGCCGTTCCCCGCGAGCCATTCGCCCACCTCGCGCAGCCGATCGGCCTGGCGGGGCTCGATGCGCCCATCGGGCATGAGCCCGACGTTGAGGAGCAGATTGCCGTCGCCGCCGGCGGTCTTCACGAGGGTCCGGATGCACTCCTCCCGCGACTTCAGCGCGTCGTCCGGCTTCCACGCCCACTGCCGGCAGATCGTCATGCACGTCTCCCAGGGGCGCTCGTCGTCGAAGGCGCCGATCTCCTGCTCCGGCGTGCCGTAGTCGCCGGGGGGGGAGGCGTCCGGGCGTGCTCGGCCGACGCGGTTGTTGACGAGGATCCGCGGATCGAGGTCCCGGCAGAAGGCGGCGAGCCTCTCGCCGCGCTCGATCGTCCACGGCTCCTCCCAGTGGCCGTCGAACCAGAAGGTGAGGAGCGGTCCGTACCGTTCGGCAAGCTCGCGGAGCTGCGTGTGCAGGTACGCCTCGTAGCGATCCATGCTCGGCGCCTCTCCCGGGGACAGGGCGCAGCCGGGTCCGCCTTGGCTCCCGGCCGTGTTGTAGTCCGGCTGGTACCAATCGAGGATCGAGTAGTAGAGACCGAAGGCGAGCCCTTCCTTCCGGCACGCCGCGGCCAGCTCGCCGACCACGTCGCGCCGCAGGGGAGAGCTCATCACGTCGTGCTCCGTCACCGCCGAGTCCCACAGGCAGAAGCCATCGTGGTGCTTCGAGGTGAGCACGACGTACTTCATCCCCGCGGCCTTCGCCACGCGCGCCCACTCCCGCGGATCGAACGCCGGGGCGTCGAACCGCGTGCCGAGCGCGTCGTACTCGGCACGGGGAACCTGCGTCCCCCGCGACCAGCCGATCTCGGTTCCCCGGAGCGCGACCGGCCCCCAGTGGATGAACATCCCGAACCGCATGTCCCGCCACTCCGCCAGCGTCGCCGCGTGCTGTTCGTCGGGAGTGGGAGGCGCGGCCGTGCATCCCGCCAGGGCCGCCGCCACGATTGCCTTCCATGCTGCGCACATCGCCGTTTTCCTCCGGTTCGCGCCGGGCGTCCAGGGTACTCGGAACGGCCGCCGATCCCTATCGCAGCCGCCGCGTTGGTGTCGATCGGGCGGGTGGGTATCGTGGGCGCGGCGCTCCCCCCGGTCCCGAGGGAGCGCCCCGCTCCTCCGCCTCCCACCCCGCCGCCCAATGCGCATGGATGCCAAGCTCTTCTTCAGCGTCTTCGCCACCGTCTTCGTCGCCGAGCTGGGGGACAAGACTCAGCTCGCCACGCTGCTGTTCGCGGCGAACGCCGAGCACGCGCGGTGGATCGTCTTCCTCGCCGCGGCCCTGGCCCTCGTGCTGACCTCGGCGATCGGCGTCCTGGCGGGATCGATCGTGGCCCAGCACGTGAGCCCGCGCGTGCTCTCGTGGGTGGCCGGCGGGGGCTTCATCGCGATCGGGGCATGGACGATCCTCCAGGCCCGGGCGGGATGAATCGGCCGAGAGGCTGTGGTA
The DNA here is from genome assembly GCA_040754415.1 of Planctomycetota bacterium. Classification (GTDB taxonomy): domain Bacteria; phylum Planctomycetota; class UBA1135; order UBA1135; genus JBFMCU01. The sequence goes on from JBFMCU010000010.1 coordinate 15,223, forward strand.
CCTTCGCCGCCGCCGTGAAGGCCGCCCGCCCGCGTCTGGATCGCCGCGGCTTCCTCGCCGCCTGCGGGGCGCTGCCCCTCGGGGCTTGCCGGCTCGCGAGCCTCGCGCTGGCCGCGCCGGATGCGGCGCCGCGGATCGCGAGGATCGAGCTCGTGCCCGTCCGCTATCCCCTCACCGGGTACTTCAAGTTCTTCACCGGCTCCTATGGCGCGGAGGGGCGGGCCGCCGTGCTCGTCAAGATCGTCTCCGACCGCGGGACCCATGGATGGGGACAGAGCGTGCCGATCGCGCAGTGGAGCTACGAGACGCTCGAGACGGTGACGGTCGTGCTCGCCGAGTACTTCGCGCCCGTCCTGCTCGGCCGCGATCCGCGCGACATCGAGGGAGCGCACGCGATCATGGATCGGGCGGTGGCGCCGGGATTCTCGACCGGGATGCCGATCGCGCGGGCCGGTATCGACCTCGCCCTCCACGATCTCGCCGGCAAGCTGGCCGGGAAGTCCCTGGCCGAGGCGTGGGGCCGGCCCCGCGGCGGCCCCCTCGTCCTCTCCTGGACCGTGAACCCGCGCACGCTGGACGAGGTGGAGGGGCTGATGGAGGAGGGGTGGGCGCGCGGCTACCGGCATTTTAACATCAAGGTGGCGCCGGATCCCGCCTTCGACGTCGAGCTCGCGCGCCGGGTGCGTGCCTTGGCGCCCGACGGCTTCCTCTGGGCGGATGCCAACGGCGGCTACGAGCCCGATGTCGCCCTCGCCGCCGCGCCGGCGCTCGCCGCGGCCGGCGTGGACGTCCTCGAGGCGCCCCTGCGGCCGAACCGCATCCGCGGCTACCAGGCGCTGCGGGCGCTCGGGGCCCTGCCGATCTACATGGACGAGGGAGTCGTGTCGCCGGTCGAGCTCGAGGAGTTCGTCGCCCTCGGCATGCTGGACGGCGTGGCGATGAAACCGGCGCGCTGCGGCGGCCTCCTCTCGGCGCGCCGCCAGATCGAGATCCTCGAGCGGGCGGGGCTCGGCTGGCTGGGGAGCGGGTTGACCGATCCCGATGTCTCGCTCGCCGCCTCCCTGGTCCTCTACGGCGCCTACGGCCTCGCGCGACCGGCGGCGCTGAACGGGCCGCAGTTTCTCACCGCCTCCGTGCTCGCCGCGCCGCTGGCGGTCGAGGAGGGCCGGATCGCCGTGCCCGCGGGCCCCGGCCTCGGCGTCGACGTGGACGAAGAGCGGCTCGACGCCCTGTGCGAGTCGTGCGGCACCCAGCGGATCGTGATCCTCCCTTCGTAGGAGTCGGACCATGCGGCGCTTCCTTTCGCTTCCCCTCTTCCTCGGCCTCGCGGCGTGCGCGGGGACGCGGTCCGCTCCGGAAGGCGCCGCGTTCGCCTTCGTCGACGATCCCGCTGCGGGCGTCCTCTTGCTGCGCGAGGACGGTGCGCCGGTCCTCGCCTATCGCTACGGCGACCAGCTCGCCCCGAACGTGCCGGCGGATCGCACCCGCTCCTCGTACGTGCATCCGATCCACGGGCTCGACGGGGAGGTGCTCACCGATGACTTCCCCGCCGACCACCAGCACCATCGCGGTCTCTCGCTCATGTGGCCGCGGATGCGGGTGGGGGAGCAGGGCCTCGAGCTCTGGCACATCCGCGGCCTCCGCTCTCTCTTCCGCGGCTGGGTGACCCGGGCCACGACGCCGGCCGCGGCGCTCCTGGAGGTGGAGAACGCCTGGGTGATGGACGGCGGCCCGGAGGCCGCCCGCGAGGAGGTCGCCTACCTCGTTCACCGCGCGGCGGCGAGCGGGCGGGCGATCGACGTTCGCTACCGGATCACCGCCGGCTCGCGCCCCGTCGCCCTCCAGGGGCAGGTGGACAAGGGCTATGGCGGGCTCAACCTGCGCTTCGCGCCGCGCGAGGAGACGGTGATCACGACCGAGGCGGGCGTCGCGGCGGACGCCGACCTCACCCGCTTCGCCTGGGCCGACCTCTCGGCGCGCTTCGGAGGGCGGGCCGAGTCCGCGGGCATCGCGATCTTCGTCGCCCCCGCCCATCCCGGCTTCCCCCCGGGCTGGACGCTGCGCCACTACGGCGATCTGAACGTCGCCTGGCCCGGGCTCGCGGAGGTCGTGCTGGCGCCGGGCGAGGAGGTCGTCCTGCGCTACCGGCTGTGGGTGCACCGCGGCGGCGTGGAGGCCGGCGAGGTGGTCGCGGCGTGGGAGGCCTTCCTCGCCGAGCTCCGCGCCGGGGACGATGGGTTCGCGGTGTCCAATCGATGAACGGAGGTCGAGCCGCCCCCATGATCCTCGAGCGCTGGTTCCACCTGCGGGAGGCGGGCACGACCGTCCGGCGGGAGGTGACGGCGGGGCTCGTGACCTTCGTCACCTTGAGCTACATCCTCTTCGTCCAGCCGGCGATGCTCGCGCGGACCGGCATGGATCCCGCGGGGGTGCTCTTCGCCACGTGCGTCGCGTCGGCGGTCGCCTGCTTCGCGATGGCGTGGCTGGCCAACTACCCATTCGCCCTCGCGCCGGCGATGGGACACAACGTCTTCTTCGCCTTCACCGTGTGCGGCGCCACGGCGATGGATTTCGCGTGGCCGGAGGCCCTCGCGGCCAACTTCCTCGCCGGCACCGCCTTCCTCCTCCTGGCGCGCGTCGGCGTCCGCGAGCGGGTCATGGATGCGGTGCCCGATGCGCTCAAGTACGCCATCGCCGCCGGCATCGGGCTCCTGATCGCGATGGTGGGGCTGCAATGGGCGGGCATCGTCGTGGACGATCCGGGCTTCCTCGTCGGGATCGGCGATCTCGGCGCTCCTACGACCCTGCTCGCCGTGTTCGGGCTCGCGGCGACGAGCGTCCTCCTCGTGCGGCGGGTGCCGGGGGCGATCTTGATCGGCGTGCTCGTCACCGGGGTCGCCGGCTGGGCGGCGACGCGGATCCTCGGGCTGGAGCCCGCCCTCGTGCCGCTGGCGGGCGTCGTCGGCGCGCCGCCCTCGCCGCGCGCCACCGCCTTCCGCCTCGACTTCGGCGGACTCTTCTCCCGCGACGTGCTCGAGATCGTGGTGGTGATCTTCACCTTCTTCGTGCTCGACCTCTTCGACACCGTGGCGACGCTGATCGGCGTGGCGGAGCGCTCGGGGCTCCTGCGCGACGGGCGCCTCCCGCGGGCGCGCGGGGCGTTCACCGCCGATGCCGCGGGCACCGTCGCGGGCGCGCTCCTGGGCACGAGTACGATCACCTCCTACGTCGAGAGCGCGGCGGGAACGGCCTCCGGCGGCCGCACCGGACTGGTCGCGGTCGTGACGGGGATCTGCCTGCTCGCGTCGCTCTTCTTCGCCCCCCTGATCCAGGCGATCGGAGCGGGGGTGAACGTGGGCTCGGCCGCGGCGCCGCTCCTGCACTATCCGGTGATCGCCCCGGTGCTCGTCCTCGTCGGCGTGCTGATGATGGGCGCCGTGCGCCGGATCGACTGGGACGATCTCTCGCAGGCGATTCCCGCCTTCCTGGCGATGATCGCGATGCCGCTCTCGGGCTCTCCGACTGAAGGGATCGCGTGGGGGTTCCTCTCCTGGTCGGTCCTCTCCCTGCTCCCGGGCCGGCGCCGGACGGCTCCGCCCCTCCTGCACGCGATCTCGCTCCTCTTCGTCGTGTACTACGTCGTGCGGTGATCGCGCCGGGGGCGCGGAGCTACCGGCCGGTCAGCTCCGCGTAGCGCTTCGCCCAGAACGCGGCCCGGGTCGCGTCGCCGCGCTTGATCCAGACGTCCTGGAGCTGGCGGATGGCCCGGACGTTGTTGGCGTCGATCTCGAGGGCGGCCTCGAACCAGAAAACGGCCCGTTCGTCGTCTCCGGCCGCCCGCCGGCAGATGCCGAGGTTCAGGGCGGCGCTCGCCGAGCCGCGGTCGCTCTGCATCACGCGCTCCAGGAGCGGGGCCGCGGCGGCGAAGTCGCGGCGCTGCATCAGGAGGGTGGCGAGGAATTCGAGCGAGTAGAAGTTGTCGGGATTCGCCTGCAGGATCGCGCGGTGCCGGGCCTCCGCCTCGGCCGGGCGGCCGGCGTTCAGGAGATCGGTCGCCGCGATGACCTCCTGCAGCTCCGCCGCCGTCTGGGTGGGAGCGGGGAGGCCGGTGTCCGCGAGGGGATGGGGCAGTGCGAGGGCCCGCGGGCCGCGCCCGCCGTAGCCGAGCGCCGCGATCCGCGCCCGTTGCTCTTCGTCCAGCGCCGCCCCGGCCGCGCCGGGAAGGGGCGGCCGTGCCGCCACCTCCGCGATCGCCCGGCGGTAGCGCTCGACCTCCGCGGGCCGCGCATTCGCCAGGTCGTCCGCCTCGCCGGGGTCGGCCTGCACGTCGTAGAGCTCGGGGATGCTGCTGTGCAGGTACTTCCCGCGATCGTCGATCCACCCCGCCACCGGGCTCCAGTCGTAGACGAGCCACCCGTAGTAGGACTCGAAGTACACGCCGCGATCGGCGGGGAGGGCGGTGCGATAGAGGCTCTGCCCGTCCAGCTCGGCCCCGGCCGGCAGGCCGAGGGCCGCCCGGAGAGTCGGGCCGAGATCGACGACGCTGACCACCTCCCTGCTCCGCTCGCCGGCGCGGAATCCGTCGGAGTAGCGCAGGAGGAACGGGACGCGCAACGTCGGCTCGTAGCAGTAGGCGCCGTGGCTGACCTCGCCGTGCTCGAGGAACGCCTCGCCGTGATCGCCGGCGACGGCGAGGAACGTGCCGGCCAGGGCGCCTTCGGCCCGCAGGGCCTCGAGCACCTGTCCCACGGCGTGATCCGCCTGCGCCACGTCGCCGAGATAGGGCGTGCCGGGGGCGCGGGCGGCGAAGAGCGGATCCGGATCGGACGGCGGGTGGGCGTCCCAGACGTGCACCCAGAGGAAGAAGGGACGGTCGCGATCGCGCGCGGCGAGCCAGCTTCGCGCGGCGGCCACGACCTCGCCGTGGCGGCGATCGGCGTACGCGGTGGTCGAGCTTTCGAGACGTCGCCGCGGAGCGTCGAAATGGTCGAACCCCTGGTCGACGCCGAACGCGTCGTCGAGGACCACGGCGCCGATGATGGCCGCGGTCTGGATTCCCGCCGCCCGCGCCGCCTCCGCCACGGTGAGAGCCGAGTCGGGCAGCCGGCTCTCGCCGTTCGTGCGCAGGGTGTGGCGGGGCGGATAGAGGCCCGTGAGCATCGACGCGTGGGAGGGAAGCGTGAGCGGAGCGACTGTGTGGGCGCGCTCGTAGAGCACGCCTTCCCGCGCCAGCGCGTCAAGGCTCGGCGTGAGCCCGGCGGGGCCCCCGTAGCAGGCGACGGCGTCCGCGCGCACCGTGTCGAGGGTGATCAGCACGGCAGAGCGCGACTCGCCCGCCGGCGCGCCGCCGCACGCCGCGGCGAGGAGGCCGGCCAGAAGAGCGGGGCGCGTCTGCCGCGCTCCCCAGCGTCGATCTCGCGTTCCGGTCATGGCTCGAAGGGGATCTCGGGGCAGCGAGGCGCGTCGTGGGGCGGCCTTCGCGCGGCGCCCACCGCCCGGATCGACCGAAGAGCGACACGTGACGGCGTTCTCCTCGGTCTCCAGTGTTATGAAACGGGAATGGTATCTCTACAATTCCTGCCTCAGAACACTAGAGTGGGCCATCTCATGGGTGCCGCGAACACCGTCCCCGTGGAGATCCACGGTCTGGAGCGCCGCTTCGGCCGGCGCACGGCTTTGGCCGGCGTGGACCTCGAGGTCTTCCGGGGCGAGATCGTCGGCGTCGTCGGGCCGAATGGCTCGGGCAAGACGACCCTCCTGCGGGTCGTCGCCGGGCTCCTGCGCCCCGACGCCGGCGAGGTGCGGGTCTTCGGCCGCGCCCCCTTCGCGGCGCCGGGGAGCCTCATGGAGGTCGTCCGGTTCGCCTTCGCGCCGCCCGCCCTCTATCCCGCCTTGACGGCGATGGAGCACCTGCGGCACCTCACCGCGATCCGCACGTCCGCGATGCCGCGGGTCACGGGGGCGGAGTGCCAGCGCGCCCTGGAGGCGATGGGGCTCGCCGATCGCGCCCACGAGCGCGTCGCGGCGTTCTCGCTCGGGATGCGCCAGCGCCTCGCCCTCGCCCTCGCCATCCTCCCGCCGCCCGAGCTCCTCGTCCTCGACGAACCGACCCACGCCCTCGACCCCTTCGCGGTGCTCGCCCTGCGCGACGTCCTCGCCAAGCTGCGCGCCGACCACGGCACCGCGATCCTCCTGTCGAGCCGCGTCCTGGCCCAGGTCGAAACGCTCGTCGATCGCCTCCTCGTCCTTCACGCGGGGTGCCGTCTCTTCTGGGGCCGGCCAGGGGCGCTCCTCGACCCGGAATCGCCGCGGAGCCTCGAGGAAGCGCTCTTCGACCGCCTGCGGGCGGCAGGTGCCGCGCCGACCGCCGGCCCGGATCGCGCGGCGGGGCCGGAGGGAGGCACCGCGTGATCACCCGCCTGGAGCTCGCGCTCCTCTGGCGCTCGCGGCGGCCGCACCTCGTCGCCGCCAGCCTCGCCGTCCTGCTGGCGGCGATGCTGCTCGGCTTCTTCACCGGCGGCGAGAGTCGCGCCGGGCTCGGAGGCCTGTTCCTCGCCTTCGCCTCGTCCCACTTCGGGCTCGTGCTCGTGCTGCCGGTCTTCGCCGCCGTGGAAGGAAGCGCGCAGATCGCCGGGGAAGCGTCGTCGGGCACGCTGCTGCTCCTCCTGACGCGCCCGCTCGGACGCCGCCGGCTGTTCCTCACGAAGCTCGCGGTGGCCGCCGGCTTCGTGTCGCTGGCGGCCGGCGCGCTCCTCGCGGCCGCCGTGGTGCTCGGGCTGGCGCTGGGGGGCGGAGGGGATCTCGACCTCCCGCCCGGGGTGCTCGCCATCGTGGAGAGCCCCCAGCATCTCGGACGCGGGGCGGCCGTCGCTCGTTTCGTCCTCACGTGGCCCGCCACATCCCTCGCCCTCCTCGCGCCCCTTTCGCTCGGCTTCCTCGTGGCGGCGTGGATCCGGCGGCCGCTCCCCGCGGCGGCGACGGCGGTGGCGATCTACGTGGTGGGCTTCGCCCTCGCCGAGGCCCGCCCCTTCGCCGACCTGCGGCCCTGGCTCTTCACGAGCCACATGGCCTACTGGGGAGCGCTCTTCCGCGCCGACATCCCCTGGCGCGAGCTCGCGCTGGAGGCGGCCGTGCTCCTCGCCAACGCCGTCCTCTTCGCGGCTCTCGCCTTCCGCCGCTTCCGGCTGCGGGAGGAGCGCTGATCCGCTGGTGTCCTGAGCCGGGGGTCGGTAGACGAACCGCTGGCATGGGACCCTGGCGCCGCGGGCGAGAGTTGCCGGTGCGGAGAACCGTTCCCACGAACGGGAATGGAGCATCACCTCCATCTGGAGCGGAAAGCAGTCGACCAGTACCGTGGTACGCCCCTGGAAACCGGCTTTCGGGCTCCCGTTCTGGAGTCATGTCCTCGAATCCGCTGCGCCAGCTCCGCCTCCGCGACCTCTTCCTCGCTCTCCTCTTCGGCGGGGGGGCGTTGTGCTCCACCGCCACGGCCGCGAGCCAGGACGCGGACCAGGGGGGCGAGGAGGCGGTGGAGTCCCGCGCGATCGACTCCAGCTCCTGCGGGGAGTGCCACGAGCTGAGCGAAGTGAAGACCATGATCGTCGAGGAGCTCTCCCACTCGGCCCACGAGGGATTCGAGTGCCTCGACTGTCACCAGGACATGGACACCGATCCGCACCGGCCGAAGGCCGGCTTCCGGAGCGGCTTCACCGAGTGCAGCGAGTGCCACGAGGAAGAGGCCGCCGCCTACCAGGCCCACGGACGGGCGCTCCTCGGCGAGTCGGCGGACATGCCCACCTGCGCCGACTGCCACGGGAACCACGACATCCTCTCCCCGGACGTCAAGCACTCTCGCGTCCACCCGACGGAGCTTCCCCACACCTGCGGGCGGTGCCACGAGAACCTCGACCTCACGACCAAGTACATGATCCTCCTCGACCACCCCGTCGAGATCTACGAGGCCTCGGTCCACGGGCAGGCGGCCCGGGGCGGTGTGTACCTGGCGGCGACATGCAACGACTGCCACTCCACTGCCGGCACGTCCCACAAGATCCTCGCGCCGAGCTATCCCGACTCGAGCATCAACCACTTCAACATTCCCGCCACCTGCGGGAAATGCCACCGGGCGGTCGAGAACGACTACTGGGAGGGGATCCACGGCCAGCTCGCGCGGCGGGGCGAGACCGATGCTCCCGTGTGCACGACCTGCCACGGCGAGCACGGGATCCTCTCCCCCGACGACCCGCGCTCCCCGGTCTCCAAGGCCAAGGTGGCCGAGGCGACTTGCGCCCCGTGCCACGGCTCGACGCGGCTGAACGAGAAGTACGGCCTCACGCCGGACCGCCTGACGACGTTCATCGACTCCTACCACGGGCTGAAGACGAAGGCGGGCGACACGCACGTCGCCAACTGCGCCTCGTGCCACGGGGTGCACCGCGTCCTGCCGAGCACGGATCCGACCTCCACCATCCATCCCGCGAACCTCCAGCACACCTGCGGCGAGTGTCACCCCGGCATCTCGTTCCAGATGGCGTCGTCGCCCATCCACGGCCTCTCGGGCAACGGCCTGCGCACGCCGGTCGCCGACGTCGTGGCGAAGATCTACATCGTGGCGATCGTGGTCATCATCGGCCTGATGGTGCTCCACTGGATCCTCGACCTCGGCCGCCAGATCAAGAATCTCCTCGATCGGCGGCCGCAGCTCCGGCGAATGCGCGTGAGCGAGGTGTGGCAGCACCATCTGCTCGCCCTGTCCTTCATCGTCCTCGTCGTCTCGGGTTTCTCGCTGCGCTACGAGCAGGTGGCCTTCACGACGTTCCTCTTCGGATGGGAGGGCGGCTTCCAGTTCCGCGGCACGCTCCACCGCTCGGCGGCCGTGGTCTTCGGCCTGACGGTCGTATGGCACGCGCTGTTCCTGTCGACCAAGCGCGGCCGCGCGTTCCTGCGCGACATGATGCCGGCGGCGGCGGACTTCACGGGGTTCCTCCAGAAGATCCTCTACAACGTCGGGCGGCGCTCGCGACCCCCGCGCTTCGGGCGGTTCAGCTACGTCGAGAAGGCCGAGTACTGGGCCCTCGTGTGGGGGACGGCGGTGATGATCCTCACCGGGTTCATGCTCTGGTTCGACAACACCGTCGTGCAGCTCCTCCCCAAGGGCTTCCTGGACGTCGCCCTCGTGGTCCACTTCTGGGAGGCCTGGCTCGCCACGCTCGCCATCGTCGTGTGGCACCTGTACTCGGTGCTCTTCGATCCCGCGGTCTATCCGATGAACCCGAGCTGGCTCACGGGGACCATGCCGGAGGAGATGTACGCCCACGAGCACCCCGAGCACCTCGAAGCGGCGCGGGCGGACACCGAAGCGATGCTCGCCGAGGTCCGCGCCCGGGTGCGCCGGCGGGAGGCGGAGAACCAGGGCACGGGAGAGGGACCCGCGCCGTCCTGACCGCTCCTTCCCGCCGGCTCAGAGGCTGAGCAGGAATCCCTGCTCCAGCCTTTTCGATGCCCCTTGGCGCATCGCCTGACGGCTCCGCGCTCCGTTCGCGAGCGATTCCTGCTCGCTCTCTCAGGGATCCTCCGCGTCCCGGATCGCGGCGCGCCCCGCGCTGCGGTCGCGCAGGGCCGCGGTGAAGGCGGCGAGGCTCCGGACGGGAACGTCGAGGACGAGCCGCACCTCCGCCCCGTAGTCGGCGGCCGCCGGCACGAGCCCCTCGGCGGCGAGGAGGCCGCGCACGGGGCCGGAGCAGTCATAGGGATGGACGACGAGGAGGCGGCGCGTGACGAGCACCGTGCGCCGCGGCGCGCGGTCGAGGGCGCGGCCCGCCGCGCCGCCATAGGCTCGCATCAGCCCGCCGACGCCGAGCTTCGTCCCGCCGAACCACCGGGTCACGACCACCACGGTGTCGGTGAAGCCGTGCCCCTCGATCTGGGCCAGGATCGGCCGGCCCGCCGAGCCGCCGGGCTCGCCATCGTCGTTCGCCCGGAAGCTCTCCCCGCCGGGGCCGATGCGGTAGGCCCAGCAATGATGCGTGGCGCCGGCGAGCTCGGCGCGCACGCGCGCGACGACCTCTTCCGCGGCGGCGACCGCCGGCGCCGGGGCCGCCGTGGCGACGAAGCGCGAGCCCTTGATCGGTCCTCCCTCGTGGCGGACCTCGCCGGCGAGCGTGTCGAACGCGTCGCGCATCCGGGCGGCCTACTTCACGACCGCCGCGCTCGACGCCGCCTCGTGGTAGGGGAGGGCGGCGGAGCCCTCGAGGCCGAGCCGATCGTCGATCGCCCGCAGGTGGTGGTCGAGACCCACCTCGCAGTTGGGGCGGAACCCGGGCACGGAGATGACCTGGACGAGGGCACCCCCGAGCCCGCGGTGCATCGTGCCGCGCGGCATGTACACGAGGTCGCCGGCGGCGAGGGAGCGCTCCTGGAGGAGCTTTGCCGCCTCCTCGGGGGTGACCGTCGCGGGATCCTCGATCCGCGCCACCTGCTCGCTCGTCAGGACCCGGGCGCCCGGCGGCGCCATCTGCACGAGGTAGAGCTCGTCGAAACCACCCGCGGCAGGGTGGTAGTGGGAGAAGGAATCGGCGATCCGCACGCGGTGCGCGTTCAATCCGCGATACACGTACGGCCCGTTCCGCGCGAGCCACGTCAAGAGGATCCGGCGGTAGGCTCCCTCCTCCTCCGCGCATCCCCCTGGAGTATCGGTGACGAGAGGATCCCAGTCCGGGCGAACGACGCCCGGGAGCTCCGCCGGCAGGGGGACGGGCGTCATGAACACGAGCGCGGCCATCCCGTCTGTCCCGCGTAGCTCTTGGCCGGGCCGCAGGAGCACGATGTCCCCGATGGAGAGGGCCGTGGTCTCGCTCGCGCCGGTGGCGGGCGTGTGGAGGACGCCCTCCCCCGCGCCGGCCTGCAGGAACGCCACGCGCGCCGTGGCCGCCGGCGGGAGGAGCTCGAGCGCGGGGTGCCACGTCACGTCGTACCCGGGATTGGCGGCCGCGAAGGCCTGCCGGAGGGCGGCGAAGCCGGCGGGGTCGCCGCCGGGGCGACCGAGGTGCGCGACGCGGATGCACGGCCCCTCGCGGGCCGGCGCGGGGAGGCAGGACGCGGCGGCGACGGCGAGGAGGAGGGCGGCGATCGAGGGAGCGCGCACGGTGATTCTCGGCGGGGGACCCGTGAGGATACCGTGCCCCCCTCCCCCTCGCTCCCGCGGACCGTATGCTGGTCGCGATGTCCGCCCGCCCCCGCGCCGCGCCAGGGGAGGCGACCCGCCTCGCCCTCGCCGCCCTCGCCCTGGTCGCAGCCTGCGCCGCGCCGCCGCCCCCGGCGGAGGCGCCCGCGCCCTATGCCCTCGTCTACGCCGAGGATTTCGCCGGCCGCGGGGTGCTGGAGGGATTCACCTTCAGCGACCCCGCCGCCTGGTCGTGGACGGACGAGGGGGGAGTGCCGTCGCTCGAGCTCCGGGGAGAGAGCAGCTACCGGCCGCCCTTCCGCTCGCCCGCGAGCCTAGCGCTCGTGCCGGGCATCCTCGTCCGCGACTTCGACCTCGAGGTCGACCTGCTCCAGACCGGACGGGACTACGGCCACCGGGACCTGTGCCTCTTCTTCGGCTTCCAGTCCGCGTCGCGCTTCTACTACGTCCACCTGGCGACGACGCCCGATCCGAACGCCCACAACATCTTCCTCGTCGATGGCGCGCCGCGGCGCAACCTGGCCGAGGTCGCCGCGCAGGGCGTCGACTGGGGGCGCGACCAGTGGCACCGCGTTCGCGTCGAGCGGCGCGTCGGCGAGGGCACGATCCGCGTGTTCTGGGACCGCGGCGAGGAGCCGATCCTGACCGCCACCGACACCATGTTGGACTGGGGTCGCCTCGGGTTCGGCTCCTTCGACGACACCGGGCGGATCGCCCACATCCGCGTGCATGCGCCGGCGGCCCGCGTCTCCAGCGGCGATCGCGATCCGTTCCGGTAGCGGGCGTCGACCCCTATCGCGCCCAGTCCGCGTACTCCGCCTCGATCCGCTCCGGCGTCCAGGCGCCGGCGAAGAAGACGAGGCGATACCGGAAGGCGACGTGCTCCCCGGCCGCCACCGCGAGGTCGCCCGTCCGCGCCGGCTTCCCCTCGAAGTCGTGCACGCCGAAGGGATTGGCGGCGAAGAGGCCGTAGTCGCGGGCGTGCCACCAGGTGGGGTGGCGAGGGTTCGCCGGGTGATCGAACATCGCGACCCCGCGCTCCCGGCCGTCGATCGGACCGGAGTAGGCAACCCACCGGGCCCGCTTCCCCCAGCAGTCCGCGCCCGTCACCCCCTCGCTGTTGCGCACCGTGCCCGCGGCGACCTCGCCTCGCAACTGGAGGGCGGGGTGCAGGCGGACGGCCATCGTGCCCTCCTTCGTGTCCCCGAAGACGACGGGAGAGTCGCCCGGGGTCAGGGTGAGCGTGAAGTCGATCGTACGGGCGTCCTCTCCACCGGCGAAGGCGAGCGTGCGCTCGTCGGCGAGCACGAAGGCATCCTCCTCCGCCATCCAGCGATAGCTCGCGTGCACGCGGACGCGGTCGCTGGCCGGCTCGATCCGGATCGATCCGGCAAGCTCGATGCGCTCGTTCTTGTGCGATCCCTGCCAGAAGTCGTATCCGTTCACGCTGCCGTGGGCGAACCAGAGCGACTGGTGGTGGGGATGGTCGTGTTCCTCGTGGGGCGCCTCGGCCATCGGCCAGCTCCGCGTCATCGGCACGCCGCCCGGGCCGAGCACGGGGAAGAGGTAGGGCCGGGGCGTGGCGGCGGAATGGACGGTCGTGAACGGCTGGCCGCCGACCGCCACGTGGACGACGTCGCCCTCGATCCGGGCGGTGGCGGGGGAGGACTGGCACGCCCCGGCGAAACCGGCGGCGGCCAGGAGGGGGAGGAGGGCGGTCGCGCGCTTCATTCCGCGACTGTAGCGCGCTAGGGTGGGGGCGTGCACGCTGCGCTCCTCCCCGGCCTCCTCGCCGCCCTTCTCCTGGTGGCCGCTTGCCAGCGGGCCGCCCCCGCGGCCGGCGGCGCCGCGCCGGCGTCGCGCTTCGTCGCGGTGGGCGGCGAGCGCATCCACGTCCTGGAGGCCGGCGATCCCGCCGCCCCGGCGGTGATCCTCCTACACGGGGCCCGGTTCTCCGCCGCGACGTGGCGCGAGCTCGGAACCCTCGAGCTTCTCGCTTCGCGCGGCTTCCGGGCCGCGGCCGTGGACCTGCCGGGGTTCGGCGAGTCCCCCGAGTCGAGCCTGCGCCCCGCCGAGCTCCTTCCCGCCCTCCTCGGGGCCCTGGGCACGGCGCGCCCGGTCGTCGTGGCGCCCTCGATGAGCGGGAGCTGGGCGCTCCCGGCCGCCGCCGAACATCCCGCGCTCCTCGCCGGGCTCGTCGCCGTCGCCCCCGTGGGCCTCGCCGAGCACCTCGACCGCCTCGCGGCCGCCGCCCTTCCCGTCCTGGCGATCTGGGGAAGCGCGGACGACGTGGTGCCCCTCGCCGTTGCCGAGGAGCTCGTCGCGCGCGTTCCCGGCGCCGAGCTCGTCGTTCTCGAGGGCGCGGGGCATCCGTGCTACCTCGATCGACCGGAGCCCTTCCACACCGCCCTCGTGCGGTTCGCGGCGCGGGTGCAGGGGGGAGGCTGATCGGCGAGCTCACACCTCCCGCACGCCCTCCCGGATCGCCGCCAGGCATTCTTCCATCCGGTCCCGGTGCGTCCGGAAGTGCAGGACGCAGATCCGGATCACATGCCGGCCGTCGAGGGTGGTGGGGGTGAGGAAGACGCGCTTTCCGGCGTTGATGCGGGTCCGCAGGCGCTCGTTCAGGGCGGTGAGCTCCGCCTCGGAAAGCCCGGGGCGCGCGAGGCGGAAGGCGAGGATGGAGAGCTGGGGCGCGGCGACGATCTCCAGGCGATCGGGGATCTCCGCGTCCAGCCGGTGGAGCTCGGCGGCGGCCCAGCGGGCGAGATCGAGCTTCTCGTCGAGGTTGCGCCGGAAGGGACCGATGCCGTGCATCTTGATCGGCAGCCAGAGGCGCAGGCCGCGGAAGTCGCGGGAGAGCTCGGGGGAGATCTGGCAGAAGTCGACGAACTCCGGGTCGCGCTGCATCTCCGGCATGTAGGCGCCGCGGGTGCCGAAGGCCCGCTCGAGGTCGGCGCGCCGGCGGGCGAGGAGGCAGCCGGTGCCGTAGGGCAGGAAGAGGCCCTTGTGGGGGTCGAGGGTGATCGAATCGGCGCGCTCGATGCCCCCCATGGCCGCGCGGTCCCGCGCGGTGAGCAGGAAGAAGCCCCCGTAGGCCGCGTCCACGTGCAGCCAGAGGTTCTCGCGCGCGGCGAGATCGGCGAGCGCCGCGAGGTCGTCCACCGCGCCCGTGTTCACGGTGCCGGCGTGCCCGACGAGGGCGAACGGCACGCGGCCGGCGGCCCGATCGCCGGCGATCGCCTCCTCCAACCGATCGAGCCGCACGCGGAACTCCGCGTCGACGTCGATCTCGCGCACGCTCTCGGGCGGGAAGCCGGCGAGCACGGCCGCCTTGGCGATCGAGTGGTGGGCTTGGCTCGAGGTGTAGATCGTCGCGCGGAGGAAGTCGGCCGGGAGCCGGCAGCGCCGCGCGGTCACGAGGGCCGACCAGTTGGCGAGCGAGCCGCCGGTCGTGAGGAAGCCGCCGGCCTCCGCCCCGTACCCCACGATCCCCGTGAACCACCGGACGACGGTCGCCTCGATCTGGGCAAGGGCCGGCGCCGCGATCCACACGCCGACATAGCGGTTCACCGCATCGGCGATCAGGTCGGCGACCGCCGCATGGGGGAGGCCGCCCCCGGGGATGTAGGCGAGGCAACCCGGGCTGGCGGTGTTGTAGGTCGTCCGGAGGTGGCGTTCGAAGAGCTCGTCCAGGATCCCCTCGGGAGCGACGCCCACCTCCGGCAGTGGCTCGATCACCGCCCGGGCGGCCGCCGCGCCGTCCTCGGAGTGGCTCGCCGGCTGGGCGGCGAGCGAGTCGAGGTGGGGGGCGATGCGATCCATCGCCAGGTCGACGAGGCGGCGGAGCTCGCGGCCGGAGAGCTCGAGGCTCGTGTCGGGAACGGGCCGGCGGTCCATGGCGGGGGGTCAGGATACGGGGGGCGGCGAGCGGAATCCCGGCTCCGGGCCCGCGAATCGGCCCTTCCGAGGCGAGAATCGGACGAATCCTCTGACGCGGAGGCCCCGTCCTCCGTCGGAGAGACGGCGCCCGCGCGGGCGCTGTCCCGGCGTCTCCCATGTCCGAGCCGGACGACCCGACCGCGGTGCGCGAGACCCTCGCTGGCGATCCGAGCCGGTTCGCGGTCCTCGTCCAGCGTCACGACCGCGCGGTGCGGAGCGTCGTCGAGGGCCGCGTGCGCGATCCGAACGAGATCGAGGAGCTCGTGCAGCAGACCTTCTACCTCGCCTTCCGCCGCCTCGACCAGCTCGCCGACCCCGCGCGGTTCGGGGCTTGGCTCGAGCGAATCGCCGAGAACTGCGCAGCCGAGCACCACCGCCGCCTCGCCCGCCGCGAGCGCGAGGCGGACCTCACCGGCCTCGAAGCCGCCGCCGGCGATCGCTCGGCGGAGTGGATCTGGGGCGAGGTGGAGCGCCTGCCGGCGCCGCAGCGGGAGGTGCTGGAGCTGCGCTACCGCCTCGACCTCACCTACGCCGAGATCGCCGCGCGGCTCGCGGTACCCGTCTCCACGGTGCGGGGACGCATCTACGAGGCCCGGCGGGCCCTGCGCCGCCGGCTTTCGCCCCCCAGGGAGCCATGAACGGAGATTGCGATTCGATCCGGCCGCTCGTCTTCGCGGCCGTGGAGGATGGGCTCGCCGACGAGGAGCGCGCGGCGGTGGCCGCCCATCTCGCCCGCTGTGCGCCGTGCCGGCGCGAGATGGAGGCGGAACGGGCGCTCACGCGGCTCCTGCGCCGCCGGGCGGCAGGCGGAGCCGCGATTCCGCGCCGGCGCGCGTGGCGGCGGCCGGCGGCGGCCGCGCTCGTCCTCGGTCTCGGGCTGGCGGCCGTTCTCAGCGTGCTCGGCGGACAGCCGGCGTATGGATCGGCCACGCCGTGCACCCTCACCCTCGGGATGAGGATCGAGGGGGGACCCGCCGCTCCGCTCCTCGCGCGCAATCACCTGGACGTGCCGCGCCGCGAGGTGCTCACCCTGCGCGTACGAGGGCTGGGGGCGCTGTTCGTGGCGGGACCCGCCGTGCTCGATCTCGATCGCACCGCCGACGGCTGGAAGACGGCGCTCCTCGCCGGCCGCCTGCAAGCCACGATCGACGATGGGGCGCGGCTCGTCGTCACCTCGGTCTTCGGCGAGCGCGTGCTCGGGGCCGGAATGCAGGTCGTATCGCTCGACCCCGCGAGCTTCGCTTCCGACGGCGCGGAGGCGGCGGACGAGCCGGTCGAGCTCTTCCACGCCGGCCTCGATCTCTTCTTCGTCGCCGAGGACCCGGCGGGGGCCGAGCCGCTCCTGCGCGCCGCCCTCGCCGCCGCAGAGAGCGCCGGCGACCGCACCCTCGCCTCCGACGCTCGCTTCTACCTCGCTGCCGCCCTGGGCCGCCAGGAGCGGTGGGCCGCGGCGGTCGAGGTGCAGGAGGAGTGGCTGCGACTGTCGCCGGGCGACGGGGCCCGCCATTACGTCCTCTTCTTCCAGGGGCGCTACCTGGAGCGGCTCGGACGCGCGGCGGAAGCCCGCGAGTGCTGGCGGACGATCGAGCGGGAGGATCCCGCCTCCCCGCTCCTCGAGAGCCTGCCCGCCGGCGCGCGCAGCGGAGCGGAGGAGTAGGGCCGCCGTGTCGTTCGCCCCGCGCGGCGGGGCGGGGTTCGCGCCCGTGGTACCGTAGCGGTCCCGCCATGACCGCGTACGAGGAGATTCCGACCGACGGCGTGCCCATCAAGGCCTGGGTGCGCGGCGTGCCGCTCGCGGACAACGCCCTCGCGCAGCTCAAGAACACCGCGCGCCTCTCGATCGTGCACGGGCACCTCGCGGTCATGCCCGACGTGCACTGGGGGCTCGGGTCGACGATCGGGAGCGTGATCCCGACGGTGGGAGCGATCATCCCCGCCGCGGTGGGCGTGGACCTGGGTTGCGGGATGTGCGCGGTGCAGACGACGCTCGCGGCATCGCACCTGCCCGACGACCTCCGCTCCCTGCGCCGGGCGATCGAGAAGGCGGTGCCCCACGGGCGCACCTCGGGGAAGGCGAAGACCGACCGCGGCTCGTGGGGGAGCGTGCCGCGCCGCGTAGAGACGCTCTGGAAGGAGCACCTCGACGCCGGCTTCCGGCGCCTGCTCGAGTTCCGGCCCGAGCTCGACAAGGCGAATCACGTGCCGCACCTGGGGACGCTCGGCACCGGCAACCACTTCATCGAGATCTGCCTCGACGAGGCCGATCGAGTGTGGTTCATGCTCCACTCCGGCTCGCGCGGGATCGGCAACCGCATCGCGTCGATCTACATCGAGCTCGCCAAGAAGGACATGGGGGCGCGGCTCGGGGAGCTGCCCGACCGGGACCTCGCCTACCTCTCCGAGGGGACGAGGCACTTCGCCGAGTACGTCGAGGCGGTGGGCTGGGCCCAGGACTTCGCCCGCCTGAACCGCCGGATCATGATGGAGAACGTGGTGCGGGCGGTGGCCGCGGTGCCGAAGCTGCCGAAGTTCACTGCCGACGTCGTCGCGGTGAACTGCCACCACAACTACGTGCAGCGGGAGCGCCATCTCGGGCGCGACTGCTGGCTGACCCGCAAGGGAGCCGTGCGGGCCGGAGCCGGCGAGCTCGGCATCGTCCCCGGCTCGATGGGGGCCCGGAGCTACATCGTCCGCGGCAAGGGCAACCCCGAGAGCTTCTGCTCCTGCGCCCACGGGGCGGGCCGCGTCATGTCCCGCCACGAGGCGGTGCGGAAGTTCACCCTCGAAGATCACGCCCGGGCCACCGCGCACGTCGAGTGCCGCAAGGACTCCGACGTGATCGACGAGACGCCCATGGCCTACAAGGACATCGACGCCGTGATGCAGGCCCAGGCGGATCTCGTGGAGATCGTGCACACCCTGCGCCAGGTCGTGTGCGTGAAGGGGTAGCTACCCTCCGCCCACGGCTTCCCAGAGCTCGCGCAGGTCGGAGTTCGTCTCGAGCGCCCGCGGATCGGCGGCGATCGCGCGGGCGAAGCAGTCCTTCGCCGCCGCGCGCTCGCCGCGGTCCCAGTGCGTGCGGCCGCGCAGGTAGAGGGCGAGGGACCAGTCCGGCCGCCGGGCGAGGGCGAGGTCGATCTGCCGACCCGCCTCCTCCAGGTCGCCGCGGAAGATGAAGGCGCGGCCGAGGTCGAGGTACGCCTCCGCCCGGTCCGGCGCGAGCGAGATCGCAGCGCGCAGCTCGGCCTCCGCCTCGTCGAGGCGGCCGGTGGCGAGGAGGGCCCGGGCGAGGTTCACGCGGGCCCAGGCGCTCTCCGGATCGAGCTCTCGGGCGAGGCGGAGCTCGCCCGCGGCGAGATCGAAGCGGCCGCGGAGCATGTGGAGACGGCCGAGGGCCACGCGGGCCGGGGGGAAATCGGGAACGTCGCGGAGGGCGCGAGCGAGGAGCTCCTCGGCCGCGGCGAGATCGCCGCGGTCGAGGCGCACGACGGCGAGGTTCGTGCGCGCCCCGGCGTGATCCGGATCCAGCTCGAGCACCCGGGCCTCGTGGCGCTCGCCGCCCGCGACGTCCCCCGCGCGCAGGAGCGTCTCGGCGAGGTTGTGGTGGGCCATCGCGGAGTCGGGGCCCTTCGCGAGCACGTCCTCCCAGAGCGCGATCTCGCTCCCGAACGCGAGACCCCGGGTCCAGGTCGCCGCTCCGAGCGCGACGAGGGTCGCTCCCGCCAGCCCGGCGGCGAGCCGCGGCCCCCCGCGATGGCGGGCGACGATCGCGGCCGCGGCGGCGAGGAGGGAGATCGGTCCGAGGCTCGCCAGATACTGGAAATGGTCGGCCACGAAGGAGTAGCGCATCGGATACACGGCCGTGAAGCCGAGCGCGGGCAGCAGCGTCCCCCCGTAGAAGAGGCCGGCGGCGAGGGGCGCGCGGCCGAATCGCCGGCGCTCGCGCGCCAGGACGAACAGGAGACCGAGGGTGGCGGCCGGGAATACCCACTGCCACGCCGCGCCGAGCTCCCAGCGCGGATAGACGAACGACAGGGAGGCGGGCCAGAGGAGTTTCCCGAGGTAGAACCAGGGCGCCCGCCCCGCGATCAGGGCCCGCTCGGCGAGGGTGAAGTCCCACTCCGGCCCCACCGCGCCGACGACGGCGCGCTCCACGTGCGCGGTGTGGAGGGCGAACGCGATCCCCAGAACCGCGAACGGCGCGAGCGGACCGACGTCGCGCCACGCTACGCGCCCCCGCTTCCACCAGCGGACGAGGAGCAGCGCCGCGGGCAGGCTCGCCGTCACCGTCTTGGCGAGGAGGGCGAGCGCGAAGAGGAGGAAGGCGGCGAGCCAGGCGAGGACGCCGCGGCGCGGGCGCTCCTCGTCGGGGGGCGCGAAGCGGAGGTAGGCGAGGAGCGCCGCGAGGTAGAGGCATCCGGAAAGGACGTTCTTGCGCTCCGAGATCCACGCTACCGACTCGACGTGCACCGGGTGGAGCGCGAACACGGCGGCCGCCGCCCACGCGCCCGGCACCCGCAGGCGGCGAAGCGCCGCCCACGCGAGGAGCGCGGCGGCCGCGTGGAGGAGAACGTTCGTGGCGTGATACCCGCGGGCGTCGTCGCCCCAGAGCTGGTGCTCGATCCAGAACGTGGTGAACGTCAGCGGATAGTGCTGGGGACTCGCGGCGGGATCGAGCCAGATGCGGCGCAGCCCGTCGAGCGAGCGCAGCTCCACGTTCTCCGCGACGTGGTCGTCGTCGTCCCACACGAAGCCTGCCGGCAGCACCGAGGAGTACGCCGCGAGGACGAGGAGGACGAGGAGCCCCGCGAGGGACGGCCGCGAGGGCGTGGTCTCCTGGCGATCCTGCTGCACGGGACGGAGGGGGCGCGGGGGAGGTGCGGTCCGCGCCGCTCCATCCTACGGCGCCGGGGGGGATGGGAAGGAGCGGCGGGGCGGGCTACCATGCGGGAGCGGCGATTCCCGATGGCGACGGTGCTCCTCCTGCTGCGCGGTCTCGTGCTGGCCGCCTTCGCGGTGCTCCCCGGCGCGGCGCCGGACGGCGGGGGCGACGTCCGGGAGCTCCTCGTCCGGATCGCCCGCGACCGCGACGGAGTCGACCCATCCGTCTTCGAGGGGATCGCGGCGCACGGCGACCTGGACTCGCTGCGCGCCCTCCTGCGCGGGCTCGACTACCTGAAGGACGAACGGGTCCTGGCCGCCGCCTATCGGGCGTTCCGGCTCTACGCCGGGCGGGACGAGGAGACCGTCGAGGCGGCGGTCGAGTTCCTCGCCGACGCGGCCGAGAAGGCGAAGCCGGTGAGCCTCCGCCCGGTCGCCCTCGAGACGCTGATCCTCCTCGGCGATGCGGCGCTGCGGCCCCTGGAGCGCGTCGTGAAGCGCCACGAGGACCCCGCCCTGCGCCGGACGGCCGCGGACGCCCTCGCCGTGTGGCTCGCCCGCCGGGGCGATGCGGAGGGGCTCGAGCTCGTCCTCGCGAACGCGTCCCTCCGCCTCGACGCCGGCCTCCTCTACCTCGGCATCCCGGCGGCGGAGGCCCGCGGGCTGGCGCAGAAGGCGCACCGCGACGTCGTGCGCGATCTCCTGGCGGCGCGCGCGGGCGGGGAGGGGGGGGAGCTCCTCGCGAAGCACATGCTCGCTCCGGACACGCCGCGCGAGTGGAAGCTGCTCCTGATCGGCATTTTCGTCCCTCGCCCGGACCCGGCGACGACCGAGCTGCTCGCCAAGCTCCTCACCGACGACGATTCCGCCGTCGTGTACCACGTGCTCGATCTGCTCGTCGAGCGGGACGATTGGCGGGAGGCGTGCGACAAGCTCTCGCCGTTGATCCGGAATCCCGACCGTGCCGTGCGCCGCGCCGCCGTCGTCGCCATGGGCCGCCTGCTCGTGACCGACGCCAAGTGGCGGGAGGAGGCGCTCGCCCTCGGCGCCCATCGCGATCCCGCCGTGCGCATGGGCGCCGCCTCCGCCCTGGCCCGCATGCGCACCGTGGAGGCGATCCCCGTGCTCCACGGGCTCCTGGCGGACAACGATTGGTCGGTGCGGGCCGAGGCCCTGCAGCAGGTGACCGAGCTGCGGCGGAAGGACTCGATCCCCCTCCTGATCGAGCGCCTGGCGGTGGAGACGCCGCGGCTGCGCCCCGACGTGCACGCCGCGCTGCGCATCCTCACCGGCTACGACCACGGCACCCTGGCCGGCACGTGGCGGCAATGGTGGGCGGCGGAGGGCGAGGCTTTCGCCGTTCCCTCCTATGCCGAAGCCGCCGCCGCCGAGGACGCGCGCCGCCAGGCGGGGACGGTCGGCGGGACGAAGTCCGAGCACTTCTACGGCGTCCAGATCCAGAGCGAGCGGGTGTGCTTCATCCTCGACATCAGCGGCTCGATGGAGCTCCCGATGGGATCGCGAGGCGACGATGTCACCTCGTCCCGCCCCGGCGCGCCGACGCGGATGGAGACGGCCAAGAAGGAGCTCTCCAAGGTCCTGCGGGCGCTGCCGGACGACACGCTCTTCAACGTGATCTTCTTCGAGAGCCGGGTCGTCGCCCTGAGCGAGACCCTCGAACGCATGAGCCGCGGCATGCGGCAGCGAAGCCTGCGCTTCGTCGACGAGCAGTTCGCCATGGGCTCGACCGCGCTCTATCCGGCGATCCAGCTCGCCTTCTCCGATCCCCTCGTGGACACGATCTACCTCCTGAGCGACGGCGCGCCGACCGCGGGGGAGATCACGGACATCGCCGTGATTCGCGAGGAAGTGAAGCGCTGGAACAGCGCCCGCCACGTCCGCATCCACGGTGTCACGGTGGGCCAGGACTCCGACCTCCTCCGCTGGCTGACCGCCGACACGGGCGGGAGGTACGTGCGGATCGACTGACCGGCGACCCGCGCGGCCGACGCCGGGCCGAGCCGCGGCGATTCACTCGAACGCCGGCAGGAGGATCTCCCGGCGCCGGGCCCGCACGCGGCTCTCCTCCTCGCCCTGGGCCGCGAGCACCGTGTTCCGGGAGTCGAAGAGGAGGTGGTAGGCGAAGAGGGCGCGGTCGGGGAAGAGGGGGGCGGCCGCGAGGAGCTGGGCGCGGCGCGCCTCGGGGGGGGCGCCGCCGGCCATCAGGCCGAGGACGACCCGGGCGGAGGCGGGGCGGGCGGCCCACTCGGCGAGGCGCGCCGAAAAGAGGGCGGGATCGGCCGTGTAGTGCATCGGGAAGACGAGATCGAGGAGGTCCTCGCGGAGCCAGGCCTCGACGTCCTGGAAGTGCCCGCGGGCCAGGACCGGATCGGCGCCGACGGCGGCGCTGAGGAGGACGCCCGGCGCGTCGCGGTCCAGGCGGGCCCGGATCTCCCGCAGGAGGCGCGTGACCTGCGCGGTCCGCCAGCGATCCCAGGCCGGCCGATCCTCGTCGGGCTCGCGGCCGGTCGCGGCGCGGAAGAGGGCGAGAGTCCGCTCGTCGCGCGGGTAGTCGAGGTCCGCGCCGCGCGGCACCGCGGGCGGCTCGTTCGGGAAGCGAAGGTAGTCGAGGTGCAGGCCGTCGATCGGGTAGCGCGTCGCGATCTCGCCCGCCACGGCGGCGAGGTAGGCGCGCACCTCGGGCAGGCAGGGGTTCAGGCTGGCGTAGAAGCCGTCGCAGAGGGGCTGGCGCGCGCCGTGCTGGTCGACCCAGAGCCACTCCGGGTGCGCGTTCCAAACGTGCGCGGGGTCGCGGGGGGGATCGAGGCCGAAGACGGCCGGCACGACGTTCACCCAGGCGTGCAGGGCCATGCCCCGCGCATGGGCCTCCGCGGCGGCGAGCGCCAGGGGATCGAAGCCCGGATCGCGGCCCCCGAGCTCGGCGGCCCAGGGCTCGATCGCCGAGCGGTAGAACGCGGTCGCCTCGCCGCGCACCTGGAAGAGCAGGGTGTCGAAGCCGGCCGCGTGCGAGCTCTCCACGATCGCTTGCACGTCCTCGGCGGTCCGGTAGTCCCACCGCGTGACCCAGAGCGCGCGCATGCCGCGCGGGGCGCGGGGGGCGGTGGTGCAGGCGGCGAGGGCGACGAGGGCGAGCGCGCCGAGGAGGGCTCGGTACCGGATGGGGCGCACGGCGGGATCAGGCGGGACGGGGCTTCGCGAGGAGGAGGCCGAGGACGAAGGCCACGACGCTCCCCGCGGGGATGTACCACGGCCAGGCGAGGACGGCCATCGCCGCCTCGCCCGGGGCGGGACCGACGCGGGTGGCGAAGGCGAGCTCGCTCGCGGCGACGATGGCCAGGAGCCCGAGCAGGAGCGCGAGGCTCGGGCGGAGCTCGCCCCGGAGCGCGCCGGCGGCGGCGGCCGGGCGCAGG
>JBFMCU010000010.1:38668-110069 GCA_040754415.1 Planctomycetota bacterium
CGTAGAATTCGGCCAGTGGGACACCCATCGTCTCGGCGATGGCGGCGGCCGGGCGCAGGCGCAACGCCCCCCACAGGCCCAGCGTGGCGAGGGCGAGGCCGGCGGTGAGGGCCCGCGCGGCGTCCTGGTGCCACACGAGCGCGAAGACGGCGAGCACGGAGAGCGGCGCCGACCAGAGGAGACCGCTGCCGTCGCCGCGCCGTCTCCGGAGGGCCAGGAAGAAGCACGCCACGAGCGCCCCGCCCGTGTAGCTCCCCATGGCGAGGGCGAGATCGAGGATCGAGGCGTAGTGCGCGTGCACGGCGCGCATCCCGACGGCCGCCGCCCCGAGCGCGAGGCCCCAGCCGGCGACGAGCAGCCGCGAGGCACGGACCGCCCGCCGCGCCGCCGCGGGCGGCTCGACCGCCCCGGTCCCTCGCCGGGCGGTCCCCCCGAGGGAGAGCGAGGTCTGGGCGAGGGCGGCGAGGATCGAGTCGAGGCTCGAGATGGCGGCGGCGAAGGTCCCGGCGAGGACGACGCCTTTCAGGCCGGGGGGCATCGCCTCGACGATGAACACGGGGAAGAGGCGATCGGGATCCGCGGCGACGAGGTCGAGGGCGGCGCCGGCGAGCGGGTGCTCGCGGTAGTACGCGAAGAGCGCCACCCCCACCAGGGCGACCAGGAAGATCACGCCCACCGCCGCGATGCTGGCGACGATGGCCCGGCGCGCCGCCTTCTCGTCGCGGCAGCAGAACAGGCGTTGGGCGAGCATCTGGTCGGTGCCGTAGGACCCCACCCCGCCCCAGGAGGCGGCGAAGAGGGCGGCCCAGAACGTGTAGGCCTTCGCCGGATCGGGATCGAAATCGAGGAGCCGGAGCTTGCCCGCCGCATCGCCCGTCGCGAGGACGGCCGGAAGCCCCCCCTCCACGCCGGCAGCGGCCGTCGCCAGGGCGATCCCGATGCCGGCCAAGAAGAGCAGGAAGAGCAGGAAGTCGGTCCACACGACGGCGGCGATGCCGCCGAGGAGCGTCCAGGCGACCGCCGCGACGCCGATGACCGCCACCGCGGCGACGAGGGGATCGAGCCCGAAGTGCGCGTGGAGCCATCCGAGCTCGCGGTGGAGCACGACCTCGAGCACGACCGCGATCAGGTAGACGCGCGCCGACTGGCCGAGGACGCCGCCGAGCGAGAAGAGGACGGTGGCGAGCCGCCGCACCCGCTCCCCGAGGCGGTCGCCCATGTAGTCGTACGGGCTGTAGATCTCGCGGCGGAAGTAGGCCGGCACCAGCACGTAGCCCACGATCAGGCGCGCCAGGAACGAGCCGATGAGCCCGATCTGCAGGTAGGTGAGGTTGCCGCCCTCGCGGCAGACGACCGAGGGCAGGCTGATGTAGGTGACGGCGCTGATCTCCGTGGCGACGAGGGAGGCGCTCACCGCGTACCACGGCAGGCGGCGGCCGCCGAGGAAGAAGTCGCGGTAGGTCCGCTGGCGCCCGGCGAGCCGGCCGCCCGCGACCGTGGTCCCGGCGAAGGCGGCGGCGAGGATCGCCCAGTCGAGCCAGGTGAATCCGCCGCTCATCGGCGCCTCACGGCTCGCCCTCGACGAGCCCGAGGGCCGCCGCGACCGCCCCGGCGGCCGGCGCGGCGTGAAGCGCGGAGGCGACGAGGAGGCCGGGCCGGAGCGCTCCGCGGGCGAGGTAGGCCGCGCGCATCCGGGGATCCTCTTCGGCGCGGAGCTCCTCCGCCAGCCGTTTCTCCAGGGGGGCGGCGAACCAGGGGGCGAGGTCCGGGGCGAGGAAGAGGTCCGCGGTGCGCTGGCCGAGCACGAGCCGCTCGACCTCCCCTCTGCCGCCCCGCAGGGGCCCGCGGTGCAGGGCGGCGAGGCGGGCGGCCAGGAAGGCCGCGAGGTGCCCCGCCGCCTCCGCCAGAACCGCGCGCGCCCTCCCGTCCCCGCTCCGCGCCGCCGCCTCGACCCGCGGCTCCGTCGCTCCGCTCCGCTCCGCCCAACGGGCGTTGATCCCGGCCATGGAGACCAGATCCTCGAAGGGCCGGCCGCCGGGGCCGGAGAGCTGCCAGGCTGCCGGGAGCCAGCGCCGCACCTCCGCGCCGGGCGGGAACCGGCCCCCGAGCCGCAGGGCATCCGCCACGCCCGTGCCGCCCGCCATGTAGAGCGCCGTTCCCACCCCGACCAGGGCTCCGCCTGCGGCGTAGGCCTCTCCGAAGCCCGCGGCCCGCCCGTCGGCGACGAGCCGAGCGGGGGCGCCGGCGAGCCCCAGCCCCCGCTCCGCGAGCCGGGCCGCCAGGCGGTCGAGGAAGCGGGGGAGGCGGGCCCCGTGGCGCAGGACGAGGATGCCGCGACCCCCGGCATCGGGGAGCCCGGGCATGGCGATCCCGAGGACGAGGTCGGCGGGCGGGGGACCGGCGACCGCCGCGATCGCCTCCGCCGCGGCCGCCAGCACGAGCTCGCCCCGGGCCTCCTCGGCCGCCCCCAGCCGCGGCGATCCCTCCGCGCGCTCGGCGAGCTGGCGGGCGAGGGGCACGGGAAGGAAGGGCGGATCCGTGGGGAACGGCCGCCGCGCGGCGGGGCCGGCGGCGGCGAGGCCGGAGGGGCCGCGCTCCAGGCGCCAAGCTCGCACGGTGCTCGCCCCTCCGTCCACGCCCACGAGCCGCGCGGGATCGCCCCGGTCCATGGCCAGAGGGTGACAGGGGGAGAGGAAGATGCAATGCCCCCGATCGCCGGGTCTTCCGGGTTCCGGCATCGGGAGTCCCGAGGATGGGACCGCGGGCGAAAAAGCGGAGAAACATGGGAACGCGCAAATCCACCGGCCACGCGGAAAACCGCGTGATTCCGCGTGAATCGGCCGGGCGGATTCCGGAGATTGGGGTCCTCGTCGCTCCTCCTGCCGGACGTGGGGAGGTGGGGGGGACCGGGCGACGCGGAGGAGGTCACGCCGGCGCGTTCCCCCATCGCGGGACGCGACCGGCCAGCGTTCCTCCTCCGCGCCGAGGCGAGTTCTTTGCGTTCGACTCCCCCCTCGAACCCCTTCGGGAGGTCCCTGCACCATGACGCGCATCGGTCCGGCGTTCCTCGTCCCCTCCGCCTTCCTCGCGGCCTTGGCCGCCTCCGGCGTCGCGCTCCACAGCCGGTCCGGCCCCTTCCACTCGCCGCGGAGCGGCATCCCCTCGCCGGGCGCGGCGGCCGCCGAGGGCGCCTGGAACGCCCTCGTGAGCTGCGGCGCGGAGAACGCGCGCGAGAACACGGGCTGGCCGCTGAAGAACGCGACCGACTTCGTCCCCCTCGCCACGGACGACTCCTTGGGGTTCTACGTCGCCTACAGCACGCGGACGTCGAACGGCCGCACTCCGGACAACAACGTCTGCCAGTTCGTCTTCCCGCTCGATGGCGGGGAAGTGCTCCTCTTCGGGGCCGGCTATGGGATCGACCCGGTCGCCCTCAACGACGCTGCCTACGACGCGGCGCAGGTGGACGCCATCCTGCGCGGGTGCCTCGGCCGCGATCCCGCCTCCACCCCGATCCGCTTCATCTCCCCCCACTGGCACGGGGACCACATCAACCCGGCCTTCCTGCGCGCCCTCGCGAACTGCGGCTGGTCCGTCGTCGAGATCCTCTACCACGAGGACGACGACTGGTACATCCGCAACTACTACAACTGGACCGCGGCGGAGAGGGCGAAGTTCACCCTCTTTCCCCACCAGAGCTGCAACGTGGAGCTCACGAGCTTCGCGTCGCCCCTCGGGAAGATCTGGTTCGTCTCGCGCAAGGGGCACGCCCCCGGGGCGATCGATGCGGTGATCGACGTGCGCGACAATCCGGCGGACCGCGTCGTCGTGCGCGGCTCGGTGGACGGCGGCTACTGCCCCGACCCTCCCGACGGCACGCGGGTGGTGATCGACGCCCACGGGAACGTCCTCCTGCCACCCTCCGCCGAGATCGTGCCCTACGGCTGCGGGGTGAATCCCCCCGACAGTCTGCGGGCGCTGGGCGGGGCCCCGCGGCTGGGCGCCCGGGTCGTCCTCGGGGTCGACGACCCGACGGGATCCGTGGCGGCGGGGTCCCTTCCCTACCTGTGGACCTCCCTCGCCCCCGATTCCCACGTCCCCTGCGGCACACCCCTCGACCTCCCGGGCCTGGCGCAAGCGGGCGAGGTGCTCCTCGGCCAGGCGCCCGGCGACCTCGTGGGGCCGCCCCTCGCCGGCGCGCCCTGGACGGGCCCCGGGAGCCCCTGTCCCTTCGCCGTCGACATCCCCGGCGAGGCGATCCTCGTGGGCACCTCGGTCTTCCACCAGGGGCTCCTGATCGATGTCGCCGGCGGCCCCGGCCACCGGATCGTGCT
Organism: Planctomycetota bacterium; assembly: GCA_040754415.1. Taxonomy (GTDB): domain Bacteria; phylum Planctomycetota; class UBA1135; order UBA1135; genus JBFMCU01. The sequence continues at coordinate 43,003 of JBFMCU010000010.1, forward strand.
GACGGACGCGGTCGAGCTTCGCATCGGTCCCTGATCCGCTCTGAGGCGCCCCGGCCGCCGGGAAAGAACGAAGCCGCGGCGAGAGAGGCTCGCCGCGGCTCCCGAGACCGGCCGGAGGGCGGGGCCCCGGTGGGCCCTCAATATCAGTGCCCGAGGATCAGGTCGAGGGCGTTCGTCAGGCGGCCGCTGCCGCCGACGTTGTTGAGCAGAACCTGCGTGTAGGCGGGGAAGCCCAGGAGATCGGGGTCGTTCGGGATCCCGATGTTGTGGTAGCTGATCCCGGACGCGCCGCCGGAGATGCTCGTGAACAGCCAGGGCGAGGACACGTCGATCAGGAGCTCGCCCGGGGCGAAGATGAGCCCGCTCGTCGGCGCGGAGTAGCCGACCAGGAAGGTCAGGCCGCTCGCTCCGATCGATCCCCCGTTGACCTGCGACTGCCAGGTCGTGCCGAGAACCGGGAGGGTGATGGTCGTGAAGACGACCGGGTTGACGCCCGATCCGTTGCGGATCGTGGCCGACGCCGTGATGTCCTGGTCGACCACGACGTAGCCGACCTTCGTCTCGGTGTTCTGGCCGAGGGTCCCCGTCACGGTGAGCGCGACGGTGAAGGTCCCGGGCGCCGCATAGACGTGGGGCGGGTTTTGCAGGGCGGAGGTGCCGCCGTCCCCGAAGGTCCAGCTCCAGGCGCTCAGGCCGTCGCCGCTCGACTGGTCGGTGAAGGTCACGGTGAGCGGCGCGTAGCCGGTCAGCGGGGCGCCCACGAACTCGGCGTTCGGGTACGGATCGTTCACGACGACGCCCGGGAAACCCTGATCGAGGAACCCCTGGTCGATGCTCTGATAGTTGGGGGTCCCGTCCATGATGTCGCCGTTGTCGTCGTCGAGGGTGAGCCACTGCGTCTCGATGATGCTGTGGATCGTCGTCTGGTTGTAGGCGTTCATCCAGCCGAGGAAGAGGGCGTTGGCGATGTCGCCGCCGGGCCCGCTGCCGTGCACCGTCTGGATGTAGTTGCGCACCTTCCAGAGCGCGCCCATGAGCACCTCGCCGTCGTCGTGCACCTCGCCGTAGCAGCCGCCGTTGCCGTCGCCGCAGTACTGGCGCATGTTCCAGCCCGTGCGGATGTTGCAGCCCGTGCCGCAGAAGTTCTGGCCGACGATCGGCGTGTTGCCGATGAACATGCAGAAGACGTCGGCGTTGCCCTCGCCGAAGCCGTCCCAGCCGTTGCCGCTGTTGTACCGGACGTTCTGCCAGTGCCCCTGCTCGTGCCAGATGACGGTCGAGTAGGCGGTGTTCACGCAGCCGCCCCCGGAGCGGTAGTAGTTCGTCGAGGTGCCGTCGAAGTAGGCGTTGCAGTAGGAGGCGATGTTGACGTTGGCCCGGTTGATGTAGTCCATGTGCGCGTCGCTCGGATCGACGGCCCGGGTCCAATCGCGCATCTCGTTGATGCTCTCGAAGGCGTTCGCCTGGGCCGTGTCGTACTGCGCCAGGCCGGGGTTCATCGTGACCGAGTTCCCCGTGCCGGAGAGCGAGACCGTCAGCGTGTAGTCGGCGCCCGCCTGGTTGCGGACGTCGTTGTAGGTGCCGTAGTACTCGAAGGTGACGTTGACCGGCCCGCTGCTCCCGGTGAAGTTGAAGTTGCCGTTGGCGTCCGTGGTGGTCGTCCCGAGCCCGGCGCCGGTGACCCGCATGTACTTCATCGTGTGCAGCGTTTCCGGGTTGCCGCTCGTGTCGGGCAGCGTGCCCGGGGTGGCGTACGACTTGACGTTGCCGCCGACGTCCTCGTGCACGAGGCTCGCCCGCGAGAGGACGCGCAGGTCGCCCTGCGCCGGGATGGAGTACTGGTAGCCCTCCGGCATGAGCTCGTCCTGGCGGAACCAGACGTCGACCTGCCAGGCGAGCACGCCGGCGGCGCCTTCGCGGTCGATGGCGAGGGAGATGTTCTGGACGGCGGTCACCGGCAGGCCCGTTTCGGCCCGGAAGGCGTCCTCCGCGAACCTCGCCGCCACGTCCGCGGGGGTGCCGGGCGTGGTATCGAGGCCGGCGAGATTCGGGAGACCGGTGAAGTCCATGGCGAGGAGCCGGCCGTCCATGCCGAGGAGGACGCAGTTCCAGCCGTCCTTCACGGGGACGCCGTTCACCTCCTGGCGGAAGGCGACGGACATCTTGTCGGTCGTGCCCACCATGGCGAGCGGGAGCAGGGACGTGGAGTCGGCGACCAGCGTCGCCGGCTCCAGACCGAAGAGGGGCGCGGCCGCGACGAGGAACCCGCGGGCGATCGCCTCGTAGTCCGCGTCGGAGCGCGGCGCGAAGGCGGCCGGGCTGTTGTGGCCCCAGAGCATCCGGGCGTACCCGGAGTCGGGGTTCTCCACCACCCGCCAGTGGGCGCCATGTTCGGCCCGCCAGGCCTCCGAGAGCGCGGCGAGCGAGGGTCGAGCGGTCTGGGCCCCGGCGGCCGCCCCAAGGACGGCGAGGAGGAAGAGGCCGGTGAGGAACGAGGATGACTTCATGGATCCTGGTCGATTCGAGGACGGGGCCCGGCACCGGGGCCGCACGCGCGCGCAACCGGCGTGCCGCCACGGACCGCGGGGCCGCTGGGGAGGGGGATTCGGGGGGGAGGGGCGCTGCGCCGCCCCGCCAGCCTGGTGCATAGCCCGGGCCAAGGGACTCTGACGCACCAGCGCCCCCCCGGTTCCGTCGCCCCGGGGCCTTCCCGGGCGCTGGGCGGCTCGCCCGGGGGCCGAGGCGCCTCCCAGCCGCCGGGCGGCCCTCGGCGGAGCCGCGCAACAGATCTCGTACGTTCGCCGGGCCCGCTAGCGGCCCGGGTCGCCTTCGAGCCGGCTCGTCAGCGGGAAGCGGCGGGCGGGATCCGCGGGGATCCGGCCCCGGAAGAGGAGCTGGCAGAGGGGGTCTCCCTCCCCCCGGGCCCGATCGAGCCACACGACCGCGTCCAGGTCCGCCGTTCCGTCCAGGAAGACCTGGAGCCGCAGAACGGCATCCTCCTCGTCGGGAGCGCCGAGCCCCACCGCGTTGCGCGCCTCGGCGACAAGCTGGATCTCCGCCTCGTCGCGCTCGGCGTCCGCGCCCTCGCCGCGCCGGGGGAGGCCGAGGACGTCGAACCCCCGCGCCCGCAGGGAGCGCTCCATCGCCGCCAGCGTCGCCTCGCCCTCGGGGCGGGGCAGGTCCTCGAGGACGAGCACCCGGCCCAGGGGGCGACCCTCGGGGACCGTGGAGCCCGGGGTGGGAAGGGCGCGCGCGGCGAGCTCCTCCGGCCAGGCCGCGGAGAGATCCGGAAGAACCTCCGCCTCGAGGGCCCGCGTGGTCCGGCGGGCCAGCCGGAGCGCCTCGCGCTCCCGGGGGCCGAAGCGGGAAGCCTCCACGACGGTCGCGACGGTGGCCGGCCGGTGCCCAGGCCCGCGGGCCGCGGAGACGAGATGCCGCGCGCCGAGCACGCCCAAGGCCACCGCGGCCACGGCCGCGAGCCCGCGCCGCCGCCGGCGCCGGGTGCGCTCGGGATCGAGGGGGGCCCGGATCGCCGGATCCCAGGCCGGGGCGGGGGGCGGCGGCGGCGGCGCGTGGGCTGCGGGGGTCGGCGCCGCGCCTCCCCGGGCCCGGGCGAAGGAGGGCAGGTCGGCGGGCCGCAGGGCGAACGGATCCCCCGAGGTGTCGAGGGCGATGAGGTCGTCGAGCATCTCGCGCGCCGAGCCGTAGCGCGCGGAGAGGTCGGCCATCGCCCGGCGCACGATCCACTGCAGGGCCTCCGGGCAGCGCTTCGTGATCCGCGAGAGGCTCCCGTGGGCGGGGAAGCTGTTCTCGATCATCGAGAAGAGGACCGCCCCCGCGCTGTAGACGTCGAACTTGACCCCGTCGACCTCGTGCACCTTCACCCCCTGGAGGGCCAGGCGGACCATCTCCGGGTCGCGGTAGTACTCGGTGCCGTGGGTCGTGAGGGTCATGGCGGACTGCAAGGGGGTCACGAGCCCCAGGTCCACCAGGTGGGCGTGATCGCCGGCCACGATGAGGTTGGCCGGCTTCACGTCCTTGTGCCAGAGGCCGACGGCGTGAAAGCGGTCGAGCGTGTACAGGAGATCCTGCGTCAACCCGACCACGAGCCCGAGCTGGCGCCCGCCGAGCCCCGCCGGCGGCGAGGCCTCGTGGAGGTGCTGCACGTAGGCGGAGAGCTGCTCCCCGCGCACGTAGGGCATGACGTAGTAGAAGTGGTCTTCGCCGAGGCTGTGCTCGAGGACGAGCCGGAGCTGGCGGGCGGCGGCGAGCGCCCGGCTCTCCCGCACGATCTGCGGCAAGGTGGAGCCGGCGGAGACGGCGAAGGACTTGATCACGACCTCGTCGGGGAGCGGGATCCCCGCCTCCCGGCAGGCGGCCTTCTTCTCGGGGGTGGGGCGGGCCACGAAGAGCCGGGCCCCCGAGCCCCCGGGCGGCAGGACGTCCGTCACCCGGTAGCCCGGGAAGCGGTCAGCCTCGCCCCGGCGCGGCCGGCGGCGAGGGGCGTGCTCCATGACGTCGGGGATCCGCCGCTCGAAGCCGTCGAGTACCGGCCCGAGCCCCAGGAACCGCAGGGGGTTCCCCAGGGCCACCCGGTAGAGGCACAGGGTCGCGCTCAGGAGCTCGTCTTCCACCGCCCGCCCGTAGTGGGCCGCCTGGGGCAGGCGGACGAGGAAAAGGTTCATCAGGGCGAGGGGGACCACGGCGGCCGCGGTCACGAGGGCCCCGAGGAGGTGCAGGGCGTCCACGAGCTCGCTCTGCACGAACCGGAACACGTGGCGCAGGAGGAGCCCGAGGAACCGGAAGAAGTACCCCAGGAGCAGGAAGACGCCGCAGAGGACCTTGTAGATGACCCAGGAGCCGAGCACGAGCAAGGCCAGGGAAGCGAGGCCGATCGTCGTCATGGTCACCATGCTTGCTCCTTGGGGGTCCTCGATCCGCCCAGCGCCCCCGTCTCGGAGCCGCCCTCCATCCGCTGCGACAGGCGGTGGTAGATCTCGGCGACGGCTTCGTCGAAGGACGCCTCGTCCCTCTTCTTGGGATTCAGATCGAGGCCGTTTCGGGAGAGCTCCTCCCATTCCCCCGGCGTGAAGCTGTACTTGGCGAACACCTCCTGCAGGCGTTGGCGGACCCGTTCCCGAACCCCCGCGAGGCGCCGGCTCACGGTCGACTCGCTCGTCCCCAGGGCCCGGGCCACCTCCCGCCCGCTCTGGCCCTGCAGGACCCGCAGGCGGAACACGGTGAAGTCCTCGAACCCGCACTCCCGCTCCGCCGCCCGCAGGGCCGCGGCCACCTTGGCGTCGAAGACCGCCCGCTCGTAGGCCGCGTCGGGGGCGAGCGCCCGGCCCGCGCCTCCGTCCATCTCCCCATCGATCCCCTCCAGGGACCGCGCCCGCTCGCCCGCCCCCCGCTTCTGGGCCATGCGGCGGTCGATCTCGTCCCCCAGGGTGTGGCGCGCGATCGCGAGCAGCCAGGTGGAGAACCGGGCCCCGCGGGTCGGGTCGTGGCGGTCGATGGCCCCGGCCAGGGCGGCCAGGGTCTCCTGGGAGAGGTCCTGGACCGTCTCCCGGCCGATCCGGCCCTGGCCCCAGCGGGCGAGCTGGGCCCGCAGGATCGGGCCGAAGTTCTCCCAGAGCTCGAACCACGCGGCGGGATCGCGGGCCCGGAGGCGGCCCACGAAGTTCGTGGAGAGGTCGCTCAGCATGGCTCGGCCGAGAGGGGCGGGCGGCGCTCCCTACAACTCCGCATGACCCCCAGTATTCGCAATTCGGGGAAAAGCGCGAGGGGGGGCTGAAACGGCCCCCGGGCGATTCCCAACAAGGGGGGGAGGCCCTTCCGGGCCGATCTCGACCTGAAGCGCGGCGCTTCGCCGCACCGAGGAGCCAACCATGTTTTCCTTCCTGAAGAAGTTCATCAGAGTCGGCGTCATCACCCTCCTCCTGGTGGTCGGAGCGGGCGCGGTGGCCGTGGCGGTGGTCGGCCCCGGGCGCGCGCACGCGGTCCTCAGCTCGGCTCAGGACCACGTCCAGCAGGCGATCGATGGCGCGATCACCGACCCCTCCGCGCTGCGCCAGCAGCTCCGGGAGATGGAGCGCGAGTACCCCGAGCGCATCTCCCAGGTCCGCGGTGACCTGGCCCAACTGAACGAGGAGATGCGCCAGATCGAGCGCGAGCGGGCGATCTGCTACCGCGTGGTCGAGCTGGCCCAGATGGACCTCAACGCCGTCCAGGGCGAGCTCTCCTCCGGCGCCGTCCCGGCCGAGAATCGCCTGTCCGCCGGCGGGGCCCGCGTGGCGCCCGTGAACCGGCTGGCCGTCCGCGCGCGGCAGATCGAGAACACGCGGATGGTCTACGCGAACCGGGCCGAGGACGCCGCGGTCGAGCTCTCGTACATGCACCAGCAGGCCGGGCGGCTCGAGGAGCTCCTGGCCAAGCTCGAGACGGAGCATGCCCAGTTCAAGGGCCAGCTCCTCGCCCTCTCGCGGCAGGTGGATGCGATCGCCCGCAACGAGCGGTTGATCGAGCTGGTCGAGAAGCACAACCGCTCCTTCCAGGAGTGCAGCCGCTACGAGGCGGTGAGCCTCGACCAGATCACGGCCCGCCTGCACGAGATCCGGACCCGGCAGGAGTCCGAGCTCGACGTGCTCGCCCAGGCCCAGGAAGTCGGCGACTACGAGAACGTGGCTCGCCAGCAGCTCGCGGCGGAAGCCTTCGCCGAACGGGTGGGCGCCGGCGAGGGGAAACCTCTCGTGCCCAGCGAGCAGTAGCACCCGCCCGCGCGCGGAGACCAGACCCGCCCGCCGTCCGCGGACCCGACGCACCACGATCCAGGGCGAAAGGGGACGCGGGGGATCCAGGGAACGGAGGCGCGGGTCGCGCGCGGCGGCTCCGAAGGGCGGATGCGGTCCCGAAGGGGATCGCATCCGCCCCGCCCTTTTGGCCCGGGCCCGCCGGCGGCCCTTGCCCGCGCCCCCGCCATCGGCGATAAAGGGCGGCCGTCGGCTCCCGGAGGTGATCCTATGGACGATTCCCGATCGACGAGCGGCTACCGGTGGCAGATGACCGGCGTCGGCGAGCCGCTGGTGCGCGTCCGATTCGCGCTTCCCGCTCCCGGCCCCGGCGAGGCCCTGGTCCGCGTCGCCGGTTGCGGCGTGTGCCACACCGACCTCGGCTATCTCTTCGACGGCGTGAAGACGCGAGGGTCGCTGCCCCTCGCCCTCGGCCACGAGGTCAGCGGCGTCGTGGAGGCCGCCGGCGCGGGATTCGCGCCCCTCGTGGGCCGGGCGGTGATCGTTCCGGCGGTCACGCCGTGCGGCCAGTGTCCGGCGTGCCGGACCGGCTACGGCTCCATCTGCGCGACGCAGACGATGCCGGGCAACGACGTGCAGGGCGGCTTCGCCAGCCATCTCGTCGTCCCCGCGCGCGGGCTCTGCGTTCTCGACGGCGAGCCCGGACTCCTCGAGGGAGGAACGTTCGGGGATTCGGGCTGCACGCTCGCCGAGCTGGCGGTGATCGCCGACGCCGTGACCACTCCCTACCAGGCGATGCACCGCGCCCACGTCAAGGAGCGCGATCTCGTCGTCGTGATCGGCCTCGGGGGCGTGGGCGGGTTCGCGGCCCTCATCGGCCGAGCCCTGGGCGCCACGGTCGTGGGCTTCGACATCGACGGCCGGCGCCGCGAGATGCTCTCTGCCCACGGCGTCGCCAAGGTCATCGATCCGTCCGGACGCGAGGCGCGCGACCTGAAGAACGAGGTGCGCGCGTTCGCCAAGGACGCCGGCGCGCCGGCGGTGTGCTGGAAGATCTTCGAGTGCTCGGGATCGGCCGCCGGGCAAGACCTCGCCTGGAACATGCTGGGACCGGGCGCCTACTTGTCGGTCGTGGGCTTCACGATGGCCAAGCTCGAGGTGCGCCTCTCGAACCTGATGGCCTTCGACGCCAAGGCGGCCGGCAACTGGGGCTGCCTGCCCGAGCACTACCCGGGCGCGGTGCGCCTCTGCCGGGACGGGAAGGTGCCGCTGAAGCCCTTCGTCGAGACGTATCCCCTGGACCGGATCCAGGAGGTCATGACCATGGTGAGGGAACACCGCGTCTCGCGCCGCCCGGTCCTCATTCCCTGACCGTTCCCACGATCCCGCGGTACGGAGCACTCCCGTGACGTCCCACATCACTCCGAAGCCCTTCAAGAACCACGATCTGGCCCCCTTCGACGCGAGCCTCGACTGCGTCCTCTACGAGCTCCGAGCGGTGAAGGACGCGAAGGGAAACGAGGTGCCCGGCCTCTTCACCGCGTGGATCGTCCTCAACAATCCCCAGCAGTTCAATTCCTACACCACGGAGATGGTGAAGCAGGTGATCCTCGCCTTCCGGCGCGCCTCCAACGCGCGCGACGTGGTGGCGGTGGTCTTCACCGCGGTGGGCGACCGCGCCTTCTGCACGGGGGGGAACACGAAGGAATACGCCGAGTACTACGCGGGCGCCCCCGACGAGTACATGCAGTACATGCGGCTGTTCAACGACATGGTCACGACCATCCTGCACACCGACAAGCCGGTGATCTGCCGCGTGAACGGTATGCGCGTCGCCGGCGGGCAGGAGATCGGCATGGCCTGCGACTTCTCGATCGCGAGCGATCTCGCCGTCTTCGGTCAGGCGGGACCGCGCCACGGCTCGGCCCCGGATGGCGGATCGACCGACTTCCTCCCCCTCTTCGTGGGGATCGAGCGCGCCATGCAGTCGTGCACGCTGTGCGAGATGTGGACCTCGTACCAGGCGCACCGCTACGGCCTGATCGCCGAGAACGTGCCCGTCTTGCGCATCGACGGCGAGCTCACGCCCAATCCGCTCGTCGTCACCGAGCGCTGGCTGGATGAGAAGGGGCGGATCGTCCATGGCGAGCCCAAGACCGGCGAGGACCTCGCCGTCGGCAAGAGCCAGCTCCAGAACGGAGTGATCGACCTCGGCGAGCTGGATCTCGCCGTGGACGCCCTGGTGGCGAAGCTCCTGCGCACGATGCCCAACTGCACGCGCAAGACGATCGAGTCCGTGCGCAAGCACAAGCTCGCCCACTGGGACCGGAATCGCGAATCGAACCGGAGCTGGCTGGGCCTGAACATGCTCAGCGAGGGCGCCGCCGGCTTCCGCGCCTTCAACGAGGGGCCCAAAGGCCGGCGCGAGGTGGATTTCGTCGATCTCCGCCAGCGCCTCGCCGCCGGCGAGCGCTGGTCGCCGGAGTTCATCGATGCCCTGATCCCGAAGGCGAACGACGTGCCGGCGGGCTCCGCGCGCTAGGGGGCGGGCCGTGGAAACGATCACCACCGAGACCGTTCGCGCCGAGACCCTGGATGGCGGGCGGATCCAGCGCGTCGTCCTCGACGCGGGGAAGGGCAACGTCATCGGGATGCGCGTGATCCGGGACCTGCGGGACGTCCTGGGCCGGGTCAGCGGCGCGCGCCAGCTCTGCGCCATCGTGCTGGACCACGCCGGCGACCATTTCTCGTTCGGAGCGAGCGTCGACGAGCACGTTCCCGGCCAGGTGGAAGAGATGCTGCCGCGCTTCCACGCTTTGGCGCGGGAGGTCCTCGCCGCGCGCGTTCCCGCGCTCTGCGCGGTGCGCGGCATGTGCCTGGGTGGCGGGCTGGAAGTGGCGCTCCTCGCCGATCGGGTGTTCGCCGCTCCCGGGGCGAAGCTCGGGCAGCCGGAGCTGCTGCTCGGCGTCTTCGCGCCGATCGGCTCCGCCCTCTTGCCGCGGCGGATCGGATCGTTCGCCGCCGCCGATCTCCTGCTCTCGGGGCGGGTCGTGGGCGCGGAGGAGGCCCGCGCGCTCGGCCTCGTCGGGGAGATCGCCGCCGATCCCGGCGCCGCCGCCCTCGCCTGGGCTCGCCAGCACCTCGCTCCGAAGAGCGCCTCCTCCCTGCGCTACGCCGCCGCTGCCGCCCGGCTGGCGTGGAGCGAGGCATTCCTCGCCGACCTCGCGCGCCTCGAGGAGACGTACCTGACCGATCTGATGGCGACGCACGACGCCCGGGAGGGGATCGCCGCCTTCCTGGAGAAGCGCAAGCCGTCCTGGACCGATGCGTGACCTGGAGGTCCGCCGTGGTTCCTGAGCTGCCGATCATCGAGCCCTTCCGCATCAAGAGCGTCGAGCCGATTCGCATGACGACGCGGGCCGAGCGGGAGGCGAAGCTCGCGAAGGCGAGGAGCAACCTCTTCCTGCTCTCGTCGGAAGACGTGCTCATCGATCTCCTCACCGACAGCGGCACGGGCGCGATGAGCAGCGAACAGTGGGCGGCGGTGATGCGGGGCGACGAGTCCTACGCGGGGTCGCCGAGCTTCCGGCGCTTCGAGCAGGCGGTGCAGGACACCTTCGGGATCGAGCAGGTGATCCCCACCCACCAGGGACGCGCGGCCGAGCATCTGCTCTTCCAGCAGGTGCTGAAACCCGGCGACATCGTCCCCAACAACACCCATTTCGATACGACCCGCGCCAACATCGAGGACACGGGCGCGACGGCGCTCGACCTGCCGTGCCCGGAAGGGCACGACACGCAGAGCATGTTGCCGTTCAAGGGCAACATCGATCTCGAGGGGCTGGAACGCGCCCTCGCCGCGCACGCGGCGCGGATCCCCCTCGTGATGATCACCGTCACGAACAACGCGGGCGGGGGCCAGCCGGTCAGCCTGGCCAACCTGCGGGCGGCGAAGGCGCTCTGCGCCCGGCACGGCATCCCTCTCTACATCGACGCGTGCCGGTTCGCGGAGAACGCCTACCTCATCAGCCGTCGCGAGGAGCGGATGCGCGGGCGCAGCATCCCGGACATCGTGCGCGAGATGTTCTCCCTCGCCGACGGCTGCACGATGAGCGCCAAGAAGGACGGGCTCGCCAACATCGGGGGCTTCCTCGCGGTGCGCGACGAGGCCTTGGCGACCGTGCTCCGCCAGCGGCTCGTCGTGACCGAGGGCTTCCCGACCTACGGGGGGATGTCGGGGCGGGATCTCGAGGCCGTCGCCCAGGGCCTGCGGGAGGTGGTGGAGGAGGCGTACCTCGATTACCGCATCGCCAGCATCCGCTACGTGGTCGAGCGCCTCGCCGCCTCCGGCATCCCCGTCGTGCAGCGACCCGGCGGGCACGCGATCTTCCTCGATGCGGCGCTGTTCCTCCCGCACCTGCCGTGGCATCGCTTCCCGGGGCACGCTCTCGCCCTCGAGCTCTATCTCGAGGGGGGCATCCGCTCGTGCGAGATCGGCAGCCTGATGCTCGCCCGCACCGATCGGGAGACGGGGAAGGAGCTGCCCGCGGAGCACGAGCTCGTGCGCCTCGCCGTGCCGCGCCGCACCTACACGCAGAGCCACATGGACTACGTGATCGAGATCGTCCGGCGCGTCTGGGCGCGCCGCGAGGCGATCCGCGGCGTCGAGATCGAGTGGGCCCCGGAGGTGCTGCGCCATTTCAGCGCGCACTTCCGGCGCACGGCCTAGCGCAGTCATCGGCCGGCGTGGCGCAGCGTGCCTCGCGCGGCAATTGGCACTCGATTGGTAGACATTCCGTCCGGCGCGACGGCGGTCGGTTCGACCGCGCGACCGGCGAGCGCCGCCCGCGTCCTCGCCCTCCGCCTCGCACTTTTTTGACGCTTTCGCGAGGGTCCGCGCCGTGGACCGGAGAGGAGGATTCTGGTACAAGACGGCTCGCATGGCCCAGTCGTTGGAGATCCGAGTGCATGGCCGCGGCGGGCAGGGCGGAGTCACCTGCGCGAAGATCCTCGCCGCCGCCTATGCGCGGCTCGGCCGCCACGCGCAGACCTTCGGCGACTACGCGGGGGAACGGTCGGGAGCCCCCGTGCGCGCCTACACGCGCGTGAGCGACCAGCCGATCACGAACCGGAACAAGGTGTACGATCCGGAGCATCTGCTGGTCCTGGACGACAGCCTGCTCGGGGAGGACACCCTGGACGGGCTCGTGCCGGGGGGGACGCTCCTCCTCAACACGGCGGCCCCCCTCGACAGCCTCGGCGAACGCTACGACCGCTGCCGTCTGGCCACCGTCGACGCGACCGAGATCGCCCGCCGCCACAAGATCGGGACGCGCTCCGTGGTGATCGTCAACACGACGATCGCCGGCGCCTATGCCCGGCTCTTCGGGATCGCGCTCCGCACCCTCGAGGAAACGTACGAGGAGCTCGGCCTGGCCAGCAACTTCCCGGCGGCCCGCGAGGCGTACGAGTCGGTCGTGGAGCGGCCCCCGCGGCTCGCCCCCGCGCCGCGGCCCGACGGCAAGGTCCCGCTGTTCAACACGGTATTCGTCGAACCGCTGACCGCGCACCTCGAGAGCCCTCCGACCGGACTGCGGACCGGCTCCTGGAGCACCCAGCGCCCCGTCTATGCCGAGAAGCTCGCCCCCTGCAATGCATGGTGCCCGGCCGGGAACGACGTCGTCGGCTTCCTCCAGACCCTGCGGCGGGAGGGCGAGGCGGCGGCGGCCGCGGTCCTCGGGCGTTCGACCCCCCTGGCCGGCGTCTGCGGGCGGGTCTGCCCGGCGCCGTGCATGGAGGGCTGCAACCGCCGCGAGTACGACGGCAGCGTGCACATCCGCGGGCTCGAGCGCTGGATCTCCGACCACACCCCGGTTGCGGTCCGCACGGTCGTGCGCCAGGTCGCTCCCTTCCGCGTGGCGATCGTCGGCGGCGGCCCCGCCGGCATCGCTGCCGCCTACGAGCTCGCCAAGGCTGGTCACGCGGCGACGATCTTCGAGGGCGAGAAGGAGCTCGGGGGCGTGCTGCGCACGGGGATCCCCGCCTATCGCCTGGCGCGCGAGGTCGTCGACCGCGAGATCGGCGACGTGCTCTCCCTCGGCGTCGAGGCCCGCTGCGGCGAGTTCCTCGACCCGGCCCGTCTGGAGGCGCTCGCCGCCGAGTTCGATGCCGTCGTCCTCGCGACGGGGCTCCAGCGCTTGACCGGCCTGCGCGTGCCGGGGGCGGAGCTCGCCGGAATCGAGCAGGGGATCCGCTTCCTGCACCGCGTGAACCTCGAGGGTGGGGTGCGGATGGACGGGCACGTCGTCGTCCTCGGTGGCGGCAACACCGCCATGGACTGCGCCCGCAGCGCTCTGCGCGCCGGGGCCGACCGCGTCACGATCGCCTACCGCCGCACGCGGCTCGAGATGCCGGCCATCCGCGAGGAGGTCGAGGAGGCCGAGCACGAGGGTGTCCGGCTCCTGATGCAGCGCCAGCCGATCGCCTTCCACGGCGAGGGGCGCGTCCGGGAGATCGTGCTCGCCGAGGTGACGATGGGCGAGCCGGACGAGTCGGGGCGCCGCCGGCCGGTGGTCACCGACGCGACCTCGCGCTTCGAGTGCGACCATGTGCTGCTCGCCCTCGGGCAGGGCGCGCAGCTCGGCATCCTGCCGGACGGCTGGGAGCTCCGTGGGGAGCGCGTGCACCGCGGCGGCACGCCGCTCGCCGTCTTCGCGGCCGGCGACCTCGCCACCGGCGACGGCACCGTCACCCATGCCGTCGGCAACGGCCGGCGCGTGGCGGGCCTCGTCCTCCAGGCGCTGGGCGAGGACGTCGAGCCCTTCGCCCGGCCCGATCGCCGCCACGCGGTGCCGATCACGAACCTCCGCCTCGACCACTTCCCGCGCGCCGCCCCGGCGCAGGAGACGTGCGAGCCCGCCGCCGACCGCCGCACCCGCTTCGCGGAGGTGAACCACGGGCTCCCGGACGGATCGGAGGCGGACCGCTGCTTCTCGTGCGGCCACTGCACGCGCTGCGACACGTGCCTCGTCTACTGCCCGGAGGGGATCATCCGGCGCCGCACGGCCGATAGCGGCTACGAGATCGACTACACGTACTGCAAGGGCTGCGGATTGTGCGTGGAGGAGTGCCCGCGCGAGGCCATGACGATGACGACGCTATGAGCATCCAGTTCCTCAGCGCGAACCACGCGGCGGGAGCGGCGGCCACCCTGGCCGGCCGGGCGAACCGCACGGGCCGCGGCTTCGGCGGGGGGATCTACCCGATCACGCCGCAGAGCGAGTGCATCGAGTACCTGTGCAACCAGGAGTTCGAGAAGGGCCACTTCGTGCGCGTGGAAAGCGAGCACAGCGCGATGGGCGTCTGCATGGGCTTCGCCTTCTCCGGCGCGCGCACCTTCACTGCCTCGTCGTCGAACGGCTTGGCCTACATGACCGAGAACGTGATCGCCGCCGCGCTCTACCGGCTGCCGGTCGTGATGATGGCGGTGAACCGCACGCTCGGTCCGCCGTGGAACATCTGGGTGGATCATGGCGACACGCTGCTCCTGCGCGACGCCGGCTGGACGCAGTTCTATTGCGAGGACAACCAGGAGGTGTTCGACAGCATCCTCGCCGGTTATCGCCTCGCCGAGGATCCGCGCATCCTGATCCCGTGCCTCGTGTGCCAGGACGCCTTCGTCCTCTCGCACACCATGATGAACACCGAGATCCCCGACCAGGAGCTCGTGGATCGGTTCCTCCCCGCGCTCGACCTGCCGCATCGCATCACCGATCGCGCGGTAACGGTGGGGGGGCTCGACTTCCCGCACGAGACGGAGGCGCATCGCGTCCAGCACGCGCAGGCGATGGACCGCGTGTGGGAGGTGTATCCCGAGGTCCAGGCCGAGTTCGCGGCGGTGTTCGGCCGCCCGCTCGCCGATCCGGTCGTTCCCTACCGCATGGAGGATGCGCGGATCGTCCTCGTCTCGATGGGCACGACGGCGGCCACGGTGCGCGCGGCCGTCGACGAGGCGCGCGCGAAGGGGATCCCGGCCGGTTCGCTTCGCGTGCGCATGTTCCGGCCCTTCCCGGAGCGGATCCTGGGCGAGTACCTGGCCGGCCGGCCGCGGATCGCGATCCTCGACCGCGACATCAGCCTCGGACACGGCGGCGTGCTCTGGTCGGAGACGCGCGGCACCGTTCGCCACGACTGCGTGCTCCAGAACTACGTCATCGGCCTGGGCGGCGGCGACATCCGGCCCCAGCACGCCGCGGAGATCATCGCCGACATCGGGAAGCGCGACCGGATCGGCGAGCCCATGATCATGGAGATCGGCTGATGCTCGAGCCCACGCGCGAGAGACCGGCCCGGACGGCGCCAGTCGGCGAGATCCCGGCCTTGGGCGGGATGGTCCAGACCGCGGCGGATCGGCCCGAGCCGATCCTGCGGCCCGGCAGCACGAACTGCGGCGGCTGCGGCATGTCCATCGTCTGGAACCTGCTCAGCCACGCCAGCGCCGCGGTGAAGGTGCAGATCGTCATCCCGGCCTGCTGCGGCATCGTGAGCCCCGGGAAGTTCCCGTTCTCGGCGTACGGCGCCCCGGTGATCTCCTCCACCTTCGCCTCGACCGCGGCGGTCGCCACCGGTCTCGCCCAGGTGGCGAACATGAACGGCGATCCCACCCGCGTGGTCTGCTTCGCCGGCGACGGGGGCACCTACGACATCGGGATGGCCACCCTCTCGGCGGCCGCGGAGCGCAACGAGGACCTCCTCTACATCTGCTACGACAACGAGATCTACGGC
Organism: Planctomycetota bacterium; assembly: GCA_040754415.1. Classification (GTDB taxonomy): domain Bacteria; phylum Planctomycetota; class UBA1135; order UBA1135; genus JBFMCU01. The sequence goes on from JBFMCU010000010.1 coordinate 58,536, forward strand.
AACACGGGCGGCCAGCGCTCCTCGGCCACGCCGATGGGGGCGAGCACGACGACGACCCCCGACGGCGAGACGCTGCCCAAGAAGGACATCCTCTCGATCATGGCGGCCCATCGGGTGCCGTACGCCGCCTCGGTCTCGCTCGCCCACCTCGATGACACGATGCGCAAGCTGCGCTACGCCCTCGACCGGAGGGGCTTCCGCTTCCTGCACGTGCTGTCCCCCTGTCCGACGGGGTGGAAGTCGGAGCCGGCAGAGGGGATCGATCTCATCCGCTACGCCATCCGCTCCGGCCTCTACCCGATCTTCGAGGTGTTCGACGGCTTCCGGACGGTCGTGAACCTCGAGCCGGACTTCGACGACGAGGCGCTGGAGAAGTACTTCGCCGCCCAGGGTCGCTTCCGCAAGAGCACCTTGAAGCTCGAGGCGGTCCGGGAGGAGATCCGCCGGTACTGGGAGATCCTGCGCAGCCGGACCGGCCTCGGGACGGTGGCGGGGTGACGGACGGGGCCCGGCGATCAGGCGGCGGCGACCGCCGGGGCGCCCGGGAGCGCGGCGAGGCCGGCGCGGGCGAGGATCGCGGCCCGCGGGCCGCGGCTGGGGAGCGGGGACGGGAGCCACAGACTCGCCCATCCGGCGGCGAGCAGGAGGGTCGGCGTCCAGGCGAGCTCGGCGTAGTGGTGGGCGAGCACGAGGAGCGCGCCGAGGGCGGGAGCTCCCGCGCTCGTAGCGCCCCGGGCCGGGCCGCGCAGCCCGGGGAGAGCCAGGAGCACGAGGGTCGCGCCGCCGAGAGCGGCGGCCAGGGCGAGGGAGAGCCGGGCGAGCTTCGCGCTGTGGGCGAGGAGCGAGCAGACCCCGGTCCACGCGGCGACCACGGCGAGCGCCGCCGGGGCTCCTCCCTCCTCCGCGCGGCGGCGGTCCGGCCCGAGGAGGAACAGGGCGCCCGCCGTGCCCCCGCACCAGAGCGCCCCCGCCGCCGCGTCCCAGCGGTAGGTGCCGGCGAGGGGCCAGAGCGTCGCCCAGACCACGACCGCGGCGATCGCCGCGCGCACGAGGGGTGCCGAGCGGCGGGCCTCCGCGGGCCACGCCGCGCCGAGGATCCCCAACGGGGCGAGCCAGAGGACGGAGTCCGTGGCGTCCGCGGGCGGGAAGCCGGGAAAGCCGGCGATCCACGCCTGGGCGAGGCCGAAGCCGAGGGCGACCGCCGCCGCGACGGCGGCGGGGCGCCACCGCTCGAGGAGGAGCAGGGAGAAGCCCGCGCCGGCCAGCGCGATCGCGGCCGGCACGACCGCCGTGCGCAGGGTCTCCTGGACGAGGGGGTCCGCCGGGCCGTGATCAGTCCTTCGTGGCCTCGAGCGAGACGATGATCGCCACTTCGTCGCCCAGCATGTCGAGAGCGTACCCCAGGCCGTAGTCGCTGCGCTTCACCGTGAACGTCGTCTCGTAACCGGTCCGGTAGCCGAAGTTGCCGCGCGTGCCGTGGCCGACGTGGACGGCCTCCACGGTGATCGTCTTCGTGACGCCGTGCATCGTGAACTGGCCGGTGAGCTCGAGGTCCCCCTTCGCGTTCCGCTTCACGGCCGTGCTCTCGAAGGAGAGGGTGGGGAACTGCTTCGCGTTGAGGAAGTCCGGGCTCGTGACGTGCTTGTCGCGGTCGGCGTTGTTCGTGTCGATGCTGTCGGCGCGGATCTCCACCTTCACCGCCGATTGGGCGGGGTCGGCGCCGTCGACGACCAGCGTGCCCGCCACGTCTCCGAACCGGCCGTAGAAGTTGGAGATCCCGAGGTGCGAGACCCGGAAGATCACGGAGGAGTGGACGGCATCGATCGAGTACGTTCCGTCCTCTTCCGCGGCGGGTCGGGAGCTGCCGCGGGCCGGGACGGCGACGAGGAGGGCGGACAGGGCGAGGGCGGAAAGAGCGAAGGGGATCGTTCGGGTCATGGCGGTCGCCTCGGGACCAACGGGGGCCGAGACCGGGGGCCCGCTGGCCGCGGAGCCCCTCGGGGCCCGCTCATGCGGGGGAAGCGAACCGGCGGGACCGGGAATCGCCCGATTCCCTCCCAGCGCGGATCAACGCCCGATGGCGCGCCGCCACGGCTGGCCGCCCTCGTAGAGGGTGAGCCGTTCGCGCAGGCCGGCCGCCTGGGCCGGGGGGGCGAGGGCGAGGGCCTGGAGCTGCCATTGGACGGCATCCGCGTACTTCCCTGCCTCCGCGCAGGTGGCGGCGAGCACCTCCAGGTAGAACGGCTCGCGGTGGCCGGTCGCCTTCGCCGCATGCTCCGCCCACCGGCGCGCCTCGGCGGCATCGCGCAGGCGCGGATCGGGATGGGTGGCGAGGAGCAGGGCGAGCTCGCCGGCGGGACGCGGTAGGGAGGGATCGAGCTCCAGAGCGCGCCGGAACTCGGCGATCGCCCCGGCGCCATCGCCCCGGAGGAGGGCCACCCGCCCGAGGTCGATGTGGGCGGGGACGTGGGTGGGCTCCTTCTCGACGACCTGCGTGAACCGCCGCCCGGCCGCCAGGAGATCGCCGAGGTTGGCGAGCGCCACTCCGTGCTGGTAGAGAGCGGGCACCGAGTTTGGCCACATCCGCAGCGCGTCCTCGGCGCACCCGCGCGCCCGCTCCCACTCCCCGCGGCGCGCGTGAAGGTTCCCGAGGGCCAGGAACGGCTCCACGTCCTCGGGGCGGATGCGGATCGCGGCGCGGAAGTGGGTTGCCGCGGCCTCCAGGTCGCCCCGCGCCACGAGGGAGATGCCCAGGTTGAAGTGAGCGCCGGCGAGATTGGGGGAGCGGACCAGGGCCGCCTCGAACTTGGCGATTGCCTCGTCCGTGCGCCCGCCGTGGGCGTAGGCGATCCCGAGGTTGACGAGGATCGCGGTGTCGTAGGGCTTGATGGCCGAGGCTTCTTCGAAGAGCTTCGTGGCGCGCGGCAGGTCCCGGCTTGCGACGTGGGTGCCGAGGTGGTCGAAGGCGTGGTAGTTCCGATCGGTCACCTCGAGCGCGTGCGCCCAGAGGGACTCCGAATCGCGCCAGACGCCGACCTGCCGCCAGGTGAGCCCGGTGAGCGCCGCCAGGACGATCCCCGCCCCCGCCGCGACGCCCCGGCGCACCGCCGGCCGCCGCGCCCCGAGGTCGGCCAGCGCCCCGGCAAGGGCGAGGAAGATCCCTATGAGCGGCAGATACGTGTATCGATCGGCCCGCGCCTGCTCGCCTACTTGCACCAGCCCGATCACCGGCACGAGCGTACCGAGATACCAGAGCCAGCCCACGAGGAGATAGGGCCAACGGCGGCGCCCGAGGAGGGCCGCGGCCGTCACCCCCGCGAGCACGGCGGCCCCGGCGAGTCCGGTGGCGAGGAGCGCGCGCGATTCGGGTGCCACGATCGCCGGGTGGGGATAGAAGCACGCCAACCCCGCCGGCCAGACCGTCTGCCCAAGGTAGAGGAGGTAGGAGGAGAGCGCGTTCAGGATCCGCACGGGGACGGTGAACACCTCGGTCGTGCTGACCGCCCCCGCCGCGCCCTGGCTGACGACGGTCTTCACGGAGATGGCGAGCGAGAGGGCGAGCAGGGGGAGCTTCTCGAGCACCAACCGGGCGATCGGCTCCTTCCGGCGGAGCGGCCAGGCATCCAGGAGGAGCAGGAGCACCGGCAGCGTGACGAGCATCGACTTCGCCAGGAGTCCGAGGGCGAGCAGGACGAAGACGGCGGCGTAGCGGCCCAGCCCCGGCCGGCGCGCGTAGCCCGCGTACGCCAGGAGCGTTCCCATCCCGAAGGCCGTCGAGAGCACGTCCTTGCGCTCCGAGACCCAGGCGACCGACTCGACATGCAGTGGGTGGAGGGCGAAGAGCGCGGCGACGAGCAGGCTCGGCCAGGGCTCCCTCGTCATGGCGCGGAGGGCGAGGAAGAGCAAAGCGGTGCTCGCGATGTGCAGAGCCGCGTTCACGAGATGCGGAGAGCCGGGGTCCATCCCGAAGAGCTCCACGTCGAGCATGTGGGAGAGCCAGGTGAGCGGATGCCAGTTGGCCGCGTAGGAGTGGGTGATCGCCCACGCGACGCTGGCGCGCGAGAGACCCCCGCGCACCCAGGGATTCCCGGTGACGTAGTCCGGATCGTCCAGGCTGAGGAACTCGTGTCCCGCGGTCCGCCCGTAGACGGCCATCGTCGCCGCGAGGATGGCGAGCGCCGCCGCGACGAGCCCCGTGGACCATGCCGCCCCCCCGAACGGCTCCGGCGGGGGAACCGGGAGCGGCGCGGGCCGTGGCGCGGCGGGGGGGAGGGGGCGGTTCCGGCGCCGAGAGCTCATCCCGACAGGCTACGGCCCCGCGCGGGCCGCCGTCCACCCGTCCGGGCCGGCGTCGCGCGCGGACCTCGACCTCCAGATGGGGTAGGGGGGTGCCTTCACGGCGTCGGGTCCAGTGTTGTGTTCCAACAACGGCCAACCCCAAGGAGGCACCCCCCTATCCCATCGCTCCGGTTCAGCGCGGGCCGTGCATGGGGACCTTCCGCTGCATCGGGTTGTGAGCCGCCTGCCCTAGGGCGCCCCCTCCAGAATGCCCCTCAAGTCGACCTGAGTCCATGTCCTGGAAGCGGTGCTCGCGGCGCTTGCGGAAGACCGCCCTCTCCCTGTCGCTGAAGGAGCGACCTTGCTGGCGCTCCAGCTCGGAGATGGCCTCGTCGGTCTCGCACTCCCACTGGTCGCCGAGCCGCTTGTAGAACATCAGCGACAGGATGTAGTTCTTGTAGTCCTGCCCCGCGGTCTTGCCGCGCAGGATGTTCGCGGCCCCCACAGGTGGGTTTCGAGCTGCTGGAGGGTGAGTTTCATACCGGTCCGCGATCCGCCAGGAAGTACTGCCGTTTGGGATCTTGGGGTCCCGTGCCGATCTCCCGCACCAGCCCGCGGCCGACCATGCGGGCCAGGCGCGTGCGCGTAGCGCGCGGCGTGAGACCGATCGCCTCGGCGATCTCGCTCGTGAGCCGTCCCGTGTCGTCGGCGAGGCTCGCGAGGATGGCCTGGTCGGTCTCGTCGAGCACCGGACGGCCCACCCGTGCGGTGGCGATCGTGACTCGGAAGCGCGTGGCGAGCTCTTCGAAGAGCGGCGCCGCGAGCCCGGCCTCGCGGCAAGACGCGGTCATCCGTTGGATTCCGCTGCCCCATTGCTCGATCAGTCCGAGGGCATGAAACACACGGCCGATCACCCGGTTGCGGAGCTTCGAGACGCCACACGGAAGATCCTCGATCGTCAGTCCGAAGGGCAAGAGGCCTGGGTTTTCGACCTCGAGGCGATCGTCGAAGATCGAGAGGCGCAATGGCGCGCCGCGCTGCGCGTAATCGGTATGGGTCACCGCGTTGATGATCGCCTCGCGCACGGCCGCCGGCGGCAGGCTCCAGCGCTCCCGGCGGCGCACGGGGCCGATGTCAGCGCCGTGCAAGGCGTGCTTGTGGACGAAGGCGATCGCCTCCTCGATGGCGAGCACGGGGAGGGAGCGGATCTCGGCGCGATCGACGATGCGGCTTCTGTGCGTGCCCGCGAAGCGACCGGCCTGGATCCAGGCGTCCGGGAAGTGGCGCTCGCGGTCCGTTCCGAAGAGGATCATCCCGCCCACGGTCGGCACCTTGCGGCCCTGGTGGTCCGTGAGGAGTCGCAGCGTCTCCAGGTCGCGGGGGGCGAGCGGGCGGAAGGCGGCAAACGACTCGGAAGCGGCTCGGAAGTCGATGGCTTCCGAGTTGAGCTCCGGTAGGGGTTGCTCGTCGAAGCCCTCGCCGCGTGCGAAGCGCCGCAGCTCCTCGACCCGCTCGGCGTCGGCACGGCGGTTGGTCGACCCGACGCGGACATAGACGCCGCCGGCAGGCCCTTCCCGGGAGAGGTAGTGCGGGCGGCTGGGGCTGGGATGGACGTGCAGGGCCAGCACCTGCGTCCGCCGCCAGGGGAGGATTACGATCTCGGGCACGAGGCGCGGGACGATCCGGTCGCTGAGGAGGTTGGCCAGGCGCTCCTCCAGGTCCAGCGGTTCGGGCACGCCCCGCACGTGCCGGCTCTTGTCCTCCACGCCGATCAGCAACGTCCCGCCGGCGGTGTTGGCAAAGGCGACGATCGTCTTGAGCGCCCCGTCGGGCGAGGAGAGGTCCCGCTTGAACTCCAGCGTCTTGCCCTCCGGACGCTTGAGGATTCCGACCAGGTCCATCACGCTCGGAAGCATACTCGGAAGACGAGGGCCGCCTCCGGCTTCCGAGTTCGTCGCGGACGCCAGGAACCGCTGGGCCGCCCGACCAGGGCTCAGAGAGCGAGCGAGAATCGCTCGCGAACGGGCGGCAGCGCCGTCAGGCGATGCGCCAGAAGACATCTGAGAGGCTGTAACATGGATTCCTGCTCAGCCTCTCAGTTCACCTTCAGGACGAGCGCCATCGCCGTGTCGCCGGCCGCGCAGCCGGCGAAGAGGCCGTAGCCGCCGCCCTTCAGGACGAGCTCCTCGATGAGCTCGATGATCGCGCGCATCCCCATCGGCGCCTGGGGGTGCCCCCAGACGAGCGGGGATCCGTAGTGGTTCACCTCGGCCGGCCCGCGGTCCATCTCCCGGCAGAAGAGCACGTCGGCCACCGCGAAGGGGTTGTGGGTCTTGATCGCGGCGCAGTCCGCCGCGCGGATGCCGGCGCGGGAGAGAGCGTGCCGGGCGGCCGGGGCCACCGCCATCGGCATCATCCCCTTCTCGGCGCGGGCCTCGCCGTAGGAGAGGAGCTGGATCGTGATCGAATCGTCCGCGGAGAGCCGCCGGGCCTCGTCGCGCGTGCCGACGATCATCCCCGCGTTGCCGTCGGTCGGGTGGGTCTGCGTGCCGTAGGTCACCGTGCCGTCGGGCAGGACCGGCCGCAGGACGGCCAGACCCTCGGCGGTCGTCGGGTAGATCCCCTCGTCCGCGTCCACCGTGCCGAGCACCTTCTTGCCCCGCCGCAGCTCGACCGGGACCAGGACCCGGCGCTGGAAGGCGCGGTCCTCCGCCAGGGAGTCCTCGTACTGGCGGTAGCGCAGGAGGGTCATCTCCTCCTGCTCCGCCCGGGAGATCTCGAAGCGCCGCGCGACGTTCTCCGCCGTCTGGATCATGGAGAGCTTCGCGTGGGGATCCTCGTTGAAGCTGTCGAGGACCTGGTTCTCGAACTCGGCCGCGCCGCCCGGCCCCTCGGGGTTCGGATAGAGGATGTGGGGGCCGTTGCTGGTGCGATCGCAGGCCACGGCGAGGAGGCAGCGCCGCTCGCCGGTCTCGATCTCCAGGCCTGCGCCGGCGAGGAGACGGACCGCGGTGGCGCAGGCCTGGGACACCGTCGGCCCGGTGATCCCCGGCGCCCCGAGCATCGCCGCGAGCCACGGCGCGCCGTAGAAGCTCGACCGCTGGTGCACGGTGATCCCGAGGTGCAGCCCCTCGAAGCTCGGGGCGGGGATCCCGCGGCGCTCCAGGAAGCTCGCGCCCACCTCCGCGGCGAGGCGGATCGCGTGGTAGCCCGCGAAACGGCCCTGCCAGCGGCAGAAGGGGGTGCTCCAGTACGCTCCGTAGGGGAGGAAGACGTTTTGCAGCGGCATCGGGGGGGGGATGCGGTTCGGCGGCTGGAAGGGGGGGACGCCACGGGGATCCCGGGCGGAGGCGGGCGAGATCAGAATACCGGCCGGTCCGGAAGCGCGCAGCAGGGCTTTCCTCGCTCATTCGCATCTCCCGTCACGGGCTGGTTCGTATCCTGCTCGCGCCGGCGCGGCTAGTCGATGATCCCGCCGGCGGCGAGCGGAGGAGACGGCGAATGGCGAGACATCCCGGCGAAGCGAGCGGCGATCCCCGGCACGGGGCGGGCCAGCCCCGGCGGGCCGGCAATCCGCTGACGGAGCACGAGCGCCTCCACCACTTCCTCGCCCGCTTCACGCTCGGCGCGCCGCCCTCCCTGGCGGACGAGGTGCGCGCGGCGGGGATCCTCCCGTGGCTCGAGGCGAAGCTCGCGGGCGGCGAGTCGCCGGACCCCGCGCTCGCCGCGCTCCTCGCCCCCCTCGGCTCGATCGGGCTCTCCGCGCGCGGGGTCGCCGACGAGTACGCGCCCCCCTATCCCCCGGACGCCACCGCCGAGGAGCGGGCGGAGCTCGCCCGGCGGCGCCGCATCCCCCCCCGGGAGCTCCAAGGAGAGCATCCTCTACCACGCCGTCCACGGGACGAACCAGGTGCGGGAGGTGGCGGCCGACTTCTTCCGCAACCACTTCTGCGTGGCGGTGGACAAGGACGAGGTGGTGCTCTTCGCCGGCGAGTACGAGCGCGAGGTGATCCGCCGGCACGTCTTCGGGAGCTTCGGGGCGATGCTCGAGGCGAGCGCCAAGCACCCGGCGATGCTCGTGTACCTCGACAACGCCGTCTCCCGGCGCCCCCCGACCAAGGCCGAGCTGAAGGAGATCGAGCTGCCCGTGCGGCTCGAGAAGAAGTCGAAGCAGGCGGGCCGCGCGGCGAGCGACATCGCCGCCCAGCGAGGGTTGAACGAGAACTACGCCCGCAAGCTGCTCGAGCTGCACACGCTCGGCGTGGACAACGGGTACTCGCAGCGCGACGTCGAGCACGTCGCGCGCGCGCTCACCGGCCGGACCTACCGCGACGAGCCCGGGCAGCCGATCGAGTTCCTCTTCCGGCCCGAGATGCACGATCCGGGCGACAAGCGCTTCCTCCACACCCTCATCAAGGACGACTTCCAGGATCCCCAGAGCGAGGGCGAGGACGTGCTCGCGATCCTGAAGGAGCATCCGGGGACGACCCGCTTCCTCTCCCACAAGCTGTGCCGCCACCTCGTGAGCGACGACCCCGCACCCGAGCTGGTCGAGCGCGTGGCCGCCGTGTTCCGGCGGACCCGCGGCGACATCCCGTCGCTCCTCCGGGCGATCGCCGGCGATCCCGCGTTCTTCGCCCCGGAGAACCACCGGGCGAAGCTCAAGCGTCCCTTCGAGTTCGTCGTCAGCGCCCTGAGCCTCACCGGGGCGGAGATCCAGGACGCGCGGGCGATCCTCGTCGTCCTGCGCGAGCTGAACGAGAACCTCTACGAGTGCAAGGACCCGACGGGCTACTACGACCAGGCCGAGGCCTGGCTCGATCCCGGCGCCCTCGCCGGGCGGTGGAAGTTCGCCGCCGACCTCGCCCACGGGGAGGCCACCGGGGTGCGCATCCCCGCCGCCTTCCATGCCGAGCTGCCGGCCGGCGCCCCGGAGCGGTGGGTCGAGTGGCTGCTCCATCGCCTCCTCCCCACCGGCCTCGATCCCCGCGCCGCGCGCCACCTCGACGCCCTCGTCGCGGCCGAGCTCGCCCGGGAGAGCTCCCGCGACCTCGGCCGGCTCGCCCGCTCGCTCGTGGCGGCGATCCTCGGCTCGCCCGACTTCCAGAGGCAATAGGAGCCGCCCCATGTTCTCCCTCGACCGCCGCGACTTCCTCCGCGCGACCGGCGCCGGCCTCGCCACGCTGCGTCTCCCCCTGCCCGCCGGGCACCTGCGGCGCGAATTCGCCGGCGAGGAGGGAACGCCGGCGCTCGTCGTGCTCTTCCTGCGCGGCGGCGTGGACGCGCTGCACGCCCTCGTGCCCTACGGCGATCCGCGCTACTACGAGTTCCGCCCGACGCTCGCGGTGGCCCCGGAGGACGCGGAGGGCGAGCGCGGGGTGATCCCTCTCGACGGCGACTTCGGGTTGCACCCCGCGCTCGCGGGCCTCCTCCCGTTCTGGACGGCGAAGCGGCTCGCCGCCGTCGTCGCCGTCGGCTCGCCCCACCCCACCCGCAGCCACTTCGACGCCCAGGACTTCATGGAGTACGCCGCGCCCGGGCTCCGCACCGTTCGGGACGGGTGGCTCAACCGCTATCTCACCGGCCCGGCGGCCACGGGAGCCTCTTCCGCCGGCCAGCACCGGCGGGGTCTCGCTCTCCACGGCCTCCTGCCCCGCTCCCTGCGCGGCCGGCATCCCGCCCTCGCGGTGCCCGAGGCGAGCGTCCGCGGGGACGGGACGGTGCTCGAGCGCTTCGCTCCCCTCTATGGCGGGAGCCCGGAGGAGCCGGCGGCGGAGGGAGATGTCGTCGTCGCGGCCGGCCGGACCACCCTCGAAGCGCTCGCCTTCTTCCGGAGGCTCGCGGGCGAGGCGGACGCCGGCGGCGGGCCGGCGTATCCCGACTCGCCCCTCGCCCAGCGCCTGCGGGTGCTCGCGCGGATCCTGCGCGCCGGCGCGGGCGGACGGATCCACGGCGCGTGGCCCGGGCTGCGCGACGCCGATCTCTACGAGGGACGGGATCTCCCGGTCACCACCGACTTCCGGGACGTCCTCGCGGCCGTGCTCCGGGCCCATTTCCGCTTCGACGTGCCCCGGGACTTCTTCCCCGGCCACCGGCCCGCGCGGCTGAAGGGCCTGTTCGGCTGATCCCCCCGCCGGGGGCGGGTGGCGAGATCCGGGAGGGGCCCCTATCCTGAGGGCTTCCTGCCCTCTGCTTCTCCCTTGCACCTCTTCCCGGGAGTCCCCCCATGACCGTGCGTCGATTGGTTCTTGCGTCCGTGGTCCTCTCCGCCCTCGGCTTCACCGTCTATGCCCTGGCCACCCCCGGCGGCTCTCCCGCGGCGCCCACGTCCCCGCGCGCGGCCCAGCCCGCCGCGGAGACGCCGTCCGCCGCCTTCCTCGTTCTGCAAGAGCGGGCGAAGGCGCCCCCTCGCGGCGCGCTGTCGTCCGCGGAGATCCCCGCCGTCCCCGCCATCGCCTCGCCCGCGCGCTAGGAGGAGCACCATGAAGATCACCCGAATCGTCCGCTCTCTCCGCGCTCTCGCACCTGCGGCGTTCCTCGCGCTCGCCGCCGATCTCGCCGCCGCGGACACGATCCTCGTCGACCAGGGAGGCTCCGGGGACTACACGACGATCTCCGATGCCGTGGCCAACGCCTCCGACGGCGACGTGATCCTCGTCTCGCCCGGCACCTACGTCGAGGAGGTCATCGTCGACGTCTCCGTGACGATCGTCGGCTCCGGTGTGGGCCAGACCATCGTCACGCCGGCCCACTCGATCCCCGGCAGCGGCAACGGCTCGCAGGTCACGACGACCACGTGGGTGTTCCGCATCCAAGACGACGGCGTGACGATCTCGAGCCTTACGGTCGACGGCGACAACCCCGCCCTCTCCTCCGGCATCGACGCCCGGGGCGGCATCATCACCGACTACTCCACGGGCACGTTCCACGGCCTCCAGGTCGTCGGCTGCGAGGTGGCGAACGTCGTCTACCGCGGGATCTACGCCGCGGCGGGCGGCACCGGCCACTCGTTCGTGCTGAACACCGTGCGCAACGTGAAGCAGGTCCACCTCGACTCGGTGGGGATCTTCTTCTACGGCGCCCAGGGCGAGGCGCGCGGCAACGACGTCGAGGACTGCTCCATCGGGATGGGCTTCCAGTCCGGCGGGGGCGGGACCTTCGCCGGCAACGCCATCCGCCTCTGCGACCTCGGGATCCTCGCCAACGGCAGCAGCGTGCCGGTGGCGTTCGAGGCGAACGAGATCGACGATTCCGACCAGGGGGTGCAGTCGATCGCCGTCAACACGACGGTGGACATCGCCGGCAACGCGATCGCCGGCTGCGGCAGCGGGATCACGCTGTTCGGGCTCGGCAGCGGGGCGGTGAACGTCGCGGCGAACGAGATCGACGGCGCCGGCGAGCTCGGCACGTACGGGGTCTTCGCCACGACCGACGTGTCGCCGTGGGGCTACGGCGACCTGACCTCGGTCCTCTCCGGCAACACCCTGCGCGACACCGAGCTCGCGGTGGTGCTCCACGAGAGCTCTCTGAACAACACGCCCGCCCTCGCGTGCGCGATCTCCGGGGCGGCGGCGCAGTTCAACACGTTCACCGGCAGCCTCGCCTTCAACGTCTACCTCCAGGATTGCGACGACGACACGAACGCCACGTACAACTTCTGGGGAGTGGCCAACCCGGCGCGGATCGAGGACACGATCTGGCACCAGATCGACGATCCGGTCCTGGGACTCGTCGATTTCGCGAACGCTGTGAACCTGGTCGTCACCGTGGACGACGACGGGCCGGCGGACTACACGACGATCAACCCCGCCGTGCAGGCGCTCGAGCCCGGCGGCACGGTCCTCGTCATGCCCGGCCTGTACGTGGAGGACGTGGTGATCGACCGTGCCTGCCTCGTCCAGGGATCGGGCTCCGATTCCGATCCCGCGGTGGGCACCGTTCTCCGCGGGGCCTCCGTCCATCCGGACATGACCGTGGTGACCGTCACGGCCTCCGACGTCGCGATCGACGCCCTGCGGGTCGATGGCCAGCAGCCGACGTACGATCAGGCGCGCCGGGCCGTCTACGCCGCCAACGTCGCCGGTCTCACGGTGACCGATTGCGTCCTCCACACGGCGACCACCGGCATCGCCTACGTCACGAGCACGGACGGGACCTTCCTGCGCAACGAGGTGTACGACTTCGGGGTGAACCTGAACCTCGGCGGGGGGATCTTCCTGTGGAACGCCACGGGGCTCGCCGGGACGCGCGGGAACGGCAACTACGTCCACGACGGCCTCGCCGCCGGCGTGATCTACCACAACAGCTCGAACGGAACCGCCACCGACGACCTGGTCGTCGCCTGCCCGCTCGGCTACCTGTCGAACGGCGCCAGCGGCCTCACCGTCTTCCAGAATGACGAGGCCCGAGCCTGCGATCAGGGCTTCCAGGGGATCGCCAACCAGTTCCCCGTCGACTACGTGGAGTGCACGGCCTACGACTGCGAGACCGGCTTCACGCTGTTCGGCCTGGGGGCGCAGGTGCACAGCTATACCCGGAGCTTCGTGCACCATCGGCTCGGCTCCGGCGGGTCGTCGGGCTTCTTCTTCACCACGGAGTGCTCCTACGGCGACGACGACCTGAACGCCATCGCCCGGGGCTGCATCGTCACCGGGGCGGCCTACGGGATCGTGCTCGACGAGAGCGCGAGCAGCATGCCCTACGCGATGAGCGCCGACTTCAACGGCTCGACCGACGCGAACTGGATCACCGGGGCCCTTGCCCAGGACATCCTGCTCCAGGTGTGCGACGACGACGTCGACGCCACCTACAACTACTTCGGCAGCACCGACGCCGGCGTAGTGGAGGGCAAGATCACCCACCATCTCGACGATCCGGCCCTCGGATTCGTCGACTTCGCCGGCCTGCGCGCTCCCGGACCCGACGCCCGCCGCCGCGGCGAGCTCGAAGACGGCCGGGAGATCGGCCTGATCGTCACGGGGACCGGCGGACAGATCTCGATCCCCGTGTACGCCACGAGCCCCGCGACCATCCCGACCCCCTTCGGGATCCTCCTCGTCGATCCCGGGACCGCGGTCCTCCTCGGGGTGTTCCCGGTGGACGCGAGCGGCCTGCAGATCACGGAGGCGATCCTCCCCCCCGGCCAGATCTCCGGAACCACGATCTACTTCCAGGCCCTCGTCGGCAACCCCGGCTCCTGGGCCCTCACCGACCGCGACGAAGTGAGCACCCCCTGATCCACGCCTGGGGAGGTTCTCCGCCATCTGCCGAGAGTCTCCCGGGCCGTGGATCCGCACCCCCTCCGCGGAGTGCGGCGGGACGGAGATTCTCCGCCCGCGGGGGGAATCCCGCGGACCGTTCGGGTAGGATCCTCTCTGCCCCATCCGTCCGAACGGAGAACCAGCCATGCGAACGGTCGATGGGTTTGCGGGATGCCGGGGCTGCCCGCTGAGCCGGCGGAGCTTCCTGGCAGCGGGTGGCGCGGCGTGCGCGGGGCTCGTGACGGCGTCCTTGCCGGCCTTCTCGCAGCAGGACGCGGAGAAGATGCGCATCCGCGTCGTCTACGCGCTCACCGCCGAGAAACAGCCCGGGCCGGACTGGCCCAACGTCGGCTTCGACTTCGGCCCGGTCATGGCGTGCATGGACCGCGCGCTCGCCGCGGGCTGTCCGGAGCTCGAGCTCGTCTCCTCGATGGCCGCCGGCCCGGAGCCCGCGCAGGCGATCCTCGCCGCGGACGAATCCGCGGGGATCGACGGCTACGTCGTCGTCCAGATGAACTGCTGGAACCAGGTGGTCCAGACGCTGGCGACGGCGGGCAAGCCGGTGCTCTACGCGGACTTCCCCTACGCCGGCAGCGGCGGCTTCCTCGTCTACACGGCGCGCTTCCGGCGCGACGGCGCCCCGAACGTGGGCTTCGTCGCGTCGTCGCGGATCGAGGACCTGGTCGAGGCGGCCAAGTGCTTCTCGCTCGTGGCGAAGGGAGGATCGCCGGCCGACTTCGTCGCCGCGACGGCGCGGCTGCGCGTGCAGAGCACGCCCGAGCCCGGCGATCTCGCCGGCGCGGAGGACGCGCTCGCGACGCTTTCCGTCGCCGACTGGCGGGAGCGGATGAGGGCGTCGAAGATCCTCGCGGTGGGCGGCGGGTGGCCGGGCATCGCGCCGGCGATCCACTCGGGGCTCGACATCGAGGTCGTCGACGTTCCCTATGCCGAGCTCAACGCGGCCTGGGAAGCGGCCGACCCGGACGAGACCCGCGCCGTCGCCGACCGCTGGCAGAAGACGGCGGCGAAGATCGAGGGCGTGAGCCGCGCGACGCTGGAGGCCTCCGCGGCGATGTACCTCGCCGAGAAGCAGGTGCTCGCGGTCCGCGGGGCCAACGCCATCGCCATCAACTGCCTCGGCGGCTTCTACGGCGGCCACATCCACGCCTACCCCTGCCTGGGCTTCCACGAGCTGAACAACCAGGGCCTGGTCGGCGCCTGCGAGTGCGATCTGCGCTCGACGGCCACGATGGTCGCGATCACCGCCCTGACCCAGGGCCGGCCGGGCATGATCTCCGATCCGGTGATCGACACCGCCGGGCGCCAAATCGTCTACGCCCACTGCGTTGCCCCCAACCGCGCCTTCGGGCCCGCGGGTCCGGCGAACCCCTTCGAGATCCTGACCCACTCCGAGGACCGCCAGGGCGCCTCGGTGCGCTCCCTCCTGCCGCTCGGCTACCTGACCACGACCCTCGAGCTCGCCCCCGAGCGCCAGGAGATCCTCTTCCACCAGGGTCTGGCGGTCGCGAACGTCCCCGAGGACCGCGCCTGCCGCACAAAGCTCGCCGTCGAGCCGGTGGGCGACCTGGAGAAGCTCTTCACCGAGTGGGACGCCTGGGGCTGGCACCGCGTCACCTTCTACGGCGACCTCAAGGAGCCGGTCTTCGCCCTGGCGGACGAGCTGGGGTGGAAGGTGCTCGAGGAGGCGTGATCCGGCGACGGCCGGTACGCCCCTCGGCGTCGGTCGCCTCGATGTCGTAGGCTCCCGGAGCGAGCCGGATCTCGCAGGTGCCGTCGCAGGAGAGTTCGTGCCGGTCCGTCTTGTGCCGCAGGACCCGGTCCCCGCGGGTGTCGTGGACGACCGTAGAGCGCCGTCATGGCAGCCAGCGGAAGACTACCGGTCCGGGGCCGCCCCCGGGGGCTGTACGAGTCAGAGTTGGAGCACCTCGACTTCGACCCGCTCCCCCTGGTGGACCTGGATCGGAACCGGAAGCGACTTCTCCTCGAACTCGCTCTTGTCGCCGAACCCCCGCGGGAAGCGGCGCATGACGAGGGTGTAGGACCCGGGAGTGACGTAGGGGAACACCGGATCGTACAAGTAGGCGTACCGCACCGGCGGCCCTCCCTCGAAGTTCGGGGTCAGAGTCAGGAGCCAGCGCTCGTCCACCTGGGACTCGTCGAAGAGGCGCACCCTCACGTGCAGCTCGCCGGACACCGGCACGACGAAACGGCATTCCGGCACGCGACCGTCGTGGGTTTGGTCGTGGGGGATCGCCGCGATGTACGCGCGGAGGGTGATGGGGCCGTTCGGCACCCCATGCATCACATACACGCCCTCCTGCTCCTCGACCTGCTGCCCCATGCTCACGGTCGCGCCGTTCGGGAGGACCGCGAACACGGTGGCCGGCAGCCGCCTCCCTACGTCGTCCTCGACCGTGACGGTGACTGTGTTTCCCCGGCTCAGCCGGATTTCGATGTAGGAGTCCTCCTGGGGGAGGGGAAACTCGGGGTCCACGTACTTCGCGAATCCATCCGCGTCGGCCGAGAGGTACACGGTGGGGCCGTAGAGGTCTGTGAGACGGAAGCAGCCGTCTTCGTCGACTCTCTTCGGCATGGTGTACTCCCTCTCGGGGAAATCCGATTCGAACCACGTGAGCTTCACCCAGGCTTGCGGAAGCGGGTTGCCGCTCTCGTCGAGCACCCGCCCCGACAGCGTCCTGGGCTCCCTCGCCAACGCGACTTCCTGGATCCGGTGCTCGCGTGGCTGCAGGGGGGGAATCGACTCCTCCTGGATCACCCCCGAGTAGAGTCCCTCTACCCGGAGCTGCATGGGGATTCCTGGCTTCAGGTCGTTGAGGACCACGCGGGCGCCTTCCATGGACCACAGGCGCAGGACTACCGTTCCGTCCGGCAAGACCACGGTCCGGGGGGCGGTGCACCCTGCCTCCATGTAACCGCGCATGTTCCGCGGGATCTCCACGATGCGGAGCGGATTCTCCGGGGCTGCCAGGCGCGCGGCTATGCCTGGCGGGAGGATCCCGTCCGGACAGACGAACCGTAGTTCGAGCACGATGCCCTCCACCAGCACGACCTCGAGCTCCTCCGAGAGCTCGGCGGGGACGGGCACGTGGGCGGCCTCGTAGCCCGCCGCGTACACCGCGAGCGTCGTGAGTCCCGGCAGGACGAACGCGACGGCGGTGCGACCCTCTTCATCGGTCGGGTGGCTGGCGGGCGACGAGAAGCCCGGCGCCGCGACGGCGCCCCGGATCGGATAGCCTGCCGTGTCCACGACGTGGAGCGGAACGACCTTCGCGCCCAGCCGGCTCTCGATCAACGCGAGATCACCGAGGTCCAGCTCGCCATCGACCTCCGCCGGCTCGAGATCGATCGTCCGGAAGAACGCGCGGTCGGGCGGTCCGATCTGCAGATACCCTCCCAGGAGCGACTTGCAGGGCAGCGCGAAGGTGAAACGTCCCTTCTCGTCCGCCTCGGTATCCACCGGTGAAAAGACCCCGCCCGTCCGGGGGAACCGGAAGGCCGGAATCACGATCGCGCCGGCCACGGGCGTGGGCTCGGCGCTGGGGAACTCGATCACGCGGCCGGTAAGCGTCAGCCGCCGCACGACGCGCACCTCCAGGCCCTCGACCGGCGAGTGGAGAGCGATGGCGTTCGGCGCGGTTCTGTCCGCCTGCGTCGGGTCCTCCAGCCGGTACTCGACCGGCAGGCGAAGTTGGCCCGTCCAGTCGGTGGGCAGGCCCCGGAAGGCGAAGGTGCCGTGCGCGTCGGTGCGGTCCGGGAACCAGCGGCCCGCGCTCGGGAGCCGGTCGAAGACCTTCCACTCGATCCCCATCTCGTCGAGGTGCACGAGCTCCTGGGAGCAGATGAGGGCCAACGGCAGCGGCTCCCCGGGCTCCTCGCCGTCGACGATCACCCTTCCTGAGACGGCCGCCCCCGCCTCGAGCGTCACGACGTGCCGGCCCGGTCCGAGCGGAACGTCGATCACGCTCGGCACCCAGGGCGGGGCGATCACGAGCAGCTTGCCGTCTCCGTCCTCGGGGTGCTCGTGCGCCCACTCGCCATGTTCGTCGGTCTTTCCGGATCCGAGCACCACGCCCGATACGCAGAGGGCGGTGAAGGCACCGGGGATCGGCCGGCCCGGGGGCTCTTGGACGGCGTACGCCGCGGCGAGGGAGGCTTCCACCACCTCACGACGGGGCGACACCACGTCCGCGGATTCCCCCAGGGTTACGGTCGGCGCATCCGGCGCCACTCCGCCAGCGGGAGCGAGCGAAACCCCGGACGGGGGGAGGGGCTCGACGATCCGGGGGGCTCGACCCAGAAGGGCCACCGTTCCAGCACGAAGAGACCCAAGAGCACCACGACGACCAGCGCCACCACCTTCTTCATGAGGAAGACTCCTCCCGCCGTCCCCCCCGCGGTCGAGGCACCCATGGCGGCCGAGCTGGCGATCGCGGCCGGCCCCAGCACCGCCCACGGGGCCAGGCACTCGATCCACGCCTCCCGATCCCTTCGCCACCGCGCGTCGAGCCGGTCGCGCAGGAGGGCGAGGCCGCGCTGGAGGCGCGAGCGCACGGTCGCCGCCGAGACCCCGTGGTGCGCGGCGATCTCCGCGCTCGGAACATCCTCGTAGAAGCGCAGCACGAGGGTGGTCCGGTAGGGCTCGGTCTGGCGCTGCAGCCCCTCGGCCACGATCCGCTGGGTCTCCAGCCGCTCGAGCAGCACGGTCGTGGAGGGCAGGCGCTCTTGGCGGGCGACCGCTTCCTTCCGGACCCGGCGGCGGATCTCGCGGCGCGCGGCCAGCCGCGCGAAGTTGCGCAAGACACGGGCGAGCCAGACGCTTAGGGTCCCGCGCTCTCGCGGCGGATGCTCGACGGCGGCGAGCATGGCCTCCTGGGCGAGGTCGTCCGCCGTGCTGGCGTCACCCACGAGCGATCCGGCCAGCCGCCGGATCCAGGCCCGCTCGGCGAGGAGCTCGTCGATCGACGGCGGTGCGGGTCGCTCGGCCACGGCATCCAGGAAGATGCCGCGCGGCCCCGGGGCGTGGCGAGGAAAGGGCGGAAACGGCGCCTCCGCCCCCTCACCCGCCCCGGCGCGAGAGGATCGCGAAGAAGCGGCTCGCCTTGGGCGTCGAGGGACGCCAGGGGATGCCGGCGGCGGCGAGGAGGGCGAAGAGGGGGGCGCGGGCGGCGGCGGCGGCGGCGGGGGAGGGGAGCTCGACCTCGATCTCGCAGTGGACCTCGCCGCCGGGGAAGCTCGTGCGATCGAGCTCGAAGAGGACCGCGAGGGACGAGCCGGGGAGCGGGAGCGGGCCGAGCCGGCGGCGCTCGTTCGTGAAGGAGCCGACCTCGACGAGCTCCTCGTCGCCGGCGTCCCGCGCCATCGCCTCGAGCAGCGGCGGGACCGGGATCCCCGTTCGCTCGAGGAGGAGGAGGAGCGGCGAGAGGAGCCCGGCCTGGATCGCCTCCGCCTCCCGGGGGGCGATCGCGACCTCCTCCTCGGCGTGGACCGCGAGCGGGCCCTCCTCCGCCGGGGCGCCCGGCCCCTTGGCGGTGAGGACGAAGCGACCCTCCTCCTCGCGCAGGCGCAGGATCTGCTCCGCCCGGCCCAGGGCGCGGCCCGCGGTGTCGAAGAAGCGGTTCACCTGCCGGACGACGGGGAGCGGCGGGGCTCCCGGACCGCGCAGGGCGGCGTCGAGGCGCGCGAGGGCGGCCGCGTCCTCCACTCGGAACTTGAACTCGAGCTCCTCGTGGGCCATGGCGACGACCGGACCTCACCGGGGGCCGAGGATCTCCCCCATCCGGGCCGCGTCGCCGAAGGCGAACAGGGTGTCGCCAGGCTCGATCCGCTCGGTGGGACGTGGCGGAACGACGACGCGGCCGCCCGGTTTCTGATGGCCGACGACGAGGATGCCGCGCGCGCTGAGGTCCGTTTCGCGCAGGGTTTGGCCGCAGAACGCCGCGTCCTCCTTCACTGCGATCTCGGCGAGGGTGAGCGCGCCCCCCTGGCTCGTGAAGATCTGCATGAAATCCTCGAGTTCGGGGTGAGTGAGGAGGCGGGCCATCCGGATGGCGCTCGTCTCGTAGAGGTTGATCGCGTGGTTGGCGCCGGCGCGCTGGAGCTTGGCCACGGCCTTCTCGTCCGTGGCGCGGGCCATGATCTGGAGCCCGCCGTTGACCTGCCGCCCGGAGAGGACGACGTAGAGGTTGTCGGCGTCGCTCGGCAAGACCGCCGCCAGCCCGCGCGCCCGGGCCAGGCCCGCCGCCTCGAGCACGGCGTCGTCGGTGGCGTCTCCGCACAGGGCTGGCTGTCCGGCGGCCTGGAGCTCGCCGATCGCCGGCGCGTCGCGGTCGATCACGACGAACTCCTGTCCCGCGTCGTGGAGCTCCCGGCAGAGCCGTCTCCCCACTCGCCCGTAGCCGCATACGACGACGTGCCCGCTCATCTTGTCGAGGATCTCCTTCATCTTCCGCTTCTCCCGCAATCCGCCGAGCTGCATGCCTATCGCGATCTCGCCCACCCGCACGACCCCGAAGAAGAAGGCGCCGAGGCCGAGCGTCAGGTACACGATGACGACGATCCGTCCCCCCGTGTCGAGCGGGTGGACCTCGTGGAAGCCCACCGTCGTCAGGGTGATCACCGCCATGTAGAGGGCGTCGAAGAATCCCCACCCCTCGACCGCCATGAAGGCGATCGTCGCGGCGAGGGGGAGGACGAACAGCACGCCCAGGATCCGGGCGAGGCCCAGGTACGATTCGGCCGGATCTCCGCGGGCGCGCTTCACAGGTCCTTCGGGCGCACCAGGTCGAGCACCGTGGCTCGCCCGCCGTCGAGGTGGGTCCAGTCGTCGGGCATCGCGAGATGCGCGAGCGCGCAGGTCGGCAGGAGCTTCTCCCGCCGCATCCGCTCCTCCCCGACAGGGGAGAGGAAGCGCAGGAGGATCTCGAGGCCCGGGTTGTGCCCCACGAGGAGCACGCGGCGGGCCTCGCGCGGGCATTCCGCGAGCACCTCGAGGAGGTGGGGGAGGTCGCCCTCGTAGATCCGGCCGTCGGCGCGCGGGGCCGGAACGTCGCCGGCGAGCGCCTGCCGGAGCAGCTCGACCGTCTGGCGAGCCCGGACGGCGGGGGAGCACACCACGTGGTCGGGAACGATGCCCCGCGAGGCCAGCCAGGCCCCCAGGCGAGGCACATCACGCTCCCCGCGCGCGGCGAGGGGCCGGGCGAGGTCGTGGGCGGCGTCGGTGTCCCACGCCGACTTGGCGTGACGCAGGACGAGGAGCTCGCGGCGCGGCGGGCGGGCTCCGGCGGACGGCTCTTTTCTCATGACGGCGACCCCTGTTCCATAGCGCGGGCTGACGCCCGCAACCCACGCTGGCGTGGGCCGGCGCGGCCCGCGCAAGCTCCAACCTCGTCAGAGGTTGGGCCAGCAACGACCGATCTACTACCTTCGAGATTCTCCGCGAGTCGCGGAGAACCTCGAAGGTAGTAGATCGGCGGGCCCGGCTCCAGTCGCGGGGGGAATCTGCCGATGCGAGGGTCCCATTCCCGGCGGCGTCCGGCCCCCACGAGGTAGACAGAATGTCCTCGGCTCCTCAACCTAGCACTCTGCATTCGATGACTCCGAGAGGAAACCTCCTTACCGCGCACGACAGCCCCTGGCACCGGCTGGAGGGGACGCGGATCTTCGAGGCGGCCGAGCTTGGGCTGGCGGTGCCGCGGGCCGAGTTCCGGGAGCAGGAGCCGATCCTGCGCAAGCGGCTCCTCGACGCCCAGGCCCGGCTCCGGGAGGCGGGATTCCCGGTGCTCGTGCTCTTCGGCGGCGTGGACGGCGCCGGCAAGGGCGAGACGGCCAACGTGCTGTCCGAGTGGATGGACCCCCGTCGCATCGTCACGCGTTCCTTCGGCACCCCCTCCGAGGAGGAGGGCGAGCGGCCGGAGCACTGGCGCTTCTGGCGCGACCTGCCCCCGCGCGGCTACCTCGGCGTCTTCCTGTCCGCCTGGTACAGCCGGCCCCTGCTCGATCGCGCCTACGAGAACATCGACGCGGCGGAGTTCGACGCGCGGCTCGACAAGATCGTCGCCCTCGAGAAGATGCTCGCCGACGACGGAGCGCTGATCGTCAAGTTCTGGATGCACCTCGGCCGCGAGCAGCAGCGGCGGCGCCTGCAGTCGCTGGAAGAGGATCCCCTCCTCTCCTGGCGGGTGACGAAGCTCGATTGGAAGCATTGGCGCCTCTACGACCGCTTCATCGGCGCCGCCGAGCAGCTCCTGCGGCGTACGGACGCCCCCCATGCCCACTGGACGATCATCGAGGGGGCCGACCCCTACTACCGCAACCTGACCGCCGGCCGCGGGCTCCTCGATGCCCTCGAGCAGCGCCTCGCGGAGCGGGAGGCGGCGGCCGCGGAAGCGGCGGGGCAGGCCGCGGAGCCGCCTCCGGCGGAGACGATCACCGTCGCCGAGGCGCCGGCGCCCGCGCCGGCGGGCGGCGTGCTCGCGGGACTCGACCTGACGAAGGAGCTCGACGAGGAGGAGTACCGATCCCGTCTGAAGAAGTGGCAGGCACGGCTCAACCTCCTCCACCGCCAGGCCCGGGACCAGAAGCGCTCGATGATCCTCGTGTTCGAGGGATGGGACGCCGCCGGCAAGGGAGGAGCGATCCGCCGGGTCACGGCCGCCCTGGACGCCAGGGACTTCGAAGTGATCTCCATCGCCGCTCCGACCGACGAGGAGCGGGCGCACCACTACCTGTGGCGATTCTGGCGCCATCTGCCCCGCGCCGGCCGAGTGATCGCCTTCGACCGGAGCTGGTACGGTCGAGTCCTCGTCGAGCGGATCGAGGGCTTCGCGAAGCCCGCGGAGTGGGAACGTGCGTACGACGAGATCAACGAGTTCGAGCGGCTGCTCGTCGACCACGGCACCGTCCTCGCGAAGTTCTGGCTGCATATCACGCCCGAGGAGCAGGAGCGCCGCTTCCTCGCCCGCAAGGAGATCCCGTACAAGCGCTGGAAGCTCACCGCCGAGGACTGGCGAAACCGCGCGCGCTGGACGGACTATGAACGGGCAGTGGAGGAGATGATGACCCGGACCGGCACGGAGATCGCCCCCTGGCACGCCGTCCCGGCGAACGACAAGGGCTTCGCGCGGATCGCCGTGCTCAAGCACGTGTGCCGCGAGCTCGAGCGGGCGCTCGAGCGCCGGATGAACGGAGGTTGATCGAGGATGGCCGAAGGCGCGACGACGACCGCCGAATCCCGCCCGCGAGCGACGGAGGCGGATCTCGAGGTCGATCGGGAAGCGATCGGGGAGACCCCGATCGGCGGTGGCCCGGCCCGCACGCCCGCCGACCGCCTGCCCATCCCCGCGCCCGGCCCCGACGGCAAGCACGACCTCTCGCTCCCGGGCTATTACCTCAACCGTGAGCTCACCTGGCTGAACTTCGCCTTCCGCGTGCTGTGGGAGGCGGAAGACGAGCGCATCCCCCTCCTGGAGCGGGTCCGCTTCCTCGCCATCGTCGGGTCGAACGTCGACGAGTTCTTCATGAAGCGGATCGGGGGGTTGAAGCAGCAGATCGGGGCGGGCCTCCTGCGGTCCACGGTCGACGGACGCACCCCGCAGCAGCAGATCGACGAGTGCTACGAGCTGCTCAAGGAGCTGAACCGGCGCCGCGTCGCCTGCCTGCACGCCCTGCGGAAGGAGCTGGCGGCGGCGGGGATCCGCATCGAGACCTACGAGAACCTCCCGTCCGTCGATCAAGCGGCGCTCCGGGAGACCTTCCTGGAGAGCTACTACCCGCTCATCACCCCCCAGGCGACCGATCCGGCCCACCCCTTCCCCTTCATCTCGAACCTCTCGCTGAACCTCCTCGTGACCCTCCGCCACGCCGACGAGAACGTCCTGCGCCTCGCGCGGGTCAAGGTGCCGGTGGGGGCGGGCGTGGCGCGATTCCTGAAGCTCCCGACCGCCGACACGTTCGTTCCGCTCGAGACGGTGATGGCGGGGAACCTCGACATCCTCTTCCCGGGAATGGTGATCGAGAACGTGGAGCTGTTCCGCGTCACGCGCAACGCGAACACCGAGCGGGACGAGGAGAAGGCGGACGACCTCCTGGCGCTCATCGAAAGCGAGCTCCGGGATCGCAAGTTCGCGCCCATCGTGCGCTTGGAGGTGTCCGGCGGGGCGACCGCCGAGCACATCGGCCTGCTGGCGGCCGAGCTCGGGATCGACGAGCACACGGACGTGTTCCCCGTCGAAGGGATGATGGGCATGAAGGACCTGATGGAGGTCACCGAGCTCGCCCGCCCCGAGCTCAAGCGCGAGCCCTTCCATCCGGTCGATCACCCCGCATTCGCGGCCTCTCGCAATGTCTTCCACATCGTGCGCGATGCGGGCGCGATCCTCGTCCACCACCCGTATGTCTCGTTCACGAGCTCGGTGGAGCGGTTCCTGCGGGAGGCCGGCGAGGATCCCAAGGTGCGCGCGATCAAGATCTGCCTCTACCGCACGTCGGCGGACACGCAGGTCGTCGATCACCTGATCGAGGCCGCGCGCAACGGCAAGCAGGTCACGGTGGTCGTGGAGCTCAAGGCGAGGTTCGACGAGGAGGCGAACATCCGCTGGGCGAGCCGGCTGGAGGAGGCGGGGATCAACGTCACCTACGGGGTCGTCGGGCTGAAGACGCACTGCAAGGTGATCCAGATCGTGCGCCAGGATCACGACGGGCTCCGCCTCTACTCGCACGTCGGCACCGGCAACTACCATGCGGGTACGGCGCGCCAGTACTCGGACCTCGGCCTGTTCACGTGCGATCGCGCGATCGGCCGGGACATCACGGAGCTCCTCAACTACCTCACCACGGGCTACAAGCCGAAGCGTAAGTACTCGAGAATCCTCCCGGCGCCGAAGGTCTGCAAGCAGGCGCTGTTGGAGCGCATCGAGAGGGAGATCGCGACGACCACTGGGAAGAAGCCCGGCCTCATCCAGATCAAGGCGAACGCGCTCGAGGACCCGGACGTCGTGCTCGCCCTCTATCGGGCTGCCCAGGCCGGCGTCCACGTCGATCTGATCGTGCGCGACACCTGCCGCCTCCGCCCGGGCATTCCGGGCCTTTCGGACAACGTGCGGGTCATCAGCATCGTCGGGCGATTCCTCGAGCACTCGCGCATCTACTACTTCCGCAACGGAGGGCGCGAGGAGTACCTGATCGGCTCCGCCGATCTCATGCGGCGCAACTTGAACAGCCGGGTCGAGGTGATCGTGCCCGTGGACGACGCGGAGCTCTGCGCCGACCTGCGCGAGCTCCTGGACCTGCAGCTCGCCGATCGGCGCGGGGCCTGGGACATGGCGAGCGACGGGAGCTACGTGCAGCGGACCCCGGCGTCCCCGGCCGAGGAGCGGGGCTGCCAGGAGCTCCTCATCGAGCTCCACCAGAAGCGGCACCGGCGGGTGACCCGCCTCAAGCGCCGCAAGCCCCGCGGCCTGGATCGGCGGCGGTACTGACCCGCCCCCCTGCGGACCGCGGTCAGGGCCGCCGCGCCTCCGCGGGGACGATGCCGCGCGCCATCCGCCGCGAGTGGTAGTACACGCGGCTCAGGTTGCCGATGATGTCGGTCTCGATGGCGAAGGTGTGCACGCGGTTGGGCTCCGCGGCCACGAGGCGCTTCACGTGGTGCTTCATGGCCTCGTCCGCCATGCTGCCGATCCGAGGCTTCATGGAGATGACCTCCAGCGCCGCCCGCTCGTTGCGTTGGGTCACCGCCAGAAGAGCGTTCTCGAGGGCGCGGGTCACCGCGGCATGGAACTCGCGGATCACCCCTTGCGTGGTCTCGCTGATCCGCACTCCCTCGTCGATCCGGCGCAGCCCGCAGGCGACGAGGTTCGTCTCCATCACGTCCCCGATGCTCTCGAGGGCGTTGGCCGCCTCGAGGACGGTGATCAGCTCGTTGGTCTGTCGCTCGGTCAGGGCCGCCTGGCTGACGCGACCGAGGTAGGCGACGATCTGTCCGTGCAGGATGTCCACGTCGTCGTCCATCATGCGGACGCGCAGGAGCGATTCCCGGTCGCCCCCTGTCACGGCGGGGAGGATCGCCGCCAGCATCTCGCGGATCCGGTCGCCGAGATGCAGGAGCTCGAGCCGAACCCGGTCGAGGGCGAGGCTCGGCGTGTCGAGGAGGGCGAGGTCCAGGTACTTCGGCCGGATCTGCTTGTCCTCGCCCGGAGGGCGCTCGGGCACGAGCCACTCCACGAGCCGGGCGAACTGGGTGGAGAAGGGGAGGAAGAGCGCCGTGTTCGCGACGTTGAACACGGTATGAGCGTTGGCGATCTGCCGCGGGGCCTCGGCCGCCGCCTTGGCCGCTCCGGCCAGCCCCTCGGCGGCGGGGGACATCCACGTCACGAGATCCTGGAGCCGATCGATGAATCCGATCCACAGGAGCACGCCGGCGATCTTGAAGATGATGTGGACCACGGCCGCCCGGATCGCCTCCCGCGGCTTGCCGAGGGAGGCGAGCAGCGCCGTGACGCATGTCCCAATGTTCGCCCCGAACACGAGGGCGATGCCGGCCGGGAGGCTGAGGAGGCCCTGGCTGGCCATCACGATCACGATCCCGATCGTGGCCGCGGAGGCCTGGATCAGGGCGGTGAAGACGGCGCCGGCGAGGATGCCGAGCAACGGCTCCTCCATTCGCGTCATCCAGGCGAGGAACGGCGCGTGCGTTCGGAGGGGGGCCATGGAATCGCCCATGACCGTCATCCCGAAGAACACGAGACCGAGCGCCAGGACCGCCCGCCCGCGGTGCTTCGTCCGCTCCCGGCGGGCGAGGAACTCCATCGCGAAGCCGACGGCGATCATCAGGAGGGCGAGCTTGGTGACCTGGAAGGCGATGATCTGGGCGGTGATCGTCGTGCCGATGTCGGCGCCGAGGATGACTCCGATCGACTGACCCAGGGTCATCAGGCCGGCCGAGATGAAGCCCACCACGAGCACGGTGGTCACCGAGGAGGATTGGATGACCGCCGTGACGAAGGCTCCCGTCGCCACCCCCAGGAACCGGTTCGCGGTGAGCCGAGTGAGGATCGTCTTCATCCGATCCCCGGCGACCGCCTTGAGGGTGGCCGCCATCTGATCCATCCCGAACAGGAACAGGGCGAGGCCGCCGAGGAGCCCCATCCAGAGGGGCGCCAACTCCAGCTCGTCGCTGGCGGGCAGGAGGTCGGCCGCCGGCAACGAGAGGCCGGCCAGGAGGGCGCCGCGGAGTGCTTGCATGCTTCGCCGGGAGGAGCGTCGAGGCCCGGTCCTTTGCCGCGCGGCATCGTATCCGGCGCGACGGCGGGGGCGAGCGGGCGGGTGGACTATCGAAGAACCCGGGGCGGCCGCTTGAGGCCGCGGCCGGCGAACGTAGGTTGGCGCCGTGGGCACCGCCAGCCCGAACGATCTCCTCGTCCTCGCGGCCGTCGATCTCGGATCGAACAGCTTCCACATGGTCATCGGCCGGGACCTCGACGACGGCCTCGGCCTGGTCGACGCCCTGCGCGTCCCGGTCCGCCTCGCGGCCGGGCTGCGAGAGGATGGGGCGCTCGAGGGAGCGACCGTCGAGTCCGCCCTCGCCTGCCTCGCGCAGTTCGGCCAGCGCCTCCGCGACATCCCTCCCGGCCAGATCCGCGCCGTCGGCACCCACACCCTGCGGCAGGCCGAGCGAGCAGGGGACTTCTTGAGCCGGGCCCGCAAGACGCTCGGCGTCCCGATCGAGATCCTCTCCGGGGCGGAGGAGGCACGGCTGATCTTCCTCGGCGTGGCCCGGGACATCGCCGCCGATCGCGGCCGGCGGCTGGTGGTGGACATCGGCGGGGGCAGCACAGAATGCATCGTGGGGGAGGGTTTCGAGGCGGGGCTCGCCGCGAGCCTCCCGATGGGCTGCGTGACCTTCTCCCGGCGCTTCTTCCCCGACGGTCGCCTCACCGCCGAGCGTTTCGCCCGGGCCCGGATCGCGGCCCGGCTCGAGCTCGAGGCGGAGGAGACTCGCTTCCGCCAGGAGGGATGGAGCGAGTGCATCGGCTCCTCGGGCACGATCCTCGCCATCGCCGACATCCAGGCCCAGGCCGGCTTCGGCGCCGGCGCGATCCGCCGGGCCGGCCTGAAGAAGATCGAGAAGGCCATGGTGGCCCAGGGGCACGTAGAGGCGCTCGATCTGCCGGGGCTGAAGAGCGACCGCCGGCCGGTCCTCCCCGGGGGAGTCGCGGTGCTGCGCGCCATCTTCGAGGCGCTCGAGATCGACGCGATGCGTCTGTCGAAAGCCGCGCTCCGGGAGGGGCTCCTCTGGGACCTCCGCGGCCGCCTGCGCCGGGAGGGCCTCCGCGACCGCACGGTGCGCACCCTCGCCGAGCGCTACCGCGTCGACCACGAGCAGGCCGAGCGCGTGGAGCGCACGGCGCGCCACTGCTTCGCGCAGGTGGCCGCGAGCTGGGAGCTCGACGAGGAGCCGGCCCTCGACGCCCTGGCCTGGGCGGCCCGCCTGCACGAGGTCGGGTTGGCGATCGCCCACGGCGCCTACCACCGCCACGGCGCCTACATCCTCGCCAACTCGGACATGCCGGGCTTCTCCCGGGAGGGGCAGCAGCTCGTGGCGGTCCTCGTGCGCGAGCATCGCCGGAAGCTGACGCTCTCCCAGTTCGACACCCTGATCCCTCCCTACCGGGCCCGCGGGGTGCGGCTCTGCATCCTCCTCCGGCTCGCCGTGCGGCTTCACCGGGCGCGGAGCCCCCGGCCCCTCCCGGAGCTCACCCTCCGGGCCCGGGACCGGCGCCTCGAGGTGTCTTTCCCCAAGGGGTGGCTGAAGAGGCATCCTCTGACCCGGGCGGACCTGGAGGAGGAGAAGGCGCTCCTCGCCCTCGCGGGATTCGAGCTGGCGGTCGAGTGAACGCCGGCGGAGGGCGCGGGAGAGCCCGCTCCCGTCCCATCCGGAAGAATCTTCCCGCGGGAACGCGAAGGTTGCGCCGCGCGGGCCGGCGGACGGTGCAGGAATGGGCCGAGACGGCCGATTAAGGGCCGGGTGCCCGCGGCCCTCGCCCCCGCCGCGGCACGATCCCCGTGAAACTCCCCCGCCACTTCCTCTGTCCCACCGAGGAGGACCCCGACCGCCGCCGGCTCATCGTCCGCGACGGAGAGCTGGTCATCGGCATCCTGGAGGAGGTTCGCGCCGCGCTGAGCGCCGAGGAGGCCACGACGCTCCGCCAGGAGGAGGTCCGCTGCGGACCGGGGATCGAGCGCGTGGGCCAGGCGCTGGAGTGGCGGGCCCGGGTGCCGGGATTCGGCTATCTCGAGCTGGACGAGGCGGGCGTTCCGCGCATCGTGCCTGCGGTCACCGTGTCCGAGGACCGGCTTGTGGCCCTCCTCGACCTGCGCTTGCCGGCGGGCGACGAGCAGGCGATCCACCTGATGGAGATCTTCCGCGCGATCCGCGCGGCGGGCATCGTGCACGGCTACGCCTCGGGGCTCGTGCAGGGGGCCTGGAAGATGTTCCAGCGGGACGGCGCTCTCCCGCACCGGGTCCGCTTCGCCTTCGGAACTCGACCCCTGCCCGGTCACGACGGCCGATTCGAATGGGAGATCGACGTGGAGCGACGAGTCGGGGAGGTGGACTCGGATCAGGGGCGCATCGACTTCTACGAACGCCGCTTCGTCGCCAACGTCCGCGCCGGGCAGCGCCTGGGCGTCTGGCATCCCGCCGTGGCCGCCACGCCGGGGAGAGGCGTGGACGGAACGGAGATCCCGGCGGCGGCGGGCCCCCGGCCGATCGCCCTCGCCGTGGGATCGAACCTCGCGGTGCAAGAGGCCGAGAACGGCGCCTCCGTGCTCCTGGCGGAGGCCGACGGGATGCTCGTCTTCGACGACCGGGGAGTGCCCCGCATCATCGATACGCTCGAGGTGCCCGGCGACGTGGACCTCGAGACCGGCAACATCGACGCGACGGGCAGCGTCGTCGTGCGCGGGTCGATCCGCAGCGAGCTGCGGGTGACGGCCTCGCGCGACCTGCACGTCCACGGGACCATCGAGGCGGCCGACGTCGAGGTGGGGGGCAGCCTCGTGGTGGACGGCGGGATCGTCGGGGACAAGGGTTGCCGCATCACGGCGGAGGAGGACGTGACCATCCGCCGCTGCCAGAACGCCACCATCAAGAGCGGCCGGGACGTGCGGATCCTCGATTCGGACCTGAACAGCACGATCGAGTGCAAGGGCAACCTGATCGCCACCGAAGGCCGAGGCCGCCTGCGGGGGGGAACGTACGTGGCGGGCGGGGAGATCACGGTGCGGGAGGCGGGCTCCGAGCTGGGCGCACCCACCGTTCTGTCGGTGGGGCTGGAGAGCGAGGAGGATCGCCGCCTCGAGGCCGTGCGGCAGGCCCTCCAGGGGGTGTGGGCCCGGATGCGGCTGGCGCGCCGTCTGGAGGCGCCCATGTCGCGCAAGATGGAGGAGGGGGGGGGCATCGCCGCCGGGCGCCGCCGTCCCAAGATCCACCGGGACCTCCTCCGCCGGGAGGCGGCCTTGAAGGCCAAGCTGGCCACGCTGGAGGCGCGGTGCAGCCAGTTGCGCGAGTGCCGGGTGACGGTCCTCGGCCAGATCCATCCCGGCGTCCTGATCGTCGTCAACGGGAAGCGGTTCCGGGTGAAGGGGCTCACCCCCGGCCGGCGCTTCCAGCTCGATCCTCTCACGCGGGAGATCGAGGCCCAACTCCTCTGAAGGAAACCTGCGACCATGTCCGAACTGCACAAGAGTCTGGTCCGCGACATCATGGAGACCGATGTCGCCACGATCTCCGCTGGCGCCACCATCAAGGATGCTCTCCGGCTGATGCACAAGACGGGGCATTCCTGCCTGGTCGTCGATCTGGAGGATGCGTCCCGCGGGGTCGGGATCCTCACCCAGAAGGACCTCCTCGCCGCACTCCTCGATCCCGGCGAGGGTCTGAACGCGACCCGCGTGGCGGACATCATGACGGCGCCGGCCGTGAGCGTCTCTCCCGACTTCGCCGTCCCGACGTGCGTGCAGATGATGCGGATGATCGGGGTCCGGCGGGTCCCGGTGGTCTTCAACAACCGCCTCGTGGGCCTCGTCAGCTTCTCCGACGTCTTCGCGCACGCGATCCGCTTCGTGCTATAGCCGCCGTCCCGCGCTACGATTCCCTCCCCTCGGCGCGGCCGGGCGGCTGGCCGCTGCCCGGCGCCGGGAGGTTGGCGAGAACCACGAGAACGGTGATCCCATGGCCCTCATTCCGATGCGCGTCCTGCTCGACCACGCCGCCGAGAACGGCTACGGCGTGGCGGCATTCAATGTGAACAACATGGAGCAGATCCAGGCGATCATGGTAGCGGCCCGTGAGACGGAGTCGCCGGTGATCGTGCAGGCCTCGCGTGGCGCCCGCTCCTATTCCAACGACAACTACCTGCGCCACCTGATGCTCGCGGCCGACGAGCTGAATCCCGGCCTGCCGATCGCCATGCACCAGGACCACGGCAACTCGCCCGCCACCTGCAAGAGCGCGATCGACATGGGCTTCACGTCGGTGATGATGGACGGCTCGTTGATGGAGGACGGCAAGACGCCCGCTTCCTGGGACTACAACGTGCGCGTGACGCGGGAAGTCGTGCAGATGGCCCATGCGAAGGGCGTGACCGTCGAGGCCGAGCTCGGGTGCCTGGGCGGGATCGAGGACGGGCACGGGGCGGGCCTGTCCGGCGACGAGGCGGCGGCGCACCTGACGAATCCCCAGGAGGCCGGACGCTTCGTGCAGGAGACGGGCTGCGACGCCCTCGCGGTCGCCATCGGCACCAGCCACGGGGCCTACAAGTTCAAGAAGAAGCCCACCGGGAAGGTCCTGCGCATGGACGTCATCCGCGAGATCCACTCGCGGATGCCCGACTGCCACATGGTGATGCACGGCAGCTCGTCGGTGCCCAAGGAGCTCATCGACATCATCAACGAGTACGGCGGCCGCATGCCGGAGACCTACGGCGTTCCCCTCGAGGACATCCAGGAAGGCATCCGCCACGGCGTGCGCAAGATCAACGTCGACACGGACAACCGCCTCGCGATCACCGGCGCCATCCGCAGGGTTTTCGTCACGAAGCCCGAGGCCTTCGACCCCCGCGACTACTTGAAGCCGGCCCGGGAGGCGATGGCCGAGATCTGCCGCGCCCGCATGGTCGCCTTCGGGCAGGCGGGTCATGCCTCCGGCGTCGCGAGGAAGTCCCTCGCGGACATGCGCAAGGTCTACGCCGCTTCCCGCTGCTGATCCGACGCCGGCGTGCGGTTCTTCCTGCTCCGGTTGACCAAGCAGGGCCGGCGCGCGGCCTACCTGGCCGAGCTCGGCAGCCGGCTCGAGCGCGACTGGCGAGGGGCGGATCTCGGCCGCGCCGGCGAGCTCGTCGACGTTCCCTGCCGGGAATGTCCCAAGTTCGCCCGCTTTCCCCCCCGTTGCACCGTCCCGTTCGGGAGTCGAGTCCGGTCCTGCGTCTGCGCCTGGAGCGAGTACCTCCTGCGGGGCGTCGCGGGACAGCTCGTCCTGGAGCTCGGCTGCGGCGAATCCTCGTTCGCCCGGGCCTGCGTCCTCGCCGCGGGCGGTCGCTGGATCGGCGTGGACCAGCGCGCGGGCAAGGACGAGAAGCAGTCCGTCCGCTCGATCGCCGCCCGCGTGCAGCGGGTGCCTTTCCGGGACGAGAGCTTCGACGTGGTCTTCGGCTCCCAGACGCTCGAGCACTGGGAAGACCTCCGGACGCCCCAGCGCGACTGCGACTGTACCGCCGTGATGGGCGAGATTTGGCGGGTCCTGAAGCCGGGCGGGTGGTTCGGTCTGGACGCGCCGATCCACCTGCACGGGGCCCCGGAGTTCATCCGCGGCGACCTCGATGCGATCCGCCGCATCTTCGCGCGACACCCCTGGCAGGATCTGCGGACGCTCGCGTGGCGGCGGCGGCACCAGCCGCTTCCTCCGGCCCGGGCGCCGGCGCGCGAATCCGATCGCTGGCCGGCGGTCTTGCTCGGCGCGTCTCCCGCGGAAATCGCCGCGCTGGGGCGGAGATCCGCCTGGATCCTCGGCATCCGCGGCGTGAAGCCGCCCTGAGAGGCTGAGCACGAATCGATGATACAGCCTCTCAGATGCCTTCTGGCGCATCGCCTGACGGCGCTGCCGCCCGTTCGCGAGCGATTCTCGCTCGCTCTCGGACCTCACCCCGGCTTCGGGGCCTTCCCGCTCGCCGGCGGGAACAGGAGCGCCGTCGCGTACGCGAGCCAGAGCAGGGCGGCGGGAACGATGTGGAACACGACCCGCCCGGCCGAGAGGCGGAGGATCTTCGGAATGTTCAGGGGCAGCCCGACGAAGATCAGGACGTAGCCCACCAGGGCGAGGATCAGGGCGATCGCCGGCCCGCGCAGGTCGCTGCGCCAGAGGCGGCGGGGGAAGGCGAGGAGGAGGAAGAAGAAGCCGGGCAGGGCCAGGTTCGAATGCGCGGGGAGAAGGAGGATGCGCGCGACGAAGAACCGCACGACCTCGCCGATGTGACGCGGGAACTGGGTGAAGACGAGCGTGGGGAGGGAATGCGCGGTCCTCCGGTTGGCCAGGAAGTTGTTGGCGGCGTCGTAGCCCGCGTTGAGGATCCAGATGGAGGCGAGGGCGGTCAGGGGAGGGAGGAGCCACAGGGCTCTCCGCCGGGGGCGAAGCACGGACCGGATCCGCCCCGGCTGGCCGATCGCGCCCGCCGCGCCGGCCCCCAGGACGGCGCAGCACAGGAAGAAGCCCTCGTGCTTCGACCAGACCATCAGGGTGGCCCCGAGGGCGGCCAGGCCCAGCCAGGACGGGACGCCCGTGCGGCGCCAGCGCCACCACGCGTCGAGGGTCGTGAGCGCGCCGACCGCCACCATCAGGTCCCCCTCGGCGCGCAGGGCGAAGGTCCGCATCCCCTCCATCGACGCGAGGAGGAGCAGCAGGACGGCAGCGAACGCCGGGCGCACGACCCGGCGGAGGCCGCCGGCCAGGATGAGGACGAGCGCGAGGAGGAAGAACTGGAACGGCAGCCGGTTCGCGAAATGGGTCACCTCGCCGGCCTGGGCGAACACCCACGTCTGGAGGAAGGGGTTGAGCGGCGGGTAATCGAGGTTGTAGGCGAAGTTGGGATCGCGGATGAGCTCCCCGTAGGCCGGGCCGAACCCGCCGCGGAGGAAGAGAGCCTTGGCCTTCAGCGCCCAGAAGAACGCCTCGTCGTTCTCGTGGACCGGCGCGAGCGACGCGACGAGGCTGCGCTCGGCGCAGAGGAGCACGACGAATCCCACGACCGCGGCGAAGAGGATCCGCTCCGCGCGCGGGGCGGCCGGTCCGTCCGGGGCGGGGGGGATCAGGGGGATCCTCGCCCGGCCGGCGAAGAGCAGCATGGCTCCCAGTGCCGCGAGCAGGAGCTGGACGCCATGCACGTCGGCGAAGTCGGGCTCCAGGAGCATCCACGCGAACACGATCGCCCCCGTGCCGAGACTCCCCGCCACCCAGCACCACCCGAGCCACGCGAGGCGATCGGTGCGATAGCCGATGCCGATCGCCCGCAGCAGGCCCGCCCCGAGGAACAGGGGGATCGCCACCAGGAGCAGGAGCTGCTGCGCCGTGGTCATCATCGCCCCATCTTCTTGCCCCGGGAGAGAGCGAACGCCGATCCGCGGGCCACGGGATCGAACCACGCCGCGATCTCGGCGGGCGGAACGGGCTCCAGCTCGAGGATCCAGGTGTGCTCGTCGATCACCGTGTCCGCGGAAGGTCCATCCGCGGGAAGCGCGCCGAGGGGGACGAGCCGCAGCGGGAACAGGAGGCAGCTCAGGCTCGTGATCGCCGACCGGCGAGGGTGCTTGAGGTCGGAGACGACGAAGATCGTGTCGGAATAGTCGACCTGGGCCGCCAGGACGCGATGGAGCTCGCGCAGCTCTCCCCGTCCGAAGCCGAGCCGGGTTTCCATGTCCGCGAGCGTGCGATCGATCCGCGCGTCGGCGGGGAGGACGACGGCTTCCCGGACGAGCGGAGCGCGGGTGCAGAGCTCCCTCACGCCCTCGACGGCGGCGAGCCCCGCGCGCCAGAGGGCGACCGCGGCGAGCGCCGCGCCGACGACTGCGGTCTTGGCGGCGAACAGAGGGCGTCGCAGCGCTCCGCTCACTCGCCCTCCTCGCGAACTTCGACCAGACCGAGGTCGATGTACTGGCCGCCCCCCGTCTGGTGGCAGTGCACGGCGATCGTGTGCGCTCCCGCGCGGAACACGTTCCGGGCCTCCGGACCGAGCGAGACGAGGGCATAGGCCGTCGTGTAGCCGGGCAGGCGTGCGATCTCGACGCCGTCGCAGTACACGACGGCCTCCTCGTCGTGGTGGATCGATAGGAAGAAGCGGCGCGGATCGGCGGCGGCCGGGAGCTCGACCCGCCGGCGCAGCCAGAGGTCCGGGCCGCTCCACCGAGTGCGCACGACCGCGCCGGGAGTGCCCTCCGTCCCGAAGCCGCCGGGGCCCTCGGTCCAGCCGGAGTCGTCGAAGCCCGGCGCGGTCCAGCCCTCGGCCGGGACGGCGGTGGTATAGCGCCAAGTCTGCCCTTCCGCTTCGGAGGTCGGCAGAACGGCGTGCTGGACGGGGGGGGGCAGGAACAGCTTGCGGGCCGCCTCCGCCGCCCGTGCCTCGTCGATCTTCACGATCTCCCGGTCGTAGCTCAGGAGGCCGTTGACCTCGATCTCCACGTCGGTGGTCTGGGTGTACACGGCGGCGCAGAGCCCGCGCGCGATCAGGGGCCGCAGGTTGGCGAG
Source organism: Planctomycetota bacterium (assembly GCA_040754415.1). GTDB lineage: Bacteria > Planctomycetota > UBA1135 > UBA1135 > JBFMCU01. The sequence continues at coordinate 93,906 of JBFMCU010000010.1, forward strand.
GAGGGTCACGTAGGCCTCCGTGAGGGCGGCCGGCGAATCGAAGCTCCGGTAGCCCCAGTTCCTCTCGGCCTGCCAGGTGTGCCCCGGGAGCGGGAGGCCGAGCCCCCCGAACTCGCCGAGCACGACGGCGCGCCGTTCCTCGAGCGGGGGCATGGCGGGACCAGGGTAGGCGTGGATGTCGTTCACGTCGCCGACGCCGCGGTCGGTCCAGCCGCTCGCGCCGTTCACGAGGCGCGTGGGATCGTGGCGGGCGATCCAGTCGACGATGCGCGGCGTGTCCCACTGTCCCCATCCCTCGTTGTACGGCACCCACATGACGATGCAGGGGTGGTTCGCGAGGGCGTCGATGTTGCGTTGGAGCTCGAGCTCGAACTGCGCCCCCGACTCCGGCGTGCGCTGGATGTCGGGATCGTCGCCGCCGATGTACTCGTCGCCGCTCGGCATGTCCTGCCACACGAGGAGCCCCAGGCGATCGCACCAGTAGTACCAGCGATCGGGCTCGACCTTGACGTGCTTGCGCACCATGTTGAAACCGAGCCGCTTCGTCATTTCGAGGTCGTAGCGCAGGGCCGCGTCGGTCGGCGCGGTGTACAGCCCGTCGGGCCAGAACCCCTGGTCGAGCGGGCCGTACTGGAAGAGCGGCGCGCCGTTCAGGAGGAGGCGCCGGGCTCCGGTCGCATCCGTGCCGAGGCCGATCTCTCGCAGGCCGAAGTAGCTCTCCACCGCGTCGATCGTGGCCTCGCCGCGGCGAATGGAGACCGTGAGGTCGTAGAGGAACGGATCGGACGGCGACCACGGCCGCGCGGCCGGGATCCGCAGGTCCAGCGCCACCGGCTCTCCGGGCGACGCCTGGCTCGTCCCGGGCGCCAGCTCCCGCACGACGAGCTCGCCGCCGCCCCGCGCGACCGCCTGGAGCGTCTCCGCGGGACCGAGGCCGGACGCCGTCACCTCCAGGTGCAGCGTGCCGGAATCCACGTCCGGAGTCATCCGCAGGCGCTCGATCGCGGCGAGGGGCACTGGCTCCAGCCACACCGTTCGCCACATGCCCGTCGTGGGCGTGTACCAGATGCCGCCCGGGCTCTGCACCTGCTTGCCGCGCGGCTGGGTGCCGGCATCGGTCGGATCCCACGCCGCGACGACGACCTCGTGGGGGCCGGCGGAGCCCAAGGACGTCGTGATGTCGAAGAAGAACGGGTCGTAGCCCCCCCGGTGCGTGCCGACCGCGTGACCGTCGACCCACACCTCGGCCTCCCAATCGACGGCGCCGAAGTGCAGGAGCACGCGGCGGTCCCCCCATCCCGCCGGGACATCGAACGTCCGCCAGCACCAGAGCCGCTCCGCGGGCGAAACGCGCCGCATCGCCCCCGACAAGGCGGACTCGACCGGGAAGGGGACGAGGATCTCCCCGGCGGCCTCTTCCGGCCGCGCCGCGTCGCGGGCAACGATCGCGTAGCTCCAGAGACCGTTCAAGTTGGCCCAGTCGCGCCGCACCATCTGCGGGCGGGGGTACTCGGGGTGCGCCGCCGCGGGGGAGACGTCCGCCGCCCACCGCGTGCGCAGGGGGCCCTCGGCCGGCTTCCACTCCTGCGGAGCGGCCAGCGGGAGGATCAAGGCGACGAGGCCCGGCATCCGGAGGGAGAGATTGCGCTTCATTTCGAAGTCCTCGGGATCAGGGATCGCGGGGAGAACCGCTCCCGGGCCGTCCGAGGCCGCTCCTCCCGACTATTCGCGATAGAACACGGTGCCGTCGGCGCCGGCGAGGGCGTCCTCGAGGCGGCTGGCGGTGGTGATGATCGCCCGCTCGCCGCCGGCCTCGAGGAAGTCGATGATGCCCTGCACCTTCGGTCCCAGGCTGCCGGGGGGGAAATGCCCCTCCGCCATGTACCGCCGCGCCTCCTCGAGGCTGGCCCGGTCGAGGTCCTTCTGCTGCGGCGTGCCGAAGTGGATCGCCACCTTGGGGAGCGGCATGAGGATGATCAGGAGGTCGGCCTCGATGGCCGTGGCGAGCAGGGCCGAGGTGAGGTCCTTGTCGATGACCGCCTCGACGCCCTCGTAGTCGCCGTTCTCCTTGACTTGGATCGGGATGCCGCCCCCGCCGCCGGCGATCACGATGTTCCCCTCCCGCACCGTGTGGCGGATCATGTGCCGCTGGACGATCTTGAGCGGTTTCGGGCTCGGCACCACGCGCCGGAATCCCCGGCCCGCATCGTCGACGATCTTCCAGCCGTGCTCCTTGCGGTTGGCCTCCGCCTGCTCGGCGGTCATGAACGTGCCGATCGGTTTGCGCGGGTCCCGGAAGGCCGGATCGTTCCGGTCGACGATCACCTGGGTGATCACCGTGACCACGTAGCGGTAGATGTCGCGGCGATTCAGGTGGTTCAGGAAGGCCTGCTGGAGGAAGTAGCCGATGTTGCCCTCGGTCTCGGCCACCAGGACGTCGAGGGGCAGCTCGGGCACGATCTCCTTGGCCCGCTCGTGGCGGATGAGCTGCTGGCCGACCTGGGGACCGTTCCCGTGGGTGACCGCGATATTGTAGTCCCGATCGACGAGCTTCATGAGGACGCCGCAGATCTCCTCGGCGTTCGCCTCCTGCTCGGAGATCGTCCCCTTCTGGCCGGCGCGGATCAGCGCGTTGCCCCCGAGGGCGATCAGCACCGTCTCGCGATCGCTGCGGTAGATGTCGCGGTGGGAGCCTCGGGGGTTCATCGCCTACTGGGTGAGCACCTTCTCGATCCGCACGAGCGCCCACGCGAGGTCTTCCTGGCCGATCACCAGGGGCGGAGCGAAGCGGATCACGTCGACATGGGTCTCCTTGCAGAGCATCCCTTCCTTCTGGAGCGCCTCGCAGAACCGGCGGGCGCCCCCGGCCTCCGGCTTGAGGCGGACGCCGATCAGGAGGCCGCGGCCGCGCACCTCGGCGACGTGGGGGCTCTTGATCGCGCGCAGCTTCCCCATGAACCACTCGCCGAGCTCGGCGGCCCGGCGGGGCAGGTTCTCGTCGACGAGGATCCGCAGGGCCTCCCGGCCCACCGCCGCCGCAAGGGGGTTGCCGCCGAACGTCGATCCGTGCGACCCGGGCTCGAAGACGCCCAGGATCTTCTTCGTGGAGACCACCGCCGAGACGGGATAGAAGCCGCCGGCGAGCGCCTTGCCGAGGATGTACATGTCGGGGCGGATCCCGTCGTGCTCGCAGCAGAACATCGTGCCCGTCCGCCCGAAGCCGACCTGGATCTCGTCGGCGACGAGGAGCACGTTCCGTTTGCTGCAGATCTCGCGCACCTTCTTCATGTACCCCGCCGGCGGGACGCAGACCCCAGCCTCGCCCTGGATGGGCTCGACGAGGAAGGCCGCGGTGTTCGGGGTGATCGCCTTCTCGATGGCGGCAGTGTCGCCGTAGGGGATGATCACGAAACCCGGCGTGAAGGGGCCGAAGCCGGCCTTGTAATCGGCGTCGGTCGAGAAGCTGATGATCGTCGTCGTGCGGCCGTGGAAGTTGTCCTTGCAGACGATGATCTCGGCCTTGCCGTCCGGGATCCCCTTCACGCGGTAGCCCCAGCGGCGGATGGCCTTGATCGCCGTCTCCACCGCCTCGGCGCCCGAGTTCATCGGCAAAGCCATCTCGAAGCCCGTGAGCTCGCACAGCTCCTTCAGGAACGGCCCGAGCTGGTCGTTGTGGAAGGCGCGCGACGTCAGGCAGAGCCGGCCGGCCTGCTCGCTCATGGCCTTCACCAGGCGCGGGTGGCAGTGGCCCTGATTCACGGCGGAGTAGCAGCTCAGGAAGTCGAGGTACTTCTTGCCCTCGACGTCCCAGACCCAGATCCCCTCTCCCCGGGAAAGCACGACCGGCAGCGGGTGGTAGTTGTGGGCGCCGTACTTCTCGTCGAGCGCGATGAGCTCCTTGGAACTGGTCACGGTTTGCCTCCTTTGCGGTTCCCCATCAGGGTGACCATGATCGCCTTCTGGCAGTGCAGTCGATTCTCCGCCTCGTCGAAGATCACCGAGCGCTGGTGCTCGCAGACCTCGCGGCTGACCTCTTCGCCGTGGTGGGCGGGCAGGCAGTGCATGAAGACCGCGTCGGGCTTGGCCTTCGCGAACAGCGCCAGGTCCACCTGGTAGCCCCGGAAGGCCTGGAGGCGCTTGGCGTGCTCCTCCTCCTGCCCCATGGAGGCCCAGACGTCGGTGTACACCGCGTCCGCCCCCCGGACCGCAGCCGCCGGATCGGTGGCGACCTCGATCGTGGCGCCGGTCTCGCGGGCGTCGGCGCGGGCCATCTCGACCACGTCCGCCCGCATCTGGTATCCGGCAGGACTGGCCGCCACGAAGTGCACGCCCGTCTTGGCGGCGCCGATCGCCAGCGAGGTGGCGACGTTGTTCCCGTCCCCGACGTAGGCGAGCTTCAGCCCTTTGAGCTTCTTCTTCTTCTCGAGGAGCGTGAAGTAGTCGGTCAGGGCCTGGCAGGGGTGGTTGTAGTCGGTGAGCCCGTTGATGACGGGGATCGTGGCCCACTTCGCGAGCTCAGTGACGATGTCGTGGCCGAAGGTCCGGGCCATGATGCCCCCAAGGTAGCGGGACAGGACGCGCGCCGTATCGGCGATCGTCTCGCCCCGGCCGACCTGGAGGTCGCGCGGGCCCAGGAAGAGGCCGGTGCCGCCGAGCTCGTAGATCCCGACCTCGAAGGAGACCCGGGTGCGCGTGGAGGACTTCTCGAAGTAGAGCCCGAGGGCCTGACCGGCGCAGGAGCGGCGGTAGGCCTCCTTGTCGGCCTTGACCCGGGCCGAAAGCTCGAAGAGCTCCTGGATCTCGGCCGGGGTCCAGTCGTGCAGGGCGATGAAGTCCTTGTGCGCCATGGTCGATCTCGCGGGGATGGAAAGCGGGGGATTCTAGTGTCCGGCGCCAGAGATCCGCTTGCGAATTTCGGACGGGACACTACGGCGCCGCTGGCGGCGCCGGCGCGCTCACATCCGCTCCGCGACGAGGGCGAGGATCTCGGCCTCCCGGTGGATCGCCTCCTCCTGGAGAGCGAGGCCCCGGGCGACGTAGTCCTCCCGGGCCCCCCGGTCCTCGAGCCCCTTCGCGTTGATGAGCACGTTCAGATAGGCCCCCATGACCGCCGCCCGGGCGCAGAGGGCGCCGGCGCCCACGTCGGAGGCCGAGGCGGCGAGCCCCGTCTCGGCCATGGCCCGCAGGACCGCCATCGCCGCGAGCGAGACCTCCATCGTCCGGAAGGGGACCTCGATCGCCCCCCGGGTGGCGGCCTGGATCGCCGCCTGGCGGGCGGCCTTCTCCTCCGGGGTGCCCCGGGGAAGGGCGCGGGCGGCCAGGACGGCCTGGAAGGCCGCCGTATCCCGGTCCACGAGGGCCAGGAGCTCGTCGTAGCAGGCCTTGCCCTTCTCGGCCCAGCCCGAGAACTCCTCCCAGCGCTCGTCCCAGCCGCGCCGGTGGGAGGAGAGGTTGGCGACCATCGTGCCGAGGGCCGCCCCGAGGGCGCCGGCGGTCGCCGCCACCGATCCGCCGCCCGGGGCGGGCGACTCCGAGGCGGTCTCCTCGACGAAGTCGCGGACCGGGCGATCGACGAGGCGCTTCTTCGTCTGATCGGCGATCGCGTACTCGATGATCTTCTCGTGCGGGTCGAAGGTGCCGAGCTCGTCGAGCCCCATCGACTTCACGGCGATCTTGATGAGCTCGCGGTCGGACACGCCGGTCGAGCGGTGCTGCTTGCGCAGGAAGTGGCGGCCGGCGTCGAGCATCGCCCGCAGGGGGATCATGCCGACGAGCTCGGAGCCCGTGACCCGCACGCCGCGCTCCGCGGCCCGCGTGCAGACCTCGTCGAAGGCCACGTGCACGGGGGTGATCGAGATGTTGGTCAGGTTCATCGAGATCTGGGCGATCCCGTACTCCTCGATGAACCAGCCGATGGCCTTCACCGCCTTCAGGGAGCCGGGGACCCACACCGGATTCCCCTTCTCGTCCTTGACGATCGGCCCGGTGAGGGGATCGCCCTCGCGCTGGAGGCGCCCCTTCTCGCGCACGTCGTAGGCGATCGCGTTGGCGCGGCGAACCGACGTAGTGTTCAGATTCACGTTGTAGGCGACGAGGAAGTCGCGAGCGCCGACGGCGGTGGCGCCGGAGCGCGGGTTGAACGCGGCGGGGCCGAAATCGGGCTGCCACCGGGGATCGGCGAGCTTGGCGGGGAGCCCCTCGTACTCGCCGGCGCGCACCGCGGCGAGGTTCTTGCGCTCGGGCCGCGTGGCGGCGTTCTCGTAGAAGTATCCGGTGATCCCCACCTCCTCGCCGAGCCGGCGGCCGAGCTCGCGGGCGTACTCGACCGTCTCTTCCATGGTGACGCCCGTCACGGGAACGAGCGGGCAGACGTCCGTGGCGCCGAAGCGGGGGTGCTCGCCGCGGTGCTGGCGCATGTCGATGAGCTCCGCCGCCTTGCGCGCCGCGCGCACCGCGGCCTCGACGACGGGCTCGGGCTCGCCCACGAACGTGACGACCGTGCGATTCGTGGCCTTGCCCGGGTCGACGTCGAGGAGCCGGACGCCCTCGACCGTCTTCACCTGATCCGTGATCTGATCGATGATGGAGCGATCCCGGCCCTCGCTGAAGTTCGGGACGCATTCGACGAGTCGCGTCATGGCGGTACCTTCCGCGGGGAGCGGCAGATCAGAATGCGGCAGCGACCTCGGGGAGAACGGTGAAAACGCGTTTGTTCATCTCCTGATCGAGCAGGAAGAGCCCCCCCGGCGTCTGGTCGACGAGCTTCAGCCGTTGAACCGCCTCGTCGGCGGAGGCCTCCTCCTCGACCTGCTCGGCGATGAACCACTGCAGGAAGTTCACCGTGGCGTGGTCGCCCTTGGCGATGGCGAGGTCGGCGAGGCGGTTGATCATGGCGCTCACGCCGACCTCGTGCGCGTGCACCGCCTGGAACACCGCGAGCGGGGACTTCCATTCGATCGGCGGCGCCTCCACGGCCAGCATGCGCAGGCGCCCGCCGCGCTCGGGCACGTAGGAGAAGAACTTCTGGACGTGGCTCAGCTCCTCGAGGGCCTGGATGCGCAGCCAGTGGGAGAATCCCTTCAAGGTGCGGGCCTCGAACCAGGCCGCCATGGAGTAGTAGAGGTGGGAGGAGTAGATCTCCCGGTTCAGGTGATCGCTGAGCGCCGTTTCGATCTCCGCGTCCAACATCGTGCGTGCCCTCGGTCTTGGCCGGTCCGGCCGTCGCGGCGGATTCTAGCCGGCGGCGCGGGGCGGGGGGTAGGATCGCGGGCCGCGGAGGACCAACCATGAATCCGACGGAACGAGCGCCGCAGCAAGGGCGCCGCGGGAGGCGAGTCCGCAGGGCGATCGCCCTCCTCCCCCCTCGCTTTCGGCTTTCCCGTCGCCCAGGAGAGCCCGGCGGAGGCCGGCGAGCGGATGCCCTCCGTCTCCTACTACTTCGACTGGATCAACAGCCAGTACGAGGGCCCGACCGAGGCTCACACTCTCGTGAACCTCGAGTTCTTCCGCTGGCTCCACGAGGAGTACGGGTTCGCGCTCGACGTCTACCTCCTCGACGTCGGCAACATCGACGACGGCCCGTACACGGCGGGGGTCGGCCGGCTGATCCCCGACCACTACGGCACCCTCGAAAGCGAGTCGTTCCGGGCCCAGTTCCCCCGCGGCTTCCGTCCGCTGCGCGACGCGGCGGCGGCCTTCGGGTGCCGGCTCGGGATCTGGCTCGGGCCGGATGGCTTCGGCGACACGCCGGAGGCGGAGCGGGCCCGCGCGGAGACGCTCGTGTCGCTCTGCCGCGACTACGGCTTCCGGATGTTCAAGTTCGACGCGGTGGCGGGCGAGCTCCGGCCGGAGAAGCGCGACGTGCTCCTGGAGACGCTCGCCGAATGCCGGCGCTACTCCCCCGACCTCCTCGTCCTGAATGAGCGCGTCGACCTCCTCGAGGGCGCTCCGGGCGTCACGACGTCGCTCTGGGAGGGGATCGAGACCTACATCGACGTCTTCAGTTGGAACGAGACGACCGCGCCCCACCACCGCGCCGGCGCGCTCGCGCGGCCGCATCCCCCCGGGCTCACCTGCCGCCTCGAGGACCACGGCGTCTGCCTCTCCTCCGGCCTCGACCGCTGGGACGACGACCTCGTCCTGCAGACTTTCAACCGCGGCACGGTGCTCGCGCCCGAGATCTACGGGAGCCCGTGGTTCCTGCGCGACGACGAGCTGCCGCGATTCGCGCGGCTGTGCAACCTTTACCGCAAGTACCGCGAGATCCTCGTCGACGCGATCGCTCTGCCGGAGGAGGAGTTCGGGCCGCACGCGGTGTCGCGCGGGAACGGCGAGCTGCGGTTCCTCACCCTCACGAATCTCACGTGGGAGCCGGTTCGGTATCGGATCCCCCTCGATGAAACGATCGGACTGCGGGCGGAGGGGTACCGGGAAATCCGGCGCTTCCACCCCTCCCAACGCATTCTGGGCGGGTGGGGCGCCGGGAAGCCGATCACCGTGGAGGTCGAGCCGTTCCGCGTTCTCCTGCTCTCCGTCTCCGACGGACGGTTGCGGGAAGTTGGCATGGAACGCTGCGACTACGAGATCGTGCGGGACGTCCCCGGGCGACCGCTCGTCATGGAACTATTCGCAGAGGGCGATTCGTCTGCCGTCCTTGGTCTTGTGTCCGGTGGGCGCGACTTCAGGAGATCCACCCTCGATGGTGATCAGGGATTGGGTGAGTTCTTCTCCCGTTCGTTTCCTTCGGATCCGCTCATTGAGTTCCCCGGCGAACGCTACCGTAAGCCCTGGCACCGTCTCCTCGGCCGGCTGACCCCCTGCCCCGTCCCCGCCGACGCCGAGGCCCTCTACGAGGCGACCTGCTTCGCGGCGGACTCGAACGCGCTCGAGATCCGCTCTCTCGAGCGGGCCGGTCCGACGGCGATCCCCGCCGTCGCCGCCGCGCGGGCGGCCTTCCTCGCCCAGCCGATGTTCGTGAACCGCGGGATCTGGGACCGCCAGCTCTTCGACGGCGACCTGGCGACCTTCTTCATCGCCCGGCGCGAGGGCGGCGCGCTGCGCCTCGACCTGGGCGAGGCGGTGCCCCTCGGGCGGCTCCTGATCCGCACGCGGGACCGCGAGGCGAGCGATATCGCCCCGGCGCTCGATGCCTTCGCGCCGGACGCGCGGGCGGAGTGGTCCGGGGACCTTCGAGAGTGGCATTCCCTCGACCTGCCGGCCGGAAAAGGGACGATCGCCACCCTCCGGTTCCCCGCCGGCGCCTCCGTGCGCACCGTGCGCATCGCCGGCGCGCCGCGGCGGATCGCCGAGATCGAGGGTTCTGCCGGCGGCGCCCGCCTCGATCGTTCCCGCTGGCGCGCCTCGAACCTCCTCGCTCCCTACCGCGCCCATCCCGCGGTCGCCGCCTGGAACGGCACGTTCGTCCTCGACGAGATCGTCCCCGAGGCCTACCTCGCCGTGGCGATCGAAGGCCGCCACGGGAACGAAGGCGCCTACGCCGCCCTGCGCGTCGACGGGGAGCTCGCCGGCGCCCCGGACCGCGCCGTCTCCTTCCCGAGCAACACCTGGGAGTACCAGAACGTCGAGGTGGAGGAGGGCTACACGTACTTCTTCCCCCTGGATTCCGCCGTCGCCGGCAAGGAGATCGAGGTCGTCGTGCTCGCCCTCGAGGGCGGTGGGCAGGACCTCGCGCCCGCGGTGTGGCTCACCGCCCATCGCCCGCCCCTCGTCGCGCACGAGCTCGTCCTGTACGAGGAGTGAGCGCGCGATATCCTGAGCGACCGGAGGACCCGCCATGTTCGTCGTCTGCGTCACCATCTGGGTCGAGCCGGGCCTCGAAGAACAGTTCCTCCACGCCACGGAGGCCAACCACCGCGGCACGCGCGCCGAGCCGGGCAACCTGCGCTTCGACGTCCTGCGGCGGGTGGACGAGCCCGCGCAGTTCTTCTTCTACGAGGTCTACCGCACGGAGGCCGACTTCCAGGCCCACCAGCAGACCGACCACTACCGGAAGTGGAAGGAGACGGTGTCCGGCTGGATGGCGCGGCCGCGGCAGGGGGTGAAGTACACGAGTAGCTTCCCCGCGGACGAGGAGTTCTAGGCCGGGAGCGCGGATGGAGTTCGACTTCTCCACGGCGGGACGGATCGTTTTCGGCGCGGGCGCCCTGGCGCGACTCGCGGCGCTCGCCGCCCCGCTCGGCCGGCGCGCCCTCCTCGTCACGGGGGAGCGCTCCGCCGACGAGAGCGGGGTGGCGGACTCCGTCGGGGCCGCGATCGCCGTCGCGGCCCGGGCGCGCTGCGCCGGAGAGCCGAGCGTCGCCGACGTGGATCGCGCCGTCGCCGCGGCGCGGGCGGAGCGCTGCGATTTCGTCGTGGCTGTGGGGGGCGGATCGGCGCTCGACTGCGGCAAGGCGGCGGCCGGGATGCTCACGAATCCGGGCTCGCTCGAAGACTACCTCGAGGGGGTCGGGAAGGGCCTCGTCCTCGCGCGGCCGCCGGTCCCGCTGATCGCGGTGCCCACGACCGCCGGCACCGGCTCCGAGGCCACCAAGAACGCGGTGGTCAGCGGCCCCGGCTACAAGAAGAGCATCCGCTCGCCGCTCCTTTTGCCGACCGTCGCCCTCGTCGATCCCGACCTACTCGCGAGCGTGCCCCGTCCCGTGCGCGCCGCCTGCGGTCTGGACGCGCTCACCCAGGTCCTCGAGCCCACCCTCTCGCGCAACGCCGGTCCGCTGACCGATGCCCTCTCCCTGACCGGGATCCGGGCCGCCGCGCGCGCCCTGCCCGCCTACGTCGCCGACCCGGCGGATGCCGCGGCGCGCGCGGGGATGGCGCTCGCGAGCCTCCTCGGGGGGATCTCTCTCGCCAACGCCGGCCTCGGCGCCGTGCACGGCTTCGCCTCTCCGCTCGGCGCCCAGTTCCCGATCCCCCACGGCGTCGCGTGCGGCACGATGCTCGCCGCCGTCGTCGAGACGAACCTCGCCGCCGCCCGCGGCACGCCCGCCGAGGAGCGCGTCGCGAGCCGCTTCGCCGCCGCCGCCGAGGCGCTCCTCGACCGCCGCTTCGCCGATCGCGCCGCCGCCCTCCGCGCCGGCCTCGCACGCCTCCACGCGCTCCAGGCCGAGCTCGGCGTGCCCCGCCTCGCCGCGCTGGGCGTCCGTGACGAGCACCTCCCGGCGATCGTCGCCGGCGCCCGCGGCTCGAGCATGCGGACCAACCCGGTGAACCTCACCGACGCCGAACTCACCGCCGCTCTGCGCCGGGCGATGTGAGGGCGGGCCCTCCACCCGCATGCGACGCTCCGCCCCTGCCCTCCTCGCTCTTCTCCTCGGCTCCCTCGCTCTGTGGGCCTGGTGGCACGGGGGGAGCCCGGTCTCCGACCTGCCCGAACCGCAGGCGACCGCCGTCGAGCCCGAGGCCCCGACCTCGCGGCTCGCGCCGCCGGGCGGACCGGGGGATCGGGAAACAGACACGAGGCGGGGGCGCTCCGCGGTCCTCGTGCCGGACCTCCCTCCCGCCGCGGCGAGCGTGCGCGGCCGATTGCTCGACCGGGAGACCGGTGAGCCCGTGCCCTGGTATCTGCTGGGCGTATCGATGGGCGGCGAGGGCGGATGCGTGGTGGAGACCGACGCCGAGGGCCGCTTCGCGACTCCCGTCCCCTACCCGGCGGGCATGTTGACTCTGGACCTTTGGGACGTGACGGGTCAGGAGCTCCCCGCCGACGGCGCCGACCGGACCACGCGCATGGAGCACGACCCGGCTGGACCCGAGCTCGACGTTGCCATCCCGGTCGGGCCGACGTACTCCCTGGAGTTGTCGCTCCCCGACGGTCTCGGCCGGAGCGAGGTGCGTGCGCGCCTCTACGTGGATCCGCCCGCGCACCGGGAGGCGGGCGACACCCCGTGGTCCCGGACGCCCACGACGCTGCTGCGAGACCGGCCGGACGCCTCGCGTTCGCCCTGGGTGCGCTTCCGGGGGCTGCTGGTCCCGGCCCAGGATCCGCTGTGGCTGTCCGTCGAGAGCCGCGATGGGATGTGGCGGGGCGGGGCGCGGGTCGGGGGCGGCCCCGGCGTGCACCCCGAGCGGGTACGGATCACGCTGCACGAGAGATGCGCGGTGGTCGGCCGCTTCGTCTCCGTCGATCCGATCGAGGGAGGCGGCGCCCAGATCGCCCTCCTGCCGGGCACCGAGGGCGCGCCACCCCTCGTGTGGGCGCATGCCGGCGTCCAGGGAGGCTTCCGCATCGATGACCTCGAGCCGGGCGCCTACCGCCTCGAGGTGCGGGATGAGGCCGTGACGGCGACGCCCGTCTGCTTCACGATCGTCGAAGGCGTACTGGACCTGGGAGAGCTCCCCTGGGAGCCCATCCCTCTCGCCGGTCCGGTGCGCCTCCGCCTGCGCAGCGCCGCCTACGTGCCCATCGATGTCCAGCTCGTTCGCACCCTCGACCCGCCCCGCCATCCGCTCTGGCACAGCGACGAGTGGGAAGAGCTTCCCGATGGGCGCTACGAGAGCGTTTTCGCGTGGGAGCAGGTCTACGCCGGCGACTACGCGATCGAGGTGCACGGTCACGGCGACGTGAGCTGGCACCTGCCGCTGGGACACCTCGTGCCGCCGGTGGAAAACCTCCTCCTCGAGCTGCCCGCCCCGGCCGAGCCCGTCCGTTTCGACGTGCGCGCCGAGGACGGGAGCGAGCTCGACCGGTGGGAGCTGTGGGCGCGGGGCGAGCGGGTCTGGGAGATGCTCGAGCCCGTGGACGGCCAGATCGCCGCCTTCGCCTTCGATGACGACTTCCAATGCGCGGTCTGGAGCCCAGGTCGCCGCGCCTGGCGAGGGTCCGGGAGACCTCCGAGCCCCGGAGAGCGCACGATCCCGATTCGTCTGCCGTCCGGCTGGAGCCGGCTGTTCGTCGTGAAGAACCGCGACGGCTGGCAGGGAGTTCCGGGCGCCGAGCTCTGGTTGGATGGAACGCCCGCCGGGACCACCGATGCTCGCGGGGAGCTGTACGTCGAGTGGGGGGCGGCGCCCACCGACTGGGAGGTGCGCCACTCGACGCTCGTCGGGGCGGAGTCCGGTTCGAAGGGGGCCGGAGAGGAGCTCGAGGAATTCGTGGTCGGCGTCACCCTTCGGCCACGCTGACGGCGACATCCTGGGGTGACCTCCGTGCTGAACGGTCCTCGCCGTCGCGCTCAGGCGGTCGGGTAGTTCAGGTCCCGGCCCTCGGTCGGCCTTCCCAGGAGCCGGCACATGGCGGCGACCTGTCCCAGGTGGTGGTAGACGTGCATCATCGTCCGCAGGATCACGTGGGCCGGGACGAGAACCCGCTCGCGACCGCCCCAGGTCCGCATCGGACGCGGGGTGTTCAGCTCCTCCGCCGCCACGGCACCCAGGTAGGCTGCGGTGGCCGTGCCGACCCGCCGGCGGTAGGCCTCGAGGGCCGCCGTCGTGGGGTAGGCGGCGTCGTTCTCGTCGGCCTCGACCCGGCCCTGCAGCACGCCCACCCAGTACTCCTCCGCCCCGATGACGTGGTGGAGCTGCAAGCGCACCGTGGGGTAGCCGAAACCGGGGAGCTCACGGTTCAGATCCCCCGGTCCCAGGTCGCCGCAATGCTCCACGAGCTCCTGCAGGCTGCGGTGGACGCGCTCGTGAACCTCGATCAAGGCGTGGCTCGTCAGTATGAGCTCCCTCCCGGCCGGCGGGAAGCCTCAGAACCCCTCCTGCGTCGTCCGCGCGATCACTTCCTCCTGGAGGTCGCGCCCCAGGTCCACGAAGTAGTCGCTGTAGCCGGCGACGCGGACGAGGAGGTCGCGGAACTCCTCCGGGCGCTCCTGGGCCGCGCGCAGGGTGGGGGTGCCGGCGACGTTGAACTGGACGTGGTGGCCGCCGAGGGGGAAGTTGGTGCGGATCAGGCTCGCGAGCTTCTCGATGCCGGCCTCGCCCTCCAGCACGGAGGGCAGGAAGCGCTGGTTCAGGAGCGTGCCGCCCGAGCGCACCTGGTCCATTTTGCCGAGCGAGCGGCACACCGCCGTCGGGCCGCGGCGGTCGGCGCCGTGGGCGGGCGAGGTGCCGTCGGAGATGGGGAAGCCCGCGCTCCGTCCGTCGGGAGAGGCCCCCAGGCGCGTGCCGAAGTACACGTGGCAGGTGGTCGAGAGCATGTTCAGGTGGTAGCGGCCGCCCTTCGTGTTCGGGCGTCCGTCGATCGCCGCGAGGAGCGATCCGTACACCCGCTGCATCAAGTCGTCGGCCTCGTCGAGGTCGTTGCCGAACTTCGGCGTGCGGTTCAGGAGGAGCTGGCGCAGGGGCTCGCGGCCGGCGAAATCGGCGGCGAGGGCGTCGAGCAGCTCCGCCATGCCCACTTTCCCCGCCCCGAAGACGAGCGTGCGCAGCGCGGAGAGGCTGTCGGTGATCGTCCCGATCCCGCAGCACTGGATGTACGTCGTGTTGTAGCGGGGGCCGCCGTCGTAGTAATCGCGGCCCCGGGCGATGCAGTCGCGGATGAAGATGGAGAGGAACGGGGCCGGCAGCTCGCGGGCGAAGGTCGCCTCGAGGAACTGGTTCACCGCCACTTTCACGTCGACGAACCACGCGAGCTGGCGCTCGAAGGCCCGGTGGAGCTCGTCGAAGCTCGTAAGAAAGAGCGCGGATCGCCGGTCGGCGGGCCGATCCGCCGGCCCGTGGCGGGATCCACGCCGTCGTGCAGGGCGATCTCGAGGATCTTCGGCACGTTCAGGTAGCCGGTGAGGACGTAGGCCTCCTTGCCGAAGCAACCGGTCTCGATGCAGCCGCTCGTGCCCCCCTCGCGCGCGTCCTCGATCGCCTTGCCGGCGCGCACCTGCTCGGCGACCACCGCGTCGGCATTGAACACGGCGGGGTAGCCGTAGCCCTTGCGGATGAGCCGGCCTGCGGCCTTCAGGAAGCGATCGGGCGTCCGGGCGGCGATCTGGACGTTCGCCTGGGGCTGGAGGAGGTGGATCTCGTCGATCACCTCGAGCAGGAGGTAGGAGAGCTCGTTCACCGCGTCGGCGCCCTCCCGCGTGAGCCCGCCGAGGTTGATGTTCGTGAAGTCGTCGGCGCCGCGGAGCACGATCTCCTTGAGTCGGGCGGCTTGCCGAGGATCCTCTCGCCCGGTCTGCTCGAGAGACGCCGAGATCCCCCGGATCCACGCGGGGAGCCGAGGATGCGGTCGGCCAGAATCGGCCCTGGCGGCCATGCCGAGGCCGGTTTCTGGGGTTTCCTACTCTTCTCTGTCCAGCCGGTCTCTGCTCCCGTCGCACCCGGCCGAGGCTGGCTTGCGAGTCTCGGAAGATGGGGGTAGCTTCCAGGGGTGAAGGCGAGACCGGGCGGCCTGCCACCCCGGGCGGCGCCGGAGTGGTGCCAGCCAAGGAGGGAGCGAGCCGCCGGGAGCTTCGGCCGAGGAGCGCTGCCATGGCACGGACGCGGAAGAACACGGCGGGCGAGATCGAGGCGGGTCCCTGGAGCGCGCAGTTGGGGAGAGGCACGCTGATCATGGCGGCGGCGAGCGCGGTTCTGCTCGCCGGCTCCCGGGGAGCCTCCGCGCAGGAGGAGATCGCGGGCTGGGGCCACTACGCGCTCAACAGCGCCTGGCATCACGAGTCCTTCGTCCAAGTGGCCGGCGGAGTTGGGCATAGCCTGGCGCGTCGGGGCGACGGCACGGTCGTGGCCTGGGGAGACAACACCTACGGCCAGTGCGACGTGCCCGCGCTGCCGGGGGGGCTCACGTACGTCGATGTCGCGGCGGGAGGCTGGCACGGCCTGGCGGTCCGCAGTGACGGCTCTGCCGTGGGATGGGGAGACAACGACCTCGGCCAGTGCGATGTACCCGCGCTGCCACCCGGTCTCAGTTACATCGACGTGGTCGCAGGTTCCAGCCATGGGTTGGCGCTCCGCAGCGACGGCACGGTCCTGGCCTGGGGGTACAACAACTACGGCCAGTGCGACGTGCCCGCGCCTCCTCCGGGGCTCACATACATCGAAGTGGCCGCGGGCGAGTATCACAGCCTAGCGCGTCTCAGCGACGGAACGAATTAAGGCTTCTTGTCGCGCGAAGCCGCGACAAGGAGCTTGTTGGACTCGATCCGCGCTATGGCCTGGCCACGCCGGGGACTTGGGGATTCAATGCGCCGCGCCGATGCCGAGGGCTGCTGT
>JBFMCU010000011.1:0-70291 GCA_040754415.1 Planctomycetota bacterium
GCGGCGGGGGTCGGGGTCGCGGTCCTGGCCCCGCTGCTCGCCGTCGAGCTCGGCGCGAATCCGGCGTTCTTCGCCTACGGCCTCGCCGCGGTCTTCCCCGCCGGGCTCTCGGCGTGGGTGGCGGAGAAGCGCGGGTTCCAGTCCCCCCTCGCCCTCTCCCTCGCGGTGTGCGCCCTCGTGGTCGCCGCCCCCTCGGCCGCCTGCGCCGGCGGCGCGCGGTGGCGGGAGAGCTTCGTCCTCCTCGCGCTCCTGGTGCCGTTCTTCGTGTGGCGCACCTTGACGATTCGCCGGTTCGTCGGCGCGCAGAAGGGGCTCGCCCGCGCCGACCTGCGCCGGATCGGGCAGCGCGAGGCCGTTTTCGCCGTGGGCTGGACGTTTTTTGCCGTCTTCCTCATCCACCTCCTCCCCTGATCCGCTTCTCCGATGCCTCTGCCGCACCGCGTCCTCCTCGTTCTCGGCAGCGCCCGCCGGACCGGGCTCGGCCACCATCTCGCCGGCGTCGTACGCGAGGAGCTCGCCCGCCGCGGCGCCGAGGTCCGCGTCCACGATCTCCTCGCCGACGGCTTCGACCCCCGCCTGCGCCTGGCGGAGGGCGAGCGGTTCGCGCGGCCGCCGTCGCCGGCGGAGGACCCGCTCGCCGCGCGCTACTGCGAGGACGTGCGCTGGGCGGAGGTCTACGTCCTCGTCCATCCCGTCTACTGGTTCGCGCCGCCGGCGATCCTCAAGGGATGGATCGACCGGATCTTCGTGCACTCGGTGGCGGTCCGCCAGTCGGAGGAGGGGCCGCCGGAGGGGATCCTGACCGGGCGCCGGGCGCTCGTCGTGCAGACCTTCGGGGCGGCGAAGATCGTCGACACGATCGTGTTCCGGAGCCTCGCCTGGGCGTTCTGGAAGCGGGCGGTCTTCTTCGCGGTGGGGATCCAGGATTGCGACCGCGTCGCCCTCTACGGCGTGGACGGGATCGCCGGGAAGGAGCTCGCCGCCGGCGAGCGGCGGCTCCGGGCGGCGGTCGAGCGGCTCCTCGGGTGACGCGATGGCGAAGGCACTCGCGATCCTCGTCCTCCTCGCTCTCCTCGCCCTGCCGCGCGGTCCGCAGGAGCGCCCGCCGGCGGCGCCGGTGGATCTGCCGCGCCCGGTCTTGACGCCGCGGCCGGCGGCGGTCGCCGGCCTCGGGGAGGGGGACCTCCAGCGGGATCTCGGCGGGACGTGGCAGTTCCACCCCGATCCGCCGCCGGGCTTCGCGACCGATCCGGACCCCGACGATGCGGGCTGGACGTCGATCCAGGTCCCCGGCGAGTGGGCGATGCAGGGATTCGATCTGCCGGCGGAGCGGATCGTCGGCTACCGGAGGGTCGTCGAGGTGCCGGCGGTCTGGGCGGGAAGGCGGGTGAAGCTCCGCTGCGACGCGATCTACGGCCGAGCGGTGCTCTGGATCGACGGACACGAGGCGGCGGTCTCCGAGCGCACATTCACGCCCTTCGAGGTGGACGTGACGGACCTCGTGACGCCGGGCCGTTCGTGCACCATCGCGATCGCCATGACGACCGCCTGCCTCGCCGACGCCTTGACCTACGGCTCGGGCTACGCACGCCATCCGCTCGGCGGGATCCTGCGGCCGATGACGCTCTTCGCCGTGCCGGCGGTGCACGCGGCGCGCTTCCAAGTCGTGACGATCTTCGACGAGCGGTACGCAGCCGCGACGCTGCGCGTGCTTCTGACGCTCGCCGGCGAGGCTCCGGTCGCCGCCGCCCGGGAGGTCGGCGTCGAGATGGAGCTCGCGCCCCTCCGCGTCGGGCCCGAGCCCGCGCCCCTCGCCGCCTCCTTCCGCCTGCCGGCGCCCGCCCCCGGCGCGGCGGCCGACCACGTCCTCGAGATGGCGGTCGCCGCCCCGGCGAAGTGGCATCCCGAGCACCCGAACCTCTACCGCCTGACGCTGCGCCTCACCGCGGACGGCGCACCGCTGGAGACGCTCGAGAAGCGCATCGGCTTCCGCCAGGTCGAGGTTTGCGGGAGGGAGCTCCGCGTGAACGGCCGGCGCACGAAGCTCCGCGGCATCAACCGCCACGAGTCCCACCCGCGCCTCGGCCGCGCCGTCGGCGGGGAGTTGAGCTTCGAGGACGCGAGGCTCTTCCGCGAGGCGAACGTGAACCACGTCCGCACGTCCCACTACCCGCCCGACGAGAGCTTCGTCGACGCCTGCGACGAGCTCGGGCTCTACGTCGAAGTGGAGTCCCCCATCACGTGGGTCGGCCACGGCGCGGCCTCCCCGTGGAAGGAGTGGGACTACCGCGACCCGCGCTATCTCCCCTACCTCGCGCGCTTCGCCCTGGAGACGATCGAGCGCGACCGCAGCCACCCGAGCGTGATCCTCTGGTCGCTCGGCAACGAGTCGGTCTGGAGCGAGAGCTGGGCCCGGGTCGCCGCGACCGCACGCCTCGCCGACCCCACGCGCCCCCTCGTCTTCCACGACCAGGCCTACGGCGGCTTCAACAACGCGGGGAGCGATCTCCCGATCGCGAACTTCCACTACCCGGGGCCCGATTTCCCCGCCGAGATCGCGACGCGCACCGATCGGCCGCTCTACTTCGGCGAGTACTGCCACCTGAACGTCTACAACCGCCAAGAGCTGATCCACGACCCGGGCCTGCGCGACGTCTGGGGCGAGGCGCTCGCGCCGATGTGGGAGAAGATCTTCGCGAGCGAGGTCGTGATCGGCGGCGCCATCTGGTCGGGCGTCGACGATCGCTTCCTCGTCGGCGAGCGCGAGGTCGGCTACGGGAGCTGGGGCCCCCTCGACGGCTGGCGGCGCAAGAAGCCGGAGTTCTGGCACATCCAGAAGTGCTACTCGCCGCTGCGCCTCCTCACGACGGAGGTCCCGGTCCCTGCCCCGGGCGAGGAGATCGTCCTCGCGGTGGAGAACCGGATGGAGTGGACGGACCTCGCGGAGCTGGGCATCGAAGTCGGCCGCCCGAGCCGCCGTTCCGACCGCGGTCTCCCCGACCACCCCGGCGAGCCGGGAGGGGAGGAGCCTACGTCTTCGAACGTGGTCGCTTCCGGGGCGCCGGGCACGAAAGGAACGGTGCGCATCTTGCTCCGCGAGCCCGACCTGTCGCTCGGACCGGGCGATTCGCTGCCGGTGATCTGCCGCGAGCGATCGGGACGGGTGATCGACCAGTACTTGCTGACGATCGGCACGCCGCCTGCCCCTCCGTCGCCCGACCCCGCTCCAACCCCCGAGCGGCGTTCGTTCGCCGATCGCCTCGAGGTCGTCGCCGGCAACATCACGTGGTCCTTCGACCGGGCGACTGGCGCCGCGCGCTGCACGGCCGCCGGCCAGGAGCTCGTGCGCGGCGGCCCGTATCTCCACATCGCCTCCCTCGAGCAGAAGTACACGCTCTTCCTCGAGGTCCAGGAGCCCGGGTCGCTCGAGCCGGTGCCGGTGCACACCGGCTGGCGGCTGGAAGCCCTCGAGGTCGCCGAGGGCGAGGGCACGGCCACCGTCACCGCGCGCGGCGCCTATGGCGAGACCGCGGGGTGGTTCGCGATGGAGATCGACGGGGCGGGCGAGCTCCGCCTCACCTACGAGTTCGCGCACCGCGGCGAGCCGGTCGAGGTGCAGGAGGAAGGGGTCGTCTTCCTCGTTCCCGCCCGGCTCGACGAGCTCCAGTGGGAGCGCGACGGCCAGTGGAGCGCGTACCCGGAGGACCACCTCGGAGGGAACACGGGCCGCGCCCGGGCCTTCCGCGTGCCGGGGGGAGCCCCCGACCGCCTGGACACGAAGCCCGACTGGCGCTGGGAGGAGGACCAGCTCCCGACCGGGACGAACGCCTTCCGCGCCACGAAGCGGAACGTGCGCTCGGTCGCCCTGCGGGACTCCGAGCGCCGCCGCCTCGAGGTCCTCTCCGACGGCTCCCAGCACACTCGCACGTGGGTCTCCGGCGACGCGATCCGCCTCCTCGTCGCGGAGACCGTGGGCCCGGGCAGCGAGACCTTCCTCGCCGCCCACTGGGCGGATCGCCGGCGCACGCTCGGCGCCGGCGACGTCCTGCGCGGGACGGCGCATCT
The DNA here is from genome assembly GCA_040754415.1 of Planctomycetota bacterium. Taxonomy (GTDB): domain Bacteria; phylum Planctomycetota; class UBA1135; order UBA1135; genus JBFMCU01. The sequence goes on from JBFMCU010000011.1 coordinate 4,066, forward strand.
GCGTCCCGCCCCGGATCGCGATTAGAATCGCCCTCCATGCCCCCTCGCCGACGATCCGCGCGCCCTCTTGCGGCGCTCCCCCTGTTCCTCGCCGCCCTTCTCGGCGGCTGCGGAGACGGCGAGCTCCAGCCCGCGCGCCGCGTGATCCTCATCACCTGCGACACCCTGCGGGCGGATCGGATGGGCGTCTACGGCTGCCCGCAGCCGACGACGCCGGCGCTCGACGCCTTCGCCCGGGAGGCGATCGTCTTCGACCGCGCCTACTCGACCGCGCCGCTCACGCTGCCCTCGGTGTGCAGCATGCTCACGGGGCGCCTCCCGGCGGCGATCGGGGTCGAGCACAACCGCCAGTTCCTCCCCTCGGAGGTGCAGACGATCGCCGAGAGGCTCTCCGGCGCGGGGATCGCCACGGCGGCGGTCGTGTCGAACTGGGTGCTCGTGAATCCCCCCGGCATGCCCCCCGAATTCGGCGTCCGGCAGGGCTTCGCCCACTACGACGCGACGATGACCTCGCGCGAGGCGGTACGCGGGATGCCGGAGCGCGTCGCGCCCGCCACGACCGCCGCCGCCATCCGCTGGCTCGAGCGGGCGCTGGACGCCGGCGAGGACCGCTTCTTCCTCTGGGTGCACTACCAGGACCCGCACGGCCCCTATGTCGCCCCGGAGAGCTTCGTGCGCGAGGTGGACCGGCCGCTCGGCGACGAGGCGCCGGTGCCTTTCGCCCCCGGCGAGGAGGGCAAGGGCGGGATCCCCGTCTACCAGCGGCTCGGCGACGAGCGGCACCCGGAGTACTACCGCATCCGCTACGACGCGGAGATCCGCTACCTCGACGCCGCGGTCGGGCGACTCCTCGACTTCCTGCGCGCGCGGGGCCTCCTCGCGGACGCCCTCGTCGTCTTCAGCGCCGACCACGGCGAGTCCCTCGGCGAGCACGACTACTGGTTCTGCCACGGCGAGAGCCTGAGCGGCGAGCTCCTGCGCGTCCCGCTGCTCGTCCGCTATCCCGCCGGGATGCCCCACCCCCGCGCGCGCGAGGCGGAGGGCCATCGGCGGGTGGACGAGGTCGTGAACCAGCTCGACCTCTTCCCCACCGTGCTCGCCGCTTTCGGGCTCGCGCCCGGCTCCGGCCCCGGCACGAGCCTCCTCGCGCGCTCGCTCCCCGCCGGTCGCGTGGCCGTGCAGATGCTCGGCCTCGACGACGGCTCCCCCAGGCGGCGCGCGGTGAACGACGGCCGCTGGCGCTTGCACCTCGGCGAGGGCCAGGCGCCCCGCCTCTACGATCTCGCCGCCGACCCCGGCGAGGAGCGCGACCTCGCCGCCGAGCACCCCGACGTCGTCGCCGCGATGAAGGAGCGGTACGCCGCCTTCCTGGCCCGCGACGCCGGCGAGAGCCTGCCGGGCCAGACGCGCGCGTTGAGCGCGGAGGAGGAGCGCATCCTGCGGGGCCTCGGCTACGCCGGGAAGGGCGGCGGCGGCGACTGATTCGCCGCGCTACCGCTTCACCTGCACGATCGTCGCGCGCCCCGGGGCGCCGAGCTCGATCGCCCAGTGCCGCACGCGGCGAGCGCGCACCAGGGGCTCGAGTTGCGGCGGCGGCGAAGCGTCGAAGAGGACATAGTCGATGTCGTACTTGGCGAGGATGTCCGCCGAGCGCACGAAGCGGTAGGTGTAGCAGGGCCGATCGGTGAGCAGGGCGAGGATCGGGGCCTGGTTGCAGAGGATGCGGGCGCCCGGCGGCGTCTCGGCGCGGATCCAGTCGGCCATGGCGCGGTAGGAGGCGCCGAGGTCCGTTCCCTCCCCCGGACGGGCCGCGAGGGAGGCCCCGCTCGCCGCCAGGAGCCCCGCGCACGCCGCCGCCCCCACCGCCGGCCGCAGGATCGGGCGTCCCGCACGGCGCGCGAGCCACGCCCCGAGCTCGCCGGCGGCGGTGACGAGGTAGAGGTAGACGAGCGGCGCGAGCGGCATCGCGAGCCGCGGGTCGTAGGCGAAGTACGTCAGGAGGAGCGCCGTGTAGGCGAGGGCGAGCCATTCGAGCAGGGTGGGCCCGCGCCGGCGCACGGCGAGGACGAGGCCGGCGAGGACGAGGGCGAGGACGGCAATCTGCACGGCGAGGCCGCCGGCGCGCAAGTGCACCGTCCCCGCCGTCAGGTCCGCGGCGAGGCGCGACCCGTTCGCCGCGATCCGCCCGCGCCAGCCGGCGAGATCGACGCGGGGTGAGCCCGGATCGCCGGGATCGACGTGGAACATCGCCGTCCCGTAGTCGAGGAGCAGGTCCTGCTCGACCGGCACCTCGGCCCGTGCCGCGGCGGCGCGGGCGTGGAGGAACCACGGCACGACGAGCAGGCCGGCGATCGCCACCGGGAGAAGCCCGGCGAGCCGCCCCCACCCGCGGCCGCGCCACGCCGCGACGAGCACGACGCCCGGCAGGAGGAGCACGCCGACGGTGCGGAAGAGGATCGCCGCCGCGAGGCACGCTCCGCCCGCCGCGGCGAGAATCCACACCCGGCGCGGCGTCCTCCCCCGCGCGCCGAAGCTCGCCTCCAGAAGGGCGATCCCGGCGAAGGCGCTGGCCGCGAAGGGGTACTCGGCGAGCGTCCACCCGAAGAGCTGGAGGAAGAGGGGGCTCGAGGCGGCGAGCGCCGCCACCGCGGAGGACGTCCACGGCCCGTGCCCGCGGCGCACGGCGGCGAAGATCGCCGCCGCCGCGAGCCCGGCGAAGAGCATGACGATCCCGTTCACCGCGCCGGCCCGCGCGGGGTCGAATCCCGCCGGCGCGACCACGAAGGAGAGGAGCCAGGGGAGGCCGGGCGGGCGCAGGAAGAAGGGCTCTCCCCGGTACGCGTAGCCCTCGCCGGCGGCGAGGGACTGCGCCGTCTCCAGGTAGACCGCCCCGTCCCACTCCGGCTTCCAGGCCTTGCCGCTCCAGAGCGCGAGGCAGCCGAGGAGATACAGGGCGAGACCAACACCCGGGAGCCAACGGGCGAGCGCGCCGCCGCTCACCGCCCCCCCCGCTCCTTCTGCCGAACGACGGCGAGGCGCCGCTGCACGTCCCGGAAGTCGGGCTGGAGGCTCGCCACCGCCTGGAAGTGGTGGATCGCCTCCGCCCAGTTCTCCTCCTGGGCGTAGACGTTGCCGAGATTGAAGTGCGCTTCGACGTTCTGCGGGTCGAGCGCCACGGCCGCGCGGAGACGCGCGCGCGCCTCCTCCCGCCGCCCCTCCTCGGCGTACACAGCTCCAAGCCGCGCCTGGATCGCGGCGGACATCGGGCGGAGGCGCTCGAGGCCTTCGAGGAGCCGGATGGCGTCCCGCCGCTTTCCCTTCTTGCCGAGCTGCGTGGCGACCTCGATGGGGATCGACTCGGCGACGGGCCGCGCCGCCAGGAGCGGCCCGTAGAGGGCGAGGGCTCCCTCGACGTCCCCCTCCGCCGCACGCATCCCGGCGAGGCTCATCTGGGCCTCGGACACCGCCGGGGCGTAGCGCACCGCGCGCTCGGCGAGCGCGAGCCCCTCCGCGGTGCGCCCCTCGTCGTAGCGCAGGAGGCCGAGGTGGAGCAGGGCCGCCCAGCTCGTCGGCGTCTTGGCAACCGTGTCCGCCCAGAGCGTCTCGAGGCTCGCGAAGACGCGCCCCTGGCGCCAAGTCAGGGTTCCGAGGCCGACGAGCACGAGGGCGGCGAGCGCGCGACCGATCCCGCGGCGCTCCGCGGCGGCGAAGTGCCGCGCCCCGCCGGCGGCGAGGAGCACGAGGGGCCCGAGAGAGGCGTGGTACTGGAAGTGGTCGGCGACGAAGGAAAAGCGCTGCGGAAATAGCGGGAAGAGGCCCGAGGCCGGGACGAGGAGCCCGCCGAAGAGGAGCGCGGCGGCGAGCGGCCCGCGCCCCAGGCGCCGCCGCAACGCCCAGAGAAGCGTGACGAGGACCACCGCGCCCGCCGGGAAGAGCCACTGCCGCCACTCCTCCGGATCGACCGTCCATCGCCGGTAGAAGAAGGCGAGGGGATGGGGGAAGAGGAGCTTCCCGAGATAGAACCACGGCGCGCGCCCCGCGATGAGGAGCCGCTCGCCCATCGTCTGCTCCCACTCCGGCCCTTGCGCGCCGACGTGCTCGACCTCGAGGCGGGCGGTGTTCCCGCCGGCGAGGCCGCCGAGGACGAGCATCGGGAGGAGCAGCGCGACGTCGGCCGGGCGGATCCGCCCCCGCTTCCACCACTGGATGACGAGGATCGCCGCCGGCAGGGCGGCGGTGACCGACTTGCTGAGGAGCGCGCCGGCGAACAGGAGGAGCGCGAGGCCGTACCAGCGGACGGCTCCTTGCGGCGCCGCCGCGCCGGCCGCGCCGGCGGGCCCCTCTGCCGGCGCGAGGGGTCGGAAGCGGAACCACGCCGAGGCCGCGCCGAGCATCAGGAAGAGCGAGAGGACGTTCTTGCGCTCGGTGATCCACGCCACGGATTCGACGCCGACCGGATGCAGCAGGAAGAGGGTCGCGGCGAAGAGGGCGCCGGGCACGCGCAGCCGGACGAGGAGCCGCCACAGGAGGATCGCGCTCCCGGCGTGGAGGAGCACGTTCCCGAGGTGGTAGCCGAAGGGCGCGAGCCCCCAGAGATGGCGCTCCACCCAGAACGTCGTGAAGACGAGCGGGTAGTACTGCGGGCTTGCCTCGCGCTCGAGCCAGATCGCCCGCAGCCCCGCCGCCGAGGTCAGATCCGCGTTGCCGGTGACGTAGGACTCGTCGTCCCACACGAAGCCGCCGCGCAGGGCGGAGGAGTAGGCGGCGAGGGCGAGGACCAGGAGCCCGGCGGCGATCCCGGGCGAGGAGAACGACTTGGGCATCGACGGGGGAGGTTCGCCCCGCGCGGCGCGTCGGGCGGCGGAAGCGTAGCCGATCTCCGGGGCGCCCACCACCCGCACCCGGCCCGCGGGCCGCCGCGGCGGCGGTCCGAAGATCTTGCCGGACAAGGATTTGAAACCGCGGGCCGCCGCTGGCCTGGGCGAGGCGCGGGCGGCCTCCGTCCCGGGCGCGCGCCGGGACCGTATCCGTTCCCTTAGACTGCGGCGACCGCCGGCTTCCCGTTCCGCGCCTCCCCGTCCGATGCTCTCCGATCCCCTCGCCTCGCCGGCCCCCACCGACTCCGAGTCCATTCCCCTCGAGGCCCGCGGCCAGCCCGACGGCGTGGCCCAGGAAACGCGGGACTGGGTCGAGTCCCTCGACGACGTGCTGGCGAGCTCCGGCCCCGCGCGGGCGAGCGAGCTGCTCGTCGCCTTGCAGCAGCACGCCCAGCGCCAGGGGATCCTCCTGCCCGTCACGTCGCGGACCCCCTACGTGAACACGATCGCCGCCGCCGACGATCCGCCCTACCCGGGCGATCGCGAGCTCGAGCGGCGCATCAAGAGCCTGGTGCGCTGGAACGCGATGGCGATGGTCGTGCGGGCGAATCGCGAGCTGCCGGGCATCGGCGGGCACATCTCGACGTACGCCTCCACCGCCTCCCTCTACGAGGTGGGTTTCCATCACTTCTTCCGGGGCCACGACGATCCCTCGGGCGGCGACCTCTTCTACTTCCAGGGGCACGCCTCGCCGGGCATCTACGCCCGCGCCTTCCTCGAGGGCCGCTTCGGCGTGGAGACGATGGAGAGCTTCCGCCGCGAGCTGCGGCCGGGCGGCGGCCTCTCGTCCTATCCGCACCCCTGGCTCATGCCCGAGTTCTGGGAGTTCCCAACCGTCCCCATGGGGCTCGGGCCGCTGCAGGCGCTCTACCGGGCGCGCTTCATGCGCTACCTCGAGAAGCGCGGGCTGAAGGAGCCGAGCGGAGCGCGGGTCTGGTGCTTCATCGGCGACGGCGAGACCAACGAGCCCGAGAGCTTGGGGGCGATCTCCATGGCGGCCCGCAAGGGGCTCGACAACCTCATCTTCGTCGTCAACTGCAACCTGCAGCGCCTCGACGGGCCCGTGCGCGGCAACGGGAAGATCATCCAGGAGCTCGAGGCCGTGTTCCGCGGCGTCGGCTGGAACGTGATCAAGGTGCTCTGGGGCGAGGACTGGGACCCGCTCCTCGCCCGCGACGACGAGGGTCTCCTCGTCGAGCGCATGGGCGAGGTGATCGACGGCGAGTACCAGAACTACCGCGTCCGCGGCGGAAGCTACATCCGCGCGCACTTCTGGGGCGCGGATCCACGCCTGCTGCGGATGGTGGAGCATCTCTCCGACGAAGAGCTCTTCCGCCTGCGGATCGGCGGCCACGACCCGGTGAAGATCCACTCCGCCTACCGCGCGGCCGTGGAGCACCGCGGGGCGCCCACCGTCATCCTCGCCCACACGATCAAGGGCTATGGCCTCGGCGAGGCCGGCGAGGGCAAGAACGTCACCCACAGCCAGAAGAAGCTGAACGAGCAGGAGCTCCTCAAGTTCCGCGACCGTTTCTGCATCCCGATCTCCGACTCGGAGGTCGGCTCGGCGCCCTTCTACCGGCCCCCGGACGACAGCCCGGAGATCGAGTACCTGCGCGAACGGCGCCGGGCGCTGGGCGGATTCGTGCCCGCGCGCCGCCGTTCGTTCGTCGCCCTGCCCATGCCGGCGGAGGACGTCTTCGCCGAGTTCTACGCGGGCACCGGCGAGACCGCGGTGTCGACGACGATGGCCCTCGTCAAGATGCTCGCCAAGATGCTCCGCGACGAGGAGTTCGGCCCGCGCCTGGTGCCCATCGTCCCCGACGAGGCCCGCACCTTCGGCATGGAGGCCCTCTTCCGCCAGGTGGGGCTCTACTCCGGCGTGGGGCAGCTCTACGAGCCGGTGGACAGCGGCAGCCTGCTCTACTACCGCCAGATCGAGAGCGGCCAGATCCTCGAGGAAGGCATCACCGAGGCCGGCGCGATGTCGTCGCTGATCGCCGCCGGAACCTCGCACACGGCGCACCAGACGCCGATGGTGCCGATGTACTTCTTCTACTCGATGTTCGGCTTCCAGCGGATCGGCGACCTCGTGTGGGCGGCGGCCGACTGCCGCACGCGCGGCTTCCTGATCGGCGCCACCTCCGGGCGCACGACCCTCGCCGGCGAGGGCTTGCAGCACCAGGACGGCCACAGCCACCTCCTGGCGCAAGCCGTGCCGAATCTCGAGGCCTACGATCCCGCCTTCGCCTACGAGATCGCGGTGATCGTGCAGGACGGCCTGCACCGGATGTATCGGGAGAACGAGGACGTCTTCTACTACCTGACGGTCACCAACGAGAGCTACCCGCAGGCGAAGATGCCGGAGGGGAGCCGCGAGGGCATCCTGCGCGGCCTGTACCGGCTCCGGAAGGGCCGCGGGAAGAAGGACGCTCCTCGCGTCCAGCTCCTGGCGAGCGGCGCGATCCTGAACGAGTCCCTGCTGGCCGCGGACCTCCTCGCCGAGGGCTTCGGCGTCGTCTCCGACGTGTGGTCGGTGACGAGCTGGAAGCGCCTGCGCGACGAGGCGCTCGACGTGGAGCGCGGGAACCTCCTCCACCCCGACGCCGAGCCGCGCCAATCCCACCTCCAGAGCGCCCTCGCCGCGGTCGAGGGCCCGTTCGTCGCCGCCTCCGACTACGTGAAGGCCCTGCCCGACGCCCTTGCCCGCTGGATCCCCGGCCAGCTCGTCTCGCTCGGCACCGACGGCTTCGGCCGCAGCGACGGCCGCGCCGCCCTGCGCGACTTCTTCGAGGTCGACGCCCGCCACATCGCCTTCGCCGCCCTCCGCGCCCTCGCCCGCGAAGGCCGCGTGCCCGGCGACCTCGTCACGCGGGCCGCAACCGAGCTCCAGATCGACCCGGAGAAGCCGAATCCGCGGACGGCGTGACTCCCGCCGCGCGGATCACCGCCGGCCGTCCGTCTTCTCCAGCACGAGCGCCGTCCGCGCCGGGAGATACAGGCTCAGGTGGTGGCGCTCGATCGGGTCGGTGACGGTGCGGTGGCGGACCGCGGGGTCCTGGCGGGCGAAGCCGCCGTAGGCGGGGCGGTCGGTGTCGAGGACGACGCGATACTCGCCGGGGGCGGCGGGGATCCAGTAGCCGGGGAAGGAGCGATCGGGGTGGAAGTTGAAGACGAAGACGAGCCCGGCGCGCAGGAAGGCGAGCACCTTCGTCCCCTCGTCGCGGTGGAGCAGGAAGTCCTCCTGGCCGTTCGGGAGCGCATGGCGCCGCGCGAGCGCGATCAGGTCGCGGTCGAAGGCGGCCAGATGGCGGTAGCGGAGGTGCTCGTCGTCGGCGAGGTGCCACTGGCGCCGCGCATAGGTGTACGACCAGCCGTTCCCCGGCCGCGGGAAGTCGATCCACTCGGGGTGCCCGAACTCGTTCCCCATGAAGTTCAGGTAGCCGTGGCCGGCCGCCGCGAGGGTGACGAGGCGGATCATTTTGTGCAGGGCGATCCCCCGATCGACGACGAGGTCCTTGCTGTCCGCCGCCATCCGGTCGTACATGCGCGCCCCCACGAGGCGGAAGATCAGCGTCTGGTCCCCCACCAGGGCCTGATCGTGGGACTCGCAGTAGCCGATCGCCTTCTCGTCGCGGCGGCGGTTCGTGAGCTCGTGCCAGAGGCGTCCCAGGTTCCAGCGCTCGTCCGGCGTGTCCTTGGTGAGCTCGATCCAGAGGTCCGGAACGCCCATGGCGAAGCGGTAGTCGAAACCAGCCCCGCCCTCCTCGACCGGGAGCGCGAGGCCCGGCAGGCCCGAGACGTCCTCGGCGACGGTTACGGCGTGCGGCGCCACGGAGTGCACGACGCGGTTGGCGAGAGTCAAGTAGGCGAGAGCGTCCTCGTCGACCTCGCCGCCGAAGTACTCGTCGTAGTGCGTGAAGGCGTGGCTCAGCCCGTGGTGGTGGTAGAGCATGCTCGTCACGCCGTCGAACCGGAACCCGTCCATGTGGAACTCGTCCAGCCAGAACCGGCAGTTCGAGAGCAGGAAGTGCAGGACCTCCGGCTTGCCGTAGTCGAAGCAGCGCGAGTCCCAGCCCGGATGGTCGCCGCGCGGGCCGGCGTGGAAGTAGAGGCTCGGCGAGCCGTTGAGCCGGGAGAGACCCTCGACCTCGTTCCGGCTGGCGTGGGAGTGCACGAGGTCCATCAAGACGCGGAGCCCCATCCCGTGCGCTTCGTCCACGAGGGCCTTCAGCTCCTCCGGGGTGCCGAAGCGCGAGGAGCACGCGAAGAAGCTCGTGACCTGGTAGCCGAACGAGGCGTAGTAGGGGTGCTCGGCGAGCGCCATGATCTGGAGGGCGGTGTAGCCGGCGTCGCGGATGCGCGGGAGCACGTTCCGCCGGAACTCGTCATAGGTTCCGACGCGCGCCGCGTCCTGGGCCATGCCGATGTGCGTTTCGTAGACGAGGAGCGGCCCGTCCACCGGCGGCGGGGCGGGATACCTCCACTCGTAGGGCGCCGGCGGCCGCCAGACCTGGGGATTGAAGATCTCCGTGCGCGGATCTTGCACGACGCGCCGCCCCCAGGCCGGGAACCGGTCCCCGCCGCCGCCCGGCCAGCGCACCTCGAGGCGGTAGAGATCCCCGTGGGCGAGCTTCCCCGCGTCCAGCGCGAGCTCCCAGACCCCATTCGTCCCGGCGCGCGCGAAGGCGAACTCCGCGCGGGCCTTCCAGTCGGTGAACGGACCCTTCAGGTGGATCGCGGCGGCGTTCGGCGCCCATTCGCGCGCCACCCAGCGGCCGTCGCGGAAGTGCAGGCCGAAGTACTCGTGCCCGGAGGCGAACGTGGCGAGGTCCATGCGCCCGGCGGTGAGGCGTCGCTCCATCTCGCGGGCGCGCGCCACGCGCCGCGCGAGCACGTCCGCGTAGGGCTCGAGGAGCGGATCGAGGACGAGCCGCCGCTTCAGCGCCTCGCGATCCGCGGCCTCCGTCGCTGCCTTCGTCATGGGAATCCGAGGGCCGCGGAGTATACGGGGCCGGACGGGCCGCGGGGAGCGGCGGGATGGCGACGCCGGCCCCCCCGCTCGATCAACCGTCCCGCTGCCGGCGCAGCTCGATCGGGTCTTCCCAGGCCTCGTCGTCGCGGGCGGCGGCTTCGAGGAGGTGGCGGAGCTGCTTGGGGGGGGAGGTCAGGAGCGGGAACCGGTCCGGCTGCTCCAGCTCGATCACGCCGGGCCAGGTCTCGACCCACTCGTGATCGAGCAGGAAGATCCGCAGGAGATCCCCCGCCTGGTCCAGGCGATAGAACTGATGCGCGGGGAGGAGGAGCGTGCCGTAGCGATCGGCGACCTCCTCGATCTCCTCCTCGGCCAGGGCGACGTCGATCAGGCGGCGCTCTCCGAAACGGACCATGGCGACCGAGAGGCGGGGCATCCGTTTCTCGCCGGCGGCCTCCCCCTCCTTCTTCTCGGGCACCGTGACGAAGACGTCGTACGTCTTGCCCCTCCCCTCCTCCACGCGCCACTTGCCCCCGTCGTCGTCGTACCATTCGCCGGTGATCCCGGGCTCGAGCTCGCGCTCGAGCTGCGGGTCGAAGCCGTGGAGCGAGGGAGCGGCGCAGGCCGGGAGGAGCGAAAGCAGGGCGGCGGGAGCCGCCAACCACGAGCGGCAGAGCTTCATGATTGATTCCTCCGGAACGCGGGCGGCGCGGGCCGCCGCGATTCGGGGAGCGTACGCAAGCCGCCGCTCCGCGTCACTCGCCGGCGAGGATCCGCACCGGGCCGAGGAGCCCCGACGGAAGGAGCGGGTCGCCGGGCCCGTAGGGATTCCACGTGGTCCAGGCCACCTGCTCCTCCGGGGGGAGCGCGCAGTCCCCAATCAGGCGGTTAGGCCAGAGGCTCGCGACGTCGATCTCCAACCGGTTCCCCCCCGCTCGAGCGGCCGCCGCGACCTCCACGCGCCAGGGGGCGCACCAGAGGATGCCGAGGTCCGCGCCGTTCAGGCGGATGCGCGCGAGGTCCGGGACCTCGCCGATGTCGAGGACGAGGCGGCGGGGGCCAGCGGCGGGGAGCCCCGGGAGGTCGAACGCGCCCGTGTACGTCGCGATCCCCGCATAGTGGCGGATCTGGGGATCGGCGGACTCGCGCCAGTCGCCGAGCGTTGCGAAGCGCACGCTCCCCGGCCCGCCGTTCTCGGGCGCGAAGAAGACGTCCCACGGACCGTCGATTCGCGCGAGCAGCGACGGCTCCCGTCGATCCGCGCCGTTCGCCACGACCGGCGCGCCCGCCGTGGGCTCGGCCCGGAACACGACGAACCAGCTCTGGTGGGGCGCGAAGCGGAGCGGGACCGTCGTGCGCCCGTCGCGCTCCGCGAACGTCGCGAGGCGATGGATCGCGCCCGTGAGGGGATCCCAGCGCTCCGGTCGCCGTCCCGTGACGCGGAACGTGCCGGCGGCATCGATCTCCCGCGCGGTCCGGTTGGCGACGAAGTAGAGATCGGCGTCCGCGGTGCGCCGGTGCGCGTAGCGAAGAGGCCCGTCCGATGCGAAATCGGGCGGCGTGCCGAGTGCCGCGAGCAGCCGGGCCGTCGCTTCGTAGGTCGGATAGAGCTCCGGCGTCCCGTCCGGCGCGGCGCCGGCGACCTGAAGCTCGCCCCCCCAGACGATCGCCCCGGTGCCCGCGGAGCGGCGCACGACCTCCGCCGACGGCGCCCGGCCTCCCCAGAGCTCCGCGGCGAGCTCCGCCACCTCCTCGTCGCACCGCGGGTACTCCTCGAGGCTGGGCGATCCCTGCGGCGGCGAGCCGGCGATCGTCGCGCCCGCCGCCACGAGCGCGGCGACGGCGCGCAGGAGGCGGGGCGTCATCGTCTCGACGGCCGGCAGCACGAGCAGCCGGTACGCCGCGCCGCCGGGGAAGACGATGCGTTCCTCCTCGACCCGCGCCCCGGCGACGAGCGCTTCCGGCGCGCAGCCGTCGAAGGCGAAGCCGCGCCGGTCGGGAAGCTCGCCCGCGAGGGCCGAAGCGGGCGGCCGGAAGACGTGGGGCGCGCCCTCCGGCACGAGATAGCAGACGTCGGCGACCGGCGCGCCCTGGCGGAGCAGGAACTGGCAGCGCGCGAGGTAGCGATGGTAGGCGCCGGCGAGCGGCCACCAGGTCTGGGTGCGGTCCCAATGCACGCCGTAGGGCCCCATCGTCATGCCCGGCCGCCGATCGAGCCACGGCTGATGGGCAAAGCGGTGGAAGACGACGCGGTTGATGCCGGCGCAGAGCGCCCAGTCGCCCTGGTCCTTCAGGAGCGCCGGGTAGAGCCGCCACGCCTCGCTCTCGCCGGCCGTGAAGGCCTCGGCCCCCACGATCGAGCGGCCGGTCGTGTGGGCGATCGATGCCGCCTCGACGCAACTGAAGGCGGAGTCGAAGCCGTGGCCATGGGCCCAGAACTCGCCCATGGGCACGTCCGCCACGCCGCCGAGCGTCAGGTCGGCGGTCGGATTCATGTCGTAGGGCTCGATGGACAGGCGGAAGCCGTGGCGGCGGCCGAGGTCCCTCAAGTGCGCGGCGTGGTTCTCGATCACGAGCTCCTGGAGCGTGAGCCGCAGGTCCCAGAGGAAGCGCTCGGAGATCTCGACGCTCTCGGCGACGCGCCCGGTCATCGCCGGCACGTACGGGAGCGGGTCGTAGCCGCGGCGGCCGCGGAACTCCGCCCCGAAGCCCGCCGTCCAGTTCTGCGCGCCCATCTCCCAACTGTCGATATGGAGCGAGGTCCAGCCCGCCGCGCGGTCGAGCGGGCGCGGGCCGACCTCGCGCACGAGCCGGCCGACGAAGGCGTCGAAGTGGGCGTCGAGGGCGGCGGGATCGAGCTTGTCGCACTCCAGGCCGAGCCCCGGCCGCGGGGCGGGGCGGGTGTTGGCGCCCGTGCTGCGCCGGCCGAAACGCAGGATCTCCCACTCCCCCGCCGGCGCGTCCCAGACCAGCCGCCCGTCCCGTTCCAGGCGGTCGCTCAGGTCGACGATCTCCGCCCGCGCGATCACGTCTTCCGGCGGCGGCTCCGGGAAGGCGGCCGGCGCGGGCAGGAAGGGGCGCACGCCGGGGAGCGAGGTGTGGGGATCGCGCCCGTAGAGGGCCTTCTCCTCGACGGCGGCGAGGCGGGCGGCGCGGCGCGGCGCGGCACGGCGAGCACCGCCTCGTCGGCGTAGAACGCGGCGCGGGCGCGGATCGCCTCCTCCGCGAGCCCCGCCTCGCCGAAGTAGGGCGGGCGCGGCGCGGGGAGCGGCAGCACGCCGTCGAAGCGCGCCGGGCCGGCGAGCCCGAGCGCGAGGAGCAGGCCGGCGGCGAGTTCCAGCACGTCTCCCGTTCCTCCGCGTCACCGATCGGCGACCGCCAGCCGCATCAGGGCACCCACTTCGTCGAGATCCTCGAGACGGAAGACCGCCTCCTCGAGGGCCGCCTGCCGCGCCGGGCTCAGGATCGGATCGGCGAGCGCCGCGAACTTCACGCGCAGCTCGTCGATGGTCAGCGGATCGCGGGGATCGCCCTTGGGGACGTCCTGGGCGTGCACGAATCGGCGCCCGTCGAAGGTCTCGATCGTGACGCGCGTGCACTGCTTCGCGGGGAACGCCCGCTCGAACTCCGCGTTGGCGACCACTTCGACCTTCTTCATCTGGGCCCGCAGCCGCCCGTCCCAGAGTCTCTCCTCGGTGAACTCCCGGGGCGTCACGCGGCCTTCGGCGAGGGCGGCGGCGATGCAGTACGGCAGGCTGTGATCGGCCGATTCCTTGCTCTGGGGATCGTACTTCGCCGGATCGGAGAGGATGTCGGCGGCGCGGGCGATGCTCTCGATCCTCACCTTCTCGATGTGCTCCGCGCGGAGCGAGTGCGCGTGCAGCAGATGGAGCGTGGCGGACACCGGCGAGTGCATGAGCGCCTCGATGGGATACGACTTCATCCCGCACTCGGTGATCAGAAAGCGGCGGGCCGGCGCGGCGGCGGGTCCGAGCGGCGGCAGCGAATCCGTCACCCACGAATCGTCCCATCCCTCGCCCAGGCAGTGCTCCATGCCCTCCTTGCCCTCGAAGACGCCCTCCGGCCCGGTGTAGCCCCGCTGGGCGAGGAGCGCCGCCTCGACGCCGTCCCGCGTGGAGAGCGGGCTGACGGTGTTCTTCATCATCGTGAGCTTGCCGGCCACCGCGCAGCCCAGGGTGAAGCGATGGCAGGCGGAGATGCCGATCGCGTTCTGCATCTCGGCCGGCGAGAGGTCGAGGAGCCGGCCCGCCACCACCGGCGCCGCGAAGGCCATGAGCGTGGCGTGGTGCCAGCCCCGCTCCCGGATCCCCGGGATCGCCACGTGGCACAGCCGCATGGCGACCTCGTAGGCGAGCACGATGGCGACCAGGAGGTCCTTCCCGCCGAGCCTCCTCCATTCGGCGATGGCGAGGGGGCCGGCGAGCAGGTCGGAGGGGTGGGCGGGATCCTGCTTCCAGTAGATGTCGTTGTAGTCCATCGCCCGCACCATGAGCGCGTTCAGCAGGCTGGCGGCGACCGGATTCATCCGCTCGCCGCTGCCGAGGATCGTGCACGGTCCCGGCTGGCCGAGGGAGCGGTAGTGATCGAGGAAGAGGGCGACGTCGTCGACCTGGGAACCGCCGAGGGCGCAGCCCAGGGTGTCGAACAGGAATCGCTTGGCGGCGTCGATCGCCTCCGGGGTGAGGTCGCTGTATGTCAGCGCGCAGGCCCAGCGGGAGAGGTGCTCGGTGATGGTCGGCATGGGCGCAAGGTACACCCCACGGTGCGGCGCGCCCAGCGGCGATGCGCGCGCCAGGACGGGTCCCTCCTCCGCCCCTCGCTCGTTATAGTCGCGGCATGATGCGCCTCGCTGCTGCCGCCGCCCTGTTCGCCCTCGCCGCCTGCGGGGGGAGGGTCGAGGGACCGTCGGTGCTGCTCGTCACCCTCGACACGACGCGGGCCGACGCGCTGGGCTGCTACGGCGGGCCGGCGGGGAACACGCCGCGCCTCGATCGGCTGGCGGCGGAGGGCGTGTTGTTCGAGCGCGCCCACGCCGTGGCGCCGGTCACCATGCCCTCCCACGCCTCGATGCTGACGGGCTTGTATCCGCTGCGCCACGGCGTGCGCGGCAACGACCGCTGGGCCCTCGCGGACGACGCGGTGACGCTGGCCGAGCTGGCCCGCGCGCGCGGCATCCAGACCGGGGCCGCCGTGGCGGCGGTGGTCGTCGGCCGCGCGTTCGGGCTCGCGCAGGGGTTCGATTCCTACTCCGAGCCCCCGCCGCCGAAGGGCAGCGGAGTCGTGATGTACGAGCAGCGGCCGGCGGGCGAGGTGATCGATGCGGCGATCGCCTGGCTCGACGCGCGGGACCGGGCGCGTCCGTTCTTCCTGTGGGTCCATCTCTTCGATCCTCACGAGCCCTACGCGCCCCCGCCCGAGTTCCGGCCCGCGATCCCCGGCGAGCGCGGCCTGTACCACGGGGAGGTCGCCTATGCCGATCGCGAGCTCGGCCGCCTGCTCGACCATCTGGACACGGACGGCGCCCGCGACGCGACGTACGTGCTCGTCGCCGGCGATCACGGCGAGGGCCTCGGCGACCACGGCGAGCTGACCCACGGGGCGCTGTGCCGGGAGCCGACGCTCCGCGTGCCCCTCCTGCTGCGCTACCCCGACGGCCGGCGGGCCGGCGAGCGCGTGCGCTCGCTCGCCAGCGGCGTCGACGTCTTCCCCACGCTGGTCGAGGCGCTCGGGCTGCCGGAGCGGCCGGGGATCGACGGCCGGAGCCTGCTCGGCGGGGAGGAGACCCCGGGGCGCGGCCTCTACTTCGAGTGCTACGAGAGCCACATCGCCTTCGGCTACAGCCACGCGGCGGGGTGGATGGACGAGCGCGGGAAGTACATCCACGGCTCCACGCCGCAGTTCTTCGACCTCGCGCGCGATCCGGGCGAGACCCGCAATCTGGCGGCCGAGCGTGGGGACGTCATCGCGGACTTCGCGCGGGAGATCAACGCCCTCGCCGCCGCCCGCACCCTGGCGCCCGCCTCGAGCACCGCCCCCGACGCCGCCACGGTGGAGAGCCTCCGCAAGCTCGGCTACGCCTCCGTCGGTCCGCGCCAGCCCCGCTTCCTGCCCCCTCTCGCGCGCTCCGCGCGGCCGATCGCCGAGGAGGTGATCGCCCACCACACCCGTCTCGTGGCCGGGATCGACCTCTTCCACGCGCGCCGCTTCGCGGAGGCCGAGAAAGCGATCGCCGCCGAGCTGGAGGCGATGCCGTGGAGCCCGGCCGGCCTGCTCTATCTGAGCCAGGCCCTGATCGGCCAGGGAAAGCACGCCGAGGCCATCCCGATCCTCGAGCGGTTCCTCGCCGGCAGCCCGCAGATGGCGTTCATGCTTTATCACCTCGGCAACTGCCTCGCCCAGACCGGCCGGCGCGAGGAGGCGGTGGCGCCCCTCCGCGAGGCGGTCCGGCTGGAGGCAGGCAGCAAGGAGTACTACCCCCTCCTGATCCGCCTCCTCCGCGACCTCGGGCGGTGGGAGGAGGCGAAACCGCTCGCCGAAGCGTACGAGCAACTGCGGCTCCGGTCGTCCGGAGGAGCGCGGGCCGTGGAGCGATGACGCGCTGACGCCATAATGGGGTCGATGTCCCGCCCCGCTGCCTACCGCGAGCTCACCGCGGCCAGCTTGATCGGCGGCGTCCTGGTCGGGTTGGTGCTGAACGTCGGCATCTGCTACGCCGGGCTCCAGATCGGCTTCACGATCGTCGGTTCCACGGTGTCCGCGGTGCTCGGGTTCGGGATCCTCCGCGGGATCCTCCGGCGCGGCTCGATCTTGGAGGTGAACATCTTCCAGACCGTCGCCTCCGCGGTGAACACGGTGAACTCGGGGATCATCTTCACCGTGCCCGTCCTGTTCCTCCTCGGGCTGGAGGAGCGGATCGACTACCCCGCGCTGCTCCTGGCGGCGGCCGCCGGCTCGCTGCTCGGCGTGGTGATGATCATCCCGCTGCGCAAGGAGATCGTGGAGCTCGAACGGCTGCGGTTCCCGGAGGGCACCGCCGTCGCGGCCATCCTGCGCTCGCCGGGCGCCGGCGTGGCGAAGGCGCGGCTGCTCGTCCTGGGCGCGGTGGTCGCGGGCCTGATCGCGGCCCTGACCAAGAGCTGGGCGCGGGGAGAGGGAACGAACTTCCTGCGCGACTCGCTCGATGCGGGCCCGTTCCTCGGCCTTCCCGCCGGTCTCGCCGCCGTGCTCGCGGTGAGCCCGTTGAGCCTCGGCGCGGGCTACCTCGCCGGGCGGCCCGGGCTGGCGGTGCTCTACGGCACACTCCTCAACTACTGGATCCTGGTGCCGGCGGCGATCCTGCTCGGCTGGGTGCCCGCCGCGTACGCCGACCTCGGGCTCGGCTCGCGCGACTACGGGCGGGGCACGGCCTTCCTCGCCGACTTCGCCCAGTTCACCTCGCGTCACGTGGGCATCGGCATGATCCTCGGCGGGGCGATCGCCGGCATCCTGGTCGCCTTCCCCGCCTTGAAGGCGGCGATCGCCAGCCTGCGCGGGGGAGACGCGCGGGCGGGCGGCGCGCGCGAGGAGGTGTCGTTCGGGTTCCTGGGCGGCGCATCGATCGCGGGCCTGATCGCCCTCCTGGGAGCCGTGAAGCTCGCGGGCGACGAGCGCACCGGCTGGTCCCTCGCCGTGGCGATGACCCTCGCCGCCGGCGTGTGGATGTGGCTCTCCGGTCTCGTCGTGGCGCAGACCACGGGGCGGACCAACTGGTCTCCGCTCTCCGGCCTCGCCCTGATCGCGATCGCCCTTATGATGGCGATCGCCGGCACCGACGACGAGCTGGTCGTGCCGGCGGTCACGGTCGGAGCGGCAGTCTGCGTGGCGACCGCGATGTGCGCCGACATGATCGCGGACCTGAAGACCGGTTACCTCGTCGGCAGCCTCCCGCGGCGGCAGCAGATCGCCCAGCTCGCCGTCTGCTGGATCGGCCCGGCGGTCTCGATGACGACGATGATCGTGCTGTGGAAGGCCTACGCCTTCGGCCCCGACCAGGCCGCGATCCTCTACCAGCGGCGGCTCGCCGCCGCGGGCCTCGAGGGCGAGTACGCGGCGGCCCGGGCGGCCGATCCCGCCGCGGAATCCTTCGTCGCCGCCCACGCCGCCGCCCTCGGCCGCCCCGACGCGAAGCCGCCGGGCACGCCCGAGCTCGGCGCTCCGCAGGCCGGCGCGCTCCAGGGGGCGATCCGGATCGTGCAGGGGGGCGACGTGCCGCTCGGCAAGTACCTGACGGGCGCCGTGCTCGGCTTTCTCGTGTCCCTGCTGGTCTCGCCGGGCCTCGGGGTGATGGTCGGCCTGTCGATGTACCTGCCGTTCAAGTACATGGTCGTGTTCGGCATCGGCGGTCTCCTGCAGATCCTCGTCCGGCGCCTCCGGGGCGCCCGATTCGCGGAGAGTTGGGGGCTCCCGGTCGCCGCCGGCCTGATCGTGGGCGACGCGCTCGTCGGAGTGCTCCATGCGCTGGTCAAGGTCTCCTACTCCCTCCTCTGACGCCATGACGGCCGGGATCGCTCGCCTCGTGCTCTCCGCCGGAGTCTCTCTCGGCACGATCGGCGCGGCGGGCTTCGCCCCGCCGATCGAGCCCCGCGCGTGGCTCTTCTTCCTCCTCGGGATTGCCGGAACGCTGGGCGGCGGGCTCGTCCTGCGCCGGACGATCCGCCGCCGCGCCTCCGGCGGTGCCGGCGGCCTGGGAGGCCGTGCCGAGCTGGCCGCCGCGCTGGACCGGCTCGCCGGCGAGGTCGACCGGCTCGCGGCCGAGCGCGCGGCCCTCGACGCCCGGGTCCTGGGAGAGCGGATCGACGCCCTCCTCTCCGGCCCGTATTTCGAGCTCGGCGCCCGGAACGAGGAGTACTCCCGCGCCCTCGGCGCCGGCTCCTTCGCCCGGATCTGGGCGGGTTTCGCGGTCTCCGAGCGCCTGCTCGCCCGCGCCTGGAGCATGACGACCGACGGCCACCTCGAGGAGGCGCGGGCGGAGCTCCCCCGCGCGAGCGCCGAGGTCCGCCGCGCCGCCGGCATCCCGCGGTAGCGCCTGGTCGTTTCCCCCTGCGCCGGCCGGTAGCATGGGTCGACGCGCCAGTCCTGTGCCTGGCGCGGGGGAATCGCGGAAGCGAGGATCAGGGGACATGGGAATGCGGTCTTTCTTCCTCTTGTTCGTTGCCTGCTTGCTGCCGGGATGCGTGACCAGGCTGGGGCCCCGAACCGTCGTGCCGGCGCGCTTCGACTACAACCAGGCCATCGCCCAATCGAACGACGAGCAGATGCTGCTCAATCTGGTGCGCCTGCGCTACCGGGACACGCCGCAGTTCCTCTCGGTGAGCTCGGTCCTTTCCCAGTACTCGCTCGAAGGTTCGGCATCGGCTTCCGCGGAGGGGAACGGCGAGCGGATCTGGAGCCTCGGGACCGGCATCTCCTACGGCGAGCGGCCGACGATCACCTACACGCCCCTGCAAGGCGAGGAGTTCGCCCGGCGCATGCTCACACCGATCGCGCCGGAGGCCCTGATCCTACTTGCCCAGTCCGGATGGAGCATCGAGCGGCTCGCCCAGTGCTGCGTGGAACAGATCAACGCGCTGCGCAACGTCCCCAGCGCCTTCGGGCCGACTCCGGTGGAGGTGCCCCGTTTCGAGGAGTTCCGGCGCTTCAGCCGAGGGTTGCAGGAGCTGCAGGACGTCGGGCTGATCGACCTGGTACTGGAGATCACCGGCAGCGGCAGCGCGGACGAGCGTCAGGAGACGTGGATGTACGTGCAGACCCAGCCCCCCCCGGAGTGGGCGGAGCGCGTGGCGGAGACCCGCCGCCTCTTGGGCCTGCCCGCGGACGTGAGCCGCTTCCGCCTGAGCGCCTGCGCGTCCGGAGAGTCGAACGAGATATCGATCCGCAGCCGCTCGATCTTCGGCATGCTCTTCTACCTCTCCCAGGCCGTCGAGGTCCCCCCCGTGCACGAGGCGGAAGGCAAAGTCACCGGGCCCCCGGTCGCCGCGGGCGGCGAGCTGGATTGGTTCGAGGCCACCGGTCACATCTTCCGGATCCGCTCGCAATCCGCGCCGCCCGCAGGGGCGTTCGTCGCCGTACGCTACCGCGAGCATTGGTTCTACATCGCCGACGACGATCTGGAATCCAAGACGACCTTCAGCTTGATCAACCTGCTCTTCGCCCAGCAAGCCGCTCCTTCGGTGGCCTTCAGCCCCCTCGTGACAGTCGGCACGTGAGAGGGTCGCCGCGCCGCGCGTCTTCCGCGAGAACTATCGGCTTCCGGTCCGGAATACGATGGTGGTGACGGGCAGGGGTTCGTCCGTCTCCGCGTAGCGGAAGTTCTGCACGAGCTCGGAGTTGAGCTGGACGGCGTAGGTCGTGTGTGGTTCGAGCGCCTTGATCCGGACCTCGAAGATACGATCACCGCGCCACGGATCGGCGATCTCCCCGGCAAGCTCGGGGAAGCGGCCTTGATCGGATTCCCAGACGGTCCAGCTCTCCTGGGCCATGGGTCGATCGAAGGTGAACCGCAGGAGGCCGATGTCGAGCGACACGTCGGTCGCGCCGTGCGCGGGTTCGGAGACGATCCGGGGCAGCTCCGGGTCGCCCCGGAGGAGGATCGTCACGGCGATCGCGGCCAGACCGACAAGCGCCGCGCCGCCGAGGAGCATCACGCGGCGCGAGAGTCCAGCCCGGGGAGTAGCTGGAGCGGGAGTCGATCCCACCGGGGGGGAGATTGGCGTGGCGACCCGGGAGGTGGGTTCACCGGACGGCGCGCTCTGTCCGAGCAACGCCTTCGCCGTTTCCGCGAGGCGGGCGATGTGCGACTCGAGGGGTGGCTGGATCGCGTCCAGCCAATGTGGCGTGCTCAGGAAGTACTCCATGGAACCGGTCGGCTCCATCTCCTCGATCCGAAACGGGATGACCATCACCCCGCGGTGGATGGCGCGTTCGACCTCGCGCCGCACCTGGGGCGAATCGTTCGAGTTCCGGCTCAGAATGAGCACCATCACCGGACATGCGCCGATCGCGCCCATGATCGCATCCCCCCACTCCGCTCCGGGCAGGATGTCGCGGGGCGCCACCCAGCAACGCACCCCTTCGCCCTCGAGGCGGGCACAGATCGCATCGGCGACCGTCTTGTCCTTGGCCGAGTGGGAGAGAAAGACGTCGTGAGCCATCAGTCGAACCGGAGATCGAAGACCGCGGGAAAGTGTTCCACATGGACGCGCTTCGCCGCCGCCTGGCTCAGCGCAGCGAGGTCGAAGCGGTTCTCGGCTGCGCTCATCGACCGCAGCTTCTCCGCTTGCTCGGGTGCAAAGCCGAGCTCCTCCATCGCCTCGGGCTCGAGCAGGACGTCGTAGCGCAGATAATGGAGCGCCGGCTGGGCGCCGAGCAAGTCGTCGGACAAGTCGCCGACCTCGGCATCGATCCGGCAGGCCGTGGGGGAATGGGACAGATACTGGAGCAGGAGCTGGTTCTGCATGCTCGCGTCCGCCATGAGCTGCATCGGGACGCGCGCCGCCCAGTCCCAGATCCTCGCCTTCGCGAGCCGATCGGGGTCCTCCCGCGTATACCAACTGCCGCTGCCGAGGGAAACGAGCATCAGGCAGTCGGCCCCCGTGGGCCAGCGCAGAGGGAAGCCCTGCAGAGTGGCGAGAAGGAAGAGCTGGAGGGCGGGGTTGTTCGCCATGGAGACTCCGCCGTCGACGAAGGTGCAAGTCTCATTGCGCCGGAGCGTGATCTTCTTCGGCATGAAATAGACCGGAGCGGCGGTGCTGGCGCGGAGGGCATCGCGCACGAGGATCTCGCGGTTCTCCGCGAAGAACCGACCCTCAGGGTGATTGAACAGCGGCCAGGTGCTCCCGGTGTCGCCGCGTTTGACGATGATGCAGAGCCCGGTGGTGATCGACTCGTCGCCGAGGGTGCGATCGCCGAAGATCGCTTTCAATTCCGCCGCGAGCGGGCGTTCGTCGAAGCGCGCCTGCCACTGCTTCCACTTGAAGGACCCGAAGACCTTGCCGCCGAGGCGCAGGTAGCGCTCCCGGACCTCCGCCGCCCCCTGCCCGATGGAAAGGCAGGCCGCGATGATCGCCCCGGTGCTCGTCCCCCCAATGAGGTCGAAGTAGTCGCGAAGCAGGAGATCCGGGCGACCGTACCGCTCGCGCAGGATCGTCTCGATCCGCTCGAGGAACCCGAGCGCGAGCAGGCCGCGGATTCCCCCTCCGTCCAGCGAGAGGATGCGCTTGGGGCCCTTGGTCTTGAGTCGATCGAGCAGGTTCACGCCGTCACCTCGGTAGAGAGTAGACGAGGGTCGACGAGACCCGCATGGGGTGCGCCTGGAAGACCATCCGCCAATCGGTCGTCTCCTCGATCATCCATCGCGCGTAAGTCTGGGCGATTGCGGCGACCGGCTCCAGACCCACGCCGGGCGGCAGACCGTCGAGACGATCGCGAAGACCGAGGAGGTGGCGCGCCATCGCCAGGGAGCGTTTGCCGACGCGACCGAATTCGCCGAAGCCCGCGATCGCAACCAGCACGGTGACCCAGGACGGGAGCATGACGGAGAGCATGCGCGCCACGCGGTAGACGACGGCGTCGCTCGTCCGCCCGAGGAAGAAGTAGCAAGCCCAGGCGGCGACGGTCACCATGAGGAGCCAGAACGAGGCTTTGTGCAGCCGTTCGTGGATCCTCGAGGCCCGCCCAGCGCTGGCTTCGTGGTAGCGGACCTGCTGTCCTATGCCGAACTCGGCGAGCAAGGTTCGACAAGCGGCCACGTACGACGCGTCGAAGCGCACGGACGGCAGGCCCACCGCCCGGATCACCGCCCGGGAGTGCCAGTTCATCCAGCTCCCCCGTGGATCCCCGGCCACCTGGTGCACGGGCGGCCGGGAGAAGGCGAAGACCCGGGCCATCGGCGCGAGGTCGCGCACTTGGCGGAGCTGCTCCGCGAGGAGCCGATAGTCGATCGACTTGGCGTGCCAGTGCCGCCAGCGACCGAGCTGCGTGTTCCCGACGACCGCCAGCACGCAGGCGAGCTGCAAGTAGAGCCAGCCCGTGATCCACGCCGGCCAATCCGGGGCCAGCGCCACGGCGAGACCGCAGGTCACGGTCATGGCTTTGAAGCCCATGTTGGCGAGGTACGAGCTCCGGAAGAGCGCCGCGTATCGCTGGGAGAGCATGTCCGCCCACTCGAAGTGCTTCGCGTAGGGCTCGCGCACGCCCGCGACCGGATCGGACAGGTCCGAAAGCGGGGGCCCGGAAGCGGCGCCCGGAGCCAAGGACCGCAGGAACAGCGACCACAGCCGCCCCGAGAACCGGCTGGTCCATCCTTCCCAGGCGGGCTCGGCGAAGTAGATCGCGCGGAGATCGACCTCGGAACCGAGAGGCGGCGGGGCGAGGAGCTCCGCCATGGTGGAGGCGACTGCCTCCAGCCCGGTCGTGTTCACCTCGCCGCTCGGCCCGTCCACGTAGTAGCGTGCTTCGTGCGGCGGCGCAGCCGAGATGTGCACACAAGGGACGCTGGCCCGCAGGGCTTCCTCGAGGATGTCCCCCGTCCCCCCCCGCGGCCGCATCTCGCTGCCGTCCCAGATGGCGACCAAGAGGTCGCAGTGGTCGAGCACCGTGCGCCCGACCATCTCGTAGGCCTCCTTCTCGCTGTCCCGCCGGCCGTCCAGCTCCAGCACGCGCCCAGCCCGACTCAGGAGCGTGCGAAACTCCTCGCGAGACTGCCGCGAGGCAAAGTCCTTCTCGTACTCCTCGCGCGGGAACGGCAGCGGGCAGTGCAGCTCGAAACCGAGGTCGAGCGCCTCCTGCGCCACGAGTCGATCCGCTCCCTCCGCCAGGGGCGAAAGAACCCGCAGCACCGGCGGCAGGTCGGCGTACCCCCCCCGATCGGGGCGCGCCAGCACCGCTTCCGCCCCCGCCCGCGCCGATTCCAGGACCGTCCGGACCCTCCCGCGCAGGCACTCTCGATCCGCGCGCGTCAGGTCCCGGTGACCCGTCACCCCGACGCGCACGACGAGCTGGATCAAAGGCGGATGAGGCGTGTCCAAGGCGATGCGATTCTACCCGTCCTCCCGACCGATCGAGGCAGAACTCGAGGGGGAGAGCGCGCCTCGTCCCCCGCTCCCGCGACGTGGGCCGTCTTCCCTCCTATCGCTGTCGCTGCGCCTGGAAGGTCAAGGTGCCGCCCTCCCCGAGCTGCACGTCGGCCACGAGCGTACCGCTCTGGATCGAGAGGGTCATGCTGTCGGTGGGGCTGGAGTAGCGCATGCCGTCCACCGCATTGGTCTTGGACGTGCCGCGCATGGCGAGCTGCCCGCCTTGCACTTGGCCCTGGAAGGACTCCCAGACCTCGTACACCTGGGTGCCGCCCCACTGGTTGCGCACCGTGGCCTTGCCGTAGAACTCCCCCTGCACCCCGCCCGCGGTGCCCGGGGTGATGGAGAAGGTCATCGGCCAACGAATCATCTCGCCCGTGGGAAGGCGCTGCTCGGCCTGGCCGGACCAGGAGCCGAGGAAGGAGTTGGCCGAGGCGGGTGCGGGGGGAGGGGTGGGACCGGGTTGGGCGGGCCCGGAGGGCGACGGCCCGCTCGGAGTGGAATCGAGGACGACCGTCCAGCGCTGGAGGATGTCGGGGGGGAGCTGCTCCAGCTCGGGATTGGATACGCCCTTCAACCAGGCGGCCCGGATGTTGACCGCCAGGAATGCGCCGCTCTCCATCGCCTTCTTGGTGTTCTCGGTCGCGATCTGGACCACTTGGTCGAAGGAGGCGGTGCCGTAGCGCTGCCCGCCTCCCACCCCCGTGCACTCGACGGGACAGTAGTTGCCGCTGGGGAGCTCGATCAGCGGATAGGCGTGGCCGGGGATCAGAACGAGGTTGGATTCGAGCCCGACCGCCTCGGCCATGGCACAGTAGAGGCAGGCGAGCTCGATGCAGGTAGCCGAGCGATCGCGGATGACGTCGCGTGGGAACTTCATGCTCTGCACGATCTTGTTGTCGAAGCTCATGCTCTCGTCGGCGAATCCCACCGGTCCCTGGTAGGTGAAGTTGTTGGCCTGCCAGATCTCGTAGATGGCACGCAGCACCTTCATCGCCGCCTCGTCGCTGTAGGGGGCGCCTTCGCCGCCGGCGGCTTTGTTGGCGGCCGCGGCGAACTGCTTGACCACCGGATCGTCGCGGCTTACCCAGGCGGCGATGAGCTCGGAGTTGCTGTTGACGTCCTCGAAGGTCCCCATGCTCTCCTCCTCGGTCAGGTTCGAGAAGACGAACTGGGACCGGCCGAGGATCGAGATCCGTCCCCCGTCGCTGTCCTCGTGCTCCTTGCCCTCCGAGTCCGTGTACTGCCACTCGCAAAGCAGGTTCGCGGGCGTCGTGCTCGTGAGCTCCGCGATCGACTTGTTCAATACCGGATGGTAGACGGCCACCACCGTCTGGCCCGGAACCACCTCCGGGAACTTCTGCCAGAGGTCGAGCTCGGAGTAGTTGCCGAGCTTGAACCGCACCCGGAGATCGGTGATCGGACCATCGCCGTCGTTGTGGAAGACCGCCTTGCCCACCCACTGCGCCGCAAACGCGGTCTCGAGCCCGTAGACCTTGTAGAGGCAGCTCATCAGACGCCCCCGCGCGGCAAACCGCGTCCGAAGCCGGCCGTTGCCCCGCGGGCCGGCATAGGGCAGGTGGAACGACAGTCGGCTGTCCTCCGCGCTCCAGCGCACCTGGCTCGCGCCCGCGGGCAGGGTGTAGTCCGCCGGTCCTTGGAGCACCATGGGCTCATCCGGGTCAGCGACCTTGAACTCGAAACGGGCCCGTGGGCGGCCGTTCTCTCCCTCGGCCAGGCCGACAAACGCCTGATCCTCGAGGACCCACTCCCAAAGCCCCCCGCCGAGGTTGCGGCCGAAGCCGAAGAAATGGATGTCGATGATCGCCGACGAGCTCGCGTCGTCGTACCGCGCCGAGGCGTCCGGGGCGATCTCCCGGTCGCAGCGCGACGACACCATGTCGCGCAGGAGAGTGCGTGGGTCGGAGATCTGCTGTTTGAAGGCCTCGTAGACCTCGGAGGGGAACTGGATCTGCATGCGTCCGCGAAGATCGCCGGTGGCCATCAGCTCGCCGTCGACCTCGACCTGGGCGACGAAGGCCTGCTGGCCGGGCACCCCCTGACCGGGGGAGCTCTCCCTCTGCTGACCCTGCTGGGGCCGAGTGAGGCGAGGCGGGGTCCGGGGTTGCGCCTCCTCCGCCATGAAGGGGGGCACCGGGACCACGGGCATCTTCGCGGGATCGAAGCCGTCGTTGACGATCAGGCCGCCGAAGTGCTCCGCGATCTCCTGGGCGGCCCTCCATTCCTGCTCGCTCATCGTCGGCCGGAGCTTCTCGAGCTCCTCCTTGGCGTTCGGATGATTCTGGTTCGCCGCGAGAAGGAGCCAGGCGCCGCCCTCGACCGGGTCCTGCTTGCGTCCCTCCCCGGCGGCGAAGCACACCCCGATCGCCCACAGGCCATCCGCGTCTCCGGTAATCGCGGTGAGGAGAAAGAGGTCCGCCGCCTTGGTGAGATCCTTTGGCTCCCCCTCGCCCTGGTAGTACATCTGCCCGAGCATGAAGAGGGCGTCTATCCAGCCCTGCAGGGAGGAGAGCGTGTACCAGCGCACCGCTTCCTTCGGATTCTGCGGCGTGCCGTAGCCCTTCTGGTGCATCAAGGCCACCAGACACTGCGCTTCCGCGAAGCCCTGCTGCGCGGCGGGAAGGAGGATCCGCATCGCCTCCGCGTAGTCCTGCTTGCGCATCGCAGCCAGGCCCTGGGCGATCAGGGCCTCGGCCTCCTGCGCTTCGATCTGCACCGCGGCAGCGTGACTCTTCGCCCTCGGGGCCGCGCAGATCGAGGCCGGCAACACCGAAAGGGCGAGAAGGAGGAGAGTGGCGATCTTCGGCAGATGGCGGTTCATGGCTGATCCTTCGTTCGAGCCGACGGGGACGGGAATAGGCGGGGGCACTACCGGACACCGGTCAGTTGCAGCTCGACTACGTTGCTCATGCCCGGCACGGCCAAGCTCTCGCGGATGATGGCGCGGGCGAGCAGACCATCGGAGCAGCGGTAGGTGAGCTCGGCTTGCTGTCGCGGGTTCTGCAGGCGGAACACAACCTGCTGACCGTCGGTATGACTCACGCTCGTGACGACTCTCGTGAGAGAATCGCTGTCGATCGTCTGACCCGCCCGCAGCTTGGCCAGCCCCTGCGGGGGGATCCATAGCCCGCAGAGCTGCTGGCTCCCGCTGACCCGGAGGTTGGTATCGGTGAGACCGCTCGGCGGATCCGACGGCGTGGTCACTCGGAGGTGCAGCCAGTCGGTACCGCGGCGCAAGACCTCGAGCCCGAGCTGGAAGGGCATCACCCCCGAAGGGGGGAGGCCCGATTGGTCCACGCGGAACTGGCCGCGGTAGTCGAGGCGCTGGACGTTGGCGAGCCAGGGCGGCGGCGGCTCGTTCGCCCAGGGGATGCTGAGCTGGCGCGAGGTCTGGAACGTATTGAAGTGAACTTCGGTCTCGGGCTGCCCAAATCGACCGAGGGTCGCGGTGAGCTGGCTCGAGTAGAGCAGAATCCCGCTCCCAAGGTCGTAGATCCAGACCCCTCTGCCGTCCTCGCGCATGGACACGATCTGAACCGCGTCGTAGCGCGTCCCCTCGATCTCCTTGGTGACACGGGTCACCAGCTCGCCCGCGCCCTTCTCGAGAAGGACCTTCAGCGCGTCGGGATGAAGCCAGAGGTCCCCCCCGGTGCCGACGGGGGCGACGAAGCCCGTCTCCAGCTTGTTCGTCGGCGCGGAGGAATCTAGGCCTTCGAACAGGAAGAAGACGAGCTGTATCGCGGCCTCCTTCTCGCTCCGGCCGACGAGGTTCGCCTGGAGGTAGCCCGCGGAGCCCTTCCCGCCCGGGCTCTCCCCGTTCGGACCGCACCAGCGACCGAACCGGTCGAGCCGGCAGAGACGGGGGGGGCCGCCGAGGATTCCCGACATCCGGTGGTAGGTCAGCCGGAGCCCCGGCTTCACCCCGGCGGGCGGCGGGGCGTCGGTCTCCAGGCCAGGGACATCCCCGAGGGGTCGAGCGGCCGGCCCCTCCGGGGGCCAGGCGGCCGGCCACATCCCGAGGCACCCGAGGGCCGCGAGCGGCAAGAGCCACGGAATCGTCGCGGTCATGGCACGAATCCTGTCCGGGCGAAAGCCCGGTTCCGGTCTTGGGGAGAAGTGTACGCGCTCCTCCCGAGGCGCCGACTCCCTAGGCGCGGGCCCCGGGATCCCGGCCGCCGGAAACTCGGATTTCTCGGCGGGCCCGGCGGGGGCCCCCGGGGCCGTCGCCCCCCCGCCGACCCCGGGATGGGGGCGCCCCTCAAGGCCGCGGCGCGCGCCCTTCGGCTCCTCCGATCCACCCCTTGGCGCGGAAATGGAGGAGAAGGAGGACGGTGACGGCGGCGCAGATCGCCCAGAACGCGGGATACGACCAGACCCAGGCCAGCTCGGGCATGTGCGCGAAGTTCATCCCGTAGACCCCGGCCAGGAAGGTCACGGGGATGAAGAGGCTGGCCATGATCGTCAGCACTTTCATGACCTCGTTCATCCGGTTGGAGACGGAGGACATGTAGAGATCCGTCTGGCTGCCGACGATCTCCCGGGCGACCTCCACGAGATCCATGACCTGGACGGCGTGATCGGATACGTCGCGCAGGTAGGTCCGCGTCCGCGCGTCGATCTCCGGATGCTCCGCGCGCAGGAGCTCGTCCACCGCCTGCCGCAGCGGCCAGACGACCCGGCGCAGGACGATGAGCTCGCGCCGCATCTCGTGCAGTGCGTGGAGATCGCGCGTGGAGGGCCGCTCGAGGATGCGAGCCTCGACCTCCTCGAGCCGGTCCCCCTGGTGCTCCAGGATCGGAAAGAAGCCGTCGACGATGGAATCGAGAAGGGCATAGAGGAGGTAGCCGGCCGAGTGCTCTCGCATCGGGCTGCTGTCGGCGGCGAGGCGGGCGCGAACGGGGTCCCAGAGGTCGCCGCCCCTCTCTTGGAAGGTGATCAACGTGTCGGGGAAGAGGACGAAGCTCACCTGCTCGTCGGCGACGTGATCGTCCTGGAGGCGCAGCATGTGGGTCACCACGAAGAGGTGCTGGTCGTACGCCTCGATCTTCGGCCGCTGCGGCACGGTGAGCACGTCCTCGGCGGCCAGCGTGTGAATGGGGTAGATCTCGCGTAGCTGCTGGATCGTCCACACATTCGGGTCCTGCACGTCGATCCACCGCACTCGGCTGCCGGCGGGGCGCGGCCGGTGCAGGAAACCTGCGAGATCCCCCACATCGGCGACGTCGCATCGGGCGCGGCCATAGTCGATGCACCGCACCACGGCCGGGGGGGCCCCCGCCGGCGGCGCCGCCTCGAGGTGGCGCTCGATCCCGGGGCTCGTTCCCGGGCGCACGCCGCGCTTCCGGCGCATGTGCAGGCGACGAGGGGCGGCACCCGGGCCCGGACGCGGACGGCGGGCGAAGGAAGGGGGAATCGGGTCGTTCATGGGTTTCTCCCGGGCGAGGTCGGATCCACACGTCGAGATCCTCCGCACGCCGCGGGGAATCTCGAGGGTCGTGGACCAGGACGGAGGGCGGGGCGGTTCGCCGCGCCGGTGTCCGGCGCCGACCAGCCTACCGCGGAGCGTCCGGGCCCGACTGCCCGCCGTCCGCAGCTTCCTCGCCGGCTCGCCGGCCGAGGCGCATCTCGTCCATCTTGCGATACAGGCTAGAGAGCCCGATGCCGAGGACCTCGGCGGCCTGGGCCTTGTTGTCCCCGCACTCGGCGAGCACCTTGACGATGTGTTGGCGCTCGAACTGGCGCAACGCTTGGCGCAGATCGAGCGGCAGGGCGGGCGCCGTCCCGTCCCCCGTGCCCGTCATGGGCAGGTCTTCCGGCTCCACCTCCCGGTCGTAGGCGAAGATGAGCGCCCGCTCGACGACGTTCTCGAGCTCGCGGACGTTGCCGGGCCAGGCATGGGCCCGCATGGCGTCGAGGGCGGCCGCCCCGAAGCCCGGGCACCTCGCCTTGAGCTCCTTGTTGTACTTGCGCACAAAGTGCGCAACGAGGGGGGCGATGTCCTCCCGGCGCTCCCGCAGGGGCGGGAGGGTGATGCGGATGATGTTCACCCGGTAGAAGAGATCCTCGCGGAAACGCCCCTCCTCGATCGCCTTCTCGAGGTTGGAGTTGGTGGCGGCGATGATGCGGATGTTCACCTTGCGGGCCCGCGTGTCGCCGACCCGGATGATCGCCTTCTCCTCGATCGCCCGGAGCAGGACCGACTGGCTGGACATCGGCAGCGACCCGATCTCGTCCAGGAACAGCGTCCCGCCGTCGGCGGCCTCGAAGTAGCCGATGCGGTCGGCAGTGGCGCCGGTGAACGCGCCCCGGCGATGGCCGAAGAGCTCGCTCTCGATCAGGTTCTCGTTCAACCCGCCGCAGTTCACGGCCACGAAGGCGTTGTCCTTCGTCACCCCGTTGTAGTGGATCGCGCGGGCCAGGGCCTCCTTGCCGGTGCCGCTGTCCCCGAGGAGGAGCACGTTGCTCCGCGTGTGGGTGATGCGTTTCACCAGATCGAGGATCCCCAGCATCGCCGGCGATTCGGCGACGAGGCCGGTGAAGCCGTACTGGCCGCTGATCTGCTCGCGGAGGAGGCGGTTCTCGCGGGCGAGGACGTGGGCGGAGAGGAGCTGCCGCAGCTTGAGGATGAGCTCGTCGAAGATCAGGGGCTTGCAGATGTAGTCCCCCGCGCCCTTCTTCATGGCCGCGACGGCGGTGGCCACCTCGCCATAGGCGGTGATCACGATGGTGACGGCGTCGGGAGCGATTTCCTTCGCCCGGTCGAGCAGGTCCATCCCCGACATCCCCGGCATGCGCACATCGGTGATGAGCGCATCCACCGAGTTCGCCTTGAGGGCCGCCAGGGCCTCGGTGCCGTCGCGGCAGGCGATGACGTCGAAGCCCTCCTCCTGCAAGACCTTGGCGAGATTCTTGCGGAGCGTGTCCTCGTCATCCGCCAGGAGTATCGTCGCTTGCGTCATTAGCTCTCTAGCGACGCTCTTGGGCGTGGAACGGCCGCGGTCGGTCCAGGACCGGCAGGCGCACCGTGAACACCGTGCCTCCCCCCTCCGTGGAGTCGTATTCGATCGTCCCGCCGAGCTTCTCGACGATCGTGTAGCTCACGGCCAGCCCGAGCCCCGTCCCCCGGCCGGGCTCCTTCGTGGTGAAGAACGGGTCGAAGACCCGCTGCCCCGTCTGGGGAGGGATGCCCATCCCCGTGTCGCGGAACCGCACCACGATCTGATCCTCGGCGTGCCGGGCGTCCACGGTGAGGGTCCCGCCGCCCGGCATCGCGTCGAGCGCGTTGAGCGCGAGATTGAGGAACACCTGCTCGATCTGCCCCGGGAGCCCGTACGAGCGGGGCAGGGATGCCGTGGGATCGAACACGATCTCCACGTCCCTCGACCGCTCGTCGAACGACACGAGGCGCACCGTCTCCACCAGGGCCTGGCGGACGTCGATCAAGGCCCATTGCTCGTCTCCCGGGTGGGAGAGCTTGGCGACCTGGTGCACGGTGTCCGAGATCCGCCGGATGTGCCTCTCGATGAGATCGAGCTGCTCGCTCGTCCCGCTGTCGATCCCGGCGCGCTTCAACACTTGCACGACCGAGGAGATGCTGGAGAGCGGGTTGCCGATCTCGTGGGCGAGCCCGGAGGCGAGCTCGCCGATGGAGACCTTCTTCTCCCGTTCGACCATCTCGGCCCGCAGCCGCTCGGTCTCGCGGGCTTCGGCCCGGAGCAGGAAGAAGAGGTTGTTGATGTCCTCGCCCAGGGCGCTGAGCTCGTCGGGGGCGGATTGCCGGAAGACCTCGCACTCGTGGCACCGCGCGATCTCGACCGCCGGTGGGAGCCGATCCTGGCGGCTCCGGCCGAGGGCGATCCCCTGCCAGCAGCGCTCCGCGGGCCGGTCGTACATCGGGCAGTCCTCGTCGTCGCAGCGGAGGACTTGCCGGCAATGGCGCCGGTGGTGGTTCTCGAAGCGGCCCGCGGTCCCGGGATCGGCCATGTACCCCTCCAGGAGCTCGGCCAGCCGCCGGACGGTGCGCGAGAGCTCTCGCTGGTGGCGCCGCATCAGCCCGTAGACCACGAGGCAGGCCGCCGCGGTGACGAGCCCGGCCTGCACCGTGAGCAGAAAGTGATGCAGCCCCACCGATGGCGAGGGGAAGAGCCAGCTCTCCAGGACGTTCCAGCCGACGAGGAGCGAGGCCACGCCGAGGAGCGTCACCGCCGGAAGGAGGAGCCTCGCCGCCCGGCCCCGCCAGCGCGGTCTCCCCCGGGGGAGCAGCCGGTCCGTCGGGCATCCGGGGCGACTTCCTTCCCCGCCGAGCGCGCGCCCCTCACCGGCTCTCGGATGGAGATCCACCATGACCGCTTCCCCCGGTCCGTCGGGGACGGACGCCGTGCAACTGGCGTGCCCCGGCCTCCCCGCCGCCGGGAGCAGGGCGGGGACGGCCGGGAAAGGCGGGAGGAGCCGGGGGATCGGGCCGCGGATCATAGGGAGGGGGCGGCACTGTAGCGCGGCGGGCAGGGGCGCAGCGGGGGTTTCTCAGGATTGAGAATCCCCCTTCCCGGGGCCGCGAGGAATGGCCACGGGGCGCGGAACCGGCCGAGGGGCGGCGCCGGGGGCGCCCTCCTCGGCCTCGCTGATGGCCTGGTCCGGCGCCGCGAGGCGCCGGACCAGGCCATCAGCGGTACCCGAAGACCATCGCGTAGACGATGAGCCCGACCAGGGAGAGGCCGAGGACGAGGGCGGAGAGGCCGAAGACCCGGATCAGGCGCAGGTACTCCCGGCTCGGCGGCCGGACCAGCCGCTGCCCGAGCCGGCCCGAAGCCAGGAGCTCCTCGTACTCCCGGGGCCGCTCGTGCTTGAACTCCTCCAGGGGGACGGTGCCGGTGAACATCACCGGGTCCATGGGGAACTTGCCGGGGCGGAAGTGGGTGTTGAAGAAGTGGACCGTGAAGATGAAGCCCACGGCCAGGAGAGCCTCGTCGCTGTGGATGATCGTCGCGACGTTGATGACCTGGCCCGGGAGGAGGCGGGTGAAGAGCTCGGGGAACCAGAGCAGGAGCCCGGTCGAACCGATGATCGTCACGCCCCAGAAGACCGCGTAGTAGTCGAACTTCTCCCAGTACGTCCAGCGACCATAGGAGGGGTAGGGACCGCGGCCCAGGAACCACTTCCAGGTCGCCTGGAGCTCCGTCCAGTCCCGCCCGGTGGGGACCATCGTGGTGGAGGGGTGGAGAAGGGAGCGGAAGCCGTTCTTCCTCGCCTGCCGGACCACGTCGTAGATGTGCGCCGCGAAGTAGCCGAAGGTGGCGATGGCGCAGATCCGGTGGATGTAGCCCGCCGACTCGAAGCCACCGAGCATGCTCGACACCGCGCGGGCCCAGCGCATGTAGGAGAACTTGATTGTCATGCCGGTGATGGCCAGCCCGAAGAAGCTGAGCAGCATGACGAGGTGCAGCCAGCGCTGATACGTGGTCAGGCGGACGACGTGCCGGATGGACACCTTCGCGCGGGCGTGATCGAAGACCTCCTCGCGCGCGCGCAAGCCCCTCCACAACCACAACCCCGTGTGCGCGCCCGCCACCGAGAGCGTCCCCACCAGCAGGAGGGTCATGCCCCAGAACGCGTAGAAGAGAAACGGATACTTGGTCCGGTTGTGGTGGGTGGCATGCGTCAGATAGCCCGCGAAGCGGCGGTGGGCCCCCTCGTGGCACTGCTGGCACGTCGCGACGATGTTGTCGCGGCTCAAGTGCGAGCGCGGGTCGGAGGGCGGCAGCACGTCGTGGGCCCCGTGGCAGTGGTAGCACTTGGCCGTGCCCTGCTCCCCGAGCTTCGACACCTTGCCGTGGTAGGTCTCGAAGTAGGTCGCGGTGACGTCCTCGTGGCAGCGGCCGCAGCGCTCGATGATCTCGTCCTGGAAGGAGCCCTGATCGATCCGCGAGATGCTGTGGGAGGAGTGGCAGTCGCTGCACGTGGGGGGCTCGTGCCCGCCCATCGCCTCGCCCGTGGCGTGGATGCTCTGGGCGAACTTCTCGTAGATCCCGTGGTGGCACTCCGCGCAGGTGGAGGCCACGTTGGCCGTGTGGACGCTCGAGCCGGGATCGCTCGCCGGCAGGGGCAGGTGGGCGGTGTGGCAGTCCGTGCAGATGGCGGTCACGAGGAGGCCGCTCTCGATCAGCCCCTTTCCGTGCACGCTCTCCCGGTAGTGGCTGACGATCTCGTGCTCGCTGGTCGTCATGCGGGAGGCGGCGGCGGCTCCCTCCCGGTGGCAGCGCGCGCAGAGCTGCGGCACGTTCGTGCGGAAGGTGGGCGATTTCGAGTCCTCCCGCCCCTCCGTGTAGTGGTAGTCGTGGCAGTCGGCGCAGACGGGAGCGTCGGGATCCCCGCGCGCGGCGAGCTGGCCGTGGATGCTCCGCGCATGCTGGGAGACGGGGGTCTCGTGGCAGATCGAGCAGTCCACCTTCTCCACCATCGTGGAGCAGGGTCGATACTCCGCGGAGGGAGTTCCCCCCGTGTGGCACTGGGCGCACGCCACCCGGCTGTGCATCCGTTCGAGACGGCGGGCCTGATCGACGAAGAGCGAAATCTTCGTCCCGTCCCGGACCATCCCCACGTCCGGATCGCCGTGGCAGGCGAGGCACTGTTCGTCCGACATGCCCTCCTCGTAGAGGACCTTGCGGATCTTGTGCGGGGAGTGGCAGTCGGCGCAGACGGGGATCTTGTGGGGCTCCTCCTCCCACAGCTCGCCGCGGATGACCTGCCGGTGCACGTCCTCGATGAGGATGTGGCACTTCATGCAGGTCTTCGAGACGTTGTTGCGGTGGATGGAGGAGGCGGGATCGTCGTCGCGGCGCACGTCGTGCGCGGTGTGGCAGCTCGTGCAGACCGCGGTGACCAGGAGCCCCTTCTTGAACAGCCCTTCCCCGTGGATGGACTCGGAGTAGTTGTCGAGGACCTGTTCCTCGGGGATGTCGCGGTTGCGCTCGACGGGCGATCCCTCGCGGTGGCAGCTCCCGCAGACGCGCGGGATGTTGCTGAACGTCGTGCGCGATCGCGGGTCCGCCGACGGGAGGACGTCGTGGTGGCCGTGGCAGTCGGCGCACGAAGGGGCGAGGGGGTCGCCTTCCGCCAGCCGGCGGCCGTGGAGGCTCTCGCCGTAGAGGGCCGCCTCCTCCTCGTGGCACTGGGCGCACTGCACCCGTTCCACGGGCTCGGCGTGGGGAACCTCGGCGGTGAACTCCTGGTCCTCGAGGTCCGTGTGGCAGTCGATGCACGCGAATCCCCCGTGCACGGAGCTCTCGAGGGTCTCCAGCGACGCGAGGAGGGAGCGCTCCCGGTCGCCGGTCAGCGGCCGGAGGTCGGCCCGGCCGTGGCACTCGAGGCAGTCCTCGTTCTCCTGGGCCGCCGGCCGCCCCGCCAGGAGCGCGGGCAGGACGAAGAGCGAGAGGACGGCGCGGACCGCGTTCATCGCTCGCCGGCCTCCAAAGCGCCGCCCGCCGCCTCCCGGAGGGCCTGCACGGCGAGCGCGAGGTTGTGCACGGGGGGGATCCGCGCGAGCGCGTCGCGCACCGCGGAGGACGGCGCCGCGGCGAGGGCGGCCTCCGCCGCCGCCAGCTTCTCCCGCGCGACGTCGAGGATGTCCTCCCCTTCGTGGCAGGACACGCAGAGGGGGAAGATCTCGCCGGCGGCGAAGGAGCGCTCCTCCTCGTGGCAGTCGGTGCACTCGAGCTCGCCGTGGTGGGGATCCGGCTCGCCGGCGAGGTCGGGCCGGACCGCCAGCGATCCGGCCAGGAATCCCGCGATCTCCGCGTGGCATCCGGCGCAGGTCGGCGGAGGCGTGGGGCCGCCGTCGTGGCAGCGGTGGCAGTCGAGCTCGGCGTGGGCCGGCCCAAGCGGGAGGGGATGACGGTACGCGCCGGGCACGAGGACCTGCATCCCCTCCTCCTCCTTGTGCTCCATGAATTCGTGGCACAGGCTGCAATCGCGGCGGATCACGGCGCCGTCCGCGGCGCGGTGATCGCCGCCGTGGCAGCGGAAGCAGCCGGGGGAGTACTTGTGACCGATGTGGTCGGGATGGCTCCGCCAGTCGGTCTTCATCTCGGGGAAGAAGTTCCTCTCGTACGCGCCGACGAGGTAGCGCGCCGCCTCCTCGATCGCCGCGGCACGTTCCCGCGCGACCTCCGGATAGCTCTCGGCGTAGAACCCCCGCAGCCCGGCGGGGATGGCGGAGCGGGCCGCGGCCGTGTCCGCGTGACGGATGGAGAGGAGCCGGGCCGCCTCTCTCTTGACGAAGGGCAGGGAGCGATCGAGATGCCCCTGGGAGAGGAGGACGTTCGCGAGCCGGTCCGGCGGGCGGTAGTTGTGGGAGGGCCGGTTGTGGCAGTCGAGGCAGTCCATGATCCGGAGGTCGCCGGCCGGCGGGGGGTCGTCGGGCGGGAGGCCGTCGGAGCGGAACACGCGCGCTCCCTCCGGTGTGGTCACGCGGACCCACGGGATCACGAGGCGATCCGCGTCGGTCGTCACGTACTCCGTCTGGTGCTCGGGATGGAGGTGCCAGTGGATCCCGTGGAGCTCCACCATCTCCGGGTCTCCCCCGCCGGTCTTGAGCACCATGCTCAGGGGCCGCGGCGTGCTCGCCTCGTCGCAGGCGAAGTGGGGAAGATCGACGACCTTCGCGCCGAAGGCCTTCTCCGGCCAGTGGCAGCGCTCGCAGGTCTCCCGCGCCGGCCGCAGGTCGACGATCGGCGTGTCGATGGGCCGGGCGAAGGAGTCGAGGAGCGTGGCGAACACCTGCCGCGTGCCGGAGAGCTTGGAGCGCACAAACCACGACGCTCCCTCCCCGATGTGGCAGTGGGAGCATTCCACCCGGGCGTGCGGCGAGTTCTGGTAGGCCGTGTAGACGGGGTTCATGGGCACGTGGCAGACCTGCCCGCAGAACTCGACCGAATCCGTGTAGTTGTAGCCCGTGTAGCTCGTCAGGGCGAAGAAAGGCACGAGGAGGAGCAGGGTGAGGGCGCCGGTCAGCATGACGCCCCTCCACGTGTAGACCGGGACCCCTCCGCCGGCCTGGATCGCTCCCCGATGCAGCCGGCGCCGCTGCCGCCACGCGCCGGCGAGCGCGATGCCCACTCCCCCGAAGACGAAGGGCGGGTCGACGACGAAGAACCAGATGTTCAGGTAGGGGTTGTGATAGCGCTGCCCCGCGTCGAGGACGAAGAGGCTCAGGTGGAAGAGCCCCGCCCCCAGGGCGATCACGAACCCCACCGCACTCAGAGGGTTCCGGAAGTGCGTGTACCAGGGGATGCGAGAAGCCGGAGGGGGGCTCATGATCGATGGGCGGGGGAGGTGGACCCCGCGCCCCGGAAGCCCCCCTCACGGGGTCCGGCGACGGAGGCGGACCGCCCGGCGGAGCGGGGCCAAGGACGAGCTACTCCTTGCCTTCGCCCTCGCCTTCCTCGGGGATCGAGTGGGCGATCGTCTTGAGGCGGGACTTGTAGTCGAAGCCGACCTTCGCTCCGTCCTCGGTCGTGTCCGCCTCGGGGTTCCACGTCGGGCTCTCCTCGTTGTGGCAGCCCCGGCAGAGCTTCTCGTCGGGCTTGATGTATCCCTTGTCGGCCGCTTCCTTGTGCAGGTGCTCGTCGGCCGGCTTGGCGAAGAACTCCCCGGCGCCGTGGCAGGCCTCGCACGTGACCCCGTCCTCGAGGCTGAACTTCTCGCCGTAGTAGAGCTTCTTGTCGAGCCCCCAGGCGGTCGTGTGGCAGCGCAGGCACTCGGGAGCCTCGAAGGGCTTGGCCTCCAGGCCGGCCTTCTTCGCCACCGCGGCCGATTCTTCCGACTTGAGCAGCTCGAACGCCTTGGCGTGCTTCGACTCCTCCCAGATCTTGAACTGCTTGCCGATCGAGGACTTCAGGTGACACTTCTTGCAGGAGGCCACCCCCACGTACTTGGGCGGCGCCTTCTCCTGGGGTTTCTCCTCCTGGGCGAGGGACGCGCCGAGAAGGAGGGTCAGGAACCCGAGCAGGCCCGCCGTGGCGAGGGTGAGTCGTTGCAACCGCTTCATCGCTTGTCTGGTCTCCATCGTTCGGGAACAACGAGCGCCCGCGCCGGCACCCGGCCGCCGCGGACGCGCTCGAATACGGGAAAGGGGACGGCTCCTCACTCACTTTCCGTGCCATCCCCCGCGGGCGGGGATTCTAGCCCGGGTCTGTTCCCTCGAGCCGTTCGCCCTCGGGGATCCTCTCGGAATCGAGAAAGATCCCGCGGGGGTCTTCCCAAGATCGAGAAGTCCGGCGAGGGGCCGCCGCCGTCGCCCGTGGCCCCCCGGGAAGGACGGGGACGGCCGATCCGGGAGCCAAGGGGGCCCCTCGTCGCCCCCTGGCCCGGGCCTTGCAGGGAGCGCGCCGCCCTCCCTACGATCCGCTCCCGCGCGGCCTTCCGCCGCCCGATCCCCCCCTGCCACTGCTCATCCCCGGACGAGAAGCATGAGTCGCGCACGAGTCCACCCCCGCTCGATTCGGGCGGGGAACAGGGTCCTTCTGGTCACCGGGGGGATCGCCGCGCTCCTCCCCCTGGGCGCCTGCCTGGCCGCCCCCGCGGCGCGGGGACCAGCCCCGGCGGCCCTCGATCGCGCCATCGCCTCCGGCGACGCGCAGGAGGAGGGCTCCGCCGCGGAGGAGAGGAGCGCCGCGGCCGCGGAGGAGGGCGAGGACGAGGGCTACGGCGCGGAGGCCGCGGCCGAGTCCGATTCCCCCGCCGTCCACGGCTTCCTCGCCGCCCGCTCCCGCTCCCGCTGGACCGAGGACGCGGACGACCACGACGTCTACGCCGTGGCCGGGGTGGACGCGGCGAGCTCGGGCGCCGACCCCTGGCGCTTCCACGTCCTCGGCCGGGGCTCCTGGGACGTGGACGGCGAGCGCGGCGAGCAGCCTTTCCCGGACATCGAAGACACCTATGGCTCCTCCCTGAACGGCCGGCTGTACGAGGCCCACGCCGACATCCCGGCCGGGGAGCGCCTCGACCTCCTGCGGGCCGGACGCCAGATCATCCACGAGACGCCGACGACGGCGTACTTCGACGGCGCCCGCGTCGAGACGGCCCCCGCCGGGCCGACCGCCGCCGTTCTCGGGGTCTACGGCGGCCTGCCCGTGCACCTGTACGAGTCCTCCTCGACCGGGGACGTGATCGCCGGGGCCTACGCCCGCCTGCGCCCGTGGATGAGGGGCCAGCTCCGGCTCGACTGGATGCACCTGGAGGACGAGACGCGGCTCGGGGAGCACCAGAACGACCTCTTCGCGCTCGGGCTGCGCCACCGCTTCGGGCGCAACCTGCGTCTGGAAGGCGAGTACAGCCGCCTCGAGGACGAGGACCGGGACGTCGCGGTGCGGGGCCTCTGGTTCCTGCCGGAGGAGCAGTTCTCCATCCGGGCCTCC
Source organism: Planctomycetota bacterium (assembly GCA_040754415.1). Classification (GTDB taxonomy): domain Bacteria; phylum Planctomycetota; class UBA1135; order UBA1135; genus JBFMCU01. Next base: position 43,484 of record JBFMCU010000011.1, read on the forward strand.
CACTACCGCCTGCTCGAGCCCCAGACGGATCTCGTCAACGAGATCAACCCCTTCTACAACGCGCTCGCCGCGCGAGAGCCCTACGACCAGAGCCAGATCCAGGTCTCCAAGGGCTTCGGCGAGCGGCTCGAGGTGGCCGGCGGCTTCGACACCCGGCGTGTCGACGACGAGAACGACATCGGCCGGTTCAACCGCGACTTCGACCGGTTCTACGTCACCGCGATCCTCCTCGAGACGCTGCCCGCCGACACGATCCTCAGCCTGACCGGCGAGGTTTGGGACAGCGAGGGGCAGGACATCGAGACGTGGGGAATCGATCTCGAGAACGAGCTGGACGAGACGCTGCGCGCCTCCCTCGGGTCGTACTACTCCCTCTACAAGTACTATCTCGACTCGGACTCCGAGCGCGAGAACGTCCGCACCTACTACGCCGAGGTGCGCAAGAAGGTCACCGCCGCGACGGCCCTGTCGGCGCGCTACGAGTACGAAGACGAGGAGCTCGACGAATACCACACCCTGCGAGTGGGCATGACATGGCGATTCTAGTGCGATCCCGACGGTCCCGGCGCCCGGTCCTCCGGACGCTCGCCGCGCTTGTGCTGCTCTCCGCCTCCGGGTGCCTCGTGCTCGAGCAGTTCGGCGGAGGAGGCGACGAGCTCGCCTTCAATCACGAGATCCACGTGCTCCAGGAGGAGATGGAGTGCGTGGACTGCCACGCCGGCTGGGAGGAGCGCGACGAGCCCGGGATGCCGCCCCGCGAGGACTGCCTCCTCTGCCACGGGGAGGATGCCGAGGACACGAAGCCGGTGCCGGTCGCCGACTTCTACGACGAGACGGGCGCCTACCGCACCGCGGGGGTGAGCCAGCTCCCCGACGAGATCGTCTTCTCCCACCGCGCCCACGCCACCGACGAGAAGGCCTGCCTCGACTGCCACGCGGACATCGTCGAGAGCCCCCGCATCCGGCCCTGGATGGCGCCGGACATGGACGCTTGCACCGCGTGCCACGCGGAGTCCGGCGTCGCCGCGGAATGCGCGACCTGCCACGCCGAGATCCGCGCCGAGACCGCCCCGTGGACGCACGATGGGACCTGGCGGCGCCACCACGGCCTCTCCGTCCGCGACCGCTCCGAGCTCACGGTGGATCGCTGCGACCTCTGCCACGAGGAGGCGGCCTGCACCTCCTGCCACGCCGAGGAGCCCCCGGCGAACCACAACGGCTTCTGGCGCCGGCGGGGGCACGGTTTGGCGGCGGGCATCGACCGCGAGAACTGCGCCGCCTGCCACCGCCAGGACTACTGCGACCGCTGCCACGAAGAGGTGGTCCCGATCACCCACCGCGGCCCGTGGGGCGGGACCCGCAACACCCACTGCTACGCCTGCCATCTCGAGGAGGGGGACCAGGGCTGCTTCCTCTGCCACGACGGCGCCCCGAGCCACTCGCTCGCGCCGCCGAAGCCCCCCGGCCACGACCCCGCCTCCGACTGCCGCTCGTGCCACACGATCCTGCTCCACGTCGACAACGGCGACGACTGCAACCTCTGCCACCTCTAATCAGCCGTCGGGCTCGATCGCGGCGGCCTCGGCAACATCCACGGTGACGACGGTCGGCGTGCCCGCCGCGATCGCGACCGCGCGCCGGGAGATGGGCAGGGGCTCGCCCCCGTCCCGGCGCACCCAGAGGTAGACGTCGTACTCCCCGGGGGCGATGGGCGAGGCGACGTAGAGATCGTCGGTCTGGCGCGAGAGCCGCGCTTCCCACGGTCCTCCGGCGGGGCCGAGCAGGAGATGGGTCTGGATTTCGGCCCGCACGATGCGGTGGAGGGCGGTCCGATTCGCGATGCGGACCTCGAGGGTCCCGTCCACGGCCGCGAGGAGCACGCGGTCGGGAAGGGGGGGACCTCCGATCCGGGCCGGCCGCCACCCTCTTCCCCAGACGACGAGGTCCGGGCCGTGGGGGTCGGGAACCTCCAGGATCCCGTCCTCGCCGGCGGGACCGGCGATCCGCCGGATCCCGTCGTAGAGCCGCACGCCGGCGACCGGCGCGAGGTCCGCGGCCCGCAGGCAGGCGATCCGCGGGAGGGGGAGCGGGGACCCGGCCTCCCTCCCCGCCGGCCGGGCCGCGGGGGCCTCCGGAGGCCCTTCGATGGCCGCCGGCCCGCGTCCCGCGGGCGAGACGGGCCCGGCGGTGGCTTCCACCGTCTCCGCCCCCGTCCCGCCCTCGCCCCCCCACGGCAGGGAGAGGGCGAGGAGGAGCCCCGCGGCGAGGGCCACGACTCCTCCGATCGTCCAGCGGGCTCGGCGCGCGGAGGCGGGCATGGGATCGGCGGGGGGGCGGGGGGGGGGCGGCGGAGCGGCATCCGCGGGGGGGGGACGCTCGGAAGGCGCCACTCTCGGCGAATCGCGGCGGCCGCGCAAGCGCCGGGGGAATCGGGCGGCCGGCATACGGTTTGCCAGCCGCCGGCCTGAGTTCTATTCTCGCGCGCCGGCCCCATCGGAACGCCCGGGCGCGTTCCCGCGGCCCCCATCCCTTCCCCCGAACGACCACGGTCCCTGGCTCCCTGCTCCCTCCCATGAGCTTCCAACGAATCCACGACGGACGAGGCGTTTTCCCCCTGCTCCTCGCGACCGGCATCCTCCTCGGCGCCGGGTTCGCCGGCGGCTGCGATTCCTCGAGCGGAGGCTCCGGTGGCGGGGACGTCTCCCTGGCGGGCACGGTCGCCGGAGCCACCGGGACGCCGCTCGTCGCGGCCACCGTCATCCTCGTCCCCGCGTCGGCCGTCTCCACGGCGGAGATCACGGCCGCGGGGATCCTGGCCGGAACGACCGAGGGATTCGACGAGCCCCTCGAGGACGCCGTGGCGGGGGCGGCCCCCGGCGCCTTCGTCACCGCCACCACCGGCGCCGACGGCACCTACACGATCGAGGAGGTCCCGGACGGCGATTTCTTCGTCTACGTGGAGCCCGCCGCCGGCGACACCGAGCACCTGCCCGGTGGGAGCCTCTGCCGCACGGCGGTGAGCGGGGCGGCCCTCCGGGGAACGACGCAGGACATCGTGATGTCCTCGTCCCCGCCGGCAGCGGCGACCTACGTCGGGATGACCGCGTGCCTGATCTGCCACAACGAGTACACGACGGAGCTCTCCCTCGCCCACCGCCTGGGCTTCAAGGTGCCCGGCGCGACCAGCGGCTTGCAGGACACGAGCGAGCATCCCGAGGTCGACGACGGCCTCGCCTACTTCCTCGAGGCCGCCGACTACTCGGAGGGAACTCCCGTCTACCACTACGACTACGACGGGACCCGCAGCTTCGACAAGTTCAAGACCTCCCTCACCGATCCCTCGGACCGGGACGGCACGGTGTACGCGATCCTCTGGCTCTGGAAGGACGCGGCGACGGACGAATACAAGATCACCTTCGACAACGTCGGGAACCCCACCGATCCGAACGATCTCTCGACGCGGACGGTCCAGCTCACCTACGGGGGGGCGGTCCACAAGCAGCGCTACATGATCGACTGGGCGGGCCGGAACGGCCTGTATCCGATCCTCCAGTTCCAGAGCGAAGGGGACGAGGCGCGCTACGACCGCACGCGCCAGGTGTACCGCGACTACAACCTCGCCTACTACTGGAACACGAACGGCACCGCCAGCGATCCCTCCGATGACCTCATCGCTACGCCGAGCATCACCCGGAACATCTCCCGCAACTGCGTCGGCTGCCACGCCCCGGACTACAGCCGCTACACCGATGCCGTCACGGGCGAACTCCTCTGCGACACCCAGGAGGACGTCAACGGCGAGTACGACATCGACGGCGACGGCTTCCTGAACGACCTGAACATCGGCTGCGAGTCCTGCCACGGACCGGGATCGGATCACGTCGTGGACGGCACCGGCCGCTACATCGTGTCTCCGAACTACCTGGCGCCGGGCCGTGCCGTCCAGATCTGCAACTCCTGCCACGATCGGCCCCTCGGCGCCGACGCGACGGGCGGGGAGACCCCCCTCAGCGCCGACGAGGAGTTCCCGCGGCCGGGGATCAGCCGGGCGCAGTTCCTGGCCGAGTACACCTCGCGCAAGGGCCCCGCGGAGAGCGACTTCTGGACCGATTTTGCCCACTCCAAGAGCCACCACCAGCAATCCTCGGATTTCCTGAAGTCGAGCCACTACCGCAACGCAAACCAGCTCGTCGTGTGCTCCGACTGCCACGACATGCACGGCGGCACCGGTCACGAACGCGCGCTCGTCGCCGACCCCGACGAGCCCGATTCGCCTCTCTGCATGATCTGCCACGGCGACGACATCGGGGGCACTCTGGCCCACACGACGGCGGTCCTCGGCTCCGGCCACGGCCCGTTCACGGCGAGCTGCGTCGACTGCCACATGGTGCAGACCGCCAAGACCGGCGCGGGCCGCTACGGCTATCTCCTCGAGCCGCCGACCGGCACCTCGGCCGACGTCAACACGGCCTACTACGAGAACGACATCTCCTCCCACATCTTCGACGTGCCCTCGAAGGACAACGTCGGAGTGCAGGGAATCGCCCCGTCGAACGCGATGCCGATCCCGTACACGAACGACTGCGGCGCCTGCCACGATCCCTCGGGATTGCAGTACGACTGATTCGCGCGGGCCGGGCGAGGCCGGCCCGGCCCGGATCGAGCGCCGCCGGCGGCCCGGGGTCGCCGGCGGCTCGCTTTTCGCCGCCTCGATGGCCGGATCTCTCGGTCGTGAGAAAGGCCCAAACGTGCCCTCCCATCCGCGAGAATCCGGCGGCCGAGGACCCCTTCTGCCGGGGAGGGGCGGAGGGGAAGCCGGCGGACCGCCGGGGTCGGAGGGCTTGACACGCGAGATGCACAGGCCGGGCGGCAGAGGACCACCCTCGGCCCGACACCATCCGCCCATGCCCCCGGGAACCGCCGTCCGGCTTCACGCCATCGCTGCCAGCCGCCCGGCTGAGCCGCGAGTCGCGATTCGGCCCGCGGCCGGGGGTTCTCCGACCGTCACCCCCGGCGTCGGATCCCAACCGTCTTACTGAAGGGGGGACGGAAACGGCGAGCCGCTGCGGCACGCCCGCTTCCAGCAGTGGCAGCAGAGCGGCCACGGCGAGTTCGAGCTGACGATCGAGGAGGGCACGAGCAACAGTTGCTCCCGGTGTCACACCGCCCTGGGCTTCCTCGCGTGGTTCCCGGACGACCTCGACTCCGCCTTCGGCGGCAGCGCCCCGGAGGAGAACCTGATCCAGCCCATCACCTGCGTCGTCTGCCACGACCCCCACAACGTGGGCACGGTGTCGGGGGACAGCAACAACGTCGTCATGCGCGTCGACGGCGACAGCCCGCTCCTGATCGCCGGCTTCACCGCGACCGGCCTGGGGCACGGCGCGATGTGCATCACGTGCCACAACTCGCGCCGCGGCCTCGCCAACGACGACCACGGCCTTCCCGACCCGGCGAACTACGACCGGGCTCCGCACGGCAGCGCCCAGGGCGACGTGTTCATGGGCCAGAACGCCTTCTTCGTGACGGTGGGCCTGCGCGGCGGGCACTCCTACATCACCGACACGTGCACGACCTGCCACATGGACATCACCGATCCGCCGCCGGATCTGAGCTACAACCTGAGCGGCACGAACCACACGTTCGAGGCGGATCCCTCGATCTGCTCCGAGTGCCACGGGCTCTTCGACTCGGATTCCCTGATCGCACTCAACGAGTCGCTGCTCGAGGAGCTCGCCGGGAGCATCGAGTACGCCCTGGAGCAGGAGATCCTCTTCCGACACCGGCGCGCCGAACGACGACACCGTGCGTGTCTCCGGCGAAGTCGGCGGCGTGGACACCGACGTGGACATCGCGGCCGCCTCCGCGATCGACGTCGTCGCCCTGGGCGAGTCGAGCGGCCGGGCGACGATGGACATCGACGTGGACGGGGTTCTCGTGGAGGGCGTCCGGCTGAGCAGCGGCACCGAGCTCCTCTCGACCGGCGAGACGCTCCTCGACAACACCGTGGAGGGCAACGAGGGCCTGTCCCTGGCCAAGGCGGCGTGGAACTACTTCCTGCCCCACAACGACTCGAGCTACAGGATCCACAACCCCGAGTTCTTCGATCAGGTCTTCGTCAACACGGCCCACACGATCGACACGACCTGGTAACGGGGGGTTCGGCCCCGCGGGGCCGGCCCGGGATCCTGGCGGCCCGCCTTCCGTCCCCACGCGGGAGGCGGGCCGCTCTCTTGCGTCCGATCCGGCCGAGCGACCGGGACGCTGGCACTCGGTTTGCGAACCGGGGAGCCGTCGATCTCCGGATCCCCAGCGAAGGAGGCGCGGATGGAGGAGCGTCTGAGGCGCATGCAGGCATGCATCGACTCGCTCGCCGGGTGCCTGGCCGCCCTGGAGGAGCGGGTCGCGGGGCTGGAGCAGTCCCTCGCCGCTCGCCCGCCGGAGCCGGGCGCCGCGGGTCCGGTCGCCGAACCGGTGGAGGTCCCCGGGCCCCCCGCCGCGGCGGGGGGCCGGTCAGTCGTGCGGGTTCTCTCGCCGATCGGGATCGCCCTCCTGGTGCTCGCCGGCGCCTTCCTCCTGCGTTCGTTCACCGACGCCGGGACCCTGACCCACGGCGCGGGCGCGGCGCTCGGGCTCGCGTATGCGGTGGCGGGGATCCTGGCCGCCGGGCGGGCAGCGGGGCGCGGCTCGGCCTGGAGCGCGGCGTGCCTGGGCGTGGCGGCGGTGCTGATCGCCTACCCGCTGCTCTGGGAGGCGACCACCAAGCTCGACGTCCTCTCGCCCGCGCTCGCGGCGACCCTCCTCACCCTCTTCACCGCCCTCGCGCTCGGCGTGGCGTGGTGCCGGGGGATCTACGCCCTGGCCTGGGCGGCCACCCTCGCCACCCTGGCCGGGGCCGGGGCGCTCCTCTTCGCCACGACGGCCCTGGAGGCCTTCACGGTGCCGCTCCTCGCGCTCGGCATCGCCACGGCGTGGATGGCCTACGGCCCGGAATGGCGGTCCCTGCGCTGGCCCGCCGCGATCTTCGCCGACCTCTCCGTCGCGCTCATGGTGTACCTGCTCACGCGCGCGGCGGGCCGCGCGGGACGCTTCGACCACCTCTCCGTCGCCTTCGTCCAGATCCTCGCCGTCTCGCTCCTTTCCGGGTACGTCGGGAGCTTCGCCCTGCACTCCCTGGCGCGACGCCGCGGGCCGTCGGCTTTCGAGCTCGTCCAGACCGCCGCGGTCCTCTTCGTGGGCTTCGGAGGCGCGGCCCGCATCGCGGAATCGGCGGGCGCGGGGAGCGCCGCGCTCGGCATCGCGGCCCTCGTCGCCGCGGCCGCGAGCTACGCGGTGGCCTTCGCCTTCGTGGACCGGCGCCTGGGACGGGGCCGGATCTTCCTCTACTACGCCTGGCTGGCGCTCGCCTTGACCCTCCTGGGGAGCGAGCTCGTGATCCCGGCCGCCGCCCTCCTTCCCGTCTGGATGGTCCTCGCGGCGGGATCCGCGTACCTCGGCGGGCGCTACGACCGCATCACCCTCCGCGCCCACTGCGCGGTCCTCGCGTACGCGGCCGCGGTCCAGACCGGGGTGCTGCACCAGGGCCTCGCGTCGTTCACGGCGGCCGCCGCGCCGCCGTGGAGCGGGTCCCTCGTCGCGGTGCTGCTCGCGATCGCTGCCTGCTACGCCGTGCTCGTCGCGACCCAGAGCAGACGCCGTTCCCGCTGGATGGAGCGCCTGCCGCGTTTTGCGATCCTGCTCCTGGCGGTCGCCGGGCTCGGCGGGCTCCTCGTGCGCCTCGCCTGCTCGCTCCTGCCCGAGGGACCCGGTCCGATCGCCGTGGTCCGCTCGGCGGTGATCGGCGCGGCGGCGATCGGCCTGGCCGCCGCGGGCCGGCGGCACTGGCTCAAGGAGATGTCCTGGCTCCCCTATCCCCTCCTCGTCGCCGGGGGCATCAAGCTCCTCGCCGAGGATCTGCGCCACGGGCGGCCGGTCGCCCTCTTCATCGCCTTCACCTGCTACGGGCTGGCGCTGATCGCCGCCCCGCGCCTGCACCGGCGAGCGGCCGAGATCCGCTGAATCAGGCGGCTGGCCGGCGCTCGAGGAGCGGGAAGGCCTTGTCGAAGAGCCGGATCAGGAGGAAGGGGACGACGAAGATGACGAGGGCGGTGAGGACCCCCTCCTTCTCGAAGAGCTTCGGGAAGTAGCTGGTCGTCCCCCGGTAGCTCTTCGAGATGAGCTGGCCGCCGATCACGACGTTCCAGCGCATCAAGAGGACCTGGAGCAGGAGCGCTCCGGCCGAGATCCAGATGAAGAAGTGCGACAGCCTCCGGGGGAAACGGAAGATGCTGTTCGCCGAGAGCAGGAGGAAGGGGCCGAGGGAGCAGACGAGGAGCTGCCCGACCACGTACGGCCAGAAGATCTTCACCGTGATCAGGTGCTTCAGGATCGCCCACTCCTCGGTCTGCTCGTAGGCGATGGAGAGGACCTCCATGAGCTCGAGCATCACGGCGACGATCATGAAGCTCCACAGATAGCGCGCGAGCGCCTGCAGGCAGGGCTCGTCGGGGGAGAGGCGCCGCAGCCAGCAGATGAACTGGTAGAGCCAGATCAGGACCGCGATCCCCGACACGATGGCCGAAAAGAGGAAGATGATGAACATCAACGGCGTGGACCACCACGGATTCGCCTTGATGGATCCGAACAGGAACCCCACGTAGCCGTGCAGGATGCACGCCAGGGGAATCCCGAGACCGGCGAAGAACTTCGTCCACCGGCGGTCGAGCTGGAGGGCCGCCTCGTCGGCCTCCGTCACGCCGAGCAGGAGGAGGTAGTAGAACGCCCGCACGAGGCCGCGGGACCGCGAGTAGGCGGCGAGAAACTCGCGGCGGAACACGAGCCAGATCTCGATGGCCACGACGACGGAGTACGCCATGTAGACGTAGCCGAACCCCGACATCGCCGACGTGAAGTGGGGCGTGATGATGGCGTTGAAGGATCGCTCGGGATGGCCCAGGTGCACGAGCAGGGGCAAGGGGGCGAACAGCAGGAACACGAAGGAGGAGACGAGCGAGAAGCGCGCGATGGGCCGGAGGATCTGGCGATCGAAGACGTGGTACAGGGAGGAGACGATGAATGCGCCCGCCACGAGACCCGTGATGTACGGGTACAGCACGATCATCAACGACCAGTGGACGTGGATCTCGTTCGGGAAGACGTAGTCCTCGAGGAGGTGCTCGTAGAATTCCATCTTAGAGAGCGAGCAAGAATTGCTCGCGAACGGGCGGCAGCGCCGTCAGGCGATGCGCCAGAAGGCATCTGAGAGGCTGTACCATGGATTTCTGCTCAGCCTCTCAGACCACCTCCAGGTCGAGCCCGATGTAGAAGCACTTGGGGCGGGTCCCGAGATCCGGCTTGAGGAGGCCGTAACGGCGCTCCCGGAGCTTCTTGCGGATCTCGCTGTCCTCGTCGTCCAGGTTTCCGCACAACCGTGCGCCCACCGGGCACGCCTGCACGCAGGCGGTCGGCAGGCCCCGCGTGATCCGGTGGTAGCAGAGCGTGCACTTGTCGGCCACGCCGAGCTCCTGGTTCAGGAAGCGGCAGCCGTAGGGGCAGGCCTGCACGCAGTACCCGCAGCCCATGCAGTGCGTGCGGTCGACGAGGATCACGCCGTCCGGGCTGTGGAAGGTCGCGCCCACCGGGCAGACCTGCGTGCAGGCGGAGGCGAGGCAGTGATTGCAGAGCTTGGGCACGAAGAAGGCCTTCATGACCGCCTCGTCCGGCCCGAAACCATCGCGGAGGAACCCGGCGATGGCTCCCCGCGGGGACTGGACGTTGATCGTCTCGTCCTTGGCGATCTCGTAGCGCTCCACCCACGTCCGGTAGTAGCCCTCCGGCACGTCGTTCTCCTTCGCGCAGGCCCGGACGCACGATCCGCACCCGATGCAGCGCGTGGTGTCCACGACGAAGCCCCAGGTGAAGTCGCGCGGATCGTAGCCCTCGTGGAGGGTGACCTCTTCGGCCGGCGGGCGCGCGAAGACCGCGCTCCCGATGACCGCCCCTCCCGCTCCCGCGGTGAGGGAGAAGGTCACGAATTCCCGTCGATCGAGTTTCTCGTCCGCGCTCATCGGTCCGTCTCCTCCGCGGTCTCGCCCCAGCTCATGAGGTGGATCTTCTCCCAGTGGCACTGGATGCAGGTCTTCTCCCGATCGACGGCGGCGATCTCCTCCTCGTCCAGGTGGGCCGGCCAGCGCACGAGGGGGATCGCCGCCGGATCCTTGAACGGCTTCTCCTCGTGGCACAGGAGGCAGAACTTGACGTTCCCGTTCTTGAAGATCCGGTCCGCGGTGTCGGAGACCTGCGTGTACAGGTGGCAGGTGGCACAGCTCACGATCGAGTGGGGACGCTTCTCGAAGTCCTCGACCAGCTCCCCGTGGCAGTCGATGCACTGGAAGACGGGGACGTGGCCCTCGACCTCCGCGACGGGCGTCTCCGGCACGGGATCGTGGCAGTGGAAGCACTCGCGGATGACGGGGTGCAGCCGGGCCGATTCCGCGTCGGTCAGCAGGAAGATCGGCTCGTGGGGGCTGTGGCACTCGACGCAGTCGACCGCCGCGCCGTCCCGGCGCAGGAAGGCCACGTGCTCGTCCGGGTCGATCTGGGGGAAGGACACCGGCCGCGCCCGCAGGCGGCGGTGGCACAGGAGACAGAGGGCGCGGTCCTTCTCCTTGGGCAGGAGCGCCATCTCCGCGGTGATCCCCTCGTCGTCCTCCCCCATCTGGTAGGCGACGTGGAGCTGGGCCGGCCCGTGGCAATCCTCGCAGTTCACCGTGCGGTGGGTGTCCTTGCGCACGGTGTCGACGATGTCCTCGTGGCACTCGTTGCACGCGTCCCGCCCCTGGAAGAGGGGTTGTTCGGCGGCGATCTCCGCCAGGGCGGCCGCCCGGTAGGTCCCCAGCTCTCCGAAGGTCGCGGGGACGAGCTGCACGCGGATCCCCTGGTAGGCGAGGCCGCCCAGCACGAGGAGCGTGAAGCCGCGCGTGAGGTGGGTCGTCCGGCGATGGCGCATCGAGGGAGTTCCAGGGAGGGGGGAGACGGGGGGGCCTGGCCGGTCCCGGGGCCCGGCCCTTCGGGCAAACGCCATACCAGGACCCCCCGCGGGGATCCACCCCCGCCCCGCCGGGCCCCGGGCGCCTTCTTCCGGCGAAGGCCGCGGCTCCGGCCGGCCGGGATCCGCCGGCCCCCGGCGGGCATTCTCGAAACCGAGAAACCATCCCCCGAGGTTCCCGGCTCCGGGAGGCCTCCCCCCGGTCCGGGGCGCGGGAGGGGCCCTCCGGCGGCTCCCGCGGGCGGGGCGAGGCGGGAGGGGGCCGCCGGCTCGCTGCCCGGGGGGGATTGTGGTATCGCTCTTGCGACGATCCTCGGATTCGACGACCGCGTGGCGCGCCGGGCCCAGCCGCGGCTCGCCACCCAGCCCCTGCGGGAGGACGAATGCGCTTTCACCGGAGACGGCTCCTGGACTGGTTCCTCGGCACCTCCGTCGGCGCCCTGGGCGCGGCGGTGGTCTATCCGGTGGCTCGATTCCTGAGCCCCCCCCGCGTGCCGGAAGCCGCCACGCGCCAGGTGGAGGCGGGTCCGGTGAACGATCCGGAGCTCCTGCAGAAGGGGTTCAAGATCGTCCGGTTCGGCACGGAGCCGGTGATCCTGGTGCGGGTGGACGCCGGAGACTTCCGGGCCTTCAGCGCCACCTGCACCCACCTCGACTGCATCGTGGAGTACCGGGGCGACAGCCGGGAGATCCGGTGCAACTGCCACAACGGGATCTACGACCTCCAGGGGAAGAACATCGGCGGCCCCCCGCCGCGCCCCCTCACCCCCTACCAGGTGCATCTCGTGGATCGCGGCGGCGGCCAGCCGGCCATGCTCCTGGTGGAGAAGGCGTGATGTCGCTCCCCCGGGTCGAGCCCCTGCGGACCTGGGTCGTCGATCGCCTCGCGCTGGGGCCGGTCGTCCAGAAGCTCCGCCACAAGTCGGTGCCCGCGCACCGATACTCCGTCGCCTACTTCCTCGGGGGGATGAGCTTGTTCTTCTTCCTCGTCCAGGTGGCGACCGGGATCCTCTTGATGCTCTATTACCGCCCGTCCGCGGACGGCGCCTTCGAATCGGTGGAGTTCCTGATGACCACGGTCTCCTTCGGGTGGCTCGTCCGGTCGCTCCACTCCTGGTCGGCGAACCTCATGGTGTTCGTGGCCGCCGTCCACCTGACGACCGTCTACTTCCTGCGGGCCTACCGCCGCCCGCGCGAGCTGACCTGGGTGACCGGAGTCCTCCTCCTCGTCCTGGTCATGGGCTTCGGCTTCTCGGGCTACCTCCTGCCCTGGAACCAACTGGCCTTCTTCGCCACCAAGGTGGGCACGGACATCGCGGGCTCGGTGCCGGTGGTCGGAGAGTGGATCCTGCGCTTCCTGCGCGGCGGCGATCGGGTGGGCGGCGGGACCCTGTCGCGCTTCTACGGCTGGCACGTGGCGATCCTGCCCGCCCTGACCATGGTCGTCCTCGGGGTCCACCTGCTCCTCGTCCAGATCCATGGCATGAGCGTGCCGCCCACGCGATCCACGGAGGCGGTCCGCCAGCGGCCGATGCCCTTCTTCCCCCACTACGCGCTCCGGGAGCTCCTCGGGTGGGTGCTCGCCCTCGGGGTCCTCGCGACCCTGGCGGCGCTCTTCCCGTGGGAGCTCGGCGACAAGGCTGACCCCTTCGCGCCGGCCTATCGGGACATCAAGCCGGAGTGGTACTTCATGTTCATGTTCCAGACCCTGAAGCTCGTGCCCGGCGGCGAGATCCTCGGCGTCGAGTACGAGGCGGTCCCGATCCTCTTGTTCGGGCTCGGCTTCCTCGCGCTCCTCCTCGTGCCGTTCCTCGAGGGGCGCCGGCGGGACGGGCCCCAGCATCCCTTCGCGCGGGGGATCGGGATCGCCACCACCGTCTTCGTCGTGGGGATGACGGCGTGGGGCTACGCATCGGCCGTCCCGATCGTGATCGTGCTGGGGACGGTGGCGGTGCTCGTCCTCCTCGGCTGGATCACGCGCCATTCGCCGGCCGTGGGGAGGAAGCCATGATCCGGCCCGTCCCGCTCGCCCTCTTCTTCGTCGCGTCCTTCTCCACCGCGGCGGGCGCGGCGCACGCCGGCCAGGACGAGGAGGAGACCGGGCCGCCGTCCTGCGTCGCCTGCCACTCCGATCCGGCCCGGATCACGCCGGAGGGGCTGGAGATCGCGCGGAAGATGGAGCTCGACGTCCACGCCGCAGCCGGGCTCTCGTGCCACGACTGCCACGGCGGCGATCCCGCCCCGTCCCGGGCGGCGGATCCGGACGGCGCCCACGCCGGGATGCACTTCGCCGGGATCCCGCCGCGGACGGAGATCCCCGCCTTCTGCGGCCGGTGCCATTCCGACCCCGTCTTCATGCGCCGCTTCCGCCCCGCGATCCGCGTCGACCAGGTGGAGGAGTACGGGACGAGCGGCCATGGCCTCGCCCTCGCCCGGGGCGACACCCAGGTCGCCACGTGCGTCGACTGCCACGGCACCCACGGCATCGTCGCCGCCGGCCATTCCGACTCCCCCGTCTATCCCACCCACGTGGCGGAGACCTGCGGGCGCTGCCACTCCGATCCCGCCCGCATGGCGGGCCGGACGCTCCCCGACGGCCGGCCGCTCTCCACCGGGCAGCAGGCGGCCTGGCAGCGCAGCGTGCACGCCGCCGCGCTCCTCGAGCGAGGAGACCTCACGGCGCCCACCTGCAACGACTGCCACGGGAACCATGGCGCGGTGCCGCCGGGCGTCGAATCCATCACGTACGTGTGCGGCCAGTGCCACGGCCGCGAGGCTGAGCTCTTCCGCCAGAGCCCGAAGTTCGCGGGCTTCGTCGAGCACAACGAGATGCTCGCGGAGGAGGAGGAGAAGGGGTGCGCGGCGTGCCACGAGCCCGCCGAGCCGGCCGCCGCCTACACGCGGGTCGCCACCTTCACCGAGTGCACGACCTGCCACGGCAACCACGCCGTCATCCGCCCTTCCATGGCGATGCTGGCTCCCCTTCCCCCCGTGCCGTGCGCCTTCTGCCACGAGCCCCTCGGCGACGACCCCTCCGTGGTCCCCGAGCCCGTGCAGAAGCAGCAGCACTACGACGCCGTGAAGGCCGATCTCCTCGCCCGCGCCGCGCTGCGCGGGCTGGAGGGCGCGGGCCGCTTCGACTGGCTCCTGGAGGAGGCGCGCCGCCTCCCCGACCACGTCGAGGGGGAGGCGGAGGGCGGCGGCCTGCACCTGCGGCCGGAGTTCCAGCGCCTCTTCGAGAAGCTCCGGCTGGGCAGCAGCCGCTTCGCCTACCGCGATCCCGCCCGCGGCGCGGACGTGGAGGAGGCCGTCGTGTCCTGCGACGGCTGCCATGCCGCCCAGCCCGCGCTCGCCAGCGCGCCGGTCGGGCTGGACGCGTCGCGGGCCCTGCTCGCCGCGTTCCAGGAGCTCGCCGCCTTGACCGCCCGCGCGGAGCGCATCGTCTTGCAGGCCCGGCGCGGCGGGGTCGAGACGAAGGAGGCGATGGCGGCCATCGACCACGCCGTCGACGCCCAGATCTCGCTCCAGGTCCTCGTGCACACCTTCTCCGCCGCTCCCGGGAGCCCGTTCCAGACGAAGCACGCCGAGGGCCTGCAGCACGCCCGCGCGGCGCTGGACTCCGGCCAGGGAGCCCTCGACGAGCTCGCCTTCCGGCGGCGCGGGCTGGCGATGTCCCTGGTGGTGATCCTCGCCGTGCTGGTCGCCCTGGGGATGAAGATCCGGCAGATCTCCGCCCGCGCGGAGGAGGCGGAGCCCGCCGCCGATCCGCGCGGCCGCGCTTGACTTCCCGCCGGCGCGCCGGTCCCCTGGCGGCCGCCCGCGGGGAAGGGGCTTCGTTCGTGGACAGAGAGCCAGGCTCGATCGACGGGCGTGCGCCGGGCGCCGGGACCGGCGCGGCCGCGGGCCGGGAGCCCTCCCTCTGGCGCGCCGCCGGCTGGAGGGGCCGGGCGAGCGCCGTCGCCGCGATCTCTTGCGCCGGGCTCCTGCTCGTGCTCGGGATGACGATCCCCGTCCTGCACCTGCGCCGCGGGCTCTCGGGAACCGACTTCTCTGTCCTGACCGGGATCCTGGACCTCGCGAAAGGCGGGAACATCCTGCTCGCCCTGATCGTGCTCGCGTTCTCGGCCGCCTTCCCCTTCGCCAAGCTTACGATCCTCGTCACGATCCTCGTGCGGCGATGGAGGGCCGAGCAGCGCGGACGGATCCTCGGCACCCTGACCTTCCTGGGCCGCTGGTCCATGCTGGATGTCTTCGTGATCGCCATCCTCGTCGGATCGATCCAGCTCGGGCTGCTCGCAGAGGGCGAGGCGCGGCCGGGGATCTTCGTCTTTGCCGGCGGGATCCTCTTGTCCATGGTCTCGACCCTCGTCCTGGCGGGGCTGGCGTCCCGCGCGACGAGCGAAGAGACCCGCCGGCGGATCGAGATGGGAAGGCCGCCGGACTGGATCGGCCGGGGAATCTCCGCGGCGGCCGGGATCCTCTTCTTCGCCGGGATCTCCCTGCCCCTGATGACGGTCGAGAAGTGGGCGTTCTGGGACAACGAGTACTCGATCCTGCGCGCGTCCTGGGAGATGGCGGAGGAGAGCCAGGCCTTCCTGGCGGGAACCGTGGTCCTGTTCGTCGTGCTCCTGCCCGGGATCCGGTTCGCCGGGCTCGCGTGGCTGCTCTGGGGGAGGCCGCCCGTCCGCGCCGTGCGGGCGATCCTGCTGCTCGACGAGTGGGCGATGCTGGACGTCTTCGGCCTGGCCCTGCTCGTGGTCCTCGTGAAGATCGGAGACATCGCGAGCGTGGAGCCGAGGGCCGGCATCTGGATCCTCCTCGCCGCCGCCCTCTTGTCCATCCTCGATTCCTGGCGGCTGCGGCGCTCCTTCGCACGGGAGTGAGAGGTCCCGTGGGGAGCCATCGCGGCCCGCCCCGCTCACCACTCCAGCAACGCGATCTCCGAGCAGAATCCCGGCCCCATGGCCACGAGGACTCCCATCTCGCCCGCCGCGGGCCGCGCGCGGTCGAAGACCTCGCGCAGCACCATGAGGACGGAGACGCTGGAGAGGTTTCCCTGCGCGGCGAGCACCTCCCACGCGAGGGCCACCGCCGCGTCGGGGATCCCGAGGGAGTCGCGCATCGCCTCGAGCACCTTCGGCCCGCCGGGATGGCAGACCCAGCTCGCCACGTCGGCGATCCCGAGACCGTGGTCGGCCAGGAACGTGCGCACGTCGGCGCCGAGGCATTCGCGCGCGATCACCGGCACGCCCTCCGAGAGCACGATGCGAAAGCCCCGCTCGGAGATGTCCCAGCCCATCACGTCCTCGGTGTCGCGATAGAAGATCGAGCGGGTCGCGCGTACGGTCGGCCCGGCGAGCCCCATCCGCGCCGCGCGCCGCTTCCCCACCACGACCACCGCGGCGGCCCCGTCGCCGAAGAGGCCGGTCGAGATCAGGCCCGCCATCGAGGTGTCCTCGCGCTGGAAGTTCAGCGTGCAGAGCTCGACGGAGAGCAGGACCGCCACGTGGTCCGGGTAGGCCTTCACGTAGTCGACCGCCCGCGCGATGCCGGCGACCCCCGCCACGCACCCGAGCCCGAAGATGGGGATGCGCTTCACGTCCGCCCGGAAGGGGAGGCGGTTCATCAGCCGCGCCTCGAGCGACGGGCTGGCGATGCCGGTGACGGTGACGGTGAAGATCGCATCCACGTCCGCCGCCTCGAGATCGGCGCGCCGCAGGCCGTCGCGGATCGCCTCCTCGCCGAGATCGAGCGCGCACCGCTGCCAGGCGTCGTTCGCCTGGCCGAAGGTGGTGAGCCGGGCGTATTCCTCGATCGGGAGGGCGAGGTGCCGGTGCTCGACGCGGACGCGCTCGTGGAGCCGCTCGATCGTGCGGCGGAGCGGCTCCGGGTCGTCCAGGACCGCCAGGAGGGTGCGGGTGATCTCGCTCTGGGCGTAGCGGTGGGCCGGCAGGGCCCGGCCGACGGAGGCGATCTTCATGGCGTGGATACCGCGGCACCGCCGGCGTTGCGACGGGATTCCGGCCGGTCCCCGGGCCGCCGGAGAGGAAGGGGGCCGCTCCCCGTGGGGGGATGGGACGAAGGGAGGGGGAGCGGCCGGGACCTCCGACGGGCCGAGGTCCGCCTTCGTCCGTGTTCGTGCGGGCGGCGCCGAATGAGGAGCGCGCCCGTGTTCAGCCTCCGGAGCGCCGGCGCAGGACCACCGTGCCCTCGGCGCCGGCGAGACGCAGGTGCTCCCCGGCGACCTCCAGGCGGGCGGGCTCGCCTTCTCCACTCAGGTAGAGGAGCTCGCCCTCCAGCCGCCAGGCGCCGGTCAGGACCTGGAACTGCGGCTCCGGCGTGCCGACGAGCGCGGCGCCGGTGAAGGAGCCGTTGGCGTCGAAGCGGTAGTGCACCTCGAAGAGCACCGCTGCCGCCGGTCCGCTGATCGCCGTGGAAGAATAGAGCCCGGGGACGTCCGCCGCGGTCCCGGGATGCCAGTCCAGGACCGGACCGGCGCCCGCGACGGCGCGCTGGTCCGCGTCGAGGGCGCTCGATGCGATGCAGCCGGCCCCCAGCACGGCGAGGACCAGGCCGATCGAGAGGGGAGGGATGCTCACCGCGGGTTCTCCCGGGGAACGAGCTTCGCGCGCAGGGCGATCCACACCCGGACCTCCTCGTCCATCTTCACGAGCCCCAGCTTGTTCGGAACCGGCACGCCGAAGTCGGAGAGCGCGAGCGGCGCTTCGCCCTCGAGGAGCAGGCGGCGGCTGTCGTCGACCGTCGCCACGACCCGCATCGCGTAGTCCCGGGCAACGCCACGGATGGTCATCGTCCCGCGCGCGACGCCGGTCACCTTCCGCGCCTCCGCGTTCACCTCCTGCGCTTCGAAGCCCTGGAGGACGAAGCGGATCTCGGCGTGGCGCTCGACGTCGAGGTGCTCGAACATCCCCTCGTCGCGGCCTTCGATCCCCGTCCGCAGAGTCTTCGCCTCGACGCGGACGGCGCCCGCGGGAGCGAGCGCGGGCCGGGAGAGGTCGAAATCGAGCTCGCCGGCCACCGCCGAGGTCGCGCCCGTGAAGTCGTGCAGCGTGCTCGTGCCGTCGAAGCCGACGCGCGAGAGGGAGGGGACGATCGTCCAGCGCCGCCGTTCGGCGAAGCGGAAATCGTCGGAGGGGAGCTGGAAGGCGAGGAAGCTCCGCTTCGGAGCCGGTTCCGGCGGCGCCGCCGGTGCGATCGCGGCGAGGTCGCCGGCGGGAGGCGCGACGGCCGGGGAAGGCCCCTCGGCGCCCGAGGGGGCGGGAGCGGCCGGCTCCTCCGGCGCCGCGACCGCGGGCGTGGCGAGGAGGACGGGCTCGCCGGCGGCCTCGTGCGGGGCCGAGGCGAGGGCGGCGACGGCGGCGGAGAGCGCGCGTATCTCCGCCGCGAGCCCGGCGGTCCGCTCCGCGGCCCCCTGCAGCGCCGCGAGCTCCGCGCGCACCGCCGCGACCTCCTTCGCCACGGCGGTGCGCGCCTCCTCCGCCCGCTCGGCCCCGCGCTCGTCCAGGACCGAGAAGTTCCGTTCCAACTGCTGGACGAGCGAGCGCAGGTCCGCCGCCACCGCGCCGACCTTCTCGTCGAGCAGAACGACCGGATCGACTGCGGGGGCGCGCGCGGAGGCGCTCTCCGCGAGGACGAGCGTGACCTGCTCCTTCGTGAGGGTCCAGGCGACCAGGCCGGCTCCGGTCCAGAGCAAGAGCGCGGCGGCCCCGACCCAGGCGAGGGTGAGCCTCATGGCCGGTTTCGGGCAAGACCCGTGCCAGGCGTACGCGCGCCCCGTCGGGACGGGACGCGGCGGGCCAGATGGGCGTCCCCGGCCGCCGGGGCTTGGCGATCCTGCCCCGGCGGGCGCAAGAAGTACACCCACCCCGGGACCCCTCGACCCCCGAGCGCGCCCGTCCCGGAGCCGGGAGGGACGGGTTCGGCCTGGCACGCGGCGTGCTCCGCGGGCCCGGCCGCGGGCCGACCGGAAACGGTCCCCCGGCCGGACCGCCCATGGACCTCCGCCGACTCGCCGGCCCGCGCCGCCGCGACCTCCTCGCCCTGGGCCTCGCCCTGGGGGTGACGCTGATCGCGGCCCGCGGGCACTTCTCCCTCCCGCTCGACGTCGCCAACTCGTCGATGAAGTCGACGGGGACGCCGGCCGCCGCCGCTGCGCAGCGCGAGCGGGAGTTCGGGCGCGAGTCCACCCTCCTCGTGCTGCTCGAGCCGGGCGACCCCGGCCGTTCCGCGGCGCCGGAGGAGCCGGCCGTCGCGGCGTGGCGCGCGGAGCTCGCCGCGTGGCCCGCCGTGGCGCGGGTGCACGTGCTCCCCGCCTCCGGCCCCGCGGGCACGGTCCTCGCCCTCGAGGTCGCCGGCGAGGGAGAGGTCGTGGAGGAGATCCTCGACCGCCTGCCGGCGACGGCGCCGCCGGACCACCGGCTCTCCGTCACCGGGCCGATGGCGGGCGAGATCGCGATCGCCCGGGCGCTGCAGGCGGAGCAAGCGCGGGTCGTGCCCGCCATCCTCGCCACCCTCGCCGCGGTCCTCCTCCTCCTCTACCGGCGTCCGGCCCTGGTGCTGGCCGCCCTGCTGCCGGGCCTCGCCGCGATCCTCTGGCTCGGCGGCGTGCAGCACCTCCTGGGGCTCTCCGTCAACCCCGTGTCGGCGCTCCTCGCGCCGGTGATCCTCGTGGTGGGCGTGGCGGGCACCGTACACGCGATCGAGCGCTACCTCGATCTCGGCACGGCCGGCGTCGACCCCGTCTTCGCTCCCGGGCGCGCGATGCGCGAGCTCGCCGTGCCGCTGGCGCTCTCCGCCGCGACGACCATGGCGGGCTTCCTCGCCCTCACCATGCGCAGCATCCCCGCCGTGCAGCGGTTCGGGCTCCTCGCCGCCCTCGGCGTGCTCCTCGCCTTCCTCGCCACGATCCTCCTCGTCCCGAGCTGGCTGCGGCTCGCCGCCGGGAGGAATCGACCGGGAGGGCCGCGAGCGAGCGGGGATCGACGCGGCGGGATCGAGCGGGCCTACGTGCGCCACCTGCGGCGCGCGACCCCGTGGCTCGTGGGCGGGGTCGCCCTCGCCAGCCTCTATCTCGCCGATCGCGGGGCCGGACTGCGGGCGGACACGGAGCCGCTGCGGATCCTCCCCCCCCATCACCCGTTCCGCGCGCAGACGGAGCGCGTGGCGGCACGGATCGGAGGGATCGAGACCTTCGAGGTTCTGCTCCCCGCCCCCCAGCCGGCGTGGGCTCCCCTGCGCGCGGCGGCCCTGGCCGCGGAGCTCGGGCGGGAGCCGCTCGTGCAATCGCTCGCCGGCCCGCCGCGCCGGTCGGAGGCCGGGAGCCTGTTCCTCGGCGTCCTGCTTCGTCCGGGGGGAACGGCGGCCCGCGAGGCTCTCTTCGCGCGCGTGGAGGCGAGCGCGCTGCGCGCCGGCTTCCCGAACGCGCGGATCACGGGGCCCGCGGTCCTGGTGGCGCAGGACTCCGAGGCTCTCGTGCGCGAGCAGCGGGGAGGCTTCCTCGCCATGCTCGCCGTTCTCGGGATCTTCCTGGCCGTGGGCTTCCGCTCGTGGCAGCTCGGCCTCGTCGGGCTGATTCCGAACGTCATCCCCGCCGCGGTGCTCTACGGCGGCCTGGCCCTCGCCGGCCGGTCCCTCTCGGTGGCGACCACGATGATCGCCACCGTGCTCCTGGGCCTGATCGTCGACAACACGATCCATTTCCTGCACGCGTTCGTCGCCGGACGCCGCCGCGGGATGCCCGGCCCGGAGGCGATCGTCCACGCCCTGGGCGTCGCCGGCCGTCCGATCGTGATCTCGAGCGCGATTCTGGCCCTCGGTTTCGCCGCCGCCCTGGTCGGTCGTCTGGAGACGACCCTCGAGTTCGCCGCGTTGAGCTCGCTCACGATCGTCCTGGCTCTCGTGGGCGACATCGTCGTCCTGCCGGCCCTCCTCCTCCCCGGGTGGCGCGCGGAGATCCATCCCTCCTCACCCCCCGCTCTTCCGGAGCCATGCGCCGAGACCACGACGTGATCGTGGTGGGGGCCGGCCCCGCCGGAGCCCACCTCGCGCTGCGCCTCGCCCGCGCCGGCTGGTCCGTCGCCCTGCTCGATCGCAAGCGCTTCCCGCGGCCCAAGCCGTGCGGGGAGTTCCTCGGCCCCCAGTGCCTGACCCTGCTCGAGGAGGTGGGCCTGCGCGAGCCGCTCCTCGCCCTCGGTGCGCAGCACATCCGGGGCCTGGACCTCGCCGGCTACGGCTGCCGCGTCGCCGGCGGCTTCCGGCCCATCGGTCGGAACGTGACAGCCTACGACCACGGGCTCGGCATCCGCCGCGAAGTGCTCGACGAGGCGGCGCTGCGGGCGGCGGAGCACGCGCCGGGCGTGCGGATCTACGAGGGGTACGCCGTCGAGGAGCTCTGCCGCGAGGGCGACGGCCGCGTGGCCGGAGTGCGGGGGGCGGATCCCGCGGCGGAGCCGTTCGAGCTCCGCGCCCCGCTCACCGTGGGCGCCGATGGCCTGCGCAGCCGGATCGCCCGGAACCTGGAGGTCTGGGAGCCGATCCCCTGGCTCGATCGCTTCGCGCTGTCGACCCGCGTGGGGAAAGGCGCGCTGGGAGAACACGCCGAGGTGCACTTCTTCCCCGGCGGCTACCTCGCCGTCGCGCCGGTGGACCAGGGCTGGGCGACCCTCAACTTGCTCGTCGAGCGGCGCGCGGTGCCCCCCGGACGCACCGGGCTCTTCGAGTTCCTCGCGGCGCACCTGCAGCGGGCCCCGGCGCTCGCCGCGGTGCTCGCCCCCCTGGATCCCGCGCAGCCGATCCTGACCTGCGGGCCGCTCGCCTGCCGGACGCGGACCCGGACCTTCGACGGCGCGGCCCTCGTCGGCGACGCCTGCGGCTTCGTGGACCCGGTGACCGGCGAGGGGATGTTCCTCGCCATGCGCGGGGCCGCCCTGCTCGCCGCGACCCTCGACGCCGCGCTCCACGCGCGGCGCGCCGACCGGGCGATCCTCCTTCCCTACGAGCGGGCGCGGCGGCGGGAGTTCGCCCACCGGCGGACCCTGGACCTCGCGCTCCAGCGCGGACTGCGCCATCCTCCGCTCGTAGCGGGCGTCCTGCGGCTCCTGGCGGCGCGGCCCGGCCTGATGGACCTCCTCCTGGGGATGACCGGCTCCGCGGTGCCGCCGCGCGAGCTCCTGCGCCCGTCGGTCTGGCGCGACCTCCTGCACTCGCCGCGCCCGGAGCTCGAAGGCGTCTGAGCCGCCCCGCCCGGATTGTCCACGAGGCATGGGGAATCCCGGCGAGGCAGATCGGACGTCCCGGGCGCGACGCCATCCGGCGTCGCAGCATCGAGGCGGGGCTACTCCCCCGCCTCGGGGAGCGGTCATCGGCGCAAGACGGCTGGCGCAGTAGACTGAGAGGCTGAGCAGAAATCGATGAACCAGCCTCTCAGATGCCTTCCGGCGCATCGCCTGACGGCGCTGCCGCCCGTTCGCGAGCGATTCTCGCTCGCTCTCTGAGCCCGTGCCGCCCCGCTCCGCCTCGCTCGGACGCAGGTTTGCCCTGTTGCTCGCCATCGCCGTCGGCGTGCCGGCGCTCGTGTGCGCGGGGCTGTTGATGCACGTGCACGGCATGGAGCGGGACGCGAGCCGGCTGCTCGAGGAGACGCGGGAATCGGCCCTCGCCCGCGAGCTCCTCGTGCGAGTCGAGCTGGCCGCCCTGCTCCTGGCCGAGGGCGGTGCCCGCGGCCTCGACCCGCGCCCGGCGGAGACCGCTCTCGACCAGGTGCGCGCCGCCCGGCGCGTGCTCGAGGAGATCGTCCACGCCTCGGCGAGCCACGATCCCTCGCGGGCCGAGCACCAGCGGGCGGAGACGGAATCGATCCGGAGCATCGACGGGGGCCTCGCGGGCGCCGAGCTCTGGCTCACGGGCGACCGCGCGCGCTCCCGGGACGAGGTCCTCGCCGACCTCGAGGGCACCCACCGCTCGGCCGCGACCCTGGCCGAGGAGACGTTCCAGGAGTCCAAGCTCGCGCACACCGACGTCGGCTGGCGGGCCCGCGCCTCGCACCGCTACATCGGGGGCACGCTGACGACGATCGCCGTCGTCGCGGCCCTCGGCCTCTACCTCGTGCTCCGATTCGTGCTGCGGCCGCTCCAGGCCCTGCGGGCCGGCGCGGAGCGGCTGCGTTTCGGCGACCTCGACCATCGCATCGACGTCCGCAGCCGGGACGAGATCGGGGATCTGGGACGGGCCTTCAACGCGATGGCCGACGAGATCGGCCGATCCCATGCCGATCTCACGGAGAAGGTGGAATCGCGCACGCGGGAGCTGATCCGCACGGCGCGCCTCGCCGATGTCGGCGTCCTCGCCGCCGGCGTGGCCCACGAGGTGAACAACCCGCTTGCGTCGATCGCCTCCTGCGGCGAGGGCCTCCTGCGGCGCCTCGCGGCGGGAACTCTGGATCCCGGCGAGGAGCGGGAGTACCTCGAGACCATCGTCTCCGAGGCGTACCGGACCCGGGGCATCACGATGCAGCTCCTGGACCTCGCCCGGCCGGGACAGGCGGCGCGGGGGCGGGTCGATCCCGCGGCGATTTTCCGCCAGGCGGCCAGCCTGACGCGTCACTTGCTGGCCGAGCGGGATCTGCGGCTCGAGGTCTCCCTCCCCCCGGACCTGCCGCCCGTCGAGGGCGATGCCGGCGAGCTGCTCCAGGTCCTGCTCAACCTGATCCTCAACGCGCGCGACGCCAGCCCCGCCGGCGAGCGCATCGGCTTGCGCGCGCGCGTCGCGGGAGGCGCCCAGCTCTGGGAGGTCGAGGACCATGGCGGCGGCATCGCTCCCGAGGACGCCGAGCGGCTCTTCGATCCCTTCTACACGACCAAGGCCCCCGGCGCGGGCACCGGCCTCGGCCTCTCGCTGGCGGCCGCGATCGTGGACCGCCACGGCGGCCGCATCGAGGCGAGGAACGGAGAGGCGGGGGGCGCCCGCTTCACGGTGCGGCTCCCGGCGCTCGCGGAGGAGCAGGGATGAAGGCGCTTCGCGTTCTCTTCGCCGACGACGACGACACGCTGCGCCGGGTCCTCGGGCGGGAGATGGAGGCGTTCGGCTTCGAGGTGCGGCCGTTCCCCGACGCCGCCGGCGTGGTCGAGTGCGTGCGGTCTTCTCCCTTCGACGTGGCGCTTCTCGACCTGCGGCTGCCGAGCATGGATGGCGTGGAGCTGATGGAGCAGATCCATGCGGCGGTCCCCGATCTGCCGGTCGTGATGCTCACCGGCCATGGCGCGGTGCCCGACGCGGTGGCGGCCATGCGGAGCGGCGCCTACGACTTCCTGACCAAGCCGGTGCCTCTCGATCTCTTGCGGGCGACCATCGAGCGCGCCCATCGCTTCCGCGAGACCGTGCGCGAGAACCAGAACCTGCGCCGCCTCGTCCAGCAGGATTCCGTCGGGACGGAGATCCTCGGGGAGAACCCGGCGATGCGCGAGCTGCGGGCGCTGACCGAGCGCGTCGGCCGCTCCGACGCCAACGTCCTCGTCCTGGGCGAGAGCGGCACCGGCAAGGAGCTCGTGGCCCGCAGCGTCCACGCCCGGAGCGAGCGGGCCGAGCGGCCCTTCGTCGTCGTCAACTGCGGCGCGATCCCCGAGACTCTGATCGCGAGCGAGCTCTTCGGGCACGAGAAAGGCGCCTTCACGGGCGCCGCGGCCCGCCGCACCGGGCTCCTCGAGGCGGCCCACGGCGGCACGGTCTTCCTGGACGAGATCGGCGAGCTCCCGGTCGCCGTGCAGCCGACCCTCCTGCGCGCTCTCCAGTTCGGCGAGGTGCAGCCCGTCGGCTCGGAGCGGGTGCGAGCGGTGGACATCCGCGTCATCGCCGCCACGCACCGCGATCTCCTGGCGGGGCTCGAGGCCGGATGGTTCCGCGAGGACCTCTACTACCGCCTCTCCACCCTCGTGCTGGAGATCCCGCCGCTGCGCGAGCGGCGGTCCGACGTCCCCCTTCTCGCCGCGGCCTTCCTCGCCTGCGCCACCGGGGGCCGCGAGCCGGCGTGGCGCTTCGCGGGCGAGGCCCTGGACGCCTTGCAGCGCCACGACTGGCCCGGCAACGTGCGCGAGCTCGAGAACGCCGTCGTCCGTCTCGTCACGCTCGCCGCGGGCCCGGAGATCACGCCGGCGGACGTGGATCGGTTCGTGATCTCCCGCCGCCGCCCCTCGCGCGGCGAGCTGCCGACGCTCGACCTCCAGGAGCTCGAGCGCCAGGCCTTGATCGAGGCTATGCGCCTCCACGGCGGAGACAAGCGCGCGGTGGCCGCCGAGCTCGGCGTGGCCCTCAAGACGGTCTACAACAAGCTCTCCCGGTACGGGGTCTCCGCGCCGTGAATCGCACCGGCCGATCCGCCCTGGGGC
Source organism: Planctomycetota bacterium (assembly GCA_040754415.1). Classification (GTDB taxonomy): domain Bacteria; phylum Planctomycetota; class UBA1135; order UBA1135; genus JBFMCU01. The sequence continues at coordinate 68,969 of JBFMCU010000011.1, forward strand.
TCGTTCTGCTCCTCGGCGTCGTGAGCCTCTTCGCCGACATGACCTACGAGGCGGCGCGGAGCATCACCGGGCCGTATCTCGCCGTGCTCGGGGCGAGCGCGACGGCGGTGGGCATCGTCGCCGGCCTCGGGGAGCTCGTTGGGTACGGGCTCCGGCTCGTCGCCGGCGCCGTCACCGACCGGATCCGGCGGTTGTGGGCGATCACGATCGCCGGCTACGCGGTGAACCTCCTCGCCGTGCCGGCCCTGGCGCTGGCGGGGAGCTGGGAGGTCGCCGCCGCCCTCGTGGTGACGGAGCGGCTCGGCAAGGCGATCCGCGCCCCGGCGCGCGACGCGATCCTCGCCCACGCCACGCACGGGATGGGCCGCGGCTGGGGATTCGGGCTCCACGAGGCGCTGGACCAGATCGGCGCGACGGTCGGCCCGTTGATCGTCGCCGGCGTGCTCTTCGCCGAGCTCGGCTACGCCCGGGCCTTCGCCGTGCTCGCCGTTCCCGCCGGGCTCGCCCTCGCCACGCTGGGCGTGGCGCGCGCCGTCTACCCGCACCCCCACCTCCTCGAGCCCGCGGCGAAGCCGGACCGCCCGGCGGCACCGCGCGCGACCTTCGCCCTCTACCTCGCCGCCGCCGCCTGTCTTGCCGCCGGCTTCGTCGACTTCCCGCTGGTGGCGTTCCACATGAAGCGCACGGCGCTCCTGAACGACGCGTGGATCCCCGTGGTCTACGCCGGGGCCATGGGCATCGACGCCCTGAGCGCCCTCGCCTGCGGATGGCTGTACGATCGGAAGGGGCTCTCCGTCCTCACGGTCGTCGCCATGCTGTCGGCCGCGAGCGCGCCCCTCGTGTTCCTCGGGGGTCCGGAGCTGCTCCTCGCCGGCATGGTCCTGTGGGGGATCGGGATGGGCGCGATGGAGTCGGTGGTGCGCGCGGTCGTCGCCGAGCTCGTGCCCCGCCGCAAGCGGGCGACCGGGTACGGGGTCTTTCTCGGAGGTTTCGGCCTCGCGTGGTTCGTCGGGAGCGCGGCGATGGGCGTGCTGTACGAGCGATCGCTCCTCGCGCTGGCGGTGTTTTCCGTGGGGGTGCAACTGGCGTCGCTGCCGCTCTTGGGCATGGTGCGGAGGCGACTCGCCGCCGGGGGCGGGGGGACGGGGGAAGGGGCGGGGATGACCGGATAGGGCCCGAAGGAACGGAAGGGCGAGCCAATGCCATTAGCCCTCTAGGGCGGCGCTGGTGGCGTACGTGCGGCGCAGTCGAGGCGGCTCGCGGGGTGGATGTTGGTGGGGCTGGGCGAAAGAGGCCGTGGAATGCGCTACGCGACCTGGTGAC
>JBFMCU010000012.1:0-26219 GCA_040754415.1 Planctomycetota bacterium
GCCACCTCGCGCTCGTCCCTCCTGCCGCGCCACTCCCGCAACCTAACCAGGGTGGTCGACGAACGCCAGTCCCCACTCGGAATCCCGACCCGGCCAGGGGTTACGGCAACTTGCCGGAGCCCTGCCGTAAAGGCCTTCCCCCTGGTCACGGCGCGGCCCGTCGACTCGAATGGCGGGTGATGAAGCTCTCCGAAGGAAGGCGGACCCTCCTCCTCATCGCTGCCGTCGGGACCGCCTGGTTCCTCCTCCAGCGGTTCGTCCTGCCCTGGGTGGGGGTCCCGACCTGAGGCGGCGCCACGTGCTCTCCGGAGGAGGGCACCTCGACCCCCGCCTCGCCCGCCGCCCCGGGCCCCGCCGAGGGCTGACCCGGGCCGGGAGGGCGCGCTACAGCTTCTTCTCCTTGTGGCGCGTGTGCTTGCGGCAGAGCTTGCAGTACTTGAGCTTCTCCACCTTGTACGTGGCCTTCAGGCGCTTGTGCGTGACGTAGTGGCGGAAGCCGCACTCCGAGCAGACGAGCCAGACGTAGCGTTCCTTGATCTTCATGGGGGGCGGTTCGCGCGAAACGGCGGGGCAGTCTACCGGGGCCCGGCTCCCCTGTCGAACCCCAAGGGGGCTCCCGCGGGGCTTCCGACCGGGGCGTGGTCGCGGTGGACCACGGCCCCCCGCAGCACGGTGAGCACGGGCCACCCCGCAAGCTCGACCCCCGCGAAGGGGGAGAAGCCGGCGCGGCTCCGGAGCCAGGCGAGGGGGAGCGGGGCGCGGATCCGGGGATCCACCAGGACGAGATCCCCGTCCATCCCCGGCGCGATCCGGCCCTTCCGGGCGATCCCGTAGACCGCCGCCGGGCGCGTCCCGAGGAGCCGGACCACGTCCGGGAGGCCGAGCCAGCCGTCCCGGACCGCGGTCAAGAGCAGGGGGAGGGTGGTCTGGACGCCGGGGATCCCCGCCGGGCTCCGCGGATAGGGCCGGGCCTTCTCGGCGAGGGTGTGGGGGGCGTGGTCGCTGCCGACGCAGGCGATCGTCCCGTCGGCGACCGCGGCGCGCAGGGCGTCCCGGTGGCGCGCGTCGCGCACCGGGGGGTTCATCTGGGCGTGGGTGCCATGGGCGGCGTAGCAAGCGGGCGCGCACAGGAAGAGGTGGTTCGGGGTCGTCTCGCAGGTGACGAGCTCCCCGAGGTCCCGCTCGCGGACGAGCTCCACCTCCTCGGCCGTGGAGAGGTGCAGGATGTGGACCGGCCGCCGCGTCTTCTCGACGAGGTCGAGGAGCCGGCGCGTGGCGCGCAGGGCGCACTCCACGTCGCGCACCTCGGGATGGCACGCGACGGGGGCCTCCTCCCCGAGGGCGGCGTAGCGCTCGCGCAGCCGCGGCTCGTCCTCGGCGTGCACCGCGACCCGGCGCCGCCCGCACGAGAGCACGCGCTCGAGCGTGGGATCGTCGGGGACGAGCAGATCGCCGGTCGAGGAGCCCAGGAAGACCTTGACCCCCGCGCAGCCGGGGAGCTCCTCCCACTCCCCGAGGCGCTCGGCATTGGCGGCCGTGGCCCCGAGGAAGAAGGCGTGATCGGCCCAGGCGCGGCCCGCCGCCCGGGAGAGCTTGTCGGCGAGCCGCTCCGGCGTCGTGGTGGGCGGTTTCGTGTTGGGCATCTCGCAGAAGGACGTGATCCCCCCCGCCACCGCCGCCAGCGAGCCGGAGGCGAGGTCCTCCTTGTGCTCCAGGCCCGGCTCGCGGAAGTGGACCTGGGTGTCGATGCCGCCGGGAAGGACGAGGAGGCCGGCCGCTTCGACGACCTCGACGCCGTCCGGGGCGGCGGCCGCGGCTCCGGCCCCCACCGCCCGGATCACCCCGGCCCGGACGAGGACGTCGGCGGGCGAGGCGCGGTCCTCCCCGGCGACGATGCCGCCCCGCACCAGGAGATCTCGATTCATCGGCGCTCGCTCCGGCCGCGGAGGATACGGTCCCCGGCCCGGGGCGCCCCCAGTTCCTCGCGCTTCCCGGTCCCCGGCCGCGGCGGGGGGGGTTGATGCCGGGCGATCCAGGGCTATGCTGTTCCGCTCTCGCGGCCGGCGGTCTGCGGCCGCCGATCCAGCCCCGGTCCCCGTCCTCGCTCCCTATCCCCTCCCGTCCTCCCCCCCCTCCCTCAGGACCCCCCGATGAGCCGAGTCTGCCAAGTCACCGGAAGAGGCACCCGCGCCGGGCGCCATGTGACCCGCCGCGGGCTCGCGAAGTCCAAGGGAGGGGTCGGCCTGCGGACCACCGGGGTCAGCAAGCGCACCTTCAAGATCAACGTCCAGACGAAGCGGATCTGGGTGAGCGAGCTCGGCCGGTACGTGCGGGTGAAGCTCTCGACCCGGGCCCTGCGCACGATCACGAAGCGGGGGGCCTACCCGGTCCTCCTGGAGGCAGGGCTGATCCGGCCGGTCCGGGGAAAACGCCGGGCGGCGGCCCCCGAGTAGCCGGGCGCCCGCCGGCCGTCCGGCGGTGGAAGTCTTACCCGGTTTGGCCGATCTTCCCGGCCCGCGGATCCGTCTCTGTTAGGATCCGGACCGGACCATCCGGCGATTGCCCCGGGATCGCCGCGCCGGCCCCCCCGTGCGCCGTCCCCCTCCCCGCTTCCCCCTTCCCGAGCCACGCCATGCACCCCGTCCTCCGCCCCCGGGCGGCCTTCCTGGCCGCCGCCCTCGCTTCCCTCGCCTGGACCGCCCCCGCCACCGCCCAGACGCACGAGCCGCCCGCCGACCTCCTGCCCTTCCCCTACGACGCGGGATGGGCCCAGAACGACGGGGCGGGCCTGGAGGTCGTCCTCTCCTTCCCGGTCGTGGTCGCCAAGGCCGCCTGGCTGCGCCTCGAGTTCGCCGCGGTCGTGCTGAGCGGCGATCCCGGCGCCGGCACCGGCTCCTTCCTGCGCATCACGGCGATGGAGGACGGGGCCGTGCAGACCCTGAACGCCGTCCACGTCGCCCAGTGGCAGAAGACGACCGCGTACTTCAACGGCGAGGAGGTCTTCGTCGAGCTCCTCGCCTACCCGGGCACCGGACCGAACCACCTCGCGCTGAAGAGCGTCACGGCCGGCGTCGAGGTCCACGACAAGTCCCAATGCGGCGCCACCGACGACCGCGTCCTCAGCTCCGATCCCCGCTCCGCCCGCGTGCTCTCCGTCGGCTGCACGGGGTGGATCATCGACGACTCTACCGGCTGCTTCCTGACCGCCGGCCACTGCGCATCGGGGACGACGACCGTCGAGTTCAACGTGCCCCTCTCGACGAGCTCGGGCACGATCCGCCACCCCGGGCCGGAGGACCAGTACTCGGTGGATCCCGCGTCCCGGCTGTACACCTACACCGGCATCGGGAACGACTGGTGCTACTTCGGCGTCTTCCCGAACTCGGTGACCGGCCTGACCCCGCGGCAGGCGCAGGGCTCCGACTTCCACGTCACGGCCCCTCCCTCCTACGCCTCGGGCCAGCAGATCCGGATCACCGGCTACGGGGTGGACTACAACAACCCCACCTACAGCCAGGTGCAGCAGACCCATTCCGGCTCCCGGATCAACGCCAGCGGGACGGTGGTCGAGTATCTCGTCGACACCGAGGGGGGCAACTCGGGCTCGCCGGTGATCTTCGAGTCGACCGGCGACGCCATCGGCATCCACACGAACGGCGGCTGCAGCCCGCCGAACTCCGGGAACCTCGGCACCGGCGCCAACAACACCGGCCTCCAGACCGCCCTCGCCAACCCCGCCGGGGTCTGCGACAACGCCTTCCGCGCCGACTTCGTGGGCAACCCGACCACCGGGTACGAGCCCCTCCTCGTCTACTTCACCGACCTCTCCACCGGCACCCCGATCTCCTGGAGCTGGACCTTCGGGGACGGGGGCACCTCGGCCGCCCAGAACCCGAACCACACCTACCAGGTCGCCGGCACGTACACGGTCTCGCTGACCGCCTCCGACGGCGCATCGAACGACACGGAGACCAAGACCGGCTACATCGTCGTCGATCCGTCGGTGAACGCCTACACGAACCCCTACAACGGGTCCGGCATCAACCCGGTCGTCTACACGACCTCCGACCTGCCGGTGCTCGGGACGACGTGGACGGTGCAGATCGACGGCGGCTCCGTCGGCGCGGTGGGCCTCTCGTTCGTGGTCGCCTACTCGGCGCCGCTGAGCGGCTTCTTTACCGTCGTCGGCGAGCTCCTGATCGACCCGTCTTCCGCCTGGATGATGACGAGCATCGCCGGCGGCGCCGGGGGCATCAGCACCCACAACATCCCGATCCCGAGCGACACGGCCTTCCTCGGGGTAGTGGCCTACACCCAGGGCTTCTTGAACAACGTCGGCGGGGCGGGCCTCCTGGCGAACGCGATCGAGGCGGGACTCGGGTACTGAACGCGGGCTCACCCCCCCGGCCGCGCGAAGCGGGCGAGGTCGGCGAGGAAGGGCTCGATCTCCCGCGCCGAAAGGTGCGGGAGGAGGACGACGCGGAGGTGGGTCGGGAACTGCCCGAGGGCCCAGCCGCGGCGCCGCAGCCGCTCGCCGAGGACCTCTACCGCGACCGCGGTCGGCCGGATGCCGACGATGTTCAGGATCGGCTCCGCCGCCAGCTCGACCCCGTCGATCTCCCGCACCCGGGCCGCGAGGTGGCGGGTGAGATCGAGGCACCGGCGCACGACGTCCCGGTAGCCGGCGCGGCCCAGGTGCCGCATCATCGCCCATACGGCGAGCACGGCGGCCCCCGGCCGGGTCCCGGTCACCGTGGTCTGGGTGGTCCGCCCGCCGGCGAGGTAGGGGATCTCGACGCGCACGTGCTCCTGGAGCGAGGCGGTGCGGAAGAGGATCGCGCCGGCCGGCTGCACGCCGAGCCCCATCTTGTGGGGATCGATCGTGATCGTGGACACGCCGGGGAGGGCGAAGTCGAACGCCGGAGCCGGGAGCCCGAGCTCGGCGAGGAAGGGCAGCACGAACCCCCCGAAGGCGGCGTCCACGTGCAGGTGGAGGTCGTGCTCGAGGGCGAGGGCGGAGAGCTCCTCGATCGGATCCACCGCCCCGAGGTCGGTGGAGCCCGCCACGCCGACGAGGGCGATCGTGCGCTCGTCGAGCGCGGCGCGCACGGCATCGATATCGAGGCGGAAGGCGGAATCGAGCCCGACGTGCACGATCTCGAGCCCGAGCAGCCGCCCCGCCTTGTCGTAGGAGCAGTGCGCGGTCGAGGGGACGATCACCCGCCGGCCGCGGCTCGCCCGCTCCTCGCGCGCCGCCCACAGGGCGAGGAGGTTGGCCTCGTTCCCGCCGCTGACGACGTTCCCCCGCGCGCCGGGATGGGAGAGCAGGCTCCCGAGCATCCCCACCGCCTCCTCCTCGATTGCGGCCGTGGCGGGGAAGAGCCCCGGATCCCCCACGTTCTTCTCCAGATAGCGCCGGTACACATCCTCCGCGAACGGGTGGGGCGCGGAGATCATCGAGCCCAGGATCCGTCCCGAGGCATAGGTCAGGTCGTCGCCGAGCCGCGTTTCGAGCTCCGCGAGGACCTCGGCGCGGGTTCGTCCTTCGTTCCTCATCGCGGATGAGGATACGGAGTCGCGACGCCTTCCGTATTCAACTGCCCAGCAGGATCTCGACCTCGGCGAAGCCCACCTCGCCGGGGTGGAGCGCGCCGGGAGCCCGTTCCAGGATGCGGATCTCGAGCTGACGCAGGTTCGCCGGCTTGGGGAGCACGAGCTCGCCCTTGCCCCTCTCGTCTGCCGGGAGATCCACCGCGTAGGACTCCTTGCGCCCGTTGACGAGCACTTCGACGCGGGTGGCGACGTCGAAGGAGCGGCGGTCGCGCGCGTTGCGGCTCACGGGGCTGAAGAGGATGCGGTCGGCCCGCACCGGGCGGTCGAAATCGAGCCGGAGCGCCGGTTGCGCGTCGTCGCGCGCGGCGATCCACGCCGTGGCGTGGAGCCCATCCATCGCTCGCGCCGGGGACCGGCCGGGATCGAGCTCCGAGGACGCGCTCGCGCGCACCGGCGTCCGCCGCAGCAGGTTCCGCGCGCCCTGGGCCGGGTAGAGGAGCATCCATTCCTCCAGCACCTCGCCGAGCTCCACATCGAGCCCGTCCGCGATCAGGACCACCGTCGCGAGGGCCGCCGCGGTGGCGTGGGGATCGACGACGTGCACCCGGACCTCGAGATACGCCGTGCCCCCCCGCTCGAAGCGGTGCTGGAGGGCGTACCGCTCGCCGGTCCAGCCGCGGCCCGGGTCGCCCGGGAGGGTGCCGATCACCTCGCCGCCGGCGAGGTACTCGACCCGCTCCACGCGCAGCCCCTTCACGGGAGCCGCGGGATCGGTGTAGTCGGCGAGCACGCGCGGGGAGAAGCCGGTGATGAACATCGCGACCGGATTGCGGCCCGTGACGCGCCACCGCACGTCGGAGCCTTCGTCCTCGGCGATGCAGGCGCTCTCGCGGTGGCGGGCCCCGGCCCCCGACATCGCGGCCGTGGCCTTGCCGAGGAAGAGCAACGCGAAGCAGGTCCCCGCCTCGCCGCCCCAGTTCCCGGCCCCCTCCTGGCGGCCGAGGAAGTTGCCGGCGCCCTCCCAGTACCAGTCATGGTCGCCGAGGAGGTCGAGGCCGAGCAGGGCGCCCACGCGCTCGAGGCCGTAGAGGTAGTAGTCGTGCCACGTCGACTCCGGCTCCATCTCGGGATTGGATCCGACCTGGAAGTGGACCTCGAGCCAGGCCTGGGCGAGGCGCTTGGCGAGCCCCGCCGCGTCGCGCTCCTTCTTCGGCAGCCGCTCCCCGAGCCCCCACTCGCAGATGGCGATGCTCGAGAGGCCGGCGGCGGTCATCGAACCGGTGGCGCGGCCCTCGTAGGTGTGGTAGCGGAAGCCGGCGACGCTCCGCCGGAGCGAAGCCGAGCGGCCGTCGCGCGGCGGAACGTCGACCTCGTGGGGCGGCTCCTGGTGGTCGAGCACCCCGCCCAGGGCCTCCAGCCAGGCCCTCTTGGGCACCTCCACCCCCACGAGCGCGGCCGCCCGCAGGCCCAGGACGGCGAATTGCGTGTTGGAGAGGTCGGCGGCTCCATCGGGATAGGCCCACGTTCCATTGCGCCGGCCGAGGGAATCCTCGCCGCTCTGCCAGTCGGTGAGCGCGGCGACGAGCTGCTCCATCGCCGCGCGGTCCCCCTCCTCCCCGAGGGCCCCGTAGGCCATCAGCGCGCAGGCGACCGCGTAGGTGGAGGGCGGCGGGCTCGAGCGCAGGTAGGCGAAGCCCCGCACGACCGCCGGAGCCGTTCGCGGCACTCCCGACTTGAGGAGCGCGTAGAGCGAGAGGCCGGTCTGCCCGCTGCCGTGCGCGTCGGAGGAATCGCCCCACGAGCCGTCGCGCTGCTGGCCGGCGAGGAGCCACTCCACGCCGCGGTCGATCGCCGTGTCGATCGCCGCCTGCCGGCGCTCGCGCAGCGGCGCATCCGGGCGGGGCCGCACGATCTCTCCCCCCCACGGGGTGAAGTCCCGTCGCGTGCGCGGCGCCGATTGTCCCTCGACCTTCCAGAGGACCGTGCGGGCGTCGTCGAGCAGGAGCAGGCGGAAGCTCGCGAGCCGGTCCCAGCTCGAGTCCGTCCGCGGCCAGAGGGTGATCTGGTCGATGCACTGCGCCTCTCCGAGGTCGAGCTCCCACCACGGATCGGTCTCTTCCCGGGTATGGGTGACCGAGGCGTTCTCGTAGGTGCCGTCCCAGTTGCCGTCGATGGCGCGCCCCGCCGCGCCGGCGAAGTCGGTCGAGCTCTGGCTCGCCGCGCCGGCCAGGGCGAGGTTGCGACCGTTGCGCAGAACCTGCACCTCGGCGAGCGAGAGGACGCGCCGCTCGCCCGGGAGCTCGATGCGCACGAAGCGGACGGCGGGCGCGGCGTCCTGCGCGGGGCGGCCGGAGAGGAGAGCGAGGCCGAGGAAGAGCCCCCAGACCATGGCGAGAGGGTACTCGACCGCCTCCTGCCGGCGGCGCGAAAGCAGGCCCCCCGAGCGCCAGACCCGACCCCGGCCGTCCCCGGCGAGGCCTTGACCGCGACGGCCCCGGTTCCCTATGCTTGGGGAGGAGGGCGAGGTCGATGACGTAACTCCTTATCATACAAGGAGTTCGGTCGATTCTTCCCCCGCGAGGCGCGCGGAGGCGCCCCCGGGGCGGCCTCCGCAGTCCCTTCCCGGGGGCCCGGGCCCCGCCGCCCCCTCTCCCGTCCCGTCCATGGTGAAGCATCTCGTCATCGTCGAGTCCCCCACGAAGGCGCGCACCCTGAAGCGCTTCCTGGGCCCGGACTACGTGGTGGAGTCGAGCATCGGGCACATCCGCGACCTGCCCGCGAACGCGGCCGAGGTGCCGGCCCGGTACAAGGGGACCGCCTGGGCGCGCCTCGGGGTGAACGTCGAGCGGGACTTCGCGCCGCTCTACGTCGTGCTGCCGGCGAAGAAGAAGAAGATCGCCGAGCTCAAGAAGCTCCTCGCCGCCGCGGACGTGCTCCTGCTCGCCACCGACGAGGACCGCGAGGGGGAGGCGATCAGTTGGCACCTCGGGGAGGTCCTGCAGCCCACGATCCCGGTCCGGCGCATGGTCTTCCACGAGATCACGAAGCCGGCGGTCCTCGCGGCGCTGGAGAGCACCCGGGAGATCGACCAGGACCTCGTCCATGCCCAGGAGGCGCGGCGGATCATCGACCGCCTGTACGGATACGAGGTGTCGCCCGTCCTCTGGCGGAAGATCGGGTCGCGGCTCTCGGCGGGCCGGGTGCAAAGCGTGGCCGTCCGGATCCTCGTGGATCGGGAGCGCGCCCGGATGCGCTTCACCCCCGCCGAGTACTGGGACCTCGAGGCGAGCTTCCGCGCCCCCGGGGGGAAGCTCTTCACGGCGCGGCTCCTCAGCCTCGACGGCCGGCGGATCGCGGGAGGCAAGGACTTCGATCCCGATACGGGGGAGCTGCGCCGCGCGGATGTCGAGCGGCTCGACCGGGAGCGAGCCCAGGCCCTGCACGCCGCCCTCGGAAGGGAGTCCTTCCGGGTCGTCTCCGCCGAGGAGAAGCCCTTCAGCCGCGCGCCGGCCCCGCCCTTCACGACGTCCACCCTCCAGCAAGAAGGCAACCGCAAGCTCCGCTTCGATGCCTCGCGCACGATGCGCGCCGCCCAGCGGTTGTACGAGAACGGGTTCATCACCTACATGCGGACGGATTCGGTCGCTCTCTCGGAGACGGCCATCCGGCTGACCCGCGACGCGATCCGCCGGACGTACGGCGAGGAGCTCCTTTCGCCGGAGCCGCGCCGCTACTTCCAGAAGGTCAAGAACGCCCAGGAGGCGCACGAGGCGATCCGGCCGGCGGGCGACGAGATCGCCCCCGTGGAGGCCATCCGCCGCAAGCTCGGCGCGGACGAGGCGCGGATCTACGAGCTGATCTGGAAGCGCACCCTCGCCTGCCAGATGGCAAACGCCCGGGGCCGGCGCCTGACCGTGCAGGTCGCGAACGGCGGCGGCGCGCCGGCGGCGGTCTTCCAGGCGGCGGGCAATGCGATCGACTTCCCCGGCTTCCTGCGGGCGTACGCCGAGGACGCCGACGATGCCGAGCCCTCCGCCCCGGGCGAGGCCGTGCTGCCTCCCCTCGCCGCCGGGGACGCGGTGCGAGTGGCCGAGCTCCGCGCCGCGGAGCACGTGACGACGCCTCCGCCCCGCCTGACCGAGGCCGCCCTCGTCAAGGCCCTCGAGGAGTCCGGCATCGGCCGCCCGAGCACCTACGCCTCGATCATCGACACGATCGAGCGCCGCGAGTACACGTTCCGGAAAGGCACGGCCCTCGTGCCGACCTTCACCGCGTTCGCCGTGGTCGCCTTGATGGAGGAGCACCTCTCCCACCTGATCGACCTCGAGTTCACGGCGCGGATGGAGGAGCGTCTGGACGCCATCTCGCGCGGCGAGGACCAGACGCTGCCCTACCTGCGCGATTTCTACCAGGGCAACGGCGAGCCGGGCCTGCGCCCGCTCCTCGACCAGAAAACGAAGGACATCGATCCCCGCGCCGTCTGCTCGATCCCCGTGGGCACCGACGACGCGGGGCGCGAGATCATCGTGCGGGTGGGCCGCTACGGCCCGTTCCTCCAGCGCGGGGAGTCGACCGCTCCCCTTCCCGACCTGACGTGTCCCGACGAGGTGACGCCCGCCTTCGCCGGGGCGCTCCTGGCGGCGCGCGAGAAGGGCGACGAGCCGATCGGGACGCACCCCGACACCGGCGAGCCGATCTTCGTGAAGGCGGGCCGCTACGGCCCCTACGTGCAGCTCGGCGCGGCGACGGACGGCAAGAAGCCGAAGATGGTGTCGTTGCTCCGGGGCATGGAACCGGAGTCCCTGTCCCTCGCCACCGCGGTCGCCCTTCTCTCTCTGCCGCGCGTGCTCGGCCAGGACGCGGAGGGCCACGACGTCGTGGCCCACCCCGGCCGCGACGGCCCCACCGGGAAGCGCGGCGCCGACACGCGCAGTCTCTCTCCCGCCGACGACCTCCTCACGATCGACCTCGCCCGCGCCCTCGCGCTGCTCGCCGAGGAGAAGCGGCGAGGCGGGCGGCGCTCCGTCTCCCCCCTGAAGGACTTCGGCAGCGTTCCCGCCCTCGAGGGAGCGGAGGTGAGGATCCTGGGCGGCCGCTACGGCCCGTACGTCACCGACGGGAGCACGAACGCCTCGCTCCCGAAGACGATCGAGGACCCGGCGAGCATCACCCTCGAGCAGGCCCTCGAGCTGCTCGCCGCGCAGCGCGGGAAGAAGGGGTCCGCCCGGCGCGGCGGTCCGGCTGCGCGGCGGAGGGCGGCGCGTCCGGCTCCGGCGGGAAAGAAGCCGCCGGCCGCGAAGGCGACGAAGAAGCTACCGGCCGCGCGGGCCGCCAAGCAGAAGAAGCACGCTTGACCTCCTACGCGGACGGGAAGAGGCGCCGGCGCGTCGCGGCGATGCGCGCCCCCAGTCCCTCCACGGTCCGCTCCGCGGCGGACGGCGCGCCGGGAAAGGCGGGAGCGCGGTAGGCGGGGTAGGCCTCCGTGCGCAGGTGGGCGAGCATGTGGTGCCCCGCCCGCCGCTCGCGCGCCTCGCGCAGGGCCGCCAGGTCCACCGGGCCCACGACGATCTTCTCCCCCGGCCCTGGATCGGCCTGGGCGAGGATCCGCCCGTCGAAATCGACGATCATGCTGCCCCCCGGCCAACTGAAGGGCGGGTAGTGGGCGAGCGACGCGCCCTGGTTGGCCGCGACGACCGCACAGAGGTTCTCGATCGCCCGCGCGCGGTTCACCACCGTCCACCAGTCCATCGGCGGCGTCGCCCCCCACGGGTCCATGTACGCGCTGATGCGGATCAGGACCTCGGCCCCGTTCATCGCGAGCTGGCGGGTGACCTCGGGGAAGAGCCAGTCGTAGCAGGTGGCGCAGCCGAGCCGGCCGATCTCCGTGTCGGCGACCGGAAAGAGCTCGTCCTCGTAACCGGGGAGGTCGTGCGGGCTCGCGTGCACCTCCCACGGGATCCACGGATTCACCTTGCGGTACTTCGCGAGGTAGCCGTCGGGGCCGACGAGCACCGTCGTGTTGAAGACGGCGTCGGGCCAACGGGGATCGACCTCGAGCAGGCTGCCGCACTGGATGTAGACGCCGTGGCGGCGCGCCGCGGCCGCGAGCCTATCCGTCTCGTCGTTGGGGACCGCCACCGCCAGCCGCTCGAGAAGCTCCGCGGCCGTCTCGTAGAGGGGCGCGGAGATCGCGAACTCCGGGAAGACGAGGAGCTTCACCGGAAAGAAGGGCCGGTAGCCGTCCACCGCCAGGTCGACCATCTCCAGCATGCGGCCGACGTTGGCGGGGATGTCCTCGCGACGGGCGGGATGGGGGCGATCCACCTGGCAGGCGGCCGCGTGGTAGCGCTCGATGGCCATGGCGGCGGGATACGGTACCATCCCGGCCGGGTGCCCCTCCCCCGACCTCCACCCCCGCCGCGCCATGAAGCACGTTCCCCTCCTCCTCGCCGCCGTCCTCCTCCCCTCCCTCGTGCCTCTCGCCGCCCGCCAGGAGAAGAGGGCCGGACCGGAGGATGCGCCGTTCCTGCCGGGGAGCCAGTGGCGCGTGCACGATCGAACCCGCCCGGCGCCCCCGGTCGTGGTCCCCGGCGTCGGCGCCGCGCCGCCGTCCGATGCCATCGTGCTCTTCGCCGGCACGAGCCTGGAGGCGTGGCGGAACGCCGACGGCGGGGAACCGTGGGACATCGCCGACGGCGCGATGGTGGTGAAGCCGAACGCGGGATCGATCGAGACCGTCGAGCACTTCGGCGACGTCCAGCTCCACCTCGAGTGGGCGGCTCCCGCCGAGGTCGCCGGCGACGGCCAGGGACGGGGCAACAGCGGCGTCTTCCTCATGGGCCTCTACGAGGTGCAGATCCTCGATTCGTACGAGAATGCGACGTACCCCGACGGCCAGGCGGCGGCTCTCTACGGAATGCACCCGCCGCTGGTGAACGCGTGCCGTCCCCCCGGGGAATGGCAGAGCTACGACATCTTCTTCCGGGCCCCGGTCTTCCGGGGGACCGAGCTCGTTTCCCCTGCCGCGGTCACCGTCCTCCACAACGGGGTCGTCGTCCATCACGCCGCGGAGTTCCTCGGCGCCTCCACCCACGGCAAGCTCCCCGTCTACGTCCCGCACGCCCCCGCGGGGCCGATCCTCCTCCAGGACCACTGGTACCCGGTGCGGTTCCGGAACATCTGGGCGCGGCGGCTGTAGCTCCCCCCCTCCGGCGGGCCTTTCCCCCCTCGCGGGGGGCGAAAGGTGGCGGGCGGCTCAAGGGAAGACCCCCGGACGCTCGATGGACGCTTCCCGAGTCCCCCACGCGCCTCGTGCAACGACTGTCGCCCACCTCGCGGCCGCTCGACCGGCCCGCCGCCGATATCGCCCGGGTCTGCCGGCTGCTCGAGACCCGGGCGGCGAGCTTGCGCCGTCTCCTCGAGGCCCACCGCTTCCGGTGCCAGATCCAGGACCAGCTCGAGAAGGCGACCGGCCATCTCCAGGCGGCGGCGGAGGCGCTCGAGCTCGTTACCTCCTACGCGCCGCCGGCATCCGAGGACTCCCGGGCCACGCTCCGCGGCTCGGTCGGGAACCTCCTCAAGGGGATGGGCGTGAGCCAGGGCGAGACCCGCCCGAAGGACCACGGCGACGGGCTCAGCGGGAACAGCTACACCGTCCCCGTCCCGGACATCCTGAGCTTCCTGTCGACCTACCGGCGCACCGGCGTCTTGTGGGTGGACACGCTCGAGGAGGCGTTCCAGATCGAGCTGCGCGACGGCGAGGTGACCTACGCGTCGAGCGACAACCCGCCATCCGGCTCACGGATCGGCGAGATCCTCGTCAAGCTCGGCATCCTGGGCACCGGGCAGCTCTACGAGTGCCTCCAGCGCTACAGCAGCCCCGGCGAGATGTTCGGGGCCACGCTCCTGCGCGAGGGCGTCCTGACCCGCGCGGAGCTCGAGCGGGCCCTCGTGCACCAGACGCAGGAGATCTTCCGGCGCCTCTTCGCCGCGAGCATCGCCACGTACCACTTCGCCCCCGGCCTGCAGCTCGCGGCGACGGACGACCTGCGCCGCAACGTGACGCACCTCCTCCTCGACAGCGCCAAGCTGGCCGACGAGGAGAAGCGGTAGTCGGGGGCGGCGGGACCGCGCCGGGGGGCGGATTCCGCCCCGGCCTCGTATACTCCGGTCGTGCTCTGCCCCCTCCCGCCCGCCCCGGACGGATCCGGCGCCGCTCGTCCCGCCCTCCCTCACCCCCCCGGTGCGCCCGGAATCCAGCTCTTGATCGAGCGGGCCCGCGGGGGGGACGAGGAGGCCCTGGGCGAGCTCGTGCGCCAGCACTCCAGCCGGCTCCTGGAGTCGGTGCGCGCGGAGCTCGGCGATCGGCTGCGCCAGCGGCTCGAGTCGATGGACGTGATGCAGCAGGTCTATCTCGATGCGCTGCGGAGCATCGAGAGTTTCGCCGGGTCGGGCCGCGAGAGCTTCTTCGCGTGGCTGCGGAGCATCGCGATGAACCGCATCGTGGATTCCGATCGTCGCGCCTTCCAGACCACCAAGCGGGGCGGCGAGGTGCGCGCCGCGGATCTGGCGAGCGACGAGTCGATGGCCCGGCTTCTCGACGAGCTCACGGGCTCCCAGACCACTCCGAGCCGGGCGGCCGATCGCCGGGACCGCGAGCACCTGCTCGAGCGGGCCCTCGAGGCGCTCCCGATCGCCCAGCGCGAGGCGATCCGGCTGCGCTACCTCCACCAGCTCCCGGTGGCGGAAACGGCGGCCCGAATGGGCCGGTCCGAACGAGCGGTGCGAGGCCTCTGCGTGCGCGCCCTGATCCGCCTGCGCGAGATCCTCGGCGATGCGGTCTGAGCCGGAGCAGGAAGGCGGCACGCCCTCGCCCTCCCCGGGGGATCCGATCCTCGAGGCGATCCTCGACGAGTATCTGACGGAGGCCGCCGCGGGTCGCGCCCCGGATCCGGACCGCTACGTCGCCGCCCATCCGGAGCGGGCGGAGGCGCTGCGGGGGATCTTCCGCACGCTCGCCTTCGTCGAGGCCTCCGGCGCGGCCCGCCGGCCTTCCCCTCTCGAGGCCGGCCGTCGCTTCGGGGAGTACGAGGTGGTGCGCGAGCTCGCGCGGGGAGGCATGGGTGTCGTGTACGAGGCCGTGCAGACCTCGCTCGGCCGGCGCGTGGCGCTGAAGGTGCTGCCGGAATGCGCCTTTCTCGGCGAGAACGCCCTCGCCCGCTTCCGGCGCGAGGCCGCGGCCGCCGCGCAGCTCCACCACACGAACATCGTGCCGGTGTACGCCGTCGGCGAGGAGCAGGGCGTCCACTACTTCGCGATGCAGTACATCGAGGGGGCCTCCCTCGCGGCGCTCCTCAAGCGATGGCGTGCCGAGGGAGCTCCGGGCAACGGGAGCCGGATCCGGCGCGTCGCGGATTGGGGGCGCCAGGCGGCGGGGGCCCTCGCCCACGCCCACGAGGCGGGGACGATCCACCGCGACATCAAGCCGTCCAACCTCCTCCGGGACGACAAGGATCACGTCTGGATCACCGACTTCGGCCTCGCCCGCACCAGCGCCGAGGCGACGATCACCGCCGCCGGCGACGTGCTCGGCACGGCGCGCTACATGTCGCCCGAGCAGGCCCGCGGCGACCGGCGCGAGCTCGACGCCCGCACGGACATCTACTCGCTCGGGGCGACCCTCTACGAGCTCCTCGCCCTGACGCCGGCCGTCGAGGGGGAGTCCCGGGAGGAGGTCCTGAGCCGAATCGCCTTCGCCACGCCCGTCCCCCTGCGTCGCCGCGATCCGCGGATCCCCCGCGATCTCGCGACGATCGTCGCCCGGTGCATGGAGAAGGAGCCCCGGCATCGCTACGCGAGCGCATCGGCCGTGGCCGAGGATCTGCGCCGCTTCCTCGCTCACGAGCCCATCCGGGCGCGCCGGCCCTCGGTTCTCCTGCGCACCACGCGCTGGGTGCAGCGCCACCGCGCCCTGACGGGCGCGGCGGCCCTCGTCCTCGTCCTGGCGGTGGCCACGATCGCCCTCGCGATCGATCGCCGCCGCACCGAGGGGGAGCGGCGCCTGGAGCTCGCCTTCAACGCCATCCTGTACGAGCGGGACTTCGTGCGGGGCGCGGAGCTCCTCGACGAGGCCGCCGCGCGGGGCGTCGACTCCTCCACGCTCCATCTCTACCGCGGCCTCCTGCAGCTCGCGAACCGGCGGGGAATCCCCGCCCTCGCTCCCCTCCGCGAAGCCCTCGAACGCGATCCGGCCCGCGCCGAATCGAGGCTGGCCCTCGCGCTCGCCCACACGCTCGACGGCGACTTCGCCGCGGGGATGCGCCTCCTGGAGGCCGTGCCCGAGGCGGAGATCGACACCGCGCTGGGCTGGTTCTTCCACGGGAACATGCTCGGCCTCACCCAGCACAGCCGGGCCCTGGCGTCCTACGACCGGGCCATCGCGCTGCGCCCCGATTTCGTGCCCGCCATCGCGGCGCGCGGCCACTACCTGGGCTTCCGCCTCCTGACGGAGGGCCGCGCCGAGGACCTCGAACCGATGCTCGCCGACGGCCAGGCGCTCGTGGTGTTCCGGCCCGGCTCGGCCCGCTCGTGGGCCGTGCGCGGCGGCTGCTGGCTCGCGGCGGCGGCGTATGCCGGAACGCGCGATCACCTCCGGCCGCGCCGCGCGGAGTGGCTGGCGAACGCGCGCGCCGATCTCGAGCGCGCGGTGGCCCTGTCGCGCCCCGACGATCCCCTCTCCCTCGTGGCCCAGGGCATGTTCCTGCGCTACGTCGGCGAGTACGCCGCCGCCGAGGCCGCCTTCCGCGCCGCCCGGGCGGCGGATGCCGCTTCGCCCTGGGGAGGAGACCAGGCGATCGCCGGCGAGCACGTGGCCATGTTGTGGATCCTCGGGCGCCTGGACGAGGCCCTCGCGGTGGCGGAGGAGGCGCACCGCCTCACGCCGACGTTCTATCCCGTCGCCGTCGAGCGCGCCTTGGTGCTCGCCGAGACCGGCCGGGTCCCGGAGGCCCAGGCGGCGGCCAGCGAGCTCGCTCGCCACCACCGTATGCACGCCAACGCTCTCTTCTTCGCCGTGGCGCTGCTCGAGCTCCTCGGCTCTCCCGCCGAGGCCGCCTCCGCCCTCACGGAGCTCGAGAGCGCGGGCGCGGAGGCGATCCGCGCCGAGGACACGGACGAGGTCTACACCGAGCTCGCATCCGCGCTCCTCGCGGGCGAAGGCGAGGAGCTCCTCGCGGCCGCCGCCGATCGTCCGGGCACGCGCTGCGAGCTCTCCTTCCTCCTGGGTCTGCGCCGTTTGGGGCGCGGGGATCGCGACGGCGGTCTGGCCGCCCTTCGCACCTGCCTCGCCACGGAGGTCTTCCGCTTCCTCGAGCACCGCCTGGCCCAGGTCCTTCTCGCCCGCGCCGCGGCCGATGCAGGGTGGCCGGCGTGGCGGGCGGCGCCGCGCTAGTCGCCGGCCCGCCGAGTTGCGGGTTCTCATATCCTGGGATGCACCGTCCCGAGTTCGCGATCGCCCGCGGCGGCGCATCGAGCGCCGCGGGCGTCTGGTATCCTCGGCGCCATTGCGCGCCGCGCCGCGGCAGGCGCGGCGCGTGCCCCTCCCTCTTCCCCCTCTCGGAGACACTCCCATGCAGAAGAGCATCCTTCTCGGTTCCACCGCCGTCGCGACCCTGTGCGCCACGCTGAGCCTGATGGCCCAGGAAACCGAAGAGGCATCCGCCCCCTCGGCCGAGGCGCTGGCCCGCATGGCCCCGGGCCCGATGCACGAGAAGCTGGAGCCGCTGGTCGGCAACTTCACGATGAACGGCAAGTGGCGCATGGCCCCCGACGCGCCCTGGCAGGAGTTCGCGGCCGCGATCGAGCGCCGCTGGATCATGGACGAGCGCTTCGTCGAGGAACGGGTGACGGGCGAGATCATGGGCCAGGCCTTCGAGGGCCGCGGCATCATGGGATACGACAACACCCGCGCCGAGTTCACGATGGTGTGGATCGAGAACGTGTCGACGGGGACCTGGTTCACCACCGGGCGCCTCGTGGACGGCAAGCTCGTCTTCGAGGGCCAGAACTCCGACGCCATGACCGGGGAGAAGAACCGCTGGAGCAAGTCCGTGCTCGACCTGGGAGCGGACCGGCACGTCTTCCAGGGCTACGGCAGGGACGCCAGCGGCAAGGAGTTCCTGAACGCGGAGATGATCGAGACGCGCGAGTGACCAGCATCGTGAGAGAGCGGACCGGGCGGATTGCGACCGCGCCCGGCCGCCTGACCCTGTTCCTCGGGACCGCGAAGGGCGGCTTCGCGCTCGAGGCGGCCTCCGGTCGCGCCGGGTGGCGCGTGCGCGGGCCGTTCCAGCTCGGAGCGCGCACGCACGATCTCCGTCTCGATCCCCGCGACGGCACGACGCTCCTCATGGGCTCGACCGGGGGCCACCTCGGGCCGACGATCTACCGCGCGAAGGATGGCGGCCGGAGCTGGCGGGAGGCCGAGCGTCCCCCCCGCTTCGCCAAGCGGACCGCCCGGTCCCCCCGGCGCCGGCGGGCGCTCGCCTCCCGCGGCCAGAGCGTGAAGGCGAACTTCTGGCTCGAGCCGGGCCACGCCGAGGAGCCCGGCGTCTGGTACTGCGGGACGAGCCCGCAAGGTCTCTTCCGCACGGCGGACGGCGAGCGCACGTGGAGCGGCGTCGCCGGCTTCAACGCGAACGAGAGCTGGTCCCGGTGGGTGAACGTGGGCCAGGACGGCACTCCCGACGGCCCCGTGCTGCACTCGATCCAGATCGATCCCCGCGACCGCCGCCACCTGGCGGTCTCCTGCTCGAGCGGAGGCACGTTCGAGAGCCACGACCAGGGGCGGAGCTGGCGGTCGATCAACCGCGGGATCGCCGCCGACTTCCTGCCGAGCCCCGACGTGGAGTACGGCCACGACCCCCACTGCATGGTCATGCACCCCGCCGACCCGGATCGCTGGTACCAGCAGAACCACTGCGGGATCTACCGGCTGGACCGGGCGCGGGGCGAGGTCTGATCCCGCATCGGGAAGCGGATGCCGCGGCGCGTCGGCGACATCGGGTTTCCGCTCGTGCCGCATCCGGGCGATCCGGACACGGTGTGGGTCTTCCCGATGGACGGGACGAAGATCTGGCCGCGCACCTCGCCCGCGGGACGGCTGGCGGTCTACGTCACGCGCGATGGCGGCCGGCGCTGGACGCGGCAGGACGAGGGCCTGCCGCGGGAGATGGCCTACTGGACCGTGCTGCGCCAGGCCATGACCTCCGACGGCGATCCCCTCGATCCCGTTCTCTTCTTCGGGACCACCTCCGGCGAGGTCTGGATGAGACCCGCCGGCGGCGGGCGGTGGCGCCCGATCGCCGCGCACCTGCCGCGCATCTACTCGCTGCGCGTGGGGTGCCTCCGCGGATGAGCGCCGGACCCGCCGGCGGGCAGACTCCCGCGCCGGACGCCGTCCGCGTGCGGGTCGCGAGCATCCTGCACAAGTACACGGGCGGCGCGAGCGAACTCCTCGCCGCCGGCCGCACCCTGCGCGCGGTCCTCTCGGACCTGGAGCGCCGCCACCGCGGATTCCGGTTCCGGATCGTCGACGAACAGGACCGCATCCGCCCGCACATCAAGGTCTACGTCGCCGGCCGCCCGGCGCGCGACCTCGGCGCTCCCCTCGCCCCGGGCGACGAGGTCCACGTCCTTTAGGCCCTTTCCGGCGGATAGGTGCCGGCCGGGAGCGGTTGCCGGCGCGGAGGAGGTGTGGCAGAGTCGGGGGTCTCCGCCCGCCGACCGTCATGAACACGAGGTCCCCCGCCCCCCGTTCCACCCTCCTCCTCGTCGCGGCGCTCCTGGGCGCCGGGGCGCCCGCGCGGGGCCAGGATCCCCCGCCTCCCGACCAGCCGCCCCCCCGCCCGGGCGGCGCCCCGCCCTCCGACGACGCCTTCCGCATGGGCTCCCCCCCCGCCCTGCCGGAGGGCGTGACCGAGGAGGCGATGTGGCCGGCCGCGACCGCCGAGGGATGGCGGAAGCCCTGCCTCGTGCGCTGGCAGCGGAGCTTCGATGACGCCGTGCGCGTCGCGCGCGCCGAGCACCGGCCGATCCTCGTGGCGGTCAACATGGACGGCGAGATCGCGAGCGAGCACTTCGCCGGGGTCCGGTACCGCGAGCCGGATGCGGCGGCGCAGATGGCTCGCTACGCCTGCGTCATCGCCTCCGTCTACCGGCACACGCCGCGCGACTACGACGAGGAGGGCCGCCGCGTCGCGTGTCCCCGCTTCGGCACGGTGACCTGCGGCGAGCACATCGAGGCCGAGCGCGAGCTGTACGAGAAGTACTTCGACGGCCGGCGCGTGGCGCCGCGGCACATCGTCCTCGACCTCGAGGGGAAGGAGACCTACGACGTCTATTACTCCTGGGACACCGCCACCGTCTTCACCACCTTCCGCAAGGGCGTCGAGGGGTGGCCGGAGCCCATCGAGGGCCTGGAACCCACGCTCTTCAACCTCGCGACGAGCGCCGACGTCGAGAACCGGGAGACGATCGAGCGCGCGTACGCGGAGGGAGACCACGCGACGAGGCGGGCGATCCTGAGGCTCCTGATCGAAGAGAGGGTCGTCGATCAGGTGGAGGTCCTGCGCACGGCGATCTTCGGGCTCGATCTGGAGCTCGCGAGCCTGGCGCGACGGGCGCTCGCCAAGTGCGAGACGGAAGGTGCGTTGGACTTGATGGCGGAGGCGCTGAAGGCCCCGCTCGAGGCCTCCGACCGCGGGCTCCTGCTCGACGCCGTCGGGCGGCTCGCCCAGACCTCGCCCCGCGCCCGCACGCTGTGGGCGCTGCACAGCGGGCTCGCGTTGGACTCCCGCCACATCGACGCCGCGGCCGCGGCGGCGCTGGCGCAGCAGTACGAGGCGAGCGCCCGCCGGCCCGTGGACGTGCAGGCGCTCGCGGAGGCCGCCGCGGCCCGCCCCACCGCGCCCGGCGCGCTGCTGGAGCTCGCGGAGGCCCTGCTGGCGCGGGCCCAGGAGAGGCAGGACCGCCGGTACGTGACCCTGCTGCTCGAGGACGCCCGGTCCGCCGCCCGCGAGGCCGAACGACTCGGCGCCGCGGGCCCCCGGCTCGACGGCGTCGTGGCCGTGGTCTCCGCCGCCCTCGGCGATCTCGCCGCCGCCCGGACGCGCGCCGTCGCCGCGATCGAGGGCGGGCTCCTGTGCCTCGGGGACGTCGCGGCGGCGGATGGCCCCGCCCCCGGCGAGACGCTCCCCGCCGCCTCGAGGTCGCGCCTCCTGCAGCTCTTCGCCGAGGCACGCCAGCGCGCGATCCGCCAGGCGTACCGGACCGGGGACCCGTGGCCTCCGGAATGGCTGTCGGACGTGAACGCCGCGTACTCGATCCTCGCCGCGGACCCGCTCGGCGACGAGACGCCCCTCGTCGACTACCACGACTTCCTGCGCTGGATCGGGGCGAGCGCGCGCGCGAACGAGGTGCTGGAGGACGCACTGCGGCGCTTCCCGGACTCCCCGATCCTGCACGAGCGCCTGCGCGGACGCCTCCTGTGGGAGGGCGGGCCCGACGGCCTGGAGCGCGGCTATGCCGAGCGGCTGGCGGGCGAGGAAGCGTCGAGCACCGCCCCGACCCAGCTCACGTGGTTTACCGGCTACGCCGCGCTCGTCGCGGCGGAGCATCATCGGCGCCGGGGCGAGTTCGCGGCGGCGATCGCCGCCTACGGCCGGGCGACCGCCTGCTACGAGCGCAACATCGCGCTCTTCCCCGACGGCCGGGACACGTGCAACCACTTCCTCGCGCTCGGCGAGGCGGGGCGCGCCCGCGTGGCGATCGAGCACGGCGAGCTGGAGGCGGCGACGCAGGCGATGATCGCGGCCCTGGCGCTCCGGCCCGACTCGGCCGCGACGCCGGACGGGCTGGGCATCACGCCGGTCGCGACCGCGAAGATGCTGCGGGCGAAGCTGCTCGAAACGGGCGACGAGGAGCGTGCCGCCCAGGTCCAGGCCGCGCTGGACGCGCTCGATCCGCGGCTGCTGGAGCCCCCGCCGGCCGAGCTGCCGGGCCCCGGGCGGCGCGGTCCGTGCGGCCGGCCGCCCGGCGGGGGGCGGTGAAGCCCGGGCCGACCCGGGGCCGCCCGGGCTCCCCCCGCGCCGGCCGCATGCGGCCGCCGGTGTCCCTGGAGCGCGCAATCTCCAAGGCCGGGGCCGCGTCCCGGGTGGAGGCGCGCGCCTGGGTCGCCGCGGGGCGGGTGAAGGTCGGCGGGAGGATCGTGCGGGATCCGCGGCGGCGGGTCGATCCCGCGCGCGATCGCATCCTGCTCGACGGCCGGCCGCTCCCCGCGCGGCGGCCGATCTACCTTGCCCTGCACAAGCCGAAGGGAACCGTCACGACGCGCCGCGACGAGCGGGGCCGGCGGACCGTCTACGATCTCCTGCCGGCGGGAACCCCCCACGTCGTTCCGATCGGTCGGCTCGACCTCGACACGAGCGGCCTCCTCCTCCTGACCAATGACACCGCCTTCGCGCACGAGCTCGCGAGCCCCGACTACCACGTGCCGAAGACCTACCAGGTCAAGGCCTCGTCGCGCCTCGCCGAGGAAGCGCTCGATCGCCTTCGTGCCGGGCCCGCCTTGAGAGATGGCCCCACGCGGCCCGCCGCAGTCGAGCGCCTCCGCGACCCCGGGGGCCGCACCGTGTTCACGATCACGATCACCGAGGGGCGCAACCGCCAGGTGCGCCGCATGGTGGAGGCGGTCGGCGCCAAGGTCCGCACCCTGGCGCGCATCGCGATCGGGCCGCTCTCCCTCGGCGCGCTCCCCGCCGGCGCGTCCCGCCCGCTCACCGCGAGCGAGCTCGCCGCCCTGCGCCGGACGATCGCCGCGGGTCCCCGCCGGCGCCCGCGAGGCGCGGCTCAATCCCGCAGCAGGAGCCGGCGCCCCGCGCGGTCGTACTGCTGCGGGATGCGATCCTCGGGGAGATGGAAGGCCTGATAGACCGAACGCACGAGCATATAGCCCGCGTGGTCGGGGGCGGCCCGGAACTCCTCCCAGGAGAAGCGGAAGGGGCTCGAGAGGACGAAGCGCCCCTCCTCGAGGGCCTCGGGGGCCTCGTGGTCCAGGAGATGCCCGTACGTGCCCGGAGCGTAGGCCGGCAGGCGCCAGCCCTCGCTCCGCGCCAGGACGACATCCACGAAGACATCTCTCGGAGCCGTGGGTGCAGCCTGGCGGTCCCCGAACAGGGCGGCCGCCAGGCGCGTGATGGACACCGGGTATTCAAGGAGCGCGAGGGGGGGGATCTCCGGCCTCGAATCGGTCCCGTGATGCAGTGCATCCATCGCCGCCCAGAATTCCACGCATCCATCCTCCCACACGGTCGTTTGGCGGTGGCTCTCCCGCCCCAACTCGATCCTGTGGGCCCTCAACCGGGGCTCCATCCCCAAGTAGGCCGGATACGAGAAGCTCCACCCGGCGGCACGGTTTCCCGACCGCGCCGGCTCCTGCAGGTACCCCGTCACGCAGCCGGCCTGGGTGTCGAGATGCACGGCCGGCGCCGGCTCGATGCCCACCCACAGACCCGGCCGATCGCGCCGTAGGATCTCGTCCCGGAGTCCGGGGAGGCGTTTGGCCCCCCTCTCGTCCTCTCCGCCCGGCCGGGGAGAGAAGATCTCCTCGCGGGTCATCGGCCGAATACGGTTGTCGACGCGCAGCAGGAAATGTCGACCGCCGTCCTTGAGCTGAGCGAACGGCCCCCTCGCCCCGGGGCGATTCACCTTCACGCGGAGAAGACCGCCGCCCTCGTGGTCAACCCGCTCGATCTCGACGTCCCCCGGCACATGCAGCCGCGGTTCCACGACTTCGACCAGGTGATTCAGCAGGTCCCCTCGCGCCCGCTCGATCTCCGGAATGGCGTCCACGGCGGTGGCCACCCCGCCGGCCTCCCGCAGGCCAATCCACACCTCGCCCCCCCGTGCGTTGAGCATGGCCACGACCTCGCGCGAGATCGAGAAGTGACTCCGGAGGGCTGCCGCCGCCTTGAACTCGAGGGAGTCGCTCTCGCGGACGTTCAGCGGGACTTGCGTATCCATGCGAGCGCCTCATCGATGATGGAACCGGGATCGAGCAGGAATGAATCGAGCGGGTGCGCCGACCATTCCGCAGTTTCTCTCGGAGGGAGCGGACCACCGTGCACGGCGATCACGCGGTCGAGGCCGGCGCGATCCTTGGCGCGCTTGAGCGTGGGGAGTTTCTTCTCCGGGATCGTGCTTGAGGTCGCTTCCAGTCCCAGCACGGCGCCGTCGAAACGCAGAACAAAGTCGATCTCGACCTTCTCATCCTCGCGAAAGTAGAACAGCTCGAAATCCCCTCGCGCATCGCGCAGCGCCCGGAGGTGCGTGAAGATCACGGTCTCGAACACGCGGGTGCGGACGTCGTCGTTGGTCATCGGCGACGCGAAGGGAGAGAAGGCTGGGACGAGGCCATGATCCTCGGCGTACAGCTTCTGCCGAACCTTCAGAGCCCGGGAGGCCTTGTCGACGCCCCGCCCGAGCCCTGCATGCCATGGTCCCAATCCCTCGACGAGGCAGCCCTCCTTCAGCAGGGCGACCCAACCTCGGACCGTTCTCACATCGGGCCCCTTCTCGCCGGGCGCCTGCAGGTCGCGGGCCTGATTGTTCGCCTCGAAAAGGGCGCCGGATTTCTGGACAAGGTGGCGGAAAAGCGCCGTGATGCGCTCGACATCGACGTTCTTCTCCCGCGCGAGGTCGCGGGCGATGGCCCGGTCGGCAGCGTCGCGACGGATTCGCTCCCAGACTCGTTCGGGCGGCTCCGTCGCCACGTGTTCCGGAAAGCCGCCTCGGGCGAGGAATCGTTCCAACGCCCCCGGCACGCGCAGAAAGGCGTCTCGCACGCTCTCGTGCTCTCGGCTCTGAAGCCGCAGCGCCTCCTCGAAGGTGAGCCCGTGCATCCGGGTCTCATCGATCCTCCCCTGGAGCGAGTCGCGCGCTCCCCCTCGCATCAGAGCTGCCGCAGAGTCGGTGACGAGGATGCGATGCTGGAGACCGCCCGGCGCGGTCCGCGCGCCGTCGACCAATCGCTTGAGGGAGACGTCCCAGCGCGGAGCGTGGGTCACCTCATCGAGGAGGATCAGCGCCGGGTGGTCCTCCCGCCGGCCCGGCGGCCGGGCTTCCACGATCTCCCGCAGGTCATGCGAATGGTCGTACCGGTCGTCTTGGAAGTCGAAGTAGAGGACGTTGGCGGCGGGCCATCCGTCGTCGAGGAACCGGCGCGCGAGCTGCCCCAGGAGCGTGGTCTTGCCTACCTGCCGGGGACCGAGCAGAACCTGGGCCCGCCGGAGGTCGGGCTCGGCGAGCGTCCGGTGCAGCCGGGCGAAGAGGCTCCGCGGGCGCTCGGGCCCGGCGGGACGCGCTCTCGGGTCCGCCCACCACGGATTCTGTGCGGCGAGCAAATCTGAAGAAGACATAGCGATGCACGACAATCGGCGTCTTGGCGCATTGCAATGTACTTTCTTGCAGAATCCAGGCCCCCCGGGGTGCTTCCCCGGATCCAGGCCCCCCACGGGCCGCCAGCTCCCCGGCGGACTTCCTTCGGCCCTTGAGAGCGGCCAACCTCTCCTCGCGGGCCCGGTCCGGGGGGGAGGCCTCTTTCCCCTGCGAAGGGGGACCGCCCCCCGCCCCGGGTCCGCCCCGGCGGCGACCTCCCATCCAACGGCGAGGCCCGCCCGCCGGCGGCCCTCACCGTTGGACGGGAGCGGGAGCCTCCTGGGCTCGACGAACGATGTGCATGCGCGGGAGCGGCCCCTCCGTCGCTGTCATCCCCGACCGCCGACTCGTCATTTGCCGCAGGATCTTTTCCAACGGCTTTCCCTTGGCGAGTTCATCGATCAGCTTGTCCAGAGTGCGGATCTTCTTCATCGGCGGGTCCTCGATGTCCTCGACGCGAACCCCACACACGACGCCCTGGATCAGCGAGCGCTTCGGAAGCATGGCCGGAGCTCGAGCGAAGAAGGTCTCGAGATCGTTCTCCTGTTCGATCTGCTGCCGCAGTCCGGCCTGGTCGTAGCCCGTCAGCCAGCAGATGATCCGGTCGACCTCCTTCTTCGTACGGTTCTTGCGTTCCGCTTTCTGGACATACAGCGGGTAGATCCTGGAGAACGCCATCGCGAAGACGGGGTGCTTGGGCACGGTCACTCCTCCTGCGTGTCGGACCGGATCAGCATGTTGCCTTCGGCATGCCGACTCGAGTCCGACCGATCGTGGGCGGCCATCACGACCTGGACCTCTTGTAGCGGACGATCGGCCTTCCTTCCAGTCCATCGAGCACCTCCATCAACGGCGCTTCCGTCGATGGAGCTCACGACCCTCGTCGAGCAGCCCCAGCGCGAGCCCGACGTCGACGTCCATGGTGCCGACGTGTCGCTCGGCTCCGCTCGGCAGCGATCCCTGGGCGACGATCAACGAAGGGACCAAACCGCCGACGAGGACGATGTCGTCGGTCATGTCGCCGATCACGGTCGCCACGTGGAGGCACGTCCGGCGGGCACGCCTGAGGAACTCCGGCCCGTAGCCCGCCGCCGTCGCTCCAACCGCGTCAGCGGTTGGGCCAGAAACCACCCACCGTCCAACGAAGAAGGCCGCCCCCCGCCGGGCGGCCTTCT
>JBFMCU010000013.1:0-8507 GCA_040754415.1 Planctomycetota bacterium
GGGGTTCGAGCGTGCACTTTGGGTGATGTCCGACGGCGAGCGAGGATATCCCCCCCCCCGCCGGCCGGTCAACCCCGTTCCGCTTCGTTCTTACATCCTTTGTCAGTCCTAACTCTTGCGCCCGTAAGCCGTTGCGATCGAGCGTTCGTTTCCCGCCGCAGGACAGCATTCCCTCGGCTCGGATCCGAAGGGGCCGACCATCAGCACTGCAGGAAAGCAGTACGGTGCCGGCACCGTGCTACGACAGGCCGGAAGCTCACCCGGCCCCGTCCACCAGCCCGCCATAGAGGCGAAGCAGTGCCCGATAGTGTTCGCGGAGGTCCTTCGCGGCGTGGCTCCCGCGGCGCAGCCCCGCGAGCCGCGCGGGCTCCGCGAGCAGGCGCTCCAGGACCGCGCGCAGGGCGGCCGGATCGCCGTTCCGGAAGATGAGGCCTCGGCCGCCGATCCGGTCCGGCGGCGCGCCGTGGTCGCTCACGACGATCGGGATGCCGTGGCGGAGAGCCTCGTCCACGGCGAGCGCGTAGGTCTCGAAGGCCAGGAACGGCATCACCGCCACGTCGTACTCGGCGGCGAAGCGCCTCTCCTCCCCCGCGGCGAACGGGCCGTGGAAGAAGACCGCGAGCCCCTCGCCCGCCCGGCGTAGCTCCGCCATGTACTCGGGATCTCCCTCGCGGCCGTGGAGGTGGATCTCGAACCTCGCGGCATGCCCACTGCTGCGCACCGCTTCCAGGAGCAGGTGGATCCCCTTGCGCGGGTCGAGGCCGCCCCAGTTCACGATCCGCAGGCGATCGCCGCGGCGGGCCGGCGCCGGCGGCGAGCCCTCCTCGTCGAGGACGATTCCGATCGGCAGGATCTCGAGGGCGAGCCCGCCGAAGCCGGGGATGGAGCAGAGGTACTCGGCCTGGGGCCGGCTCACCGCAAGTACGCGATCGGCGGCCGCCATCTCGGCGCGCATTGCCGTTCGCCGCTCGCCGAGGCCCGCCTCGAGCTCCGCCACGCTCCTCCCGGGCACCCGCGGGGCGATGCACTCGGCACAGCGGGAGAGCGGAACGTCGCTCGCGCAGAAGTGGCGTGCGTCGGGCATCCGGAAGAAGAGCGGGCAAGTCGTGTAGAGGTCGTGGAGCGTGAGGACGACGGGCCGGCCGAGCGCCTTCATCCGCCGCACGAGATCCCGGGTGAGAGCGTGCCAGTGGTGGACGTGGATCACGTCGGGCGCGAACTCGTGCGCGAGCCGCTCGACCACGGCGCCGATCCGCGCGCAGCCCTCGTCGCCGGAGGAGTTCTCGGTTTCGAGGTCGCGCAGGATCCGGCGCACGGCTACCCCGTCCTGCTCCGCCGCCTCCACCTCCCCCGCCGCGGAGTGCTTCCGGGCTCCGGCGACGACGAGGACCGTGTGGCCGTCCACCGCCAGGAGCCGCGCGAGCTTCTCGACGTACCCCTGCGTGCCGCCGTGGGTCTCCGGGGGATAGTAGTGGCTGAAGAGGAGGACGCGCATGGCGCGAATCGCGGCGCGATCAGCTCTTCCCGCCGTACCGCCGCTCGCGCTCCTCGTCCAGCACGGCGCGATTGGCGAGGTAGACCTCCACGGAGCGGATGTAGTCCTCCATTTCGGCGCGGAGCCTGCCGGCCAGTTCGCCAGCGTGGGCCCGCAGGACCTCCCGCCACGGCCGCTCGCCGAGGGTCCAGGAGTGGGGATGGATGAGGGTGTGGAGGCGCGGGAGATGGAACTTGGTGCAGACGCACCCCTCGCGCCAATGGAAGCCGCTGTCGCCGAAGTAGGGGATCTTCCGCACGAGCGCCTCCTGGTAGGCGCAGGCGTGGGCCGCGCTGATGGCGGTGAGGAGCGGACCCTGGGCGGGCTGGTGCTGGGAGATCGTGCGGGTCGGGCGGCCCAGGAGCTCCTCGAAGATGCGGATGTCGCGCCGGATGCCCTCGACCGGGTCCAGACCGCGGTCCAGGAAGTACCCCGGCTCGTAGTGCAGCCCCACCTCGTGCCCCAGGGATGCGACCTCGTGCAGGATCGCCGTCGCGCGCGGCTCGAGGAGGTTGTAGGTCGGGGCGTGGAGGCGGAAGTAGTACGTGGTCGCCACGCCCTCTTCCGTCTCGAGGCGCGCCAGGTCGAGAGCCGCAGGGGGCGAGATGTCCACGTCGTGCCGGATCAGCAGGAAGTCGCGCGCGGGAACGCCGAACGCCACCTCCTGCACCGTGGGCAGCCAGTAGCGCTCCTTCGCCCGGCGCAGGATGTGGCGGTAATGAGGCAGCGAGTAGCTGCACCGCGCATCGACCGGAGCGCCTACAGCCATCCTCCCCGATAGGTCCAGGACCGCGGCCGCAGCCGCACGCCGCGCTTGCGGAGGAACTCCCGGACGGCGTCCCCGAGCGGCCCGGCCGGCCCCTTCACCGCCGCGGCGGCGAGGTCGATGCCGGCCACATCCGCCGGGAGGCCGTCCCACTCCCCGGCGGCGGGCCGCAGGTAGATCCGCACTTCTTCCGCCAGGCCCTCGGCCGCGGCGGGGAGCGCGGAGACCGCGAAGCGGAGCTGATGGAGGGCTTCCGCGTCGCGGATCGTGATCCGGGTCTCCCCCCCCGCCTCCGTCCGGACCACCACGCGCCCGCGCCGCTCCATCTGCCGCGCGAACTCCGCCACGAGATCCTTCGCCACCTGGAGGAACGCTTCCTCCGAAAGCGGCGTCGCGGCCGCCTTCAGGTCCCGGGCCGGGACGCCGCCGAAGAGCCGCCCGGGCGGAATCGCGCTCACGAGGGACGAGCCGGAGAGCAGGATCGATCCCTCGCCCATCTCGACGCCCGGGAAGAGGGTGGCGTGGATCCCGACCTGGCAGCAATCGCCGAGGCGGATCCCGGCGAAGCGGTTCGGATACCCCTTCAGGATGCTCGCGCCGAACGAGTGGGTCATGAGGACGGCGCTGCGCGAGATCACGACTTCGTCCCCCACGACGATGGGCCGACAGGGATTCAGGTGGACGTGCTCGCCGATGAAGCCATGGCTGCCGACCTGGAGCTCCGCCTCCGGATCCATCGCGCCGCCGCCGCCGATCTCCACGTCCTCGGCGAGGTAGGCGTTGTCTCCGAAGCTCACCTTCGTGCACCGCACTCGCGAGCGCGGACCGAGGTAGAGGAGGTCGCCGGCGACGAACTCGCGCGCCTCGACGCGCACGCCATCGGCCAGGACACAGTCCTTCCCGAGCACCAGCCGCTCCACCAGGAGCACGGCATTCGCCCCGAGGCGCGTCCCCGGGCCCACGATCGCTCCGTGGCGGCGGTACAGGGCCACCTTGAACTCCGCGCGGAGGGCGGCGAAGGCGGCGGAGTCGCTTCGCAGATGGGCAAGGAACTCGGGGGCGAGCGCGCCGTCGGCCGCCCCGCCTCCCGTCCGCGCTGCCGCGGCCCGCTCCACGTCCTCGGCGCGGATGAGGCCGTTCCGGCCCGTGCCCGCCACGGTGGCGAGGTCCACGCCGAGCTCGCTCGCCTTCCGCCGCGCCGCGGGAGCGGCGGGGACCGGCGCCGAACGCCGCTCGGCCGGGGCCGGTGCGGACCCGGCGGCCGCGGGGCCCGCCCCCCGCTCCTTCGCCGCGGGGACGGCGTGCAGCAGCCGCGCGAGCTCTCCTTCGTCGAGTCGCTCGCCGCCCGATCCGATCACCCCGAGCGGAGTGTGGACGGGGATCCGCTGGCCCTCCTCCACCAATCGCCGCAGGAGCACGCCGTCTCGCTCCGCCTCGATCTCGAAGGTCGCCTTCAGCGTCTCCACCACGGCGAGGGTCTCCCCCTTCTGGAAGGACTTCCCCTCCGCCACGAACCAGGCGGCGAACAGGACGTCCTCCTCGGCCGTGCCCAGGTAGGGGAGTTTCAGCAGTTCGGGCATGCGCGCCGCGGGATCAGTAGTCGGTGAGGAGCGGCAGCGCCGCCTGCACGATCCGCCGCGCCGAGGGCATGATCGCCTCCTCGAGCGCCGGTGAGGAAGGGACCGGGGAATGGGCGCCGGTCACCTTCAGCAGGGGCGCGCGGAGATGGCCGAAGACGCGCGGCAGGAGCGCGCCGATGAGGGCGTCGGCGACTCCGCCCACCTCGGCTGCCTCGTGGACGCAGATCCCCCGGCCGGTCTTCTCCAGGGAGTGGGAGCAGGTCTCGAGGTCGAAGGGGCTGAGGCTCCGCAGGTCCACGATCTCGAGAGAATACCCCCGCACGCGGAGGAGGTCCGCCGCCTCGCGGCAGATCCCGAGCGCCTGCCCATAGGTGAAGAGGGAGAGGTCGCCCCCCTCCCGATCGACGCGGGCGCGGCCCAGCGGGACGAGATGGTCGGGCGCCGGCATCCTCCCGGGAGCCGGGTAGAGGAGCTTCGGCTCCAGGAAGAGGACCGGCGCGTCGGTGCGGATCGCGGTCCGCAGGAGCCCGACCGCGTCCTCCACGGTCGCCGGGCAGACGACCGCGAGCCCCGGCGTGTGCACGAACCACGCCTCGAGGCTCTGGGAATGCGTGGCGCCGTAGCCATGCCGCCGCCCGATGGGCATGCGCAGGGTGAAGGGGACCTTCACCTGGCCGGCATAGATGTAGGCGAGCTTGGCGGCGTGGTTCACGAGGGCGTCCATGCAGCAGGCCACGAAATCGCCGAACATGAGCTCCACCACCGGCCGCAGCCCGCCCACCGCCGCTCCGACCCCGAGACCGGTGAAGGCGTTCTCGGAGATCGGCGTCTCGCGCACTCGCTCCGGACCGAACTCCGCGAGGAGCCCGCGAGTGACCCCGAAGGCGCCGCCGTAGAGGCCGATGTCCTCGCCCAGGAGGAGGACATCGGGATCCCGGAGCATCTCCCCTCGCAACGTCTCCCGCAGGGCCTCGGTCATCGTGGTCTCCCGCCCCGTCTCGATCCGGCTCTCCGCGGGACCGGGGGCGGGCCGCGGGAAGGCGAGGTCGCTCAGCGCGAGCTCCCGGTCGCCGCTCTCGGACGCCAGGGCGAACTCGACGGCCGCGGCGATCTCGGCGTCCACGGCGGCCTCGATCGGCGCCAGCTCCACCGGCGACAGCCCGGCCCGCGCGGCGAGCACCGCGAGCGGGTCGCGCTTCCGCCATTCCTTCTCCTCCTCGCCGGAGCGATAGAGGCAGGGGTCGCTCTTCGAGTGACCGAAGTGGCGGTACGTCGCGCACTCCAGGAGCGCCGGCCCGCCTCCGGAGCGGGCCCGGTCCAAAAGCGGCTTCACCGCATCGGCGACCGCCAGGACGTCGTTCCCGTCCACGCGGGCGACCTCCATCCCCCGGTACCGCTCCGCCCACCCGGCGAGGCTGTCGCAGGCGGCGAAGCGGGCGACCGGCGTGGACATCGCGTAGCCGTTGTTCTCCAGCACGAAGACGATGGGGAGCCGCCAGAGGGCGGCCAGATTCAGGGTCTCGTGGAAGTTGCCGGTGGAGGCGGCCCCGTCCCCGAGGTACGCCACGACGCAGCGGCCGTCCCCCTTCCTTTGCTTGGCGAGGGCGAGCCCGGCCCCGATCGGCAGCCCGCCTCCGGTGATCCCGTTGCTCCCCAGGTGGCCGAGGGCGGGAACGGCGGTGTGCTGGCTCCCCCCCTTCCCGCGGCAGTAGCCGTCCCGGCGCCCGGCGAACTCGGCCAGGGCCCGGTCGGCCCGCCCCCCCTTGGCGAGCAGGTGGCCGTGCCCGCGGTGGGTGCTCACGACCTGGTCGGCCGGAGAGAGATGGCCGGAGACTCCGACCGCGACCGCTTCCTGGCCGGCGCAGAGGTGGGTCGTGCCGGCGATCTTCCCGGCGCTCACGAGCCGGTGGAGCTCCTCCTCGAAGCGGCGGATCCGGGCCATCTCCCGGTAGAGGTGGAGCGCGGCGGCCCGATTCCGGGCGGGGAGGGTCGATTCCTGTTGCGTCACGGGCGGGGGAGCTCTCCAGGATACCCCGGCGGCCGGGGGAGCGGCGCGGCGGGGCCGGGGCGCCAGCCGGCGAGCGCCGGTTCCCGGGAGTTCCTCCGGGCCCGGCGCGGGGCGGGTCGACTATCCTGGTCGGTTCTCCGCTCGGGCCGGCCGGAAGCGCCGCCGGCTCCGACCCCTTCCCCCGTGGCCCGCATTCCTCCGCCCCCGCTCGACCTGGAGACCGTGCCGGTCCCGACCGACCGGATCCTCCCGCGAGACCTCCCGCTCGAGCAGGGCCCGGCGATCCTCGCCTCCCACCCGGGCCCCCTCCTCGCGCTCCGCGGGCCGGCCGGGCCGGAGGCCTTGCTCGCGACCTCGCTGCGGGCCGCTCTCCAGGGGGACGGCCCCGCGGCGGTGCTGGGCGATCTCGCTCGTCCCGAGCTCGTCGCGAGCTCCCGGGCGGAGGCCGAGGCGCGGCTCGGCGGAGCGCCCGTCCCCGATGCCGTCCTGTTCGCCGGCCCCGGAGCGCCGCGCGTCCTCCAGGTGCGCGTTCCGCCGGTCCGGGTCGCGGTGGTCATGGCGGGTGGAGAGGGAACCCGGCTCCGGCCCCTCACGGACCGGACCCCGAAACCGCTCCTGGACGTGGGAGGAAGACCCCTCCTCGCCCGGACCCTGGACCTCCTGGCCGGGGCGGGGGTGAAGAAGGTCTTCCTCTCCATCCGCTACCTCGGCGGCCAGATCCGGGATGCGGTCGGGGATGGGGGGAGCTGGGGCTTGGAGGTCGTCTACCTCGAGGAGGATCGTCCCCTGGACACCGGCGCGGGCCTGGCGCTCCTCCCCGGGGCCGACGCACCGTTCTTCCTGATGAACGGCGACCTCTTGACCGAGATCGACCTCCAGGCCCTGGCCCGCCACCATGTCCTGCGCCACGCCCTCGCCACCGTCGCCACCTTCCGCTACGCCGCTCCCCTGCCCTACGGGGTGGTCCACGCGGCCGGGGAGCAGATCCGGGCGATCGAGGAGAAGCCGGTGTTCCGCTACCCCGTGAATGCGGGGATCTACGTCTTCTCGCCCGCGGTCCTGGCGCGGGTGGAGCGCGGCCGGCCGCTCGCCATGGTGGACTTCCTGAACGAACTCGCCCGGGGCGAGGCCGGGCTCGGATGCTTCCCGCTCGTGGAACCATGGAACGACATCGGCTCCCACAACGACCTCGCCCGGGCCCGGGAGAAACTCGCGGAGCGCGGCGAGTAGCGCGGATGGCACTCGCCTATCGGTTCGCCGCGGGTGCTTCCCGGGGCGGGAGCAGCTCTCGGGCGATCAGGACCGCCGGCGGGGCGGTCGATCGGCCGTTGACCTCGGCGGCGTTCCGGTGCGCGCACGTGTAGCACTTGTGGTAGTGGCGGCGCTGGCGCTCCTGGCACGTGGCGGGGGCGATCTCGTGGGCGATCAGGGGATCGGCGCCGTCCGCGCGCGTGGGGCAGAGCCGCAGGTGCTCGGTGCGTTCGAGGTCCATGAACGGGATGGGGGGGCGAGCGGACGCGGTCCGTCGCGACCCGCCTTCCCATACGAGGCCCTGGGGGGAGATCTCCTGTCAAGGGCCGAACTCCCCCGGTCCGCCCGCCAGGGCGGCCCGGAGGCGCCCCATTGCCTCCTTCGCCGCCTCCGGGGCGCGGTGGCCGTCCCGGGGGAGCTCCACGGCGGCGATCCCGTCGTAACCAATGCTCAGCAAAGCAGTTAGGGCCGCGGCTAGATCGAGATCTCCCTCTCCGAACATCCGGTGCTCATGGACCCCGCCGGCGATGTCGTCCAGGTGGACCATCACGAGGCGGTTTCCGAACTCCCGGATCACCCCCTCCACCGGCAGGTCCCCCGTGACCAGCAGGTGGCCGACGTCCAAGGTGAGGCCGAGTTCGTCCCCCGCCGTCCCGAGGCGCCGCACGAGCTCCTCATAGCCCGCCGGCCGCGCGACGAACATCCCCGGCTCGGGCTCCAATCCGATCTGCACCCCCTGGCGGCGCCCTCGCTCGAGCACCGCCCAGAGGCCCGCACAGAGCCGCTCCCACTCCTCCTCCGCGCCCTCCTCCTCCGCCGTCCGGCCGCTCGGCGCCCGGCCGGCCCAGAGCGAGAGGACGCCGGCCCCGAGATCCGCGGCGAGGTCGACGCAGCGCAGCAAGAAGTCCACGCGGCGGGCCCGGTCCCCCTCTTCCGCATCGAGCAGGGTCGGGAAGTGCTTGCGGCGCGGATCGAGGAGGTAGCGGGACCCCGTCTCGAGGGCGAGCTCGAGGCCGAGCTCCTCCGCGGTGCGCCGCACGCCCGCCACCTCCTCGGGGTCGAGGTGGAAGGGGTCGAGCCGGCCCGCGTCGGGGGTCAGGGCCACCGCCTCGTAGCCGAGATCGGCCAGGAGCTCGAGGGCCTCCTCGACACGATGGTGCGGGAGGCCGTTCGTGTTGTAGCCGAGCCGGAACACCGGCCCCTTGTACCACGGCCCCCGGCCGGGAGGTTCGGACCGGGCCTGTCCCGCTCAACAAAACTCCTTCCGGTTCGCAATGTGCTAGCAGGGGATCGGGTGCGGCCTCCCAGCTCCGGCAGGAGCCGGAGGGAGCCTCTCGATGGAAGGGGACGATGGGATCCAGGACCAGG
>JBFMCU010000014.1:0-3653 GCA_040754415.1 Planctomycetota bacterium
GGGGGCGCGCCCGGCCCGTGGCGCGGCGCGCGAGCGGGGGGGGCGCGCGGAGGGCGAGGAGGGATCGGCCCGGCGGGGATCGCGCCGCGCGGCGAAGCCGGCGCCGGAAAAGAGGAAGCTCCCCCTGGGCGGCTTGATCGGCTTCGGCGCCCTCCTGGTGATCGTCGCCGGCGGCTGGCTCCTCCGGGACCTCCTCTTCGGCGGGAACGAGAAGGACGAGGGCGGTCCGGCCGCCGGGGGCACCCCCGCCGCGGAGGCGGCGCCCGCCGCGGAGACGCCCGCCGGCGGGGAGGCGGTCGCGCCGGCCGCCGGAGCCTCGGAAACGCCGGCCGCCGCGGGCCCCGCCGAGACGACGCCCGCCGCGGAGACGAGCCCGGCGGGGGCGGGGGAGAAGCCGAAGGAGGTGGCCGATCCCGACTCCGTCGATCTCTCGGCGCTTCCCGAGTTCGGCCCCACGATGGGCTGTACGCCCGAGAAGTTCCGCGAGATGCAGGAGCTCATGGCGACCTGGATGGATCTCGACCAGGGCGCCGCCGGCAACCGCGCGGGCCGCGCCTTGCAGGAGGAGGGACGGATCGCCGTGCCGGTGATCATCAACTTCATGAAGACGATCGACCTGGGCACGGAATACGGCTTCCGCCAGGGCGACATGTGCCAGAAGACCCTGCAGCACATCTGCTACGAGCGGAACTTCGGCTGGAAGTACCCGCCGCCCGAGTTCCGCGCGAATCCGGACCCCGAGACGGTCTGGTACGACAAGGAGGTCATCCGCAAGTGGGCGGTCTCCTGGCAGCAGGCCGATCAGAGCATCGAGGCCTGGATCAAGATGTGCGACATCGAGAAGAAGAAGCCGGAGGATGCCACTCGCCTGCGCAAGGAGTTCGGCGAAGGCGCCCCCGGCGCGGCGCCCACGAAGAAGGACGACGAGGGCATCGATCTCGACATCGACTAGTACGGTGCCGTAGCAATCCTTCCACGATTCGCCGCCTTCCCCGATGCTCTGCTTGCCGGATGCTACCGGGCGGCGCGACTAGTACGGTGCCGTAGCAATCCTTCCACGATTCGCCGCCTTCCCCGATGCTCTGCTTGCCGGATGCTACCGGGCGGCGAATCGTGGAAGGATTGCTACGGCACCGTACTCTCACTCCGGCGGCCGCGCCGGGCTCGAGAGACCCTTCTCCTCGACGCCCGCCACGCCGCCGCGGCGCGGATCGCTCGCCGCCACCGGCTCGCCGCCGATTTCGAGCTGGATCGCCTGCACGCTGCCGAAGCGCTCCTCCTGGACCTCGATCTCGTGCCCCCGGTTCCGCAGGTCCTGGAGGAGGAGCGCGTCCCACCCCGTCTCGAATCGCGTGGCGGCGGGGCTCCATTGCTGGTGCAGGCGCGGGGCGGCGATCGCCTCGGCCAAGGACTGGCCGTAGACGTGCGTGCGCAGGATCACCTGCAAGACCGCAGTGATGATCCGCGGGCCGCCGGGGCTCCCGAGGACCATGGTGACCGCCCGTCCCCCTTGGCGGATCACGCAGGGGGTCATCGAGGAGAGCGGGCGTTTGCCGGGGACGAGGGCGTTGGCGCGCCCGCCCACGAGGTCGTAGGCGTTGGGTGCGTCGGGCTGCAGCGCGAAGTCGTCGAGCTCGTCGTTCAGGAGGAAGCCGGCGCCGGGGACGAGGATCCCGCAGCCGAAGGACTCGTTCAGGGTCGTGGTGAGGCTCACCGCGTTGCCCTCGCCATCGAGCACGGAGAGGTGAGTCGTCTCCTCCGACTCGGGCGAGGGCAAGGGGAGGGTGCCGACGTCGGCCGTCGCCTGCTCTCCGATCGACACGCGCCGCTCCGTGATCCAGGCCGGCGAGAGTAGCGCCTCGACGGGCACGGCGTGGAAATCGGGATCGCCGAGGTGCACGGCCCGGTCGGCGAAGGCGCGGCGCGTGGCCTCGATCCACCAGTGCAGGGCGCGGCCGCTGATCCCCGGCTCCCCGCCCGCGACGGGGAGCGCGCGCGCGAGCTCCTGCGCCTCCCGCGTGCGCAGCCGTTCTTCGTCGAGGGGGAAGCCGTCGAGGACGGAGAGCACCTGCAGGAGCACGAGCCCCCCGGAGCTCGGCGGCGGCACGGTGATGATCTCGTGGCCGCGGAACCACCCGCGCAGGGGCGTGCGCCACTTGGATTCGTACCGGGCGAGGTCGTCGAGGCCGAGGACGCCCCCGCCGGGGGCGAGCGCGGCGACGATCGCCGCCGCCGTCTCGCCCCCGTAGAAGCCCGCGGGCCCCTTCCGCGCGTAGCGGGCGAGGGTGCGGGCGAGCTCCTCCTGCACCAGGAGGTCCCCCGCGGCGAGCGGCTCCCCGCCGGGGTAGAAGAGCGCGGCGGCGGCGGGCTCCGCCTCCAGGCGCGCGCGGATCTTCGCGTTGCGGAGGTCGTGGGCGAGCCAACGCTCCACGCGGAATCCCTCCCGGGCGAGGTCGATCGCCGGCGCCGCCACCTCGCGGAAGGAGAGGCGCCCGAGGCGCTGGTGGAAGGTCCAGAGCCCATGGGGGGAGCCCGGGACCCCCGGCGCGAGCGCGCCGCGCCGGGAGCGCTCGGCGACCAGGTTCCCCGCGGCGTCGAGGAAGGCGGCCGCGGTGAGGGCGGCGGGGGCCGTTTCCCTGAAATCGAGGCAGAGGGGCTCGGTCTCGGGGTCGTGGGCCACCCAGATCGCGAAGCCCCCGCCCCCGAGGTTGCCGGCCTGCGGATGGACGACGGCGAGGGCGAGGGCGGTCGCCACGGCGGCGTCCGCGGCGTTCCCCCCGTCCTCCAGGATCGCGAGCCCGATGGCGGTCGCGAGGGGGTGCTCGCTCACCACCGCCCCCCGCGCGGGCGGCGGGAAGCCGGTGTCGGGGCCCTCGGGGAACGCCGAGCAGGCCGCGAGAAGGAAGCCGAGAGCGCCGCGGATCGCGGCGGCCGCGGCTGAGGACCTCTCCATCGCGGCTCCGCCCTCAACCTCCCCGGGACTCGTCCTCCTTGATCTCCTCGACGGTGACGCCCCGCTCGCGGAGGTAGACGACGGCCGCCTCGATCTTCGCGAGATCCCCCTCGATCTCGACCGCGACCATCGCCATCTGATCCGTGATGCTCGCGGCCCGGATGTTGGGGATCACGCCGAACTCCTTGCCCAGCGTGTAGGTGATGATCGGCTCCTTGATCAAGACCTGGGGGAAGGTGCAGAAGTACTTGCGGAGAGCCATGGACTCGTCTCGGGTGGATGCGGGGGGCCGAGCGGGGCGGTCGGGGAGAAGCGCGCGGGGATCATAGCAGATCGCGCCGCGGCCCCCGCCAGCGCGCGAGCCCCTCCCCCAGGATCCCCCCGGCGAGGAAGAGGATCGGTCCCCAGCGCTCCCCCCGCCGGGGCGCACGCGGGAACCACTCGATCCCCGAGGCGCCGTAGGCGAGGGGATTCGAGTGCAGCCAGTCCCAGCCCGCGCAATCGAGGACGAGGACGACGGGGGAGGCGGCGAGGGCGGCGCGCGCGAGGCCGGGATGGTCCCGCGCCGCGCTTTCCCCAGGCCGGCCGAGTCCCCCCGCGACCGGCAGGCCAGCGAGGAGGAGGCCGGCGAAGAAGAGGATCCCCGCCCCCGCCGCGCCCCGGCCGGGGAAGCAGGCGCCGAGCCCCAGTCCGGCGAGGA
>JBFMCU010000015.1:0-3004 GCA_040754415.1 Planctomycetota bacterium
CCGACTTCTCCTCGCCTCCGATCCCGACCTTGCGCTACGCGAACTCCTCGCCTTGCTCCAACGCATCCTCCGCACCCGCTACAAGCGACGAACGGGTCGATCCTATCCTCGAGTCTCCTTCCGTCCTTACCCTCGCTGGGGTCCTACCGGCCGCCGGGGGGGCTAATGCCATTGGTCCGGCGCGGCGGCGAGGCCCGGATCGGCCGCGAGGGCGGCGAGAAAACCGTTCCACTGCTCCGCCTCGGCCGGCGAGAGGCCGTGGCGCCAGATCGCGTACTCCCAGAGCCCTTCGTCGGCGAGGACGGTCCCGCCGAGGTGGGCGGCCTGGAACGCCCCCGCGGGCTCCGCCCAGAGGGCCAGGCGGTAGGTCGCGGGGAACCGGTCGCCGGCGATGCGCTCGAGCGGCCAGCGCACGGTGCCGGCCGAATCGTCCCACTCGCCGTTCGTCAGGAAGGGCTCCACGCCGGTCGCGAGCTCCATATCGACGCGGTGGTCGTCTCCGAAGAACTCCCAATCGAGGAGGAGGCCGGCGTAGGCATCGAACGGCGTGGCGGGAGCGTCCCCCTCCGTCCCCACGGCGTACTTCGCGTGCCAGGCGCGAAAGGACGCGAGCGCTTTCGTCGGGGAGGAGAAGAGCTCCCCGAACGGGCCGTCCCGCGCGTCCTCCGGCAGCCAGGCCGCGAAGACCGCATAGGCCACGAGCTCCTCCTCGACCTTCGCCTCCCCGATGTCCTGGAAGATCCGATAGAGGCGCGGGAGGTCGTGGGGGTCGACGTAGCCCCGCTCGACTGCGTACTGCGCGGCGAGGGAGAGCCAGGGGAGGACTTGCTCCTCCGGTGAGTTCCCCCCGCCGGCGAGATGCGCGTAGAGGGCGAAGTTCCGGAGATCGCGGCGCAGCTTCTCGTCGATCCACCCCTGGATCTCGGGGAACTCGGGGGCGTCCCCGATCGCGTACCGGAGCCATCCGCCGAGCTGATCCGCCGCCCGATCGGACTCGCGCGCGATCTCCTCGATGCCTTCCCAGCCGTCGAGCCGGCCCTGGATCCGCTCGGCGTAGAGCACGGCCGTGCCCATCTCGGTCGGCCAGCAGAGGTAGAGCCCGCGGCCGCCCAGGTCCTCCGGCAGGTCGCCCCGGAAGCGGCCGGTGTAGGTCGCGCCCTCGAGCGTCTCGTAGATCTCGGCGAGCGGTCGATCCCCGATCGCCGGCACCTCGATCTCCATCCGCCCCTCCGCGGTCTCGACCCAGGCGGTGAGGGAGCGCACGAGCTCCTCCCCCTCGGCCCGCATCGCGACCTGGTAGCGCGTGTGATCGCCGCAGGCCGCGAGGGCGGCGGTGGCGAAACCGACGAGGATCGTTCTCCTGATTTCCATCTCCAACCTCCGTGCGGGCCGGGAATGAGCGTCCCTCTCCCTTTTCATTGGAGCCGCCTTCTCGACCGGGCGCATTCTACGCCGCGGGTGGTCCCGCGACCTTATGCGCCTGATCAGCGGACGGTCAGCATGCGCCGCTCGCCGGGGACGAGCAGGAGCTCGAGGGCGAGCGGCGGGGCGTTCCAGCGGTGCACGGAGAGGAGCAGGGGGCCGGGCGCCACATCGAGCGCCACCGCGTCGTTCTCGACGGCCGGCCGCGCCCCGCCCACCTCGACGGCGGCGAGATTCCCGCGCAGCACGAGCGCCGCCCGCCGCTCCAGCGTCACGCGCCGCGGGGCCGGCTCCACCACGGTCGGGGCGGCGAAGCGGCGGTGGACCGTGGTGAACCCCTCGGCGCGCAGGTCGAGCTCCAGCGGAAGGCCGGCGGGCACTTCCATGCGCCACGATCCCGGACCCGTGCGCTGCGCCGCGCCCTCTCCCGCCGCCGACCAGACGTCGAGATCGTCCTCCAGCACCGCCTCGCCGTTCTCGTCCGCGAGCTCCACCGCGAGCGCCACGCGCGGGTGAGCCTGGACGTCGAACCCCGCGCGCAGGACGCAGTCGTCGCCGTCCAGGCGCAGATCCGTGTCGGCCTCGATCGGATCGAGGCGTGCCCGGCGCAGCCCACCGGTCGCGGATTCGGCAATGACCGTCACGGGCTCGCCGGCGGGGATCGAGCAGACGAACGGCGCGCCCGCTTCTCCCATGCGCTCCTCCGCGGTGATGGAATCGTCGCCGGCCTGCACATGCAGGCGATACCACTCCGCTGGCAGGAAGACGCGCAGGCGAGGCTCGGGAATCGGACGCAGGACGAGCTCGGCGGTCTCCGTGGTGAACTCGAGGTCGAAGAGCTCCTCGCGCCAGCCGTGGAAGGCCTGGCCGAGTTGGACGAGGACGAGGCCGCGCGGGACGACGTGCTCGCCGGGCGAGCCCCACGTCGCGAAGCCCGCCGGCGTCGTGATCTGGACCTCTGGCCGCCGGTGCGGCTCGAGGTCGGGGTCGATCCCCTCGATCCGGATCGCGAGCCGCGTGCACGGCTCTCCGCGTTCCGCGAGGTCGAGCGGCGCCTCGGCCGGGCGCAGGGTCATGGGCCGTCGCTGCGGAATGAGGATCGGGTTCAGGGCGACCTCGCCGTCCTGGTCGTGGACCGTCCACACCGCGTCCCGGCCATAGCGGTACGGGGGAAGAACGACGTGCCCGCTCGCGTCGGTGAACGCGCCGCCCCACGGCCGCTCCGTGCCGGTCACGCGGCGCCCGGCCCACGGCCCGCCCTCCTCGTCGAGGACCGTGAGCTCGAAGGGCAGCCGGCGCCGCGGCGGCCCCTTCGCTCCCCCACGCCGCCGGCGCCGCGCACCGCCGCTCCTCGTCGGCGAGCGGCCCGGCGCCGAGCTCGCCAGCCCGCGCTCGGCCGCCGACCCCCCAGATCGCGCCGCTGTGCAGCGCTCGCTCCGCCCTCCCGGGAGGCCCTCCGGGTAGGGGACTTCGTCAGGGGAGAATACGGGGGGCTCCGCCCCCCGGACCCCCCGGCTGCCCCCCGCCTCAGCCTCGCTCAGACCAACCTGGTCCTGGATCCCATCGTCCCCTTCCATCGAGA
>JBFMCU010000016.1:0-26139 GCA_040754415.1 Planctomycetota bacterium
AAGGCCGCGGCCGAGTCAACGAAGAAGGGGGCCAACCCAAAGGCCGCTTCCGCTGGCGGCGAGCGTCCGGCGAACCGCGCGAGCGACGGCCGGCGGCGGGCCAAGGCGAAGAAGGCCGCCGGGGCGCGGAACGGCGGATCGGGACGTTGACGCCGGAGCGGATCGTCCTCGCCTCGGCCTCTCCCCGTCGCCGGAGCCTCCTGGCCGCGGCGGGGGTCCGCTTTCGGGTCGAGGCGGCGGAGGTGGACGAGGACCTCGCCGGAGCGACCGATCCCGTGGAGACGGCCCGGGAGCTCGCGCGCCGCAAGGCCCTCGCCGTGGCGGGCCGCCGGCGCGGCGGGCCGGCCGCCGCGACGACGTGGGTGGTGGGGGCGGACACGGTCGTCGCCCTGCCGGCGGCGGCGGGCTGGCGCCTCCTCGGCAAGCCCCGCGACGCCGGCGAAGCGCGGGAGATGCTCGGTCTCCTCTCCGGCTCCCGCCACCGGGTCGTCACCGGGGTGTGCGTGGCCCGCGCCGATGGCGCGCGGGAGCTCGTGGACTCCGAATCGACTTGGGTGAGCATGCGAGCGATCGCGCCGGAGGAGATCGCGGCCTACGTGGCCGGGGGCGAGTGGCGGGACAAGGCGGGGGCCTACGCCATCCAGGAGGGGGCCGATCGCTTCGTCACCTCCCTTGCGGAGGGGGGCTACGACAACGTCGTGGGGCTCCCCGTGGCCCTCACCCTCTCCCTCCTGCGCCAGGCCGGAGCCCCTCCCGGGCTCCTCGGGGGGTAGCCGGCGCTTGCCGCTCCCCCCGCCCCCCGCTACCCTCTTCTGCCCCGTGCGCCGGGAGGGCCGGCCATCCCGGCCGTTCCCGGTCGCCCCCCGCCCCGGCCGCTGACCCCGACCATCGGCCCCGAAGACCCG
The DNA here is from genome assembly GCA_040754415.1 of Planctomycetota bacterium. Taxonomy (GTDB): domain Bacteria; phylum Planctomycetota; class UBA1135; order UBA1135; genus JBFMCU01. The sequence continues at coordinate 906 of JBFMCU010000016.1, forward strand.
CCATGAAAGAGGGCATCCACCCCCCCTACGTCGAGTGCACCGTGACCTGCGGCTGCGGGACCACGTTCCAGACCCGCGCCACGGTCAAGGAGCTCCGGATCGAGATCTGCAGCCAGTGCCACCCCTTCTACTCGGGCAAGCAGCGCTTCGTGGACACGGCCGGCCGCGTCGACAAGTTCCTGCGGAAGTACGGCCAGAGCTTGGCCGAGCCGCCCAAGTGAGGGGGGCGGCCCCCGGCGGCGGTCCGCCGGCCGGGGGGACGTGCCGATCGCCATGGAGTTCGTTCCGTCCATCGTCGCCAAGCTGCGCGAGAAGGCGGAGCGGCACCGGGAGCTCGCGCGGCTTCTCGAGGATCCGGCGGTGGCCTGCGACCCGCACCGCTTCCCCGATCTCCTGCGCGAGCAGGGCCAGCTCGCCGGCGCCGTCGGACTCGCCCGGGAGATGGAGGCGCTCTTCGTCCGCCGCCGCGAGGCGGAGGAGGTGCTCGCCACCGGCGGCGACGGTGATCTCGAGCTCGTGGAGATGGCGCGGGAGGAGCTCGGTGGACTCGAGGACGAGGAACGCGCGCTCGATCGGCGCATCAAGAGCGAGCTGATCTCGGACGCCGACCTGAAACGCGACAAGATCATCGTCGAGATCCGCGCCGGCATCGGCGGCGACGAGGCGACCCTGTTCTGCCGCGACCTCTCCCGCATGTATCAGCGCTTCTGCGAGGACCAGGGCTGGAAGACCGAGCTCATGAGCGCGAAACCCTCCGAGGTGGGGGGGTTCAAGGAGCTCGTCCTCGGCGTACGCGGCGACGGAGCCTGGCGGCTGTTTCGCTTCGAGTCCGGTGGCCATCGCGTCCAGCGCGTGCCCGAGACGGAGAGCCAGGGTCGCATTCACACCTCGGCCGCCACGGTCGCGGTCCTCCCCGAAGCGGAGGAGGTGGATATCGAGATCAAGAGCGAGGATCTGCGCATCGACACGATGCGGGCGGGCGGCGCCGGCGGGCAGCACGTCAACAAGACCGAGTCCGCGGTGCGGATCGTGCACATCCCCACGGACACGACGGTCGTGTGCATGGACGAGAAGTCGCAGCACAAGAACAAGGCGCGCGCGATGCGCATCCTGCGCGCCAAGCTCTTCGAGCTCGAGCGCAGCCGGCTGCACGCCGAGCGGGCCGCCGACCGGAAGAGCCAGGTGGGGAGCGGCGACCGCAGCGAGCGGATCCGGACCTACAACTTCCCCCAGAACCGCTGCAGCGACCACCGCCTCGGCCAGAACTTCTCCCTGGAGCAGGTGCTGGCCGGGCGCCTCGGACCCCTTCTGGAGGCCCTCGAGGAGAGGGACCGCACCAAGCGCATCGAGAGACTCTGACGGAGGGCGGGCGACGGAATCCCGCCCCCCGGCGGGTTGCGCGGGGGCCGGCGGACCGCACACTGTTCCCTGCTTCGAGTCCCGCCCTCCGCCGCCGCGGCGGGGGCGCCGAGAGCCCCCCATACCTTCCCATGACGAATCCCCCGGCCGACGAGCTGCCCGACCTTCCCGATCTCGAGGAGCTCCCCGCGCTCACCGATCCCCCCTCTCCCCCGCCCCTCGCGTCCCTCAAGGAGGTCGTGGCGCCGGCCGCCGCCGCCCCCGCGCCGCCGCCGGATGAGGCGATCCCGCCGGCGGGCGCCGGCGGCGAGAAGCCGCCGCTGCGCGTCCTCGATCCGGCGCTCGCCCACCTGCGCCGGGCGGCGGTGATCGTCGTCGGGGGCTCGCTCCTGCCCTGGATGGGCTGGCCGGCCCAGGGGGGCGGCTGGCTCACCGCGATCGTGGGGAAGCTCGCCATCCTCGCCGGGCTGTGGCTCTGGTACCAGCAGGTGCAGCACAACTGGGGCCCGAAGCTCCCCGGCCTCCTCGGCCGGCTCGCCGCGATCGTCCTCAAGCCCCCGGCCAAGCCGAAGGACGAGGAGGAGGAGAAGCGCGGCCGGCGGCGCTCGCGCCCCGCGACCCCGGCGGCTCCCACCGCGCTCGAGCACCCCTTCCCCACGGCTCTGCACGTCCTCTCGCTGGTCCTGATCCTCGCGGGGGCGGTGGGGATCCCGCAGATCGACGGCCTGAGCGGCCAGGGCAAGGGGATCGCCGTCGCCGAGCTCGGGATGCTCGCCTGGGCGGCCGGGACCTACGTGCACATCCACGCCTACGAGCGCTGGGGGAGGTTCAGCCCGATCTTCCCCTTGATGTTCCTCGCCATGGTCTTTGGCGGCCTCCTGAGCGTCGTCAAGGCCTTCGGGACCTTCGGCGAGCGCCCCCTCCTCGCCCTCGCCGAGCTCGCCGGCGGCGCCGCGGTGGCCGGTGGGGGCGGCCTCGCCGCCTACACGATCGCCGAGGCCCTCATGCAGGCCAAGAAGGAGGGCGACCTGAAGAAGCGGGTCGCCCTCGAAGCTCGCAAGTGCCAGCGCCAGGCCCGCCAGGGCGGAGGGGCGGAGCCGCCGCCGGGCGGCGAGGGCGCTTGAGCGAGACCGCCGCGCCCCGCACCGCGCGCGAGATGCTCGCCCGCGGCAAGGAGTTCCTGGCGAAGAAGGGCGTGGCGGAGGCCCGGCTCGATGCCGAGCTCCTCGTGGCCCATGCCCTCGGCCTGGACCGCCTGCACCTCTACCTCGAGCTCGACCGGCCGGTCGAGGCGGCCGAGATCGACCGGGGGCGGGCGCTCCTCGTGCGCCGGGCCGCCGGCGAGCCCGCCGCCTATCTCACCGGCGCCCGCGAGTTCTACGGCCGGCCCTTCCGGGTGGGGCCCGGCGTCCTCATCCCGCGACCCGAGACCGAGCTCCTCGTCGACGTGGTGCGCGAGCGGCTCGCCGGGGCCGCCGCCCCGCGCCTGGCCGAGCTCGGCACCGGGAGCGGCTGCATCGCGGTGACCCTCGCCCTCGAGCTCCCCGGCGCGGAGGTCCACGCGGTGGAGCGCTCGGAGCGCGCGCTCCAGTTCGCGCGCGCCAACGCCGCGGCCCTCGGTGCCGCGGTGCGCTTCCACGCCGGAGATGGCCTCGCTCCGCTCCGCGCCGCCGCCCCCTTCGCCGCCCTCGTGGCCAATCCGCCCTACGTCGATCCGGCCGCGCGGGAGACGCTCCCCCGCGAGGTGCGCGACCACGAGCCGGTCGAGGCCCTCTTCGCGCCCCCGGGGGATCCCGACCACTGGCTGCGCCGCCTCCTCGAGGATGGCCCCTCCCTCCTCGGCCCCGGGAGCCTCCTTCTGATCGAGCTCGGGCACGACCAGGCCCCGCGGGCCCGGGCCCTCGCCGCCGCCCGCGCGCTCCCGGCCGAGTTTCATGCCGACCTCGCCGGGATCGAGCGCGTTCTGGCCGTCACGCTCCCCCGGGGCTGAACGGCCGGAAGAACGCGTTCCTTCCCCCCCGTCAGCGGCGGGGGCCGGCCACGAAACGGTCGATCCGCTCCCGATCCCGCTCCGCGATCTCGTGCAGGAAGACGGCGATCTCGTAGTGGTCGACGTGGGGGGAGAGGGCCCGGCAGCGCACGACGACGCCCGAGCCGGTCACCGGCGGATCGGCGGCGGGCTGGCCCCCGGTCCGCGGCAGGTCGAAGCGCATGGAGAGGACGGTCATCTCCGGGATCTGGCGATCCAGGAAGAAGGAGATCCCGGCCCGGCTCACGTCGCGCAGGCGGCCCTCGTGGGCGCCGTCCTCCAGGGTGACGGTCAAGGGCAGATCGAGGGGGGCGCGCGGGAAGCGCCGCCGCTCCCGTCCGGGGGCGCGGGTGTCGGAAGGGAGAGTGGGTTCGATCATGCGGGGGATCCTCCGCGGGGGGCGGGCCTATCCTATGTTCCGCCCACCGCCCGGCGCTACACTCTGCCCCGCGGGGACGCCCGCCGCCGCGGTCCGCCCCCCTCCCCGGCCCCTGGAGAAGAGCGCAGGAAAGAAGCATGGCAAGCTACAACAAGGTCATCCTCATGGGCAACTTGACGCGCGATCCCGAGGTCCGCTTCACGCAGAGCGGGACGGCGCTCGTCAAGCTCGGGCTCGCGGTCAACCGTCGCTTCCAGGACGGCGACGGCAACTGGAAGGACGAGCCGATCTTCGTCGACGTGACGATGTGGGGCAAACGCGGCGAGGCCTTCGCCCGCTTCCACACCAAGGGGAAGCCGGCCTTCGTCGAGGGCCACCTGCGCATGGACAACTGGGAGGACCGCCAGAGCGGCCAGAAGCGGAGCAAGCTCTACGTGGTGGCCGACAACTGGGAGTTCGTCGGTCCGGGCCCCGGCGGGGGAGCCGGCGCTGCGGCCGGGGCTCCCCCGGGCGGGGGCGCCGCCTACGAGGCCGAGGACGAGGCGAAGGTCGGCGGCGGGTCCGAGCCCTCCTACCGCGAGGAGGAGACCCCGTTCTAGCGATCCCGGCGCGGCGCCGCCGGGGCGCCGCGGCCGCGTTCCCCCGCCGCGGATCATGGACCTCACGATCCGTCTCTTCGCCGGGCTGCGCGAGAGGGCCGGCGCGGCGGAGCTCCGCCTCGCGGACCTCCCCGAGACCCTCGACGTCGCCGGCCTCAAGAGGGCGCTCGAGGTCCGCCACCCCGAGCTCGGTCCGCTCGCCGGCGTCCGCGGAGTGCTCGGCACGCGCTGGGTGGACGACGGGACGCGGATCGCCCCCGGCGACGAGGTGAGCCTGCTTCCCCCGGTGTCGGGGGGTGCCCCCGGGGAGGACGAAGCGGCGGCGAGGCTCGAAATGGGCGTCTTCGAGCTCTCCGCCCTCCCCCTCGATCCGCTCGCCGTCCAGCGCGCGGTCTCTCGCCCGGCCTGCGGGGCGGTGGTCCTGTTCACCGGCACGACCCGCGCGACGAGCGGCGGGCGCGACGTCGTCGAGCTCGACTACGAGGCCTTCGGGGCCCTGGCGGAGGCGGAGATGGCCCGGATCTTCGCCGAGTGCCGGGAGCGTTTCGGATCCCCGGCGGCCGGCGCGGCGGATCCATCGCGCCGGCTCCTCATGCTCGTCCGCCATCGGACCGGCCCGGTGGGGATCGGGGAGCCCTCCGTCGTCATCGCCGTCGGGAGTCCCCATCGCGACGCGGCGTTCGCTGCCTGCCGCTTCCTGATCGACGAGCTGAAAGCCCGCGTGCCCCTCTGGAAGAAGGAGGTGTACGCCGGCGGCCACACCTGGGTCGGCGAGCGTTCCTAGCCGGCGTCCCATGCACACCGCCTCGCCCGCCCTCCGGTTCGACGTCGTCCCCGTCACGCCGTTCTTCCAGAACTGCACGCTTCTGTGCTGCACGGCGAGCGGCAAGGCGGCGGTGATCGATCCGGGAGGAGACGTGGACCTCGTGATGCACGCGATCGAGCGGGCGAGGCTCGCCGTGGAGCGGATCCTGCTCACCCACGGTCACGTGGACCACGTGGGGGGCACGGGCGAACTCGTCCGGCGACTCGGCGTTCCCGTGGAAGGGCCGCACCGGGAGGATCGCTTCCTCCTCGAGGACCTGCCGGGGAAGGCGGCGATGTTCGGCCTCGAGGAGCCGCTCTCCTTCCTGCCCGATCGCTGGCTCGCCGGCGGCGACGAGGTGCGCGTCGGCGAGCTCGTGCTCGAGGTCCTGCACTGCCCCGGGCACACGCCGGGTCATGTGGTGTTCTTCCACCGCCCGTCCCGCTTCGCCCAGGTGGGGGACGTGCTCTTCCGGGGCTCGATCGGGCGCACGGACTTCCCCCGCGGCGACCACCGCGCGCTCCTGCGTTCGATCCGCGACACGCTTCTGCCCCTCGGCGACGACGTGACCTTCGTGCCCGGCCACGGCCCGCTCTCCACGCTCGGCGCGGAACGCCGCTCCAATCCGTTCCTCGTGGAGACCGGGGGCGTGCGGTTCCCCTAGCGGCCCGCGGGTGGCGCGCGGCGGGGCGCACTGCTACCTTCGGCCCTCCTCCGGGGCCTCGATCAGGGATCATGAGCGCGTTCCAGCCGGTCAACCTCAATCTGGCGAGCGTGGAGCGGGAAGAGCTCCCCGTCGATGTCGTCGTCGTGGGCGCGGGGCCCGCGGGTCTCGCCTGCGCGATCCGCCTGAAGCAGGCGCTGGCGGAGCGGGGGAGGGGAGACGCCGCGGTGCTCGTGCTCGAGAAGGGCGAGGAGGTGGGCTACCACGTCCTCTCGGGGGCGGTCATGGATCCGCGGGGCATCGCCGCGCTCTTCCCCGGCTGGCGCGCGGAGGGTTTTCCGATCGAGAGCGAGGTGAAGGACGACTGCCTGGAGGTCCTCCGGCCCGGCGGCGGGCACCTGCGCATCGCGGGCGCCTTCCTGCCGCCGAATCTGAAGAACCACGGCAACGTGATCGTCAGCCTCCATCATGTCGTCCGGTGGATGGCGCAGCGGGCGGAGGCGCTCGGGGTCGACGTCTACGCCGGCTTCGCCGCCGCCGGCGTGCTCTACGAGGGCGATCGCGTCGTCGGCGTCCAGACCCGTGACGCGGGGATCGCCCGCGACGGCCGGCCCCGCGCGCAGTTCGAGCCCGGTATGAACGTCAGGGCCAAGGTGACGGTCTTCGCCGAGGGCCCGCGCGGCAACCTCGCCAAGGGGCTGATCCGCCGGCTCCAGCTCGATCTCGGGCGGAACCCGCCGAGCTACGAGACGGGGGTCAAGGAGATCTGGAGCGTGCCCGCGGAGCGCGGCGCGGCGCTCGCCGGGCACGTGATCCACACGATCGGCCACCCCCTGGGCACGACGGGCTACGGCGGCGGGTTCGTCTACGGGCTCTCCGGGAGCCGGCTCTGCCTCGGGCACGTCGTGGGGCTGGACCACCCCGATCCCCGCCTCGATCCCCATGCCCTGTTCGTGCAGTGGAAGGAGCATCCGGCGATCCGGACGTGGATCGAGGGCGGCGAGCTCCTGCGCTACGGGGCCAAGACGATCCCCGGCGGCGGGTACTTCTCCATGCCGCGCCGGGAGGGAGACGGGTTCGTCCTGGTCGGCGACGCGGCCGGCTTCCTCGACATGGCGCGGCTCAAGGGGATCCACCTCGCGATCGAGTCGGGGATCCTCGCCGCGGACGCCATCGCCGGGGCCCTCGCGAAGGGCGACACCTCGGAGGCCTCCCTGCGGGCCTACACGGACGGCTTCGAGCGCTCGCCGGCCAAGAAGGAGCTGTGGCGCTCGCGCAACTTCCGCGCCGCGTTCCAGGCGGGGTTCTTCGCCGGCGTCCTCGACGCGGCGGTGCAGGCGGTCACCGGCGGCCGCGGGCTGGTGGCGCGGCGGCGCTTCGCCGCCGACCACACGACGACGCGGAAGATCGAGACCTCGACCCTGCAGAAGCCCGCCTTCGGCGGCCCGTACGCCGCCGACAAGCTGACCGACGTGTACCGTTCGGGCGCCGTCCATGAGGAGGATCAACCGCCGCACCTCGTGGTGCGGGAGCCCGACCTCTGCATCGCGCGGTGCACGGCGGAGTACGGCAACCCCTGCCAGCACTTCTGCCCGGCGGCCGTGTACGAGTGGCCGCACGCGGACGAGAGAGCGGCGCGGGCGGCGGGCGGCGTGGTGATCAACGCCGCGAACTGCGTGCACTGCAAGACGTGCGACGTCGCTGATCCCTACGAAAACATCGAATGGGTCGTCCCGGAGGGCGGGGGCGGGCCGAAGTACGTCGACATGTAGCCCCGTGGCGCGGCCCGCCCGGCCGCGCGATCCGACCGCGCCTCCACGACCCATGAAGCTCACCTTCCAGGATCGCTCCCGTCCGCTCGCCCGGACCGCACTCCTCGTCGTCCCCGCCCTCGCCGAGGAGGCCATCCCGCTCCCCCCGGGCGTGACGGTCCCCCGGCACGCGACCGCGGACTTCAAGGCCGACTTCCGCGAGTCCCGCCTGGCGGACGCCGTCGCGGGGCCGGCGCAGCGGGTGCTCGTCGTGGGCCTCGGCAAGCGACGCGAGGTGGACGCGGAGCGCGTGCGGCGGCTGGGGGCCCTCGCCGCCAAGCGCGCCGAGAAGCTCCCCGCCGCCCGCGCGGCGATCTGGCTCCCGGCGCGGGTGGAGAAGGCGGCCGGCGGGCCGGAGGAGGCGGGCCAGGCGATCGCCGAGGGCGTGACGATGGGCGCCTATGCCTGCTCCCGCTTCAAGAGCGACGCCAAGAAGCCGAAGCTCCTCCGCGTCACGGCGATCGGGAGCGGGGCTGCCTTCCGCCACGGCGGCGAGCGCGGCGTCGCCATCGGAGCGGCGAACGTCTTCGCCCGCGACCTGCAGGACGCGCCGGGAAACCTCATGCGACCCCGCGACCTCGCCGCCGCCGCGCGCCGGGTCGCCGGGCGCAGCCCGCGCATCCGCTGCCGCGTGCTCGGCGAGGCCCAGATGGCGAGGCTCGGCATGGGCTCGCTCCTGTCGGTATCCAAGGGCTCGGTCGAGCCGGCGTTCCTCGTGCACCTCGTCTATCGGCCCCGCCGGCGGGCCCGCGGCCGCCTCGCCGTGGTGGGCAAGGGGCTGACCTTCGACGCGGGCGGCATCAGCCTGAAGCCCCCGGCCAAGATGCACGAGATGAAGTACGACATGTCGGGGGGCGCGGCGGTGATCGGCCTCTTCCACGCCCTCGGCGACCTCGACTTTCCCTTCGAGGTGCACGGGTTCGTCCCGACGAGCGAGAACCTCCCCGACGGCAAGGCGAACAAGCCCGGGGACGTCGTGCGCGCGATGAACGGGAAGACGATCGAGGTCTTGAACACCGACGCCGAGGGGCGCCTGATCCTCGCCGACGCTCTCGCGTACGCCGCGAGCAAGGTGGAGCCGGACACGATCGTGGACCTCGCCACCCTCACCGGGGCGGTCGTCGTCGCCCTCGGCCACGAGCTGACGGGCGTGCTCGGCAACGACGAGAAGCTCGCCGCGGCGCTCGTGGCCGCCGGCAAGGCCTGCGGGGAGCTCGTGTGGCCCCTGCCGCTGCTCGAGGCGCACAAGAAGCAGATGAAGAGCAAGGTGGCCGATCTGCGCAACGTCAACTCCGGGGAGGGCGGCGGCGCGATCGCCGGAGCCGCCTTCCTGGCGAACTTCGTCGGCGACATCCCGTGGGCCCACCTCGACATCGCCGGGACGGCCTGGGATGCCGAGGAGCGCGACTACCAGGGCGGGTCCTGGGGGACGGGCGTCGGCGTGCGGCTCCTCGTGGAGTATCTGCGCGCGCGGAGCGGAGAGTAGTCCCCCGGCGGGGATTCCCCATGGACTGGCGCGCGAAGTACGCGGAGCGGGAGACGACCCCCGACGATGCCGTGCGGCGGATCCCGCGGGGGAAGCACATCCAGTTGAGCTCCGGGGCGGCGGTGCCCACCGCGCTGGTGGCGGCCCTGGGGCGCAACGCCGCGCACTTCGCCGACAACACGATCGTCCACCTGATGACCTTCGGGCCGGCGTACCACGTCGCGCCCGAGTTCCAGGAGCACTTCCGGCACAACGCCTTCTTCATCGGCGCCAACGTCCGCTCGGCGGTGCACGAGGGCCGCGCCGACTACACGCCGGTCTTCCTCTCCCGCATCCCGGCCCTGATCCGGGCCCGGCGGATGCCGGTGGAGGTGGTGCTCGTGCAGTGCACGCCGCCGGACAAGTTCGGCTACGTGAATCTCGGAGTGTCGGTGGACATCATGCTCGCCGGCCTCGACACCGCCGCGCTCGCGATCGCCGAGATCAACCCCCACGTGCCCACCGTCCATGGGGCGGGCTACGTGCCGATGGAGCGCTTCGACCACTGGATCTACAACGACGCGCCGCTCGTGGAGCACGAATCGCCGCCGCCCGACGAGGTGTCGATGGAGATCGGGCGAAACGTCTCCACCCTGATCGAGAACCGAAGCACCCTCCAGCTCGGGATCGGCGCCATCCCCGATGCCACCCTGCTGGCCCTCGGGGAGAAGGGCGATCTCGGCCTGTGGACGGAGATGTTCTCGGACGGCGTGCTCGAGCTGATCGAGCGCGGCGTGATCACCGGCAAGCACAAGACGACCCACCCGGGCAAGGTCTCGGCGTCGTTCACCTTCGGCACGCGGAAGCTGTACGACTTCATCGACCGGAACCCGATGTTCACCTTCCACCCCTCGGACTACATCAACGACCCGGTGCGCATCTCCCAGCAGCACCGGATGATCGCCGTGAACAGCGCGCTCGAGGTGGACCTCACGGGCCAGGTCTGCGCCGACTCGATCGGCACCAAGTTCTACAGCGGCATCGGCGGCCAGGTGGACTTCATCCGCGGGGCCTCCATGTGCCCGGGCGGGAAGCCCATCATCGCCCTGCCCTCCACCGCGAAGAGCGGCGAGGTCAGCCGCATCACCGCGACGCTCACCGAGGGGGCGGGCGTGGTGACGTCGCGGGGGGATGTGCGGTTCGTGGTGACGGAGTACGGCATCGCCGACCTCCTCGGGAAGTCGATCCGCGAGCGTGCGGTGGCCCTGATCTCGATCGCCCACCCCGATTTCCGGGCCGAGCTCCTCGCCGCCGCCAAGGGCCGCCACTACGTCTTCGAGGACCAGGTCGAGCCCCGCGGCCGCTATCCGCGCGAGGTGGAGCGGGCGATCGAGACCCGGGCGGGCCGCCGCGTGCTCCTACGGCCGGTGAAGGCGACCGACGAGCCGGCGCTCGTGCAGTTCTTCTACGCGCTCTCCGACAACACGATCTACAAGCGCTTCCTGCGGGTCATGAAGGGCGTCTCCCACGCGGAGCTGCAGTACTTCGTGGATGTCGACTACCAGGAGAGCCTCGCCCTGATCCTCGAGACCCAGGAGCCCGACCAGGACCCGGCGGTGATCGGCGTCGCCCAGTACTTCCTCGATCGGGCGTCGGGGTTCGCGGAGGTCGCCTTCATCGTGAAGGACGAATGGCAGGGGCAGGGGCTCGGCCGGATCCTGTTCGAGGAGCTCTTGCACCAGGCGCAGGCGAACGGCATCCGCGGCTTCACGGCCAACGTGCTCTTCGAGAACCGCGTCATGATGCACCTCTTCCAGCGCTCGGGGCTGGAGATCTCGAGCTCGCTGGAGGACGGCGTCTACCGCCTCCGGATGCCGTTCCGCGCCGCGGAGCCCGCGTGAGCGGGACCGCGGTGCGCGCGGCGGCGGTTGCCGCCGGCCGCTACGCCGCGCGGGGCCGGCGGGTCGCGGCGCGGGGCGCGCCCGCGGAGCGGGGGATCCACCGCGCGCCTCGCCCCCGCAGCATCCAGAAAAGGGTGGCGAGCGCGATCCGGAGATCGAGGCCGATCGAGACGCGCGCGAGGTAGCGGCGATCCAGGAGGAGCTTCCGCCGGTAGGCCGCGACGTCGCAGGCGGCGTACCCCTGGGTGACCTGGGCGAGGCCGGTGATCCCCGGGCGGATCGCGAGGCGCGCCGCGAAGCCGGGCACGTGCTCCCGCGCCCACTCCTCGACCTCGATCATCTCCGGCCGCGGTCCCACGAGGTGCATGTCGCCGCGGAGCACGTTGTAGAGCTGGGGCAGCTCGTCCAGGTGGGTGCGCCGGAGAAAGCGGCCGAGCCGCGTGACGCGCTCCCCGTCGGCGCCCTGCCGCCAGGATTCCATCTCGCCCGCCGGCGCCTCGCGCATGGTGCGGAACTTGTAGAGGACGAACTCGCATCCCCGCCAGCCGGCGCGTCGCTGGGCGAAGAGGACACGGCGCGGGTCGCGGTAGACGGCGAGGACGGCGATCGCCAGGGCGACGAGCGGCCCCGCCACGAGGGGCGCCGCGAGGGCGAGGGCGACGAGGTCGAGCCACCGTTTGCCCCGGCGGGGGTACCAGCTCGAAGGCGGCGGCGGAGCCGCCGCTTCGAGCTGTGCCTGGTCTCTGGCGTGCGGCGCCGCCGGTCCCCGCGGCCGGACGCCGGCCGGGGCGGTCGGGGAGACCGCGAGGGCGGGGGGATCGAGGGTCGCCGCGGGGGAGTCGGGCATGGGGCGTCCGGAGAGCCGGGCTCCCCCCCTATCGGGCGCCGGCGGATCCGACCTGAGTCGTGGGCGGCGCGGATTCCCGGAACGCGGACGCGGCGGGCCCGGGTCAGGGAACCTCGGGCTCCGGAGAGCGCTCCTCGCCCCTCCCCCGGGCGTCGTGCTCGCGCATCCAGAACTCGCCCCACTCGGTGAGGAAGTCGGTGCTCGACCACTCCTTCTCGCGGCCGACGCCGTCGACGATCTCGATCCCGAACTCGCGGCAGACGGCCTCCTCGGACGGGGGGAGCGTCTTGCCCTTCACCCGGTCGCCCCCCTTCGTGAAGTACCGCGGCCGCACCGCGCGCAGGGCCTCCGCCACCGTGGAGTCGCCCTCGATCTCGAACTTGACGACGTAGTCGACGCCGCGGATCGCCGCCACGACCCCGCAGCGGGTCTCGAGGTCCAGGAACGGCTTCCCCTTCTTCCGGCGCAGGAAGGCGTCGCCGTTCACGACGACGACGAGCGTGTCCCCGTACGCCTTCGATTCCACCAGGCACGTCGCGTGCCCGGGGTGCATCGGATCGAAGCCCCCCGAGGTGCAGACGATCGTGCCGAGATCGACGGCGGGATCGTCGCGCAGCCGCCGAAACTCCTCGAGGGTGAGGATCGGGGCGTACTTCGATGCGTCGTAGGGCATGGGGCGCGCTCGGAGGGGGGAGGGGAGAGGGGGAAGCAAGGCAGTCTAGCATCGGCTCTGCCGGGCGTGGCCCGCCGGCGGCCTGCCGGATATCCTCGTTTCGCTCCCCCCGTCCTCCACCGCGGCCGCCTCCGGAAGGAGTCTCTCGATGTTCTGCCTCCTGCCGCTCTGGCTCGCCCTCGGCTTCGCCCGCGCTCCATTGGCGCCGCAGGGGCTCGCGCTCGAGGGAGTCGTGCTCGCGCCCGACGGCGCGCCCGCCGCCGGGGCGCGGGTGCTCCTCTCCACGGGCGACCTTGCGCCGGTCTTCTTCCGCCCGGAACCCGATGTGCTGGCGGACGTGCGGACCGCGGCGGACGGGCGGTTTCGGCTTCCCGTGCCGGACGCCTGGATCGGGCGCGGGGAGTACCCGAGCCTCGCCCTGTGGGTCTGGACGGAGGCGGCCGGGCTGACGGCGCGGCGGTACGAGGTGAAGAACCTGCCGGTGGGGGAAGCGCTCAGCATCCGGACCGCACGGCCGGCGCCCCAGCAGGTCGTCGTGCTTGATGCGGAGAGGCGTGCGGTGCCGGGGGCGGAGCTCGCTCCCGTGCAGTACGCCAACTCCGATGTTCCGCCGGTGCTCCGCTCCCTCCTCGTCCTGCGGACGGACGAGGAGGGAGCGGCCACGACCGAGGGATGGCGCATGGAGGCAGTGGATACGCTTCGTGTCGACACTCCCCCCCACGGTCGGGTGCTGATCAGCGGCGGGGACGCGTGGCTCGCCTCCGGGGGCGAGGTCGTGCTGCCTCCCGTCGGGCAAGTGCGCCTCGCGCTCGCCGGGCCGGGCCCCGGGCTTCCCTCCGGGAGCTTGTTCGCGCTGCAGTCCTTCCCGGCGCCAGACCCGGACCGGGAATCCGGCGCATTCTCGATGTGGGGCGAGATCGAGGTCGACCTCGCCGCCCTCAGCTCTCCGGCGACGGTTCCCCTCGTGGCCGGCTCGATCCAGCCTCGGCTGACCCTGCGCGGTCCGCCCGAGGCGTTTCCCGTGCCCAGCGGAGGCAAGGTCGCGCCGGGCGAGACCCTCGACGTGACGATCGAATGGGAGCCCGGCGTCGCCGTCCGCGGCCGCGTTCTCGACGAGGCGACCGGCGCGGCCGTCCCGGACGCCACGGTGTGGATCTCGGCCGCCTTCGCCCGGTTCCCGGTGACGAGCGGGCCGGACGGCACGCTCTCCTTCCGGGCCCTCTCCTCCTACGTCCACGTGAGCGGCGTCGACACCCCGACCTTCCATCTCCGGAAATGGGGTTTCGAAGGTGTGGTCGGCGTGGCGATCCCGCCCGGCGCGGAGGGGGCGGAGCTGCCGGACGTCGTCGTCCCGGCCGGGGCCCTTCGGAGGGGACGCGTCGTAAACGCGGAGGGACACCCCGTGCCCGGCGCATGGGTCTTCGGGCGCTGCCAGCTCGCCCGGGAGGGATTCCTCGCCGAACTTCCCCTCGCCGCCCTCGCCGACGCGCAGGGCGAGTTCGCGATCCCTCGCGGGCCCGCCGGCGCCGGGTCGGTCCGGCTCGAGGCGCGGCTCGGCGCGGCTCGCACGCGCGGTCCGCTCGAGGCCGGCGCCTCCGACGCGCCGCTCGAGCTCGTGCTCGTCGAGAACGCCCTCTTCCCCGTCCGCGGCGTCGTGCGCGATCGGCGCGGCGCGCCGGTGGCCGGGGCGAGGGTCACCGTGTGGCGCGGTCAGGAGAAGTGGCCCAACCGCCCGCGCGAGACGGTCGCCGTGGACGGCGAGACGGAGCTCCTCACGCGCGCCGACGGCGCTTTTTCCGGCGGCCCCACCTTCGCTCCGGACGGGAGCTACGCCTTCGCGGTCGCCTCGCCGGAGATCGAGGGAACGGTCTCCCGCTGGCTCCGCGGCGAAGAGCTCGCCGCCGGGACCGAGATCGTCGCCCCCCGGCTGGCGGCCCTGCGCGGCCGTCTCCTGGACGCGGCGGGGCAGCCGATGGCCGGCGCTCGCGTGCGCGTGCCGGCGGATGCCCCCGAGCCCCGGGAGACCGTCACGGGAGCCGACGGCCGCTTCGCCCTCGACGGCGTCTTTTCGCGTGGGGGATTCGTCTTCGCTTCCCGCGCGGACGGAGCGTTCTTCGGCCGGCGCTTCGGCGGCGACGAGGAGCTCGCCTGGACGGTCGGCGGCGCGGCCGCGGCGAGCGCGTCCTCGCCGGCACCTGCCGATCGCGCCGCCGAGCTCTCCCTCGCCCGCGCGCTCGCGAACGAGTGGCTCGGGCGGGCCCGCGCCGCCGGCGACGAGCGCGAGCTCCACGGGGCGCTGCGCTCCCTCGCCGGGGCCGATCCCGCCGCCGCCCTCGCGCGGCTCGCCGAGGGGCTCCTGCCCGGCGAATGGCCGGCCGCCGGCGTCCGCCACGAGGTCGTGCGGGCGCTGGCCGCGCGCGACGCCGACGAGGCGCTCGCGGTCGCCGAATCCATGGCGGTCGGCACGTCCGCGGTCCTCGCCCGAGTGGACGTGGCGGACGCCCTCCCGGCCGCGGCGACCGCCCGGCGCCGGGAGGTCCTCGGGCGGGCCCTCGCCGAGGCGCGCCGCCTGGAGGACGCGGCCTGGCGGCTCGTGTGCCTGGCGCGGATCGCCGGCCGGCTCTTCGATCTCGGCGAAGCGGACGCGGGGCGCGCGATCCTGGAGGAAGGCCGGCCGATCGCCGCCGCGCTGCCGGCCGAGGAGGCGGCGGGCTACGCGCGCGGGATCTTCGCCGAGAAGCTCGCCATCGTCGACCTCGCCGCGGCGCTCCCGCTCATCGAGGCCCTGGGGGAGGAATGGGATCGGGAGCGCCACTTCAAGAACCTCGCGCTCGTGCTCGCCGGCCGCGATCCCGCCGCGGCGGAAGAGGTCCTCGGCCGCTCGCGCACCCCGCGCTTCCGGAGCGCCGAGCGAGCAGTCTGCCACCGCATGGTCCTCGTGGATCCCGACCGGGCGCGGCGGCTCGCCGCGCGCTCCGCGGCCGCCGGCGAGGCCTACGGGAACATGGCGCTGGCGCTCGCCGATACGGGTCCCGCGCTCGCGCGCGAGCTCCTGGAGGCGGCCTTCCAGGCCATGGAGGCGCGGTTCGGGCGGCGGGAGAGGAGGGGGGATCGGACGAAGGACGCGGTGGTGGCGGGGTCCCTCCTCGTCCTGGCGGAGCGCATCGCGCCGGCGCGGCTCGCCGAGTACCGCTGGCGGGCGATCGCCCTGCGGCCTCCGCCGCGCGAGGTCGAAAGCCCGCCGCAGCCCGAGCGCCCGGGGCCCGCCGCCGACGGCGCGCTCGCGTGGTTCGTGATCCGCACCGATCCCGCGTTGGCGCGCACGCTGCTCGCGCCGGTCGTCGCGCTCTTCGCCGCGCAGGGAGACCAGCTCGACGATTCCTGCTGGCGGCCCTTCTACGCCGCGCTCGTCGCCGTGGATCCGGCGTGGGGGGTCGAGCTCGCGCGCACGATCCTGCCCGCGCGCGCCGCGCAGACGATGGCGGCGGTGCTCGCCCGCGAGGGGGAGCAGCGCGAGCGCTACGTGCGGAAGGAGCTCCTCGGCCTGTGGGTCCCCGGGCAGGAGGACCTCCTGTGACACCGGCCGGCTCGCGCGGGAAGAGACCGCGGGTGGCGACCCCGCTCCTCGGCCTCGCCTTCGTCGCGCTGCCGATCCAGAAGGAGGCGAAGGTCGAGCAATCCGCCTGGACCTACGTCGTCCCCGCCGCGGGCGAGGCCGCGGTCCCGCCCGCGCTCCTTCCGATCCCCCTCGTCGCCGAGCGTCCGGCCGACCTGAAGCTCGCCCCGGACCTGGACGTGCGCGAGCCGCGGTTCGGCGAGCTCCGCTACGGCGACGCCGGCTCGCGGCGCGTCGCGGTGGTCCTGGATCTCGATTCGGACGGGCCGCCGATCCTTTATGCCGATCGCGACCGCGACCGGCGGATCGGGAAGGGCGAGCGCCTGACCGGGAGCAGCGGCGAATGGGTTGCCGATCTCGCCCTCCAGACGGAGCGGGAGGGCCGGGAGCTCCTCGTGGCGCGCCGCGTGCTCTTCCGGCGGGGCCGCGGCGGCGGCACGCTCGCTTACGGCACGCTCGGCCATCTCGCGGGCGAGGTGCGCCTCGACGGCGTCGCGCGGGCCGCGCGGCGGGCCGACGGCGACGGCGATGGCTTCCTCACCGGCGAGCGCGATTCGCTCTGGATCGACCTCGACGGCGACGGCGCGTGCTCTCGCTCTCCGTTCTGCTCGCCGGCCGGGACGGAACGACGGCCGCCGTGCGGAGCGCCGGGGAGCCGTGCGAGGTGCCGGTGGGCGACTACCGCGTGGATCTCGTCACCCTGTGGCTCGCCGATCTCGCGGGCGGCTACGACTGGGGCTTCGTCTTCTCGGGGACGGGCAAGCGCTGGCACTCCGTGGCGCGCGACACGGACGTGGAGATCGATCCGATCGGCGCGCCGCGCTTCTCCGCCGGCCGCGCCGATCCGGCCTCTCCGGTGGCGGCGGGCGAGGAGATCCACCTTCGCCCGTGGCTCACGACGACCGACGGCCTGCTCCTGAACGTCGTCTACCGCGGCCGGGTCGCCGCCGCCAACCGCAGCGCCGGCGCCGGCGCGACGATCCGTCTCGTCACCCCCGGCGGCCGCCAGCTCGCCGCCGCTTCGTCCGGCTTCACCTGAAGCACCCTCTGTCCGGTGACCATGGCGGTCCCCGCGAACGTCCGCGATGCGACGCTCCTCCTCCTCCCCGAGCTCGACTCCGGCCCCCTCGCCGGCGTGATCCGCGGGAGAGAGGAGATCGCCGTTTGCCGCTGACCCCCCCTGCACGCCGGGCCGGAGTGGGGAAGGCGGGATTCGAACCCGCATGGCCTACGGCCTTCGGATTTTAAGTCCGATGCGTCTACCGGTTCCGCCACTTCCCCGGCGTCCCGCCGCGGGGGGGATCGTAGCGGGCGGGCGGCCGGAGGTCGACCCGCGAGGGTCAGCGGACCAGGAAGGCCGAATAGGGCCCGGTGGGGGGCGGGCCGATGCCGGTGACGATGTAGCGGCCGTTCCCCCGCAGGAGCTGGGAGTTGACGACGATCCGGCCGACGCGGCGGTCGACGTTGCCGTCCATCTCGAGGTGGCCCGCCTTCAGGTAGAGCGTGCCGGCGATGTCGAAGCGGCCGCTGCCTGAGATGTCCCCGGGAAGCGCGTTCTGGCGGTGCTGGAACACGCTCACTCCCTCATAGGTGCCGCTCTGGGGGGCGGTGATGAGAAGGCCCGGCTGGTTGCCGGCGATCTGGAACCGGGCGCCCTGGTCGAGGAAGAGCAGGATCTCGCTGCCCTGGATCATGGCCGAGCCAGGTCGATCCCACCGATGCGGTGCTGCTCAACAACCTCGGCATGTGCCACCTCCTGCCGCAGAGGTTCGGCGAGGCCTACGACGCCTTCGCCGCGGCGGCGGCCCAGTAGGGGGTTCCTTCCCGGCGCGGCGTGCCGCGCGGGTGCAAGGGATCACGGGAAGCGCCCCGTCAGGCGTTGGCCCCGGCGATCGACCGCGGGGGCCGCGCCGGCGGCCGGGACGGCGAGGAGATACGCGTCGTCCCGATAGGAGATCGCCCAACCCTCGAGTCCGGCGATCTCGGCCGCCAGCGGGGCGTCCGCCGGCACGAGCACCGCGTCCGGCGCGAGGCACGCGAGGATCTCCCGCCAGCCGGGCGCAGCGGCGTAGAGCGTGTGATGCTCCTCGATCGCCCCGGGGGGGAACGCGACCTCGTAGCGGCCATCGAGACTGATCCTCACCGCCGGATGGAGCTTCCAGGCGACGAAGGCGCCGGCGGCGAAGGGGGTGACGAGGTTGCCGCGGAATCCCGCCGCCGCCAGGTGCTCGACCGCCCCGACCGGATAGAGGAGGAGGCGGTGGTCGCCGGGGTTCGCCGGCAGCTCGAGCCGCAGGGGGGAGGCGAGCGGGAGCGTGGCGAGCCCGGCCGCGCCGAGCGCGCCCCAGAAGCCCGCGGTGAGCCGCGGCCGGCGGCCCCAGAGCCGCTCGAGGGCGCCGCCGAGCGCCGTACCTTGCAGGTGGGCCGGCACGAGGGCGAGCCAGGTCACCGCGTAGATCGACAGATGGTGCTGGTGGAGGAGCGCGGCGGCGGCGGTGGCGGCGACGAGGGGGAGCCCGGGGAGCCGGGCCGGCCCCGCGCGCCACGCGGCATAGCCGGCGACGAAGAGGGAGAAGGCATAGACGGCGACGAGCGGCAGGAAGGCGTGCCAGACGGGCGCCCACTCCGGGATCAGGGACCGATCGAGGAGGAGGGCGCGGGCGAGGTACGAGAGGTAGCGCGGGCCGTACGGATTCACGAGGGCGAACAGCGGCGCGGCGAGGCCGGCGGCGAGGAGGTGCCGGCAGGGCGCGCGCCTCGCCCGTTGCTCGAGGATGTGGAGCCAGAGGAAGCCGAGGCCGACGACGAAGCCGCCGTGGAGGTTCACCCAGAGCACGTGGAGCGCGAGCCACGGGAGCACCCAGCCGCGCCGCCCCCGGCGGTCCGCCGCGAGAAAGGCGAGCAGGACGGCGGTGAAGAGGAGGGTCAGCATCTGGGCGCGCAGGGCGCTGAAGCCGATCTGGACGAGCAGGAGCGGGATCGGCGCGAGCGAGCACAGGACCGGGAGCCCCGCCCCCGCGCGGCGGGCGGCGGCGACCCCCGCGACGCCGATGGCGATCGCCACGGCGTAGGTCAGGGCGAGCAGCCCCGCGCTCCCCGCCCGCGTCGCGACGAAGTAGAGCAGGAACCCGGTGCCCCACTCGTGGTGCACGGCGGGGTGCACGGTGGGGGTGAAGGCGAAGGGGTCGTCGAGGGGCAGCCGCCCGATCCGCAGCGCCTCGCGCGCCAGCGCCATCTCGTGCCACAGGTCGGGATCGGCGAAGGTCGCCTGCGCCGTCGCCTGGACGAGGAGCACGGCGAGAGCGGCGAGCGCCACGAGCGGGACCGCACGGTGGGGGGCGGGGGAGGGGAGCGGGGAGGGCATCGCCGGATGCGCCGCGCGGGCCGGCGCCTTCCCCCTGGATCGGTCGATGCGCGCCGCGGACTCGAGGGCCGTGGCGGGGGACCTCCGCCATCCCCCGCCTCGCCCGCGCTCAGGTCTCCGCGGCCCCCGTTCCCTCCTCGCCGAGGAGGCAGAGGCCGCCGAGCAGGGCGTAGGTGAGCCCCCCCACGCCCCAGGCGGCCGCGCAGAGGTCGAACCCCGTCGCCCCGGGCCCCCGGTCGAAGATCCCCTTGGCGACCCACATCCCGCAGAAGCCCAGGGTCCACAGCCAGAAGCAGAGGGTGGCGAGTTTCGTGTTCATGGCGCACCTCGCCCTGGCCCGAGCAACTTCGGTGCCAGGCTGCCGCCCTCCGTCCCGCTCCGCCCGGTGGTGCCCGTGGGGGACGCCCTCCCCGCCGGTCGTCCGATCCCGAGGACAGCCCCCGGCTCCTCCCCGCTCGCCGGTTCCCTCGCCTCCTCCGCTCCGCTATCCTGTCCGCCCCCGCGGCCCCTCCCCGGCCGCGCGCGGCGAGGCGGCATAGCCAAGCGGCTAAGGCAGCGGATTGCAAATCCGTTATCCCCGGTTCGAGTCCGGGTGCCGCCTCCATCCTCCGGTGGGGACGGGGCGCGGCCCGCGGGCGCGGCCCGCGGCCGGCTTGATGGTTCCCGGGGACGGGGATAGCCTCGGGCGGCGACGGCGAGAGGCGGCGGCCCGCGACCCCGATGGGCGCCGGCGCAAGGCCGGCCGGGGGGGAGCGCGAGCCGGCCGGGAGCCTCGCCCGAGGAGAGCGGCCATGGCGCTGGTCTGGGCGGGTGGCGAGCGGCGGATCGCGGCACGTCGGATTCTCCGTCCGGCGCGTGGAAGTCGGTTGCTTCTGACCGCGGGGAGCGCGGTGCTCCTCGCGAGCTCGCGCGCGGCGGCAGCGCAGAGCGAGGTCGTCGGCTGGGGCACTTCCGTGGTCGACAGCGCCTGGAACCAGGAGCTGTTCGTCGAGGTGGAGGGGGGCTATGCACACACCATCGCCCGGCGCGGCGACGGCACGGCCGTAGCCTGGGGATCGAACGACAATGGCCAGTGCGATGTGCCCGCCCCGCCGCCCGGACTCGTCTACGTCAAGGTCGCGGGATGCACGAATCACAACCTCGCGCTCTGCAGCGACGGCACGGTCGTGGCCTGGGGGGGGTGGGCCGGCCAACTCGGCGTGCCGGCGCTGCCGCCGGGCCTCACCTACGTCGAGGTGGCGGGGGGGGACGCCCACAGCTACGCGCTCCGGAGCGACGGCGCGGTCGTGGCCTGGGGATCGAACTCCGTCGGCCAGTGCAACGTCCCCGCCCTGCCGCCGGGTCTCGCCTACGTCGAGGTGGCGGCGGGCGGAAGGCACGGCCTCGCTCGCCGCAGCGACGGCTCGGTCGTGGCCTGGGGACACGAACACTTCGGCCAGTGCAACACGCCCGCGCTGCCGCCGGGTCTCGTCTACCTCGAGATCGGGGCGGGTGCGTGGCACAACATCGCCCGCTACGGGACCGAGGTCGTCTCCGCTTCGGCCACCTTCCGTACCGGCGGCACGAACCCCGTGAGTCACGCCGCAATCACGCTCCCCGTGCTCGGAACGACCTACATCGCCGCCGTCGACCTCGCCGGCACGACCGGCCACGATCAGGCCTGGCTCGCCGGCTACGGCACGCCGCTCACGCTGACCCTGAGCGGAGGCCAGACGCTGCTCCTCGATGTCGCGGACCCGGGCGGCGAGCTCCTCGGCCTGGCGTTTCTCCCCGGCCCGGTGGCCTCCTACCACCTGCCCGTGCCGGCCGATCCGGCCTTCGCGGGCCTCGCGGCCTCGACCCAGGCCTTACACTGGGGCGGCATCCAGCCCTGGGAGCTGTCGAACGCCCAGGATCTCGTCCTGGGGTGGTAGCCCGCCCGTCAGCGGAATCGAGATTCTCGAGTTCGAATCCCAGCCGGCGTGCAAGAACCGGCGAGAAGGCGCGGAGGGAAGCTGGCGCGATCGCCGCGGCCGGCGTGGAACGGCCGGCCGGTGAACCGCCCGTGGGGATGGTTCGCGCGCGGTGATCTGCACTTCGCGGCGCGGCCCCTGGACGGAGCACCGGGAGTGTTCGCGAGTCCATCCACCCCTCACGAGAGAATCCCGATCGGAGGAGCATCCATGAATTCTTTCATCATCGGCGTTCCGCTGCTCGCCGCGGCGGCCACCTCCATTCTCCCGGCGCCGGCCACCGACGTCGGCATGCCTCCCCCCCGAGACGCGCTCCCGGAGATCGCCCCCCCGGCCGCCCAACGGGCGTGGCTGGAGGGCGCGGTCGACGGCGCCTTCCTCGAGGCGCCGCTCACGGTGACGCCCGTGCGCATCGTCCCCGACACGGGGATCCGCCCGCCCTCGGCGCACGAGGACGAGGGCGTCGAGGAGGTGCCGCGCCAGGTCCGTCCCGCGGAGTGGCCCCTCTTCGTGCCGCGCGGGGGCGACGAGGCCCCGATCGTCGAGGACCGCGCGGCCGGCCGGGCCCAGCCCCTCATGCAGGACTGGGAGAGCATCGGGCCGAACGGGCTCACGCCGCCCGATCCCGACGCCGCGGCCGGCTGGGACTACGTGGTCACCGTGACCAACGACGACTTCGCCGTGTACGACCGCTGCGGCAACGTGCTCTACACGGCGGACATCGAGGACTACCTCGGCACGGATCCGGCGTACCTGCTCTACGACCCGAAGGTCATCTTCGACCCCTGGAACGGGCGCTGGGTCATGCTGTGGCACAAGAAGCGGACGGCGACGGAGGAATCCTCCCTCGCCCTCGTGATCACCAGCGGGTCGATCCCCTTCGGCCTCTCCGGGTCCGGCGCGTACTGGTACGACTTCAACGCCGTGCAGGACGCCGGCACCGCCGATGCCTCGTGGGCCGACTACTTCGACCTCGGGTACAGCAACGAGCACGTCTTCGCGGGCGGCAACATGTTCCGCTTCGCGGGCGGCTTCCGCTGGGCCCGCATCTGGATCTGGGACAAGGCCCAGATCTACAACGCCCTCGCGGCCGGGGTCGTGCGCTGGTCGAACCTGACCAACGCCGACGGATCGACCACCGACACCCCGCGGGCCGTCAAGATGCAGACCGGCTGGACCGAGGGCGGCCTGAACATCGACGGCACGTGGATCAACTCCCGGTGGGGGGGCGGCGACCGGCTCACCCACTGGAAGGTCACGGACGCCTTCGGCGCGAACACCCTGACTCGCGTCGACATCCCCGTCGCCGCCTACACCGTGCCGCCGAGCGCGGTCCAGCCGACCGGCGAGCTCCTGGACACGATCGACGCCCGCTTGATGACCGCGGTCACGACGAACGACAACCTCGGGGCGAACGGCATCGAGCTTTTCACGAGCCTGACGACGGAGTTCAGCGGGACCGCCTGGCTGCGCCTCTTCAAGCTCGATCCGACCTCGAACACGCTCGAGTACCAAACGACCTTCGGCTCCACCGGCTGGTACTACTGGTTCGGAAGCTCGGCCGCGGACTACTCCGGCAGCAACTTCTGGGTCTTCACGCGGACCACGAACTCCGCGGGGGGCGAGCCGGAGGTCCGCTTCGTGGACTACGACCAGGGCGTGTTCAGCAGCAGCGGCTCCTCGTCGATCCGCGACGGGAGCGGGAGCTACGACGGCTGGCGCTGGGGCGACTACTTCGGCGGCCAGCTCGACTGGGGCGACTACTCCGCCAACTACTCCACCCCCGGCCGGCCCGCGAAGGTCTGGCTCTACGGCGAGTTCGGCAAGAGCGATAGCTGGGGCACCCACGTGGGGGCGACCAGCGTGTGGAGCCAGGGGGTTCTCTCCAGCGTCACCCCGAGCTCGACCTACGTGATCAGCGGGCCGGAGGGCGGACCGTTCAGCCCCGGCAGCCGGATCTACACGCTGACGAACAGCGGTCAGGTGGGTTTGGCCTTCGACGTCACCGGGCTCCCGAGCTGGCTCAGCACCTCGGCGGCGACCGGGCAGGCCTTCCCGGGGACCACGAACGTGACGCTGTCGGTGAACTCCGCCGCCAACTCCCTCGACCCGGGCGTCTACTACGCCACCGTGACCTTCCGCGACTGCTTCAACGGCGGCCTCAGCTACAACCGCTCGGTGGAGCTCACGGTGGAGACGGCGGCGGTGGCGACCTTCCGCAACGACGCCGGGAACACGAACCCCACCGGCTACGTCGCCGCGCCGCCGATCATGGGCGCGATGTGGAACGCGAGCGTCAACAACGGCCTCACCGGCAACAACGTGGCTGGCGTCGCGGGCTACTCGACCCCGCTCTCCCTCTATATGGGAGGCATCGGCGACTGGCTGCTCGTCAACGTGGGAGATCCCAACGGCGAGCTCCTGGGCCTGCCGGGCATCTTCGGAGTGGGCATCGTGAACTTCTCGGCCCTCGTGCCCGTCGACCCGGCGTTTATCGGCTTCCACTTCTCGACCCAAGGCTACGGCTTCGGCGGCGGTGCCGGCGTGCGCCTGCACAACGCCTACGACCTGGTGGTCGGCAACTACTGATCCGCACCCGCCGGGAATCTCCGCTCCGGGCGGGGGCTCCCGGCGGGCGGATCGGGGGCCTTCGGCACCCCGCCGGATGGCGGGGCCGGACCGCGGCGGGGAGCTCCTCCCCGCCGCGGCGGCTTCGTGCGCCCGCGGATCCGGCCCGGGCCGTCCTTCGCGGTTCCGGCCGGATCCGCTACGCTCTCCCCTCCCCTCGCCGGCGCCGGGGGGGGACCCATCGGCATGGACGGACGCGACGCCAGGGCCCCGGAGCTCGCCGCGAGGAGGTCGGGAGGGTGGTGGATCGGCCTCGCCCTGCTCGTCGTCGCCATCGGGGCGGTCCGCGGCCGGCTCCTCGACATGCCGCTCGAACGGGACGAGGGGGAGTACGCGTACGCCGGCCAGTTGCTCCTCGACGGCGTGCCGCCGTACGCGCAGGCCTACACGATGAAGCTCCCGGGCGCCGCCCTCCTCTACGCCCTCGCCATGGCCGCTTTCGGGGAGACGATCCGGGGCGTGCATCTCGGGCTCCTCGCCGCGAACGCCGGGACGAGCCTCCTCGTGTTCCTGCTGGCCCGCCGCCTCCTGGGCGCGGCGGCGGGGCTCGCGGCGGCCGCCGCCTTCGCCGTCCTTTCCCTCCACCCGGCCGCCCACGGGCTCTTCGCCAACGCCGAGCACTTCGTCCTCTTCTTCGCGGTGGGGGGGATGGGCCTCGTCCTTAAGGCGAGGGAAGAGCGGGGGATCGGCGCCCTCCTCGGCGGCGGGCTCCTCCTCGGGACCGGGGTCCTGATGAAGCAGCCCGGGGCGGCGTTCGTCCTCGCGGGGGGGCTCGTCCTCCTCGCCGGCGAGCTCGGGCGGCGGCCCCGGGCTCCCGGCCGGAGCGCGGCCCGCCTCGCCCTCTTCGCCGCCGCCTGCGCCGCGCCGTATCTCGCCACCTGCCTCGCCCTCCTCGCGGCCGGCACCTTCGAGACCTTCTGGTTCTGGACCGTCACCTACGCGCGGGCCTACACGGGCGAGCTCGGCACCGATCAGGCCCGGGCGGAGCTCGCCGCGAAGGGCGGAGCGGTCCTCGGCCCGGCGAAGGAGCTCGCCCTCCTCGCTCTCCTCGGGCTCTCGGCCGTGGTCTGGGATCCCATCGTGCGCCGCCACGGCGTGTTCCTCGTCTCCTTCCTCCTTCTCTCCGCCGCCGCCGTCGCTCC
>JBFMCU010000017.1:0-8565 GCA_040754415.1 Planctomycetota bacterium
GAACGCTGCGGTACTTCGTAGACTTCTTCATGGGGCTCTCCTTCGGGGGACCGAACTCGTGCTAAGTCCAGTCCTACCAACAGGTTGGGCCCCCGATCAAATCTCACAACGGGACGGACATCCTCCGACCGACACGAGGTCGAGCTTGTTCTGACTCAGGATCTGACGATGGACACCGAGAGTGGTATCGGGAGAGTAGGTCGGAAGAGTAACCACATAGGTGGCGCCGCAATAGAGCCCGTTGCCTCCGGTAAATTCCGAGAGGTGCGCCAGGTATGTTCCGCCAGCGGGCGCGTTGCAGTATCCGGTCACGCCCCGATTACCGGTGAGGAGGATCACCGGATCCATAGGGGCAGGCTCGTTGGCGTCCTCCACCAGGACGTGGACACCGGCCACGTTGTCACCCGAGTCGCTGATCACGCGGAAGTCGAGGCGGCTCTCCGTGACCTGCGGTCCGGCTGCGGCCAGATGTCCGGCGAGCGCCAGGCTGGCGACGGCGGGAAGGAGGGACCGGGTTGCTTGCGCTGCCCAAGAAGGGATGTTCATCGGAATGCTCCTCGGAGGTTCTCTCGATCCGCGAGTTCCATGCGGTGGCCGACCGCGGATCCAGTGCCGCGTGGAGTGTAGCGGGATCCCAGGGGGGGGGGGGGCAAGCGCCGGGTCGGGTCGGGATGGGTTCATCACCGTAACTTCTTATTGAGACGGTGGTTATGGTGGTCTGGGCGGGATCTCCTTCTCCCGAGACCCCTCCCTCGCGACCGGGCGCGAGCCGGATCGCTGGCGCGCGAGGCCGCTGCCCTCCCGGAGTTCCTCTCGGTCGCGGAGTCGGTCTCCCACCGCCGCACCACAGGGGGCGGATTCCTGACCCCGAGCGCCGGCCGTATGCTGGACCCATGCCGACCGCGCACCGTCCCCGGATCGTGATCGTGGGCGAGCTCCTGCCGGGGGATCCCCCCCGCACCTGTCTCTCCTCCCGCTACGTGGAGGCCGTGGAGCGCGCGGGAGGGCGGCCCCTCGTCATCCCCTACCGGCCGGGCCCCGGCTTCCTCGCCGACGCGCTGGCCCTCGCCGACGGGGTCTTGTTCACCGGCGGGGACGACTTCGCGACCGAGGGGCTCGGCCTCGGCCCCACCCACCCCCGCGCCCACCCCGTGCCGTCCGTGAAGCAGGGGGCGGACCTCGCCCTCGCCCGCGCCGTCCTCGCCGGCGGGATCCCGGTGCTCGGCATCTGCTACGGGATGCAGCTCCTGGGCCTCGCCGAGGGGGCGGGGCTCTTCCAGCACCTGCCCGAGGACCGCCCGGGGGCCCGCGCGCACACCGGCGGAGTGCTCCACCCGGTGGCGCTGGCGCGGGGAACGAAACTCCAGCAGGCCCTGGGGGTAGCCACGATCGACGTGATCTCGCGCCATCACCAGGCGCTCTCCGGCGTCGGCTCGACGTGGACCGTCGCCGGCCGCGACGAGGAAGGGCTGATCGAGGCCGTGGAGCGGAGCACGCACCCCTTCGCCCTCGGCGTCCAGTGGCATCCCGAGGCCTCGCCCCCGGGGGGCCCGAACGATCGGCTCTTCGCGGCCCTGGTGGAGGCGGCCCTCGACCAGGCGACGATCCGGATCGGGATCCCGGGTGCCTTGCCGACATGATCCTCTTCCATTTCCCCGGCGCCGGACCCGACGCCCGCGGCGGGGTGACGCGGGGCGAGAAGCGCCGGTTGATCGGGCTGGTCGCGGCCTTCGTCCTGGTCCTCGTCCTGTTCGGCCTCAGCCTGCTCAAGTCCCGCGCGCCGGCCGGTCCGGGAAGCGAGACCCTGCCGGCCTCCGCCGACGAGCTGCCCGCGGAGGCCGTCGATCTGCCGGAGATCGACCCGGCCCGGTTCGAGGCCCTCGTGCACGACCGGCGCCCCGAGGATCGCGTCGTGCTCGAGAGCGAGGCGATCGACGCCGCCTTCGACGTGGCGCGCCTCCTGACGCCCCGCCATTTCGAGGCGATGGCGACGCCCGTGCTCGACGCCGCGGGCATCGCCGCGATCGCCGCCGCTCCCTCCGCCCATCGCGGCTCCCCCCGCACGCTGCGCGGCTGGGCCGGCCCGCTGCAGACGCGCCGGCGCACCTTCACCGGCGCCGAGGAGCACATCGGCCGGGTCGTCCTCGAGGACGAGGGCGTCGCGTACCTGCTGACGCTGGAGCTGCCCGAGTCGTTCCTCGACGGCGATTTCGTGCGCCTGGACGGGCTCTTCCTGAAGATGTACAGCGAGGAGGATGCCGAGCACAGCGGCACGTGGGTCGAGGGCCCGCTCATCGTGGGGCCGCGCGCGATCCGCTCCTACCCCGCGCTGGGAACGGTCACGGAGCTGCAGGATCGGTACACGAACCCGACCGTGCTCTACGACGAAGTGCTCGTCCGGCCCGACGGCACCATGAATCCCGACTTCGAGTTCGGGCTCCCCTTCGAGCCGCTGTGGTTCGCCATGGCCTACGTGCGCGATCTCCCGGAGGGCGCGGTGGACTGGGCGGCGGCGCGGGAGCTCGACAAGCCGACGCTGCTCGAGGTGATGAAGGACGGACAGGCCCATCGCCTCGCGCCGTTCCGCATCCCGATCAGCCGCCTCCAGCACGCGACGGTCAAGCGCGCCACCGAGAATCCCGCCCGCATCGACTACTACACCGAGGGGTGGCTCGGGAACAACATGTGGGACAACGTGGTGTTCTTCATGGGCCCCTTCGAGGACCGGGAGGCGAGGCTGGCCGACACCGTCACCGCGCGTGGGTTCTTCTTCCGCAGTTTCGTCTACGAGTCGGCGGGGCGCAGCGTGCGGGTGGCGCCGGTGTTCGTCCTGAAGTCCCTCGACGTGTTCGACCCGAAGCCGGACCCGATCTTCGCGACCGTCGCCTACACGCTCGCCGGACTCGCCATCGTCTTCATCGCCGTCTTCGTCCTGCAGGTCAGGCGCGACCAGCGGAGGTCCGCCGTCTGGCGGGAGCAGCAGGTCCAGCGCCGGCGCGCCCGCCGCGAACGGACGGCCGCGGAGCAGGCGAATCCGCCCCCGCCGTGACCCGCTCCGCGATCGAGGTGCGGGCCGCCCGCCCCTACCCCGTGGTGGTCGGTCCCGGGGCGCTCGCGGAGGCCGCGGGAACGGCCCATGGCGCGAGCGCGGTCGCCGTCCTCTCGGATGCGCACGTCGCCCCGCTCCATGCCGCGCGGCTCGGTCCGCTCGCGGCGGCCCCGACGCACGTCGTCGCGCCGGGCGAGGGCGCGAAGTCCTTCGCCGTTCTCGAGCAGGTGCTCGACTTCCTCGCCGCCGCCGATCTCGACCGCCACTCCGTGCTCGTCGCCTTGGGCGGCGGGGTCGTGGGGGACCTCGGCGGGCTCGCCGCTTCGCTCTACATGCGCGGGATCGACGTCGTGCAGTGCCCGACCACGCTGCTCGCCATGGTGGACGCGGCGGTGGGCGGCAAGACCGCCGTCAACCTCGCCGCCGGCAAGAACCTGGCAGGCACCTTCCACGCCCCGCGCGCCGTCTTCGCCGATCCCACGGTCCTCGCGACGCTCCCCCCGGAGGAGTATCTCTCCGGGCTCGGGGAGGTGGTCAAGACGGCGCTCGTCGGCGACGCCGCGCTCCTCGCCCTCCTCGAGGCGCGCTCCGCGGCGGTGGGGCGGCGCGAGCCGGCGCTCCTCGGCGAGGTGGTCGAGCGCTGCGTCCGCGTGAAGGCGGGCGTGGTGGGCCGCGACGAGAAGGAAGACGGCGAGCGCAAGACCCTGAACCTCGGCCACACCTTCGCCCACGGAATCGAGCGCGCCGCCGGCTACGGCGCGATCCCCCACGGCGTCGCGGTCGCTGCCGGTCTCGGCCTCGCCCTGCGCGCGAGCGCGCGGCTGGGGCGGCTCGCCGACGCGGCGCTGCCGGCGCGGGTCGCCGCCCTCCTCGCGCGTCTCGGCCTCCCGCCCGATCTCGCGGCGCTGCGCCGGCGCTATGGATGCGCGCTCCCGCCCGCCGCGCTCCTCGCCGGGATGCGCCACGACAAGAAGGGCCGCGCCGGCGCGCCCGCCCTCGTCGTGCCGTGCGCCGCCGGCGTCGTCGAATGGGACATCCCCGCCGATCCCGTGCTCCTCGAGTCCCTCCTCGACGGCGGCTGATTCAGGGGCGCCGCACCCAGATCGGGCTCGACCAGGCGTGCGAAGGATTTCCCTCCGCGTCGGCGTCGGCCTGGATGACGCGCAGGTAGTAGTACGCCTCGCCGGGGAAGGAGTCGTCGGCGAAGTCGGCGACGAGCGAATCGCCAGCGGGATGGAAGACGCGCAACGGCGCGCCGTTCCGGACCACGACCACCTCCGCCAGGCGGCACGTTCCATGCACGCGCACGGAGATCCGCGGCGTTCCCCGGATCGCGACCTCCGCGCCCATCGGCTGGCCATCGATCGCGAAGCCCAGGCGGATCCGGGCGTTCGTCGCTGCGTAGCAGCGCCGGTGGCGGAGCGCGTCGAGGATCGCCTCCCGCGTGAGCTCGCGCGCCAGCACCGCCGTCCGCGCCGCCGGTCGGCCCTCGTGGGTGTCGGATCCGCCGACGAATCCGGTGCGCCCTCCGCCGGCGAGGAACTCGCGCAAGGTCGTCTCGACTCCGACCTCGTAGGTCTTCCCCTCGTACCGCAGGACGTCCGGCGCCATCTCGCTGTTGGCGATGATCCGCGCGCTCGCCGCCCCGTAGGCGAACTGATCGCGGCCGTCGGGACCCGCCGAGGGATGGCAGTTGTGGGCGAGCCCGCCCTCCGGCGCCACGGCCGCCGCGAGCAGGTCGGGGCTCCGATACGCCTCGTCCTTGGCGCTGAAGAGCGCCGGCACGCGGCGGGGGAAGTAGACGTTCTTGTGGTTGTAGAAGAAGGGAGCGCCGGCGAAGAGGCGCTCGCTCTGGGTCGGATCGGCGAAGCCCGCCCAGTACTTGGGCTGCGAGGTCCACTCGTAGCCGGCGATCGCGATGAACTCGCCGTCGACGGTGAGCTCGTCCACCGTCTCCTGGGTCCGCTGCCATTCCTCCGGCGTCCGGCGCCACGGCGGCGCGTTCCCGAAGTCGTGGTCGGTCACGATCGCGAAGTCGAGTTCCGCCTCGTCCCGGGCCCGGGCGAGGTACTCGGCCACGGTGCCCTGGCCATCGGAAAGGGCCGTGTGGCCGTGGACGTCGCCCCAGTAGGTCCGGTAGGCCGCGCAGCCGGCCCCGAGGAGGGGAATCCCGCCGGCGAGAAGGAGCCGGGCGAGGCGGAGCGGGGGGATCGGCATCTGGATCGACGGGAGAACGGCCCGCGGGCCGCGCCGATCGTAGCCCGCCCGGCGGAAGCGGCAAGCTCGACCGCCCGCGGCCGCGCCCGCGCGCTACCATGGAACCGGCCCGGGCGGCTGCGTCGGCCGCGTGCGGCCCACCATCCTCCCCTCCCATCGGAACCCCATCATGAAGAGATCCCTGATCGCGCTCCTCTGTCTCGGGCTGGCCGACGCGGCGGCCGCCCAGGTCCTCACCGAGGATTTCGACGGCGGGGTCTTCCCGCCGCCGGGCTGGACCGTGGCCGACAACACGGGCAACGGCCCGTGGCTCCTCAACACCGACTACGGGCGCACCAACTACACCGGCGGCTCCGGCGCCTGCGCGGCGATCGACGGCGACCTGATCGGCTGGGGAGCGCTCGACACCGAGCTGATCACGCCGTCCTTCGCCGTGCCCGCCGGCTCCACCTTGGAATTCGACCACTCGTTCCGCTGGTACTCGGGCGGCCTGAACGAGCAGGGGGACGTCGACATCAGCGTCGCCGGCGGGGCGTGGACGCTCCTCCAGAACTTCAGCGGCGGGAGCGACGGCTATCCCACCGGCGTGCACCGGAGCATCGACCTCGGCGCCTACGCGGGATCGAACGTGCAGATCCGCTTCCGCTACTACGACACGAACTGGGACTGGTGGTGGCAGGTCGACAACGTCGTGATCACCGGCCCGCCGGCCTCGGCTACCTCCCGCAATGCCGGCACGAACCCGGCCAGCCACACCGCGGTGACGCTCCCCGTGCTCGGCGCGACCTACACCGCGACCGTGGACCTCGGAGGCACGACCGGGCACAACCTCGCGTGGCTCGTCGGGTACTCGACTCCGATCACCCTGCCTCTCGGCGGGGGTCAGACGCTCCTCGCGAACGTCGCCGACCCCAACGGCGAGCTTCTTCTCCAGCCCTTCCTCGCCGGCCCCGTCGCCACGTACAACCTCCCCGTGCCGGTCGACGTCGCCTTCGCTGGCGTGGCGGCTTCGACCCAGGCGCTCCACATCGGCGGCGTCCAGCCCTGGGCGCTCTCGAACGCTCAGGACCTGGTGCTCGGATACTGAGAGGCTGAGCAAGCATCCATGATACAGCCTCTCTAATGAAACCTCCGTTTCATTCCCTGCGGGTGGCCGCAGGCCATGGTGGGGCTCAGATGTCCTCTGGCGCATCGCCTGACGGCGCTGCCGCCCGTTCGCGAGCGATTCTTGCTCGCTCTCTGACCTCCTACCCCCGCAGCCGCACCACGGCCGCGCCCCGCACGAGGGGCACGTCGAGGAGGAGGCGCTCGCCCTCCCACCGGCCGGGGAGGCTCGTCTCCTCGCCCGCGCCGGGGTGCAGGACCGCCGCGGCGGGCGGCGCTCCCGGCGCGATCCCCGGGAGCCCGTGCAGGGTCACGCGCGCCGCAGTGGCCGCGCCGCCGAGCACGACCGGGACGACGCAGCCCGCCTCCGTCTCGAAGACGTTCGCCCGGGCCGCGCCGCCGGCGACGGAGACGACGTCGGGGCGGAGCACCCAGCGGCGCCCCCGCAGGGCGGCGAAGAGCGGGCCGTAGTCGAGGTAGATCGCTTCCGCCGCCGGGCTCGGCAGGATCGTGTGGTCGTTGCCGGGGAAGGGGACGGTGGGGAAGGCGCCGAGGTAGAGGTGGCGCTGGAGGTAGGCGTCGGGATCGGGCTGGAGCGTCTCCTCGCTCGGCGTCCAGCAGACGAGGGGCTTCCGCAGGGCGAGGAAGGCGCCCGCGTTCAGGTTGAAGGCCCACATCCCGTGCTCGTCGTAGAAACCGTCGACGTGCCGCATCAGCTCCAGCCGTCGCACCATGTCGTTCACGAAGATCACCTTGCCCGCGCGGTGCATGAGCGGACCCAGGATCGCGAGCAGATCGTTCCACGCGTGCAGGAGGCCCCGCTGGGGGCCGTCGATCCAGCTCGCCCCATCGTCGGCGTGCGGGTCGTAGCGGACGAGCCAGTCCATCCGATCGATGCAGATCCCCGCCGAGGACGGCAGCTTCTCCAGGTGCCGCTGCGCCTGCTCGAGGAGGAAGGTCCGGTACGCCGGGTCGCCGCAGTCCATGATGACCGCCCCGCCCCAGGTCCAGATGGGATCCGGCGTGCGAAGGATCGCGCCCGAGAGCTCCGCGTGCAGGAAGTCGTTCGGATCGGTCCAGAGCTCCGCGTCGCTCGCCGTCCGGCGCGGGGGAGCGGGATCGACGATGTTGCCGCCGAACTCGGTGACGTTGAAGTAGTTCAGGACGGAGAACCCGAGCGCGCGCATGCGCCGCGAGTAGTCCTCCATCGCGGCGAAGGAGGTGCGCCCGTAGCAGCCCTCGTCCTCCGGCCCGTAGCGCCCGCTGCCCCCGCCCGCGAAGCGGTTCTAGCTCCCCTCGTCGCCGACGGGCGGCAGGAAGAGGCCCATGTACGGGAAGTCCATGCTCGCCTTCCAGTTCACCGCGAAGGCCATCGCCTTGAGCTTCGCCGCGTCGATCTCCCCCTCCCAGCTCGAGTACGCGCCGCCGCCGCCGATCGCGTGGGCGAGCGGGTTCGGCGGATCGAAGTGCTCCGGATGCCGCTCGACGAAGGCCGTCAGGGCGCTCCTCACGTCGGGCGGATGGGCCACGAGGTCCCGGCAGAACACGAGCGGCGCCGACCGATCGCCGAGGCGGTGGAAGAAGTGGGACCAGGCGAGCTCGCCCGCCGCAGTGGTCGAGATCCGGAGCTCGCGAAGAGGACGCGCCCGTCGCCGCGGACCTGGAAGACGACGCTGGCCTCGGCGTATGCGGCGACCTCCGCGTCGACGCCCACCCAGGCCCGGAAGCGCTCGTAACCCCCGCCGAGGAGGTAGACGAGCTCGCTGTGGGCATGGGTCCCGAGCCCATGGGCGAAGGACCGCTCGCCGATCCGGAGCGGGCTCTCCTGCACGCTGCGATCGACGCCGAGCCGCCCCCAGCCCTGCGCGGCGAGATGGGGCCGGAGCGCGGAGAGGCGAGTGACCGGCGCCTCTTGGGCGGGGTTCCGGGCCGCGGCGGCCGGAGTAGCGAGGAAGAACAGCGCGGCGGCGAGGGAGGAGAGCATGGCGGCGAGGGTCCGCGGTCGGGGCGCGCCTATGATCGCACGATGGCGGCGGCGGGCGGCCGCGAATCCGGCGCGGGGGATTTCCGCCACGGTCCCGTCAAAGTCGTGGGGGCGGGGGCTCCCTCCGGCGAGTGGAGCATGTGGTAGCCGGGCTAGCGGGGGCGCGCGCGGCGACGGGACCGGGTTCGAGGGGGGTGGGGGTGGCGCCGGG
>JBFMCU010000018.1:0-6932 GCA_040754415.1 Planctomycetota bacterium
CACCAGCGTCAAGCACTCGACCTCCTCGGCGTCGGGCTCCGGCCGTAGCCACGAACAGGATTCGCCCATCGAGCCGAAGTCATCGGCCCACAAAGACTTGCGTCATTTCATTCTCCGGAACTTCGGGTTAGAACGACAACCCTCGGAGGAGGTGCAACGCAGCGGCGGGCGCAGACGCGCCGGCCAAATGCCCCGAATGGCTGCATCAGACCACTAGGGGAGGATCGTCAGGGGGATCGGGTTGCTCGCCCGGTAGGCGACGAACGGGCCGAGGGAGAAGACGCCGTAAGCGTACCAGGCCTGGATCCCGATCAGGCCGGGGTCGGCACCGGCGGGCAGGACGAGCGCCGCCCCCGCCAGGCCCTGTCCGTCGAGCGCCCCCAAGGTGTTGACGTACGGACCGGTGTTCGCCTGGAGGATCGTATCGAGGGTGTAGAAGTCCCAGGTGAGGGGGATCGTGATGCTGCCCGCGGGGAAGCCATCCGTGCCCGTCACGCTCCCGAGGACGAGGTAGAGGCGGGCGGCGTTCGCCGGTCCGGCGGCGAGGCTCATGGAGAGTGTCCCGCCCGC
Organism: Planctomycetota bacterium; assembly: GCA_040754415.1. GTDB lineage: Bacteria > Planctomycetota > UBA1135 > UBA1135 > JBFMCU01. Next base: position 571 of record JBFMCU010000018.1, read on the forward strand.
GGAAACAGACAGGCTCGCCGTGTCGGCCTCGAGGGTGCAGCCGCCTTCGTACTCGGCGTAGGCGCCGTTCGACGTCGCGAGCAGGAGCGTGTTGCAGGCCCCGGGGGCGAGCTCGATCTTCTTGCCGCTCCCCGCGTCGGCGAGGCCGGAGTCGAAGTTCGAGAAGGTCGCCCCGCCGTCGTCCGACATCCGGACCTTGGGAGCCGACCACGACGCGATGTAGAGCCGCAGGGGTCGCACCGGGTCGGTGGCGATGTCGTGGGCCTGGCCGGAGAAGCCCATGCTCGTCCAGCTCGCCCCGCCGTTCGTCGTGCGGTAGACGGCGCCGTTCGGATAGTCGTCGTCGGCGAGGTACACGGTCGCCGCGTCGAAGTGCGACGCCGCGAGGCCGTAGCACTGGGCGCCGGCGGAGAGCCCGGCGCTCGCCTCGGACCAGCTCGTCCCGCCGTCCGTGGAGCGAATCGCCCCGCCGGTCTGCGCGGCGCCGAAGTCCGTGTAGGACGCCACCAGGTTCTGATCGGTGCCGTCGGCGAGGAGAACGACGTCGGTGACGTCCTCGGAGTCCCGCCCGGCGGGCTCGTAGTTCTTGCTCCAGCTCGCCCCGGCGTCGGTGGACACCCAGACCGTGGGCTCGTAGCCGGCGTAGCCGAAATCACTCCCGGTGGTCACGATCAGGCTCGGGTCGATCGTGCTGAAGGTGAGGCCGAAGAGCTCGGTCTCGAAGTAGCTGCCCTGGTCCGGGCCGAGCCCGGTCCATGCGCCCGGTCCGTCGCGCCGGTACACCCCTTCCGGCGCGATCGAGCTCGGCCCGTCGGAGAGGGCGTAGAGGGTTCCATCGGGGGCGAAGAGCACGGTGTTGTAGCGCGTGCCGGGCAGGGCCTCGAGGTCCCACGTGGCGCCGCCGTTCGTCGTGCTGTACACGCCGCCGTCGTTCAGGCCCTGGAAGGCGACCGCGAGCTCCTGGTCGTCGTTCGGGTGGACGGCCACCGACTCGAGGTTGAGGGAGCCGATGCCCACCGAGGCGCCCGCGAAGCTCGTGCCGTCGGCGCTCTTCCACACCGCCACCGACGAGCTGCCCACGTACACCGGCGCGCCGCCGGCGGGATCGACGCAGATTTCGTTCACCGAGAACGCGCTCGTGCCGCCGATGCCGAAGCTCCACGTCGCGCCGCCGTCGATACTCCTGTAGATCCCGGCGCCGGCGGAGCCGACGTAGATCGTGCTCGCGCTCGCCGGGTCGATCTCGATGTCGCGGATCGCGAGGATCGGCCACGAGCCGTCGTGCAGCGGCACCCAGGTGACCCCGTCGTCGGTGGTCTCGTAGAGGCCGACGTTCTGGCCGCCGAAGAGCTGCCCGCCGCACAGGAGCACGCGCGTCCCGTCGTGGACGACGTCGTTCATGGGGTTCGCCGGCAGACCCGCCGAGCGGTTCGTCCACGACGTGCCGCCGTTCGCGGAGAACCACACCGAGCCCCCGCCGAAGGAGCCCCCGAAGGCGGCGATCACGCGGTTCGAGTCGCTCGGGTCGATCGCGATGCCCCGGCAGGAGGTCCCCGCCGCGCCGGCGGGAGTCTTGTTGCTCCAGGTGACGCCCCCGTCGGCGGACAGGAGCACGTTCTGGGTCTGGCTTCCCATGGCATCCGCGACCCCCGCCCAGATCCGGCTCGGGTCGCTCGGATCGATCGTCACCTCGAAGGTCTGGTCGTTCAGCCCGATGCCGAGGCTCTGGTGCGTCCAGCTCGCGCCCCCGTCGGTGCTCGTCCAGACGCCATCGACCGTCCCGAGGTAGGCCTTGCCGGCGGGATCGAACTCGATGTCGTGCACGCTCGTGCCGCTGAGCGCCGCGACTTCCATCCAGCTCGCCGCCGCGTCGGTGGAGCGGTAGAGGGTGCCGCCGATGCTGCCGCTCGGGGCGATGCCCGCCAGCACGATGCTCGAGCTCGCGCTCGACACGTTCACGTCGTCCACGTCCCCGCCGAAGGGGCCGCGGGCCTCCCAGCCCGCGCCGACGCGGGCGGCGCCTTCCTCACGAGTCCGCAGACGGAGGGAATCGGCGAACCCCCGGGCCTCGCGGCCCTGGGCGTCCATCCGGATGAGCTCGCCGTCCGCGGTCGGCCCGGGGCCGGACTGGGCGGCGGCGAAAAGGGCGAGGGCGCAGAAGGCGCCGGGAACGGCGAAGGCGATGCGCAGCATGGATCCTCCTCGGGGGGGAAGGGGGTGGGGGGCGGACTTCCCCCAGCGTAGCGAGTTCCTGAAACGCGGGGAGATCGCCCCCCGCGGGCCTCTCAACGCCCCTCTGCCTCCCGCCAGGCCAGAAGCTCGTGCATCCACCGGCCCGCCGTCTCCTCGACCTGCTGGACGAAGGGGTCCTTGCCGCCGAGCTTCCGCGCGAAATCGCCGCGCCAGCCCTTCACCGCGCGCAGGGCTTCCTCGAGGAGCGCCTGCCCCTCCTTGCTCTTGGCGCGGGTGGCGACGGGGTCGCCGGCCTCCTTGGCCGCGGCCGCCTCCCGCAGGAGCGCGAGGCCGCGGTCCGCGGTCTGGTTGGCCTTCCGCCAGACCGGATCGTCGGCATAGGAGGAGATGTCGGCGAAAGGGTCCACGGCCGGCGCGGAGGCGGCAGGGGCCGCTTTCTTCCCGGCCGGGCGATCGGGCGGCAGGTCGGAGAAGGCGCCGGCCGCGGCCGGCGGGGCGGCCGCCGGAGCCGGACTGCTCTTCCGGAGGATGGCGAAGCCGAACGCCCCCGCCACGACCCCCGCCACGAGGGTGATCGCCACGAGCGGGGCCGCGCTCGTCCGCCGCCGGGGAGCCGGGGAGCGCCGGGTGGGCTGGGTCGACATGGCCGCAGAATAGCCCCCCCGGCCCGTCCCCGACCAGCCCCGATGGTTGCATAAGATTTATACGACACCATATACTATATTTCCGACTATATGTCGTACATTTCATGCCCCCCCCCCTCCCTCCCCGCCCCGGATTCCCATGCTCCCCACCGTCTCCTGGTCGCTCCCCGCGGTTGCCGCCCTCCTCGGGCTCCTGGGCCTGGTCCTCCTCGTCCTCCTCCTCTCGGCCGCCCGCCGCCGCTCCCATCTCGCCCCCCTCTCGCCGGCGGAGCGGGCGGAGCTCGCCCACCTGCCGCCCACGCCGCTCGAACGCCGGGCGTGGGCCGGGCTCGCGATCGGGCTCGTCCTCGCCGCGTGGCGGAGGAGGAGCCATGGCCAAGGCTGAGATCCAAAACCAGATCCGCCGGTTGCGCTTCGAGCACGGCGAGATGACACAGCAGGAGCTCGCGCGCCGCGTGGGCTGCTCCCGCCAGACCATCGTCGTGCTGGAGCACGGCCGTTACGTCCCCTCCCTCGCGCTGGCGTTCCGCATCGCCCGCACGTTCGGGCGGACGGTGGACGAGGTGTTCCGCTACGAGGAGGAGGAATGACCGATGACGGCCTTCTTGCCCACCATCGGTGGACGAGCTCCGCGGCGCTCTCCATCGGAGGATGCAGATCACGCATCCCAGCCGCGACCTTCGGCGACTGGCGCGAGCGATCAGCGGCGCCGCAGGCGGGCCGCGTAGCCGCCGTCCACCGGCCCCTCGGGGCCCGGCAGAGCCTCCCATTCCTCCTCGAGCTCCCAGCCCGCGCGTCCGGCGAGGAAGGCGCGCACGAGCTGGCCGTTCTCCTCCGGCTCGAGGCTGCACGTCGACCATACGAGCCGGCCGCCCGGGCGGACCTGGCCCGCCCCCGCGGCGAGGAGGCGCGCCTGCAGCGCGCCCAGCTCGCGCTGCGTCGCCGGTCCGAACCGCCAGCGCGCCGCCGGCCGCGCCCCGAGCACGCCGGTGTTGCTGCACGGCGCATCCACGAGCACGGCGTCGAAGTCGCCGGCGCCGAGGGCCGCGGCGCCGTCGCCCGCCAGGAGCTGCACCCGCTCCGCGACGCCCAGCCGCCCGCACGTCTCCTGGGCCCGCGCGAGCCGCCGGGGATTGACATCGACGGCGACCACGCGGGCCCCGGCGGCGGCGAGTACGGCCGTCTTGCCTCCCGGCGCGGCGCAGAGGTCGAGGACCCGTTCGCCCTCCCGCGCTTCGACCAGCTCCGCGGCGGCGAGCGCCGTCTCGCCCTGCACCGTCAGCCGCCCGGCGCGAAAGGCGTCGCTCCCCGTCACGGCGGCGGTGTGCGCGGCGGCGACCCGCAGGACCCGGGGGTGGAATCCCGCGGCGGGATCCGCGCCGAGGGCCGCGAGCAGCGCCCGCGCCTCCTCGCGATCGATCCCCACCCCGCGCACGGCGAGCGGGGGCTCGGCGAGGAAGGTGCGGGCCAGCGCCACCGTCCGCTCCCGGCCGTGGCGGCGCTCCCAGCGCTTGGCCAGAGCGGCCGGCAGGGAGAACGCGTCCTCCATCCACAGGAAGGGGTGGGTCGCCGGGGCGCGGAAGACCGGCCGGGTGAGGCGCAGGTCGCGGTCCACGAGGTCGCGGCGCGGATCGCCCGCGGCTCCTGCACGCCGGGCGCGGATCGCGCTGCGCAGGGCCGCGTTCACGACGCGCACCTTGCCCCGCCCCAGGGTCTCGTCCACGGCGGCGACGGTCTCCGCGACGGCGGCATGGTCGGGGATGCGGTCGAGGAAGAAGATCTGCACGAGGCCGAGGTGGAGGTGGGCGGCGAGGTCCGGCTTCGGCTTGCCGCGCACGAATGCCCGCACGAGGGCCCGCAGCGTGCCGCGGCGGCGCACCTCGGTGCCCACCAGGCGGCGGACGAGGGCGGCATCGCGCTCGTCAAGCCCCCGCGCGGCGCACGCGCGGGCGACCTCGCGCAGGGGCGCGGGATGGCCGGCGCGCAGCACGCTCCAGGCGGCGATCCTCGGCACGGCTACCCCCCGAGCCGCTCGCCGGTCGCGAGGCGGGCTCCCCGCAGGAACTCCGCCGCGCCGAGGGGGCGCTTCCCGTCGGCCTGCACGAGAAGGAGCTCGAGCTGGCCGGCGCCGCAGGCGACGACGAGCCGCCCGGCTGCTTCGAGGATCGTCCCCGGCGGCGCTCCGAGCGGCGGCGGCGCGGCGAGTGGTCGCGCGCGGTGCACGGCGAGACCCGTGCCGGCGGGCAGGGTGGTGCGCGCGAGGGGCCAGGGGTTCATCGCCCGCACGTGGCGGTCCAACCCGACCGCGGCGAGGCTCCAGTCGATCCGGCCGGCCTCCTTGGTGAGCTTGCGGCAGAGCGTCGCGCGCGCGGGGTCCTGCGGAGTCCAGTCGAGCTCGCCCCGGTCGACCTTGGCGAGGGCTTCGAGCGCCACGTCCCCGGCGAGCTCCGCCAGCCGCCCCGCGAGCTCGCCGGCCGTCTCCCCCGGCTGGATCGCGGTCGTCTTCTGCACGAGCACGTCGCCGGCGTCGAGCTGCCGGACCACCCGCAGGATCGACACGCCGGTCTCGCCGTCGCCGGCGAGGATGGCGGCCGGGATGGGCGAGGCGCCGCGGTGGCGGGGCAGGAGCGAGGGATGGACGTTCAAGCACTCGATCCGCGGCAGGGCGAGGAACTCCGGGCGCAGGAGCTCGCCGTAGGCTACGACGAGGAAGACATCGGCCGCCAGGGCGCGCAACCGGGCGAGCACGGCTTCGTCCCGCACGGAGACCGGCTCGCACACGTCGATCCCCTCCGCGCGGGCGAGGGCGGCGACCGGGGAGGGCACGAGCTTGCGCCCGCGCCCCTGCGGCCGCCCGGGCGGCGTCACGACGAGGAGGGGCCGGAACAGCGAGGCGGCCAGCCGGCCGAGGACCGGCGTGGCGAAGGGGGGCGAGCCGAGGAAGACGAGACGCACGCCACGCGCGGCCTCCTCACCCCAGGTGCTCGTCCACCACGCGCTTGAGGGCGGCGTAGGGCTGGCTGCCGACCATCTGCTTCACCACCTCCCCCCCCTTGATGAGGAGGAAGGTGGGAATCGCCGTGATCCCGTAGCGCGAGGGGACCTCGGGATTGTCCTGGGTGTTGATCTTCACCACCTTCAGCTTGCCCGCGTACTCCTGGGCCAGCTTGTCCACGTACGGCCCCATGGCCCGGCACGGCGCGCACCATTCCGCCCAGAAGTCCACCAGGACCGGTGTCGCACTCTGCAGAACGGCGGCTTCCCATTGGCTGTCGGTGACTTCGGCGGCGTTGCTCATGTCGGCTCCCAGGCTGGACGCCCACTCGGATCGGCGGCGCCCCCGCGGCGGCGGGGGAAGGCGGCCATGATGCGGTCGCCCCCCCGCGCCGTCCAGCATGCCGAGGGGATGCCGGGCCGCGATCCGCCCCCTCGCGTCAAGGCTCGGCGAGAGGAGAGGCGGGGCGGCCGGCCCCTAGCGGGTGTCCAGGGAAGCTGCGGACCGCCCCAGTGCTTCCCAAGCAGATC
>JBFMCU010000019.1:0-30938 GCA_040754415.1 Planctomycetota bacterium
CACGCTGGCCGACTTCCACCGCCTTGATCGCAAGAAGCTCGAGCTCGACGAGCGTTGCGACAGGATCCTCCGAAGGATCGCCTCTCACCGCTCCCGAAAGGCCCACTGACCCGCTAAACAGTTACCACGGAACTCTGGGCGGCTCCGGGGTCGGGAGTCGCGGCAGGGGAAGCGGGTGAGCCCGGTCCTCTCGAGGTGATTGCGCCCCCGCGGGCGGCATCGAGTTCCACCCAAGAGTTCCCCCCTCTGGGGATGGAGATTCCTCGCGGAGGATTACCAACATGTTGAAGTCCCTTCTCTCCGCTGCCTTCGCACTGGCCGCGCTCGGCGCGGTCGGGCCGGCCCAGCAGCAGGCCGGCGCTCCGGTCAGCGTCCCGGGACCGCCGGGACGCGCCTCCCTCGACCTGGCGACGGGCGAGCTCACGCGCGACGCGCCGGACAAGGTCGCCAACGTGGTGATCGTCTGGGCGAACACCGACTACTCCGGCTACTACTCCACGGGGTGGAACCCGCCCTTCGAGTGGCTCGACTGGGGCTCGGTCTTCTCGTGGTTCCCCCACGACATCGTGGGCGAGTACCAGTTCGGCTACGGCACGACCGTGCTCGACACTTCCGTCGGCGGCCCGGGCGTGACCCTCTGCACGAGCTTCTACAGCGGTGCCACGGGCTGGTGCAACGAGCAGGGCATCGGCCTCGCCCCGACCGCGCAGTTCTGCTTCAGCGGCCTGCCGGGCACCACGGGCACCGGTCCGGCGGGCTGGGTCATCAGCGCCTCGCTGACCGGCGGGAGCGAGTTCGTGCTCCCGGACGGTCCCTTCGGCTTCTCGCTGAGCATGTTCGAGACCCAGACCGGCCCGCTGCTCTGCTACGCCGGCAGCCTCTCGGGCGGCTTCGACTACAACGGCCAGCAGGATGTCTTCGACTGGTACGTCCCGGACGTCGGCACGGGCACCTGCGGGACGTACTGGTTCGGGGGCCCGCCCTGGAACTTCTCCTCGTGGTGGATGCACGTCGCGGAATGGGACGCCCAGCCCCCCGCGACCTCCATCTGGTACTGCGGCAACAACGTGAACTGCAACGGCTACACGACGGGCTCCATCGTCCTCGGCGGGCTCTGGGTCAACTCGGTCGTGGCCTGCGGCAACAACGTCGGCGCCTTCCTCGCGGGCTTCGTTGGGCCGGCGATCATCCCCTGGCACGGGATGGAGATCCTGGTCGACTTCCTGCTGTCGCCCGAGCTCCTCGGCTTCCCGTCCGCCCTCGGCGACCCGGCCATCATCCTCCTGCCGGTCCCGCTCAACCTCGCCCTCGCCGGCCTGACGATCTACGTCCAGGCGGCCGGCTTCGGCTGGGGGATCCGGCTGCACTGCGCATATGCCTGCACGATCGGCGGCTAGCCGATCCCCCATCGCCAAGGCGATGGGAGCGAGTGGGCGGGGGCCGCGGCGAGCCCGTCGCCACGGCCCCCGCCCGTTTCGGGACCGCGACCGCCACGGACGCGATGTAGGGATGATGAGATCGGCATACAGGACTCGGGCGGGGTAGGGCCGGTTTTCGGCACTCTGGCGTCCTGGAGATGCGCTTCTCGTGTATGCGGAGGCAAGTCCCACGAACCGCTCCCGCCGGCCTTCCTGCTCCCTCCCCCGCCATGATTCGCCCCTCCCCCGTCGCCTCCGGCGCCTTCCTCGCCCTCCTGCTCCTCGCCGCTCCGGCCGATGGCCAGGGCCTCTCCGGCCGGAGACCGGCTGGCGCGACTCGACCCGCGACCGAGATCTCCCGCCCCGCGAACGTCCACTACGTGAACGCGGCGGCCACCGGAGCCAACGATGGCTCGCGCTGGGCCGATGCCTTCCTCTCCCTCCAGTCCGCCCTGGCCGCGGCGCAGGCCGGCGAGGAGATCTGGGTGGCGGCGGGGACGTACACGCCCTCGGACTTCGATGAGACCGCGAGCTTCGTCCTGAAGTCCGGCGTCGCGCTGTACGGCGGATTCGCGGGGGGAGAGATCGCGCGCGAGCAGCGCGACTGGGACGCGAACCCGACCCTCCTGAGCGGCGACATCGGCCGCGACGACATCGTGGGCTCGGGCTCGACCTGGTACCTGGGCTGGAACATCACCACGGCGAACAGCGGCCACGTCGTCGTGGGCAGCGGGACCGATGCCTCGGCGATCCTCGACGGCTTCTCGATCGAGAACGGGAACACCGGGCCCCCCGGGACCCCGGCCGGCGATCCGCTGATGTACGGCGGCGGGCTCTACAACGTCGCCGGGCACCCGACGGTCAAGAACTGCACCTTCCGGCACAACCTCGCCGCTTTCGCGCACGGCGCCGCCATCTACAACCTGGATTCCAGCCCGTCGATCACCGCGTGCCGGTTCCTCGAGAACTACGTGCACCTGGGAGACGGCGGGGGGATCTTCGACGCCGGAACCAGCGCCCCGGTCATCGCGGATTGCGTGTTCGCCCGCAACCTGTGCGTCGCCGGGACCGCGGCCGGCGCGTCGGGCGGGGGCCTCTCCCACGAGAGCAGCGTCCCGCTCACGGTCTCCCGCTGCACGTTCGACGAGAACTGGTGCCGGCCCTTCTTCCCGGTCGGGGACGAGGTGGGATACGGTGGGGGGCTCTCGAACTCCTTCAGCCCGCTCACGGTGGTCGACTGCACCTTCACGCGCAACGAGGCCCAGTACGGCGGCGGCCTGATGACCTGGGGCCCGACCACCGTCGTCGACTGCCTCTTCACCGACAACCGCGCCGTCCCCCACCCTAACGACCCCTATCCCGAGCTCGGAGGAACGGGCGCGGGGCTGATGATCAGCTCGTTCGCGGTGGAGACCTTGCAGGTGCTCGACTGCACGATCGCCTACAACCACGGCAAGAAGTACACGGGGCTCTTCGGCGGCTGGAACAGCACGCTCGTCGTCGCGAACTCGATCCTCTGGGGGAACGACGCGACCTCGCCGGAGGTCCTCGGGACGTGGCGGGCCGAGCTGGCGGGCGCCTTCGACGCCTCCTACTGCTGCATCGCGCTAATCTTCGATCCGCCCGGGCCGGGCGAGGACCCGATCGACCCCGCCGACCTGCCGGGGTGCATCGACCTGGATCCGCGGTTCGTCCTGGGTGCGCCGGGGGGCGACCTGCGGCTCGCCGCGGGATCGCCGTGCATCGACGCGGGCGACAACCTCGCCCTCCCCCCCACCCTGGCGACGGATCTCGACGGCCATCCCCGGCGCGTGGACGATCCGGCAACGCCCGATACGGGCCGCGGCACGGTCCCCATCGTCGACATGGGGGCCTTCGAGCACGCGAGCGCCGGTGCGCCGCGCTGATCGGCCGCCCGCGAGGCTCTCCGCCGGCGCGAGGTGCGCGAGCGCGCTGGAACCGGATTCCGGATTCTCCTATCCTGTGTCGCCCCGCCGACACACCCCAAGAGAACCCGGAGCCCGACGATGCACGACGCGCGCATGCAGAAGCTCGCCAGGAGCCTCATCCGCTACTCCTGCTCCCTGAAGCGGTGCGAGCGGATCCTGATCGAGGCCATCGACGTCCCCGAGGAAATGGTCGCCCTGCTCATCCGCGAGGCGGTGAAGGCGGGGGGCGTCCCCCTGGTGACGACCAAGAGCAACCGCGTGCTGCGCGAGCTCTACCGGGAGGGCGGGAAGGAGGCCATGCAGCTCGCCGGCGAGGTGGAACGCTTCCGCATGGAGAAGATGCAGGCCTACATCGGCATGCGGGGCAATCGCAACGCCAACGAGCTCGCCGACGTGTCGGGCGAGCAGATGGGGCACTATCAGACCCACTGGATGAAGCCGGTGCACATGGAGGTGCGCGTGCCCAACACGAAGTGGGTCGTGCTGCGCTGGCCGACGCCGGGCATGGCCCAGCAGGCCAAGATGTCGACGGAGGGCTTCGAGGCCTTCTACTTCGACGTGTGCAACCTCGATTACGGCAAGATGTCCCGAGCCATGCAGCCGCTCAAGACGCTCATGGAGCGGACGGACAAGGTGCGGATCACGGCCCCGGGGACGGACCTCACCTTCTCGATCAAGGGCATTCCTGCCGTCGTGTGCGACGGGAAGATGAACGTCCCCGACGGCGAGATCTACACCGCCCCGGTGCGCGACTCGGTGAACGGCACGATCCGCTACAACACGCGCAGCCTCTATCTCGGCACGGAGTATTCCGATCTCTGCTTCACCTTCAAGAAGGGCAAGATCGTCAAGGCCACGGGCAATCCGGCCGACCGCATGGCCAAGGTCCTCGACGCCGACGAGGGGGCCCGCTACGTGGGCGAGTTCGCCATCGGGGTCAACCCCCACGTCACGCGGCCGATGCTGGACACCCTCTTCGACGAGAAGATCGCCGGTTCGATCCACTTCACGCCCGGCAACTCCTACAAGGACGCCGACAACGGCAACCGCTCGGAAGTCCACTGGGACATCGTCCTCATCCAGACCCCCGAGTGGGGCGGCGGCGAGCTCACCTTCGACGGCAAGCTGATCCGCAAGGACGGCCGCTTCGTGCCCAAGATCCTCCAGCCCCTGAACCCGGAGAACCTCGTCTAGCGTCCAATGAGCATGGAGGAGCTCGTCCGCCGGAACCGCTCCTACCGCCGGTTCCACCCGGAGGTGCGCGTCGGTCGGAAGACGCTGGAGGAGCTGGTGGACCTCGCCCGCCTCACGGCCTCGGCGAAGAACGGCCAGTCCCTGCGGTACTTCCTCTCCTGCACGGACCGTCTGAACGACGTGATCTTCCCCCACCTCTTCTGGGCCGGCTACCTGAAGGACTGGGACGGCCCCGAGGAGGGCGAGCGGCCCGCCGCGTATATCGTCGTGCTCCAGGACACGCGGATCGAAAAGGAGCCGGTCATCGACGCCGGCATCGCCGCCCAGACGATCCTCCTCGGCGCCGTGGAGCGCGAGCTCGGCGGTTGCATCATCGGGTCGATCTCCCGCCGCGAGCTCGCCGTGCACCTGGGCTTCGCCCCCCACCTCGAGATCAGGATCGTCGTCGCCCTCGGCAAGCCCAAGGAGACGGTCGTCCTCGAGCCGATGGGCCCCGAGGGCGACGTCAAGTACTGGCGCGACGCCGAAGCCGTGCACCACGTGCCCAAGCGCTCGCTGCGCGAGATCCTGCTCAATTGAGGGGAGGGGAGGATTCCATCCTCCCGTCCCGTGACCGTCTCCGTCGTCTCGGCGGCCCGGCCGGCTGTCGATCAGGCGCTCTCGTCACGGGGGCCGGCGTCGCCGCGTGCCTTGCGTTGCTCCTCGCCGCGGATCTCCCGCCGCAGGAGCTTCCCCACCTTGGATTTCGGCAGCATGTCGCGAAACTCGATGTGGCACGGCACTTTGTGGGGCGCGAGGCGCTCGCGGCACCAGGCCCGGAGCTCCGGGCCCGTGACCCCCTGGGCGTCGTCGTTCAGGACCGCGATCGCCTTGATGCGCTGGCCGACCGCCGGATCCTCCACGCCGACGACGCAGGCTCCGATCACCATCGGGTGATCCTGCAGGACGGCCTCGATCTCGGAGGCCGAGACCCGATAGCCCTTGTGCTTGATGATGTCCGCGGTCCGCTCGACGAAACGGATCTCCCCGTCGGGCTCGCGGATCACGAGATCCCCCATCCGGTAGTGCGGAGCGCCGTCGATCTCGACATAGCAGCGCGCGGTCTCCTCCGGCTTGTTCAGGTATTCCCGTCCGATGAACTCCGAGGTGACGAGGAGCTCGCCGACCTCGCCCGCCGGAACCTCCGCCAGCGTCGCCGGATCCACGACGCGGCAGCGGAAGGACTTCAAGGGCCGCCCGATGCTCCCTGGCCGCGGCTCGGCGTCGAGCGAGCCGTAGGTGACGTGACCGACCTCCGTCGAGCCGTAGACCTGGCGGATGGAAGCGCCGGTCGCCTCCCGCCAGCGTTGGAAGATCTCCGCCGGCAAGACGTCTCCCCCGCAGAAGCAGTAGCGCAGCGAGTCCAGCCGGTAGTGCCCGATCCGATCGCACTCCAGCGCCATGCGGTACATGCTCGGCACGCCGAGGAGCCAACGGACGCGATAGCGTTCGATCGCGCCAAGCATCGCGTCGATGTGGGGAATCGGCATCAGCACCGTCGCGTTGCCGAAGTTGAGGCCGGTGGCGATGAAGAACCCCTTGGGCATGATGTGGAACAGGGGCGCCATCATGAGGATCCGATCGTCTCCCTCGCCGATATGCCCGGAGATGACGTCCTCCATCACGTCCCGGACGTAGGAAATCTCCGTCATGTGGGTTCCGGGCACACCCTTCGGGAACGCGGTCGTTCCCCCGGTGTACATGATGCTGGCGAGGTCCCGCCGCGGATCGATGTCCACCGCCGGGACGGCGGCCTCCGTGCTCCGGAGCAGGCGCGCGAACGAATAGACGTGCCCGCCACGCACCGTCCGTCCGGAGGGAACGCGATCCATGAGCCGGCCGGCGACCCTCTTCCAGGCGGGCAGCAGATCGACCAGGGACGTGACGACGACGCGCTTCACGGCCGTCCGCGGGAGGATCTCGTGCACGTATCCGAAATTGGTGTCGAGGCAGAGGATCGTCTCTACCGCCGCGTCGCCGACCATGTACTCGATCTCGTGCGCGGTGTAGATCGGCGAGACCGGCACGACCGCCGCTCCGAGGCGCTGGACCGCGAAGTTGGCAATCACCCACTGGGGCGAGTTCGACAGGTACAGGAGGACCCGCCCGCCCTTCCCCACGCCGAGCTCGTGGAGCGCCGTCGCGAACCTCTCGACGGCGTCGCGCAGCATCGCATAGCGGAAGCGCGTTCCGAGGTAGATCAACGCCACGCGGTCCGGGTGCTTCTCCGCCATCTGGAAGAAGCGACTGAAGGTGTATTCCATCATGGCCGGCCGTGGCGTGCGCCTCAGGTGCCGAAGTACGAAGACTTGACGTCGGGGTTGTTCAGGAGCTCGCGGCTCGCCCCCTCGAGCACCAGGGACCCGTTCTCCAGGATGTACGCATAGTCGACGAAGGGGAGGACGGGGCGCGCATACTGCTCGGCGACGAGCACCGCGATCCCCTTCTCGTCGCGGAGGGTGCGGATGACGTTCACGATCGTCTTCTGGACCGCCGGCGCCAGCCCGAGGAGCGGCTCGTCCAGCAGGAGGAGAGCCGGCTGGGCCATGAGCGCGCGGCCGATCGCCACCATCTGCTGCTCGCCCCCGCTGAGCAGCGCCGCCGGACGCCCCCCGAGATCGCGCAGCGCGGGAAAGAACCCGAGCACGCTCTCCAGCGTCGCGCGCTTCTGCGACCGGTCGATGCGGCAGGCGCCGATGTCGAGGTTCTCGCGCACGCTGCTCTCGGCGAAGAGCCGGCGGCGCTCCGGGCACAGGACGATGCCCAGGCGGGCGCGCCGATACGCCTCGAGATCCTGGATGGGCCGCCCGCCGAACCGGATGCTCCCCGCGGAAAAAATGCGCTCGCCGCCCTTCCTCCGCTCCTTGCGCGCGATGTCGAGCAGGATCCCCGCGAGCAGGTTCATCAGCGTCGACTTGCCCGCCCCGTTCGCCCCGAAGACCCCCACGATCTGCGCGTCGCCGCAGCGCACGCCCACGTTGTTGAGGGCGAGCATGTTCTCGTAGTAGACCGTCAGGCCGTCGCCCTCGATCATGCCGTCCACTCCTCCGACCCGAGATAGGCCTCGCGGACGGCGGCGTCGTCCAGGACCGCGGCGGGCGTCCCCTCGGCGATGAGCCGGCCGCGGGCGAGCACGATCACGCGGCTCACCAGCCGGAAGATCTCGCGGAGCCGATGGCCGACCATGAGGAAGGCGATCCCCTGCCGGCCGAGCCTCTCCACGAAGGGCACGAGGCTCGCGGTCTCGCTGATGGAGAGCCCCGAGAAGAGCTCGTCGCAGAGCACGACGTCCGGTCGCAGCGCGATGCACCGCCCAAGCTCGAGACGCTTGAGGTAGCCGGTGGGCAGCGTTCCCGACCGCTGCCGGGGCAGGTGCGAGTCGCGCTCGAAGCCAAGCTCCTCGAGGATGTCGATGGCCACCGCGTCCCGATCCCCGAGCCGGCCGCCGCCGCGCCATCCGCCCCGCCGGCGGGCGCGGGAGGACGACAGGGGGATGACGAGGTTCTGGGCCGTGGAGAGGCTGTGGAACGGCCGCATGAGCTGGAAGGTGCGCGCGATCCCCCGATCGGCGACGCGGTGCGGGGCCAGATTCGTGATGTCGGTCCCCCGGAAGAGCACCTGCCCCGCGGTGGGGCGCACGAATCCGGAGATGCAGTTGATGAGTGTGGTCTTCCCCGAGCCGTTGGGGCCGATGACCGCCAGCGCCTCCCCCGGCGCCATCCGGAAGCTCACGCCATCGAGGGCAGTCACGCCGCCGAAGCTCTTCGCGAGCGAACGGACCTCGAGGATCGGCGCTGCGTTCATAGCTCGACCCACGTCTCGCGCTGGGCGTATTTCCGGGCGAGGAAGGGAATCAGCCCCTCGCTCCGGAGCACGATCACCACGGTCAGGATCGCCGCGTAGACGGCGGTGCGCAGGCCGCCGAACTCGCGCAGCAGCTCGCCCAGCGGTACGAGCAGGAGGCTGCCGACCAGCGGCCCGACGAGCGTGCCGCTGCCCCCGACGACCGTGGCGGCAATGGGAAGGAGCGAAAGATCGAGCGCGAACGCGGAGATGCCCACCGCTCCGTACAGGTGCGCGTAATACGCGCCCGCGAAGCACCCGAAGAGCGACGCGATGAAGAGGGTCTTCGTCCGGCACCAGGTGACGCCGATGCCGGCGGCCTTGACGGCCTGATCGTTGTCCTTCACGGCCCGAATCACGAGGCCGGGGTCCTCGGCGAGGAAACGGCGCAGGCCGAAGAGACCGGCGAGGACCAGGACGATGAGCACATAGGCCTCGAGCGTCTCCGACGGGAAGCCGATGATCCCCATGTAGCCCTCCGTGCCGCCGAGAACGTCGAAGGCCTCGATGAGCCGGGTCGCGAGGAGAGGATACATCAGGGTCACGACCGCGAAGTAGATCCCGCGCAGCGGCAGACACGGCCAGATCGCCAGCGTGCAGATCAGGGCCCCGAGGACCGCGGCGAGGGGCAGCGCGAGGTAGCAGGGCAGCCCGAGCTCCTCGTTCAGGAAAGCCGCCGCGTAGCCCCCGACTCCGTAGAAGAAGGCCCCTCCGAGGCACACGAGGCCGGCGAAGTTCGCGAGGAAGTCGAAGGAGATGGCGAGCAGGGCGACGATCAGCGCGGAAAGCGCCACCTTGCCCGCGTACGGCGACCCCTGCCGCGCCAGGGGCAACGCGAGGAGCCCGCCGACGAGGAGAACCCGGGGCGCGGCGAGGTAGCCGATCTCCCGGAGCGAGGTGAGCACGTAGATCGACTCGCTGCGGACCTTGATCCCCCGATCGATCCGCTTCCGGCGCCGGATCCCGCTCATCTAGACCCTCTCCTCCAGCTCCTTCTGCCGCCCCAGGAGCCCCGACGGCTTGATCACGAGCGTGACGATGATGGCGAGCAGCATGACGACCATCTGGTAGTGGGGCTTCCCGTAGGCGGCCGTCAGGTGCTGCGCGAATCCGAGCAGGAGGCACGCCACGACGGTGCCCGCCCAGCTTCCGAGCCCCCCCACGACGCAGACCGCGATGGCCCACACGAGGACCTGGTATCCGCTCTGGACGACGATGCTGCCGAGGGGAAACAGGATCAGGGCTCCCGCGCCCGCCAGCACGGACCCGAGTCCCACGGCCACCGTGGCGACGAGATCGGTGTCGATCCCGAGCAGCATGGCCGCCTGCTCGTCCTGGGCGACGCCCCGGAGGGCAAGGCCCAGCCGCGTCGTCTTCGTGAGGATCCACAGCGCTCCCACGATCCCGAAGCCGAGCAGGACCACCGCGATCCGCTGGTAGTCGATCGGGACTCCGAGGAGGTTGACCGCTCCCGGGGCGAGGACGGGCAGCGTGAACGTCGTCCCGCGCAGCCCGCGCCAGCGCAGGCTCTCGAGGATCAAGAGCCCGATGGCGTAGGTGGCGATCACCTCCGACATCTCCATGCCCCGGATGCGCTTCAACACGAGCTGGTAGATCAACACCCCGAGGAGCCCAGCCGCGAGCAGCGCAAGCGCCGCTGCCAGCCAATACGGAAGCCGCGCCTCGTTCCTCAGGAGCCAGGCCGCGTAGCCCGTGAAGACGAAGAGCGCGCCGTGGGCGAAGTTCGGCAGCCGGCTGATCCCGTAGACGAGCGAGAACCCGAAGGTCATCAGGAGGAGCCCGGCACTCTGCACCGTGCCGTAGACGAGGATCTCCACCATCTACTTCATCCAGGGCGGAAGCCGGAGCTCGCCGGTGGCCGCGCACTCGGGCCAGATCACGACCCGCTTCCCGTCCTGCCACTGGAAGACGCAGCCCACCGCTCCTTCGTTCGGATCGGTGGAGGGGATGATCTGATGGCTCCGCGGATCGAACCGCATCCGGCCGTACACCCCCGGAAGATCCAGTTCCTCCAGGGCTCGCACGACCGCGCCGGCGTCCAGAGTGCCCGCCCGCTCGATCGCGTCCTTGTAGGCGTAGACGGCCATGTAGCTCGAGCTGGCGCCGTAGCCCTCCGGCTCGAGGCCCCAGCGCGCCTCGTAGGCGGCCACGAACCGGCTCGTCCAGGGCGTGATCGCTCCGGGCGCATTCCCGCCGTTGATGAGATCGACGACGGTGTACTCCGCGCTGCCGTCGGACGCGGCCCAGAATCCGGGCTGCTCCGCGGCGGACATGAACCCGATCGGCAAGCTCTCGAGCTGGAGGCCCTTCCACTGCTTGAGCAGGATCGCCGTCTCCGGCATGTCCATCCAGATGAAGATCATCTGGGCGTCGCCGCTGCGGGACTTCAGGAGACCCGGGGCGAAGTCCGTCGTGCCGGTGGGGTAGACCTCGTGCCCCACGACGGAGAAGCCCCGCTCCGCCAGGAGCTCCTGGACGTACTCGCCAGCCCGCCGGGCGTGAGTGACGTCCTGGACCATGATGAAGACCCTCTCGAGCCCGAACTCGGCGCGGATCTCCCCCATCACCTCCATGAGGTCCTTTCCGAGCGTGATCACGTCGCTCGTATCGCGGAAGCAGTACTTGTAGCGGTCGTAGTTCGCGGCGATCGCCTCGTGATACTTGGGGCTGAGGACCCCGGTCGTGATGATGGACACCTTCTCGTGCTTGGCGAGGAGGTTCATCACCGCGAGCGCGCTCTCCGAGCGGACCGGGCCGCCGACGAGGAAATCGACCCCCTTCTGCAGGATGAGCTTCTCCACCGCCTTGATCGCATCGTCGACCGGCACGCCGGGTTCGAGATCCCGCGTGTCGATAACCTCCACCTCGAAGGGATAGACGGCGCCGCCGACGGCGACTCCTCCCGCGGCATTGATCTCCTCCACGGCGAGGCGGATGCCTCGCTCGGCATCCCAACCGTAGAGATACGCCGTAGAGAGCGGAGCGCCGAGCTGGATGCTCTCCCGCTCCTTCGATCCGCACGCCCCGAGGAAGAGGGCGAGGAGGATCGCCGGCCCTCCGCCCGTGCGTCCGATTCGATGCCCCGCTTCCTTCATCCGGCACCCCCAAGCCACGTCCCAGGTAGGTCGTTTCCGAACGCACCGCCATTATGCGGTCCACCCCTGTTCTCGGCGAGCGGGGGGAGAATCGGCCCTCGCCCGCCGCGCGCGAGCCGGTATCCTGGTGCGCGTGATCCTCCCCGTGCTCCTCGCGCTCGCGGGCGGCGTCCTCGCCCCCCCGTCGCCTCGCCCGGCGCCGGCGGTCCAGGAGACCGGCGAGGTCGTGCCCGACGACCGATTCGAGGTGGCGATTCTCCTCGACCAGCTACGGGAGCAGGCGGGCCGGCTCGGCAAGGAGGACGCCGCGGCGATCCAGACCATCGACCGCCTCCGCGCGGAGTTCCCCCGCTCGGGCCCCCACGACCGGAGCGACATCGCCACGGAGCTTCATCGGACGATGCGCGTCCCTCGCCGGATGGCCCGGGACGGCACTCGCCCGCGCGAGCTCTTCCTCGCCGCGACCCGGGCGCTGGCCGAGATGGCGCCGGAGAGCGTGGAGCACCTGGTCCGCCTGATCGGGGAGCGGAATCACGCCACCGACTACGAGGTGCGCGAGGCGATCCTCGCCGCCGTCGGACGCACACGGGACGCGCGCGCCGTCGAGCCCCTCCTCGACGTCCTCGACGAGTTCCAAGCCCGCCTGCAGGCCGCCGCCGCCGGCGCCCTCGGCGAGTTCACGAACCTCGACCAGAAGATCCGCAAGCGCATCTTCGAGGACCTCCTCAAGCTGCTCGCCAGCACCCACGCCGCCCAGCAGGAGGATCCGAACGGCTCCACGATCAACGACCGCTGGAACCGCATTGCCGGCCCCGCCCAGAGCAGCATGCGGAAGCTCTCGGGCGCGGAGGTGGACGGGCCCCCGGCGTGGCTCCACTGGTGGAACAAGAACAAGAAGCGGGACTGGGACGACAAGGAGCAAGCGGGAGGACGGCGATGAAGGCGCGAAGGAAGCGCCCGGCGATCGGGACGGCGTGGGCTGCGCTCGGCGTGCTGCTGGCCGGCGGCGCGCCGGCCCGCCCCGCGCGCCACACGGATCCCGCGGAGGCCCTGGAGACCGCGGCGCGCGCCGAGGCGAACGGGGAGTTCTCCGCCGCGCTGCAAACCTACGAGGACCTCTACGACTCGACGATCCTGGCCGAGGAGACCCGGGCGCGGCTGCGGGCGAAGTTCCCGCTCCTGCGACGGCGGGTGCTGCCCAACGCCGATCCGGAGCGGGCGGGGCGATGGACGGTGCTGGCATTCGCGTTCGGCACCCTCGACTTCGCGTGGACGAGCGGCGATGGTGCGGCCCACCGCGCGCGCTACCGCTTCCGCGACGACGAGATCGAGAGCCTGCGCGGATCCATGGCGGCCTTCGCGGCGACCGTCTGGCGCCATTCGGCCGGAGAACTCGTGATCGATTGGGACCTCGTGGTGATCGACGAGCCGCTGCGGGCGCTCGAGGGCGAGGACGCGTTCTGGCCGGGACCGAGCGTCTGCCTGCCCTTCTTCGGCGACCTGGCCCCCGGCTCGGTCGACAGCATCTTCGTCCACGTCAAGGTGCGCACCGACGGCGGCGAGGACGAGACCGTCGAGGAGATCCCGCTCTCGCTCCTGGCCGGGACTTTCGGCGTTTTGCCGGAGACGCTCGGCGCCACCTACATCGGCTTCAACTGCGGCGGCGGCTGGTGCCTCGAGCCGAGCGGCGAGGTGCAATGGCACGAGTGGCTGCACGCCGCGCAGTGGGCCCTCGAGGCGCGCCAGGGCTACCCGCCGGGCCTCTTCGCCAGCTCCGACAACGGGCACATGGAGGGAGAGCCGGGCGGCGATCCCTGCTACGGGCGGAAGGAGTCGGAACCCGACTGGATGGGCTTCTACGCCCACATCATGGAGAACCACGTGACGCGGCGCATGTGGCGCGAGCTCTCCGTCCGGCAGACTCCGGAGAACGTCTGGTGCCGGAGCTATTGCCGCGACTTCCTCCTCCTCGGCCCCTTCCCGACCACCGAGCTCGCGAACCAGGGGCTCGACGCGCCGTTCCTCGACGAGGTGACGGTCCGCCCCCGCGCCGGCGAGGATGCGGCCGGCCGCCGCTGGACCCCCGTCCGCGCTTCCGACCGCCTCCTCGATCTGACCGCGCATCTGGGCGGCGAGCCCGAGCGCGCGGCCTACGTCGCCGCGCTCGTCCATTCGGAGGACGCTCGGCCGGCGACCGTGCGCATCGGCTCCGACGACGGATGCCGGGTCTGGCACGAGGGCCAGCTCGTGCTCGACGTCCCCGCGGTCCGCGGCGCGGAGCCCGACCAGGACTCCGCCGCGGTGGAGCTCGCGGCGGGCGACAACCTCTTCCTCCTGAAGGTGACGAACGTCGGCGGCGGCTGGGCGGCCGCGTTCCGCGTCACCGATCCGGCGGGCAATCCCCTGCGGACGATCACGTACGGGGCATTCGAATGAGCTTCTCTTCTCGATTCCCTCTCTCCTTCCGCGTGACGGCCCTCGGGTTCCTCGCCGGCGCTGGCGCGCCGCCGCAGGCCGATCTGCCCTTCGCCGACTCCTTCGCTGCCGAGGCGCTGGCGCCCGGCTGGACGGCGGACGTTGGGCCGGCGGGCGCAATCACCGTCGCGAACGGCGAGCTGCGCATCGCAGCGCCGATGAACGCGCACGCCCATGTCGAGCGCGCGCTCGGGATCGACCCCGTCCGGGCGGAATGCGAGCTCGGGCCGGGCGAGGGCGTGAGCTGGGCGGGCTCCCTCTTCCTCTACTGGGACGCCGGCGACTGGTGCCAGATCTCGGTTTTGGAGCCCGACCGGCGGCTCTACGTCGTAGAAGCGATCGGCGGCGTCGTCTCCGAGCACCGCCTGGAGACGCGCGCGCCCGCGGAGTGGCACCACGTCGCGATCGAGCTCGCCGCGGACGGGATCCGCTACGAAACGAGCGACGATGGTGTGCTCTGGCGGACCGCGCGCCTCGCGCGGCGCCCGCCCCCGTGGCGCGATCGGCCGCCCGCGCTCCTCGTCGTCGGCAAGGGCTACGGGCGAGGCGAGACAGACCAGGCGTACCCCCGGCCGGATCTCGACAACGACTACGCGGATCTCGGTCCCTCCACCCTCGTTCGCGTCCATCGGGTGGCGGTGGATCGCCCCGCCCCGCCGCGGGCCCGCCTGACGGAGGCCGAGCGCGACCAGCTCGAGGCGAACGGGCGAGACGTCCTCGGTGAGCTGGAGCTCGCCGCGGAGGGGGATCCGAGCTTCGTGTCGGTGAGCGGCCATTATCCGCCTCTCGCCGATCCGCGCGAGAGCCTCGGCGTCAAGGACGGCTCGCTCGAGGCGGTGGTGCTGGCGGACGGCACGATCGCCATCGGCGACGCGCGGGCGTCCTTCGCTCTCGGCGCCGTGGATCGAGCGGCCGGCGAGGGAGAGCGGCGCCCGGCGAAGCGGCTCCTCTCCGGTCACCTCCCCATCGTCCTGGCCGTCTGGCGGCACGGACCGCTGGAGGTGGAGCAGACCGCCTTCGTCTGGTCCGCGGAGATGAACGCCGCGGCGTCCGCGTTCGCTTACCTGCGGCTGCGGATCGCGAACACCAGCGCCGAGCCGTGGGCGGCTCCCGTGCGCCTGCGGGTCGCGGCGGCGGGGACCGAGATCACGGCCGCCGTCTGGACGCCGGCGATCCCGCCGGGCGGTGAGGCGCGTGTCCAGGCCCGACTCCCGCTCGACGCTCCGGACGCGGCACGCGAGGTCGTGGAGGAGGAGCTCGAAGCGCGCCTGGCGGCGTGCACGGCGAGCTGGAACGCGCTCCTCGGCCAAGGCATGCAGATCGACGTTCCCGAAGGGCGCGTGAACGACGCGTGGCGCGCGTGGCTCGCCTACAACTTCATCGACGTCGACCGCGCGGGCGATCGCCTCGAGCCCCACGACGGCAGCGGGTTCTACGAGCTCGTCTACGGTTACTCCGCGGCCCTCTACTGCCATGCGCTCGACCTCGCCGGCTTCCCCGCCGAGGCCCGCGCCTACCTCGACTCGATCGCCAGGGCGGTCTCCCCCGAAGGCCTCTACGCCGAGAACTTCGGCCTGCCCGACACCGGCGCCCTGCTCTTCGCGATGTTCGAGCACTACCGCCTGACGGGCGACCGGGAGTGGCTCCAGAGCGCGGCGCCGGCAATGCAGCGCATGAGCGAGTGGATCGCCAGGACGCGCCAGGAGTCGATGGCCGGGCAGCCGGCCGATTCGCCGGTGCGCGGCCTGATTTTCTTCCGGCCCTATTGCGACCGTCCCGCGCCGGCGTACAGCTACTTTACCGACTGCTACCTCGTGCAGGGCCTGCAATCGGCGGCGGATGCCTTTCAGATCCTCGGCATGGACGAGCCGGCCGCGCGCGCCCGCACGGAGGCTGCCGCCTACCGGGACGACGTCTTCCGTTCGATGCGCCGGGCGGCGATCCAGGTCGACGAGCACACGATCCTGCCCGTCTTCCCCGCGTCGCACGAGCTCCTGCGCGCCGTCGGATACAGCGCCCGCGACTACTACTCCCTCATCGCGAGCTGCGTGCTCGAGCCCGACGTCCTCGGCCCGGAGGACGAGCCGGCGACCTGGCTGATCGACCATCTGCGCCGGGAGGGCGGGCTGATCCTCGGCATGTCGGAGTTCGCCGGCGGGATCGACCACGCCTACACCTACGGCTACTGGCGGCAGATGCTCCTCCGCGACGAGATCGAGCGGGTGATCCTCGGCTTCTACGGCTCCCTCGCCTACGGCATGTCGCGGGACACCTACTCCGCGGTCGAGGTGAACCACCTGAAGACCGGCGCCAACGATCCGACCCTCCCCCACCTGTACTCGAACACCCAGCAGATCCGGCTCCTCCGCAACATGCTCCTGCGGGAGGATGGCGATCGCCTGCTCCTTGCCGGCGCGACCCCGCGGGACTGGCTGCAGGATGGGAAGCGGATCCGCGTGGCGGCCGCCCCGACGTATTTCGGCCCGGTCGGGTACGAGATCGATTCTCGGGTTTCCGCCGGCCGGATCATCGCCCGCATCGACCCTCCGCCTTCGCCTCCGCGCGGCGGGATCGTCCTGCGGCTGCGCCACCCGCGCGGCCTCTCCCTCGCGCGGGCGAACGTGCGCCGGGCGCACGTGGCCGATCTGGGCACCGACACGATCCTCCTGACCGAGGCGACGGGGCCGATCGTGGTCGAGGCGATCTACGAATAGCTCCCCCCATGCCGGCCGGCGATCTTCCCCGCCTCGATGATGTCCCGATCGCCGTCACCGGCACCGGCCGCGGCATCGGGCGGGCGCTCGCGCGGGCCCTGGGGAGCGCGGGGGCGGCCGTCCTCGCCCACGCCCGGCGCGCCGCCGACGCCCGCGCCGCCGCGGAGGAGGCCCGGGAGGCGGGAGCGCGGGCGGTCGTCGCGGTCGCCGGGGAGCTCGGGGACCCCTCCCTCGGCGCGCGCCTCGCGGCGGCGGCCGAGGCGGAGCTCGGCGGGCTCGATGCCCTCGTCCTCAGCGCCGCGGCGCTCGGACCGATGCAGCCCCTCGCGGCGCTCGATCCCGGCGACTTCGCCGCGGTGATGCGGACCAACGTCGACGATCAGTTCCGCCTCTTCCGCGGGGCCCTTCCGCTGCTCGAGCGCGCTCGCCGCGGGCGCGGGACCGTCCTGTGGCTCACCTCGGGCCTCGGGCAGTTCGCCCTCCCCGGCTATGGGCCGTATTGCGCCTCGAAGCACGCCCTCGAAGGTCTCATGAAGACGGTCGCCGTCGAGCACGCGGACCGGCTCATCAGCCTCGCCGTCGGGCCGGGGATGGTGCAGACGGACATGCTGCGGGCGGCCCTCGGCACGGACGATGTTTCCGAGCACCGCCGGCCCGCGGACGTGGCGGCGGCCTTCGTGCGGCTCCTCGCCGGGATCGATCCCGCCCTGAACGGGCAGTCGGTGGAGATCGACCGCTGGTTGGCGTGAGGGCGACGCGAGCGAACGAATCAGATCGCCGAAGTGCAGTGCCCGCACTTCTTCGCCGCGATGGGCACCGCCATCAGGCACTGCGGGCAGCTCTTGGTCGTCGGAGCGGGCGCCGGCCCGGCGTCCCGGCGGCGCAGCCGATTCATCCCCTTGACGAGGAGGAACACCGCGAAGGCGACGATGAGGAAGGTGATGACGACGTTGATGAAGCTCCCATACTTGATGGCGACCACGTCCTCGGCCTTCTCGGCATGCCGAAGGATGAACTTGTAGTCCGAGAAGTCGATGCTGCCGAGCATGGTCCCGATCGGCGGCATGATGATGTCGTCCACCAGGCTCTTGACGATGGGAGTGAACGCGCCGCCGATGATGATCCCGACGGCCATGTCCATCACGTTTCCCTTGACGGCGAACTCCTTGAATTCCTTGAGCATGCCCATGGCGATCGTGACCCCTGTTGCTGGAAGTGGGAGAGAGGAGCGCATGAGGATCGCCGGGTGCCACGGCCCCGGTCAGGCCCCTCTCCGTCCTTCCGCGCGGCTCCGGCTCGCAAAGTCCGCCCGCCGCTTGCCCGGCCGGCGGTCCTCCCCGAGACTGATCGCCAGCCGCCGGGAGCCCGGCGCGGAGCACATCGCCGATGAGGGAGCAGGAACGATGACGGGCCGAGAGGATCTGCGGTGGGGATGGACCGTGCTCGCCGCCCTGGCCGTCCTGGCGACGGCCGCCGGGGCGCAGTCGCCGCCCATCGCGCTCGCGGGCGCGGATTTCGCGGGGGGGGCGGCCGAGGTGTACGGCGCGTGCTTCTTCGGCCAGGCGAGAGTCAACTACGTGTACGCCGGTTCGAATGGCCCGCGATCGACGATGACCGCGGCCTTCGTCCTCGACGAGGTGCCCACCGGCCCGCTCGTCCTCCATCTCACCGCCCGCGACGACGACTCTCCCGCTCCCTGCCGGATCGAGATCGTCCTGAACGAGACGGTGCTCTTCTCCGGCCCGAGCGACTTCCCGGACCGCACCTGGGCCCTGCGCCGCTATCCGCTCCCCGCGGAGGCCCTGCGGGCGGGCGAGAATCGCCTCGTGGTGCGCAATCTCGCCGCGGAGGGCGAGCTCGGCATGCCGCCGTGGTTCATGGTGGCCTTCGCCCACGTCGCGCCGCCCGATTTCGCGCCGCCCTGCCTCCAGCCGCTCGACCAGCTCACCGTCGCCCTCCCTACCGAGGTGCGCCCGTTCCCGGAATCGCTCGCCGATGCGACGGCCGCTCCCGGATTCGCGGTGCGCGGCATCAAGGGCTGGGCGTGGACGCCGGAGCAGTACCTGGAGGAGATCCCGGTCCTCGCCCGGCTGCGGATGAACTTCCTGATGAACTGCTACCTCTCGATGTACAGCGACTTGCCGCGCCTGCGCAACGAGTGGTGGCAGCCCCTTTCCGAGGAGCGGAAGGCGGCCTTCCGGGCGGTGATCGGCGCCTGCGCCGAGCACGGCATCACCTTCTGCTTCGCGATCCACCCCCAGCTCCACTCGCCGCGCCCTCTCGACCCCACCCGCGACGAGGATTTCGAGGCTCTCTGGCCGCACTACGCGTGGGCCCAGTCGGAGGGCGTCCGCTGGTTCGACCTGTCTCTCGACGACGTCGGGTGGGGCAACGCGGGCCCCGCCGCCGGCGCCGCCGCGCACGCGCGCCTCGTGAATCGCCTCCTGGCCCGCCTGCGCGAGAAGGATCCCGGCGCGACCTTCACCTTCGTGCCCGTCCCCTACTGGGGCGACGGCACGCCCCCCGACCATCGCGCCTATCTCGAGACGCTGCGCCAGGAGATGGACCCCGCGGTCTGGGTCTTCTGGACGGGCGATGGCGTCGTCACGCCCCGGATCACGCGCCGGGCCGCCGAGAGCTACCGAGAGATCGTCGGTCACCGCCTCTTCCTGTGGGACAACTACCCGGTCAACGACGCCCACCCCACGATGCATCTCGGGCCGGTGATCGGCCGCGATTCCGATCTCTGCGCGGTCGTCGACGGCTACCTCAGCAATCCGCACTGTGCCCAGAATCGAATCAACCGCCTTCCCCTCTCGACGTGCGCCGACTACGCGTACAACCCGCGCGCCTACGACCCGCTCCGCTCGATCGGGCAGGCGATCGCCCACCTCGCGGAGACGCCCTCCCAGCGCCGCGCCCTCGCCGATCTCGTCGAGCGCTACCCCGGGTCGCTGATCCACGGCGGGGGAACGGCGGCGAATCCGGTGCGGGACGAGCTCGAGCACCTGCTCGCGGAGCCGGACGGCCGGACCGCCGCCGCCGGGTATCTCGCCGGCCTGCGCGACCTCGCGGCGCGGTTCGCGCGCGAGTTCCCGGCCGACTACCCCGCGGCGCAGCGCACGCTGAAGGACGACATCGCGTGGGGGGAAGAGCGGGCCAGTGGGGAGGACCGGCCGCGCCCCGTCCCCCCGGCGCCGGCGCCGCTCTTCCCGGCGGACGGGGTCCCACCCGGCTGGAGCGTGCGCACCTGGAACGACGTCGCGGTTGCCGCACCCCCGGGCGTGGCATGGACCGTCGTGGACGGCACCTTGAGCTCGCCGGGGGAGCGGGGCACCTGGCTGATCAGCGATCGGGAGTACGGCGACTTCCTCCTCGAGCTCGAGATCAAGCTGACGGAACGGGGCAACAGCGGCATCGCGCTCCGCGCGCCGCTGGCCGGCGATCCCGCCTTCGACGGCATCGAGCTCCAGGTCGCCGACGTGCGCTACAACCCCGACGCCACCGCCGCCGAGATCACCGGCGGGCTCTACCGGGCCCTGGCGCCAGCAGTGCAGGCGTACCGTCCTGAAGAATGGAACGCGTTCCGCATCGAGTTTCGCGGATCGCGCCTCGTCGTCGACCTGAACGGCGTCCGGATCCACGACGTCGACTTGAACGGCTGCACCGAGGCCGTCCTCCGCCACGACGGCACTCCGGCCCCCCCGCTCCGCAACCGGCCCCGGCGCGGCCGCCTCGGCTTCCAGCACTTGAGCCGCGGAGAGGACGCTTCCGTGCTTATGCGGAACGCATGCATCACGGAGCTCGAGTGAGGTGGGAGGGGAGACACCGTTCGCCCATCGTCCCCGCGGGTCGTGATCTCCTCCTCCGTCTCACTCACCACTCGCGGGCGATGTCAGATTCACCCGGCTCAGGGCGATCAGGGCATAGGCTGTTCCGTACGCGTGGCCGTAGTCGTATATGGGACAGTCCCAGTAGGAGCCGTCCGGCTCCCGGCAGTACCGCAGGTTGCGGACGAACTCGCTCGCCAGGGGAAGCTGATCGGCGGCGGGAAGTCCCTCGAGCACATAGGCTCCATAAGCGCGGCCGTAAAGGACGAAGTTGCCCGAGATCTGGTACCACGGAGCATGCGGCTCCGGCCGGCGTAAGGAGCAGAGCTGGAAGCGAAAGTGCTTCGTCAGCATGTCGCGCAACCCGCGCCGGCGTTCCTCCACGGGCACGTCCCGGCCGAACAACCCGCGGGCGTACTGGCAGGCCGGGGTCCGACAGGCCGCGCCCGCGGGCTGGTTCACCCCCAGGAAGGGCATCGTCTGGACGAACTGGCCGTAGCCGTAGGAGCCGGTCGGGAGGAGGCATCGCTCGATGGATCGGAGGGCGGCCTCGATCATCGACGGGGGAAGCTCCAGCCCCGCCCGCTGGACCCGCTCCAGGCCGACGAGCATCGCCGCCGTCACGAAGGTCATGGAGGTCTCCGACGGGGGATGGGTCCGCACCGCCTCCAGGCTGAGGTACCCCCAGCCTCCGTCGAGGGCCTGACAACTCCTGGCTCTCGCCACCAGATGCCGAGAGGCCTCCCGGATCTCCGTTGTCCGCGGCCCAGCGGGAAGGGCGAACAGCCGCTCCCCGAAGCACTGCAAACCGTAGGCGATCGACCAGACGTTGTAGTGCTCGGTCAGGTCGGCCCGTTTCACGTCGTAGTGGGCCAGCAGGTAGTCGAGCCCGTGTTCGACAGCTTGGTCGCGCCCGTCCGTTTCGGCGGGAGCGTCCATGAGCGCGATGATGCAGAGGCTCGTGGTCGCGATCCGATAGGCGTCGTGGGACCCGGGCACGGAGCAGAGGTACTCGGACACGCGTTGCGTGCGATGGGAGCCCCAAGCCCCGTCCGCCCGTTGATTGGCCACCAGCCACCGTGCGGCTCCGTCGATGCAGCGAGCTACCTCCTCCCGCGTCGGGGGCTCCTCGCGGGGCGAGGCGGCCGTGATCGCCAGGAGAATCGAGAGCCAGGCCAGAATCGGTAGAGTCACCCGCCGCGGGCGGCCGGCGCTGCGTCGCCCGGTCGCCTCCCGATTCTATGTCCCCGTCCTGGCGGCGACGTCCCGAGGCCGCGTTTCTCCGCGTCTTGACGGTCGCATCCCCCCAGCGTCTACTCGGGCCGGCGATCTCTTCATCAGCCTGCCGAAGCGGGGGAACGTGGCATGAACACGAGAGCATGGGGTCCCGCGGCGATCCCCGGTCTTGTGCTGGCATCGATGGGCGTCCTGCACCCGCAGGAGGCTGTGGCGCCGGATCGGCCCTCGAACTGGGGGGAGCGGCGGGAGGTCACCTTCGCCGATCTCCAGGCCGGTTTCGCGGCGCCGAGCCGGATCTACGCCCCTTTCGCGTTTTGGTTCTTCGACGCCCCCCTCGATCCCGCGCACGTCGCGGCGATGGCGGCGGAGATGTGCCGCCAGGGAATGAATCCGGGCTACGCGCATCCCCGGCGAGGGTTGCCCCGCGAGGAGTGGCTCTCCCCCCTCTGGTTCGACTCGCTCGACGCCGCGCGGCGGGAGGCGGAGGCGGCGAGCGCCTTCCTGAGCTACTGCGACGAGTACTACTGGCCGAGCGGCCGCGCGGACGGCCGCGTGCTGGCGGCGCAGCCGGATCTCGCCGCCGTGTCGCTCGCCTGTCGCACCTTCGACGTGACGGAGGGCGAGACCGTGGAGCTGCCGGCGTCGCTCTTCACCGTCGCCGCTCGCCACGCCCGGCCCTTCACGGTGCTCCGGCCCCAGCCGGCGCTCGGCCAGTGGATCTGGCACCCCGACGCGCGGGGGGAGGGCCGCTCCTCCTGGTTCCGCTGCCCGGTGACGGTCCCGCCGCACGCGGAGATTGCCGCCGCGGTGCTCTCCATCGCCGCCGACAACCGCTTCACCCTCCACGTGAACGGCGTACGCCTGGCGGAGGGTTCGAACTGGGAGGAGCCGACCCAGGTCGATCTCGCCTCCGTGCTCCGGCCGGGGGTGAACCTGCTCGCGATCGAGGCGGGGAACGACGCCGGCCCCTGCGGCCTGATCTTCGGCCTGCGGATCGACGGCACGGACGGATCGTGCGTGGAGGTGGGTTCCGGCGCACACTGCCGCGCCTCCGCGGCACCGCCGGAGGGTTGGACGGCTCCGGGATTCGACGATTCCGCCTGGGCGGAGCCCGTGGTGCTCGGCCCGGCCGGAGCGGATCCCTGGCGCCTGCCGGCGGCCGGCGGCCATCGCCCGCCCGCTCTCATCGAGAGCGCCAGCCTTCAGCTCCTCGGCTCCGGACCGCCCTTCGCCTGGACGGCGGAGGACGGGGCGTGGCGCGTGTACTCCTTCACCACCTACCACCACGCCGGCATCGACGGCAGCGACGTGAACTATCTCGACCGCCGGTTGATCCCGGCCTTCCTCGCGATCGCCCATGCGCCTTACGAGCGCCGCTTCGGATCGCACCTCGGGGATTCGATCCCCGGCGTGTTCGTCGACAACGAGGGCGACTACGGCTTCAAGCTGGCCTGGTCGGACGACCTCGACCGCGAGTATCGCGAGCGCACGGGGCGCGACATTCGCCTCGCGCTGCCGCTCCTCCTCGATCGCGACGAGGAGGGAAGCTGGCCCGCCGTCCGATGGAGCTGGTACGACGCCGTCTCCGCGCTCTATGCCGATACCTTCCTCGGCGGCGTGAGCCGATGGCTCGAGGCACGCGGGATGTACTGCATCTCGAACCTCTGGGAGGAGTCCTTGACCTTGCAGGCCTTCGCCGTCGGGGACTTCTTCCTCGCCCAGCGCACGGTCACCATGCCGGGGAACGACTGCCTGGTGCGCAAGGCCCTCGAGGTGCACGACTTCAAGGAAACGCAGTCGGTAACTGAGTTCGAGAACCGCCGCTTCCAGAGCGAGATCCTGGGCGTGGCCGGCTGGCAGATGTCGCCGGTGCTCATGAAGCAAGCCGCGAACGCGGTGATCGCCTGGGGGGTGAGCCACATCGTGCCGCACGGCGTCAACGTCAGCCGCCGGCTCGAGACGATCCCCTACCCGCCCGACTGGTTCACGAGCAACCCGTACTGGCGGCACTTCCATCTGTGGACCGACTTCTGCCGCCGGGCGAGCTACGTGAACTCCCACGGCCATCTCGTCCCCGACGTGCTCCTCGTGAACCCCATGGACAGCGTCTGGGCGCTGCTCGGGGGCCGGATCTTCGACGCCGACGAGCCGGTCGGCGGACTCTTCGAGTCGCGGGTCGACATCGGCGAGCCGGGGCCGGCCATCGAGGCGATCGAGGCCGTCTACCGCCGCGCGATCGAGGAGCTGACCGCGGCGCGGATCGAGTACCTCGTCGCCGACCGCCATTACCTCCGCCAGATGCGTGTGGGGCCGTTCCCGGAGCTTGTCCGCGGGCCGTTCAAGTTCCAGGCGGTGGTCGTGCCGTCCCTGTATATTCTGCCAGTGGATATCGCGCGCCGGCTCGTGGACTTCGCGCGCTTGGGCGGGACGGTCTACCTCCTCGGCGACCTCCCGCAAGGATCGAGCGAGCGCGGGCTCGGCGATCCGGAGATGGACGAGCTCATGCGCCAGCTCGTGTCGCTGCCCACCGTGCGCCGGACCCCGGAAGGCGTCGCGGCCCTCGCAGCGGAGGGAGCGGCGTACCTGGAACCGGAGGTACGGATCCAGGGCGACGAGTTCCCCCTGCTCGCGCTCCACCGCCGCATCGGCGCCCGGGACTTCTTCTGGCTCGCCAACAACGCCGGCACGGAGCAAGACTGCACGCTCTCGTTCCGCAACGCGCACGGCGCCGTTTCCCGGTGGGACTGCGAGTCCGGATCCATCACGGACGTCCCGTCCCTCACGGATGGGTTTGACAGCACGGTGGAGCTGGCGTTCGGACCGTACGAGGCCTGCTGGGTCGTCTTCGATACCACGCGAGAAGCGGTCCACGCCCCGGCGGCCCCGCCGCGCGGTGCGCCGGCGAGCCTCGCGCTCGCCGGACCGTGGCGAGCCTCCATCGACCCCGCGGCGCAGCCGCCGCCCCCATCGCCGGGCAGCGTATCGCCGCTGCCGGAGTCCTTCGCGGGCGGGGCGGGCGAAGAGCGGCCCCTCGCCTCGTGGCTCGATTGGGGTCTCGGGGAATTCACCGGTTTCCTCGACTACACGACTTCGTTCTCGCTGGCCGGCGCGAAGGGCCGCGTCGTCCTCGATCTCGGCGAGGTGCGGCACATGGCGGAGGTCTGGGTGAACGGCCGGCCCGCCGGGGCGCGGCTCTGGCCGCCGTTCCGATTCGACGTCACGGCTCTCGTCGCTCCCGGCGAGAACGAGGTGAAGGTCCGGGTCGGCAACCTCCTCTGCAACGCGATGAAGCGGTTCGGCCGCTGGGGGTGGGTCGCCCCCGAACCCGCGGACTTCGACGCCGGGCTCCGCGGGCCGGTTGCGGTCCTCGTGGATTGACGGCCGCGTTCAATCCGGCCGCATGGTGAGGATCGAGTGGCGGATCCCCCACCGCGAGACCTTCTCGCCATCGTCGAAGTCGCGCATGGACTCGGGGTCGATGCCGAACCCGAGGTGGGCGGTCGCGAGCCAGTTGAGGTGCTCGCGGCCCGTGTTCCAGCGATAGGCGAAGATCGCGCCCTGCGGCCCGCTCGCGAAGCCGACCGCGACCCGCGACCGGGTCCAGACGTCGTAGAGCATGCAGGTGAGCCAGCCCTCGTCGAGGGCGGCGTTGCCGACGCGGGAGGTGCGATAGGCGATCATCTGCCCGCCCGCGTCGGGCCCGCCCTGGTGGAAGATCGCCAGCCGCCCGGCGCCGTCGAAGGCGACGACGGGACGCGAGCAGAGGACGAGCCCATGGTCCGTTCCACCGACGAGGACCGGATCCCGTTCCGTCCCCGAGCTCGGCAGCACGCGCTTCTCCGACCACTGCTCGTCGCCCAGGTGCGACTTCAGCCAGAGGCCGCCTCCGCGGCCGCGGCGAGGACGACCCCGGCCGGGGCCTCGACGCGGTGCAGAGCGGTGAGCCGTCCGTCGACGAACGCGGAGCGAAGGTCGGCGTGGTCGAGGTAGACGATCGCCACCTCGTCGCCCGCCGCCTCGGGAAGGAGGTCGGCGCCGAGCAGCGCCACCTCGCCGGCGGGGATCCCCGGCGCGAGGACGGCCCACGGCCCGGACTTCCAGCCGTGGACCGCCGGGGCGAGGCAGAGGTCGCGGGGGCCGTTGATCGTCACGACGTCAGCGAAGCCGTCGGCGTTCACGTCGCCGGCCGTGACGAGCCGGCAATCGGTGCCCATGGTGATCCAATCGGAGGCCCGAGCACCGTCCTCGGCCGGCAGGAGGAGGGAGAGGCAGAGGAGGACGAGACGAAGCATCGCGAGAGAGTAGCAGCGGTCCGCTCGCTTGTAGAATCCCCGCGCGGAAGGTCCGAGCTCGCCATGTCCCGATCGACGCTCCTCGTCGCGGTCGTCGCAGTTCTCGCGGTGGTCGCGGTGTCCATTCTCGCGTGGATCGGGGGAAACGGGAGCGGCGAGAGCACGCCGGTGGCGGTGAGCTCCACCGCCGCGGCCGGGGAGGAGCCGGCGCGGGCGGGCGGGGAGAGCGCCGGTCTCCCGGCGGCGGGCGGAGCCGAGCCCGCGCCGGGGCGCCGGGAGGCCGCCGCGGCGAGCGCCGGCGACCTCGCGTTCGAAGTGCTCCTCGCCGGCGGAATGCCGGCGGCGGGCGCGCGGGTGATCGTGTTCCGCGCGGCGGAGGTGCTCTCCGCCGCGACGACCGACGAGAGCGGGCGGGCGACGGTCCGCGCCGCGCCGCTGGAGGCAGAGCTGGCGATCTTCACGCCGGACGCCCCGCTTCTGCGCCGGCCGCTCGATCCCGGAGCGACGGCGGAGCGGATCGTGCTCGCCCCCGGCGCGGAGGTCTCCGGTTGGATCGTGATCGACGGCGGGCCGCCCGGCGAAGAAGTCGCTCTCTCCCTCCTGCCGGCGACGGTCTGGAGCGAGGACGAGGTCCTCCCCGATCCCGTCTGGGAGGCGCTCGGCACGACGCCCGCGGCGCCGCGGGAAATCCGCACGGCGGCGGATGGGGCGTTCCGCTTCGGGGGGCTGCCGGAGGAGTGGCGGGGAGGGCGGATCCCTGCCCCCGCCGGACTCCATCCCCTCGTCGCGGCCTGGGATGCACCGACCTCGACCTGGCCCTTCCCGGGAAAGACCACTCCGGTGGCCGGGCCGGCCGTGGGTCTCGTGCTCGAGTATGCGCGCGCGGTGGTGCTCCGGGGGCGAGTGGTCCACGGGGAGAGCGGCGGCCCTGTTCCGCGGGCGCGGGTCAGGCTGGAAGCGCGGATGCCTGAGCACGGCAACCGCACCAGCACGAACCGCGAGGCCGACCAGGAAGGTCGTTTCGCGGTCCTTCTTCAGCCTCCGGTCTTCGCCGAGAGGCTCTCCCTCACTTTGGCCAGCACCACCGGTGCTGGCGAAGCGATGGTTGCGCTCTCCCCCACGATGCCGGACGCCGCGGGCGTCTGGGATCTCGGGGACCTTCCGCTCGAAACGTTCTCGGAGCTCCGCTTCCTCGTCCAGAACAGCGCCGCGCGCCCCGTGGAAGGGGCGCTGGTTTCGACCCCGCCGGAGGGATACCGGACGACGATCGCCAGCAGCGCGCCGACCGACAGTACGGGCCGGACCTCCTTCGAGGTCGATCCGCACGACGAGAAGCTCATCGTCGTGGCGCAGGGATACGACCCTGCCGAGATCCGGCTCGAATCGACCATGCCGGACCCGATCGTGGTCACGCTCGCAGGCGGCACAGAGCTGGCGATCGCCGTCACCCGGGGCGGCGGACCACCCCCCGCAGGACTGTTGATCCACATCGCCAGCCAGGAACCCCTGTTTCCCGCGTCGAATTCCTGGCTGCCCGACCCTGCCAATCGGATCGCCGGCGCGAAAGGCGCGATGGGCGAGTCTCGCGGGCCCCCGGAGGGACGAGCGGAGCTGCAACCGGACGAATGCGGGCGCCTGGAACTCTCGGGGATCTGCGCCGGCGTGCCGCTCACGATCCGGGTATTCGATCCATGCGGGTTGCTGGCGCGGGAGATCGCGGTCGCTCCCCTGCGAAAGAGCGAGCGGCGGGAGCTGGCGATCGAGCTCCCGCCGGGGCTCCGCAGCCTGCGGGGCGTCGTCCGCGGGCCGGACGGCGCTCCCGTGGGCAGCGCGCAGGTCGCGCTCTCCATCCCCGCGGAGCGCCGGGCATCCACGCAGAGGTGCGAGCCCGACGGCTCCTTCACGTTCGAGGGCTATCTGCCGGATCGAGTCGCTCTCCAGGTGACCGCCCCGGGATTCGCTCCGCTTCTCGAGGCGGACTATCCCCTCCCCCCGGAGGGCGTGGAGGTCGTCCTCCGCCTGACTGCCGGCTGGCCGCTGCGGGTGATCGTCGTGGACCCGGACGGCCGGCCCATCGAGGGCGGAAGCGTGCATCTGGAGGCAGACGGGAGCCCTCTCCGCTCCCCCGTGCGGTCCGGCGGGCCGGGAGTCTTCGAGGTCGCCGACCTGCCGTTCGGGGACGTGACCGTCCGCCTAGAGCTCGCGGGGCGCACCTTCGAGCGGATCCTCGATGCCTCCCTCCCCGAGGCGCGCTTCGTGGTGCCCCGGCCGAGCCCCGTGGAGCTTCGCATCGAAGGGCCGCCCTCCGCCGATGGTGACACCATCGTCTTCATCCGCGCGCGCGAGGACCCGACGATCCGCTTCCTGCGGGGGCTCGATCTCGACGCGGGTCCGCCCTGGACCCTTCGCCTGCCGGCGCTCCTCCCGGGGAGCTACGTGGTGAGGGTCAACGGGAGGAGGAGCGAGTCCGGCCCGGTCGTGGATCTCTCCGCGCCCGTCCCGCTCACCGTGCCGCCGGGCGGCGGCGAGGTGCGCGCGACGATCCGCTATTGACCCGGCAGCGCGGACTCGGGAGCGCCTACATTCCGTCCCAACCCGCCAGCCGCGCCCAGAGCCACCAGGCTGCGTAGGCCTTCTGGTTCGAGTTCAGGGACTGGGTGTGGGCGCCGCCGCAGTCGTACCACTCGACGCCCTCCACGTGGGTGCTCTGCCACTCGAGGGCCCAGTTGCCGTCGCGGCTCCCGTTCCCGTCCGTGTCGTACTCGCAGTTCGCGTTCACGTACTTGTCCCCGAAGTACGTTCCGTCCAGGTCGTAGCTCTCGACGTCCGCGAAGTCGTAGAGGATCCGATCGTGGGTCCGGCAGTGCGCGCGGATGTGCTCGTTGGCGAGGTGCAGGAGCCCGTTCAACCCGGTGCCGTCGACGTGGCCGGTCATGAACACGAACTGGACGTCCGGGTAGTCCGCGATCAGCCCCTCCATCAAGTTCAGGTAGATGTCGATGTTGTCGATCGTCGTGGCGGCCTGCCCGCACCAGGACCACATGACAACGTTCACGTCGGCGTTCGCCGGATCGTCCAGGTACTCCCGCGTACGGAGGGACCAGGTGTAGCGGTCGGGGTTGCCGAGGTCGCCTCCCACGAAGTAGTCGTCGATGTCGAGGCAGCCGGCCCGCGGGCCGTCGGACACGTCGTAGAGCCCCGTGTCGCCCAGGAAGGCGTCGAGGAACCGCACGCCGGTGATGATCTGGCTGCCGTGGGAGGTGTGGCCGTAGGCGATGTGGAGCGACTGCTTGGCGGCCTGGACCCAGGACGCCGGGACCTGCGCGATGTCGAGGGTCGTGTGATCGGCGACGATCTCCTCGCCGCCGGCGCGGATGAGGTCGACGCGGGTCCGCGTGTCGCTGCCCCCCGGCCCGCTCACCGTCAGGCTCACCGTGTAGGTCCCCTCCGCCACGTAGGTATGGCTCGGGTGCTGCGCGGTCGAGGTGCCGAGGTCGCCGAAGTCCCAGTCCCAGCTCGTGATGTCGCCGATCGACTCGTCGGTGAAGTCGACGAGGAGCGGAGCCGCGCCGGAGGTCGGCGAGGCGCTGAAGGCCGCCGCGACCCCGCCGGCGTCGGCCACCGTGATGTAGCCCGTGCGGAGCAGCGTGTTCGCGCCCCCGGGCCCGCTCACCGTCAAGCTGACGTCGTACGTGCCCGCCGCGGTGAAGGTGTGGCTCGGGTGCTGCGCGGTGGAGCTCCCGCTGCCGCCGAACTCCCACAGCCAGCTCGTGATCGTGCCGCTCGACTCGTCGGCGAAGCTCACCGCGAGCGGAGCCTCGCCGGCGAGCGGCGATCCCTGGAAGCCGGCGACCGGGGCCGGCTCGGCCACGGCGATGTAGCTCTCGCGCGTGAAAGCGTCCGTGCCGGCGGTGCCGGCGACCGTGAGGCTCACCGTGTATGTGCCGGGGGTGTCGTACGTGTGGACGGGGTGCTGCGCGGCGGAGGTCCCGCCGTCCCCGAAGGTCCAGCTCCAGCTCGAGAGCCCGTCCCCCGTCGAGGCGTCGGTGAAGGTCACCGCGAGGGGCGCCTCCCCGCTCGTCGGCGAGCCCGTGAAGCCGGCGACCGGCGGATCGTCCTCGCCCGGCTCGCCGCCGCTCCCGGATCCCCCGCCGCTGCACGCGCTGAGCCCGAGGCCCGCGACGAGCCCTCCGAGCCCGAGGATCCACCCCGCCCGCTTCCCCGCGTCGTGTCGTGCCACGCTGTCCCTCCGCCCGCCGCGGACCGCCGCCGGTCCTCCCCGGGCCAAGCTGCCTATCTTCCCCGTTCCGCCCCGGTCACGCCGGCGTTGGGCGGCTTCGCCGCCGCCGCACGGCCGTTCGAGGCCCCCGGGAGGCTTCCCTCCCCCCCGGAGGACCGCTCCTTCGGCCTCCGGAGGATCGCGTCTTGAATCCCCGGCCCGGGAACGGGGCGGCGCCGTGTACGACTGGCGTCAGGCGGTGAGGGCGGGCCGGCAATCCCTTCCCGGGGTCGCCAGCCGCCCGAACGGACCCGGAATCAGCTCCCGCGGAGATCCAGGGTGATCTCGAAGTCGGTCTTCCCGTCGAGGAGGACGTCCGCCGCGAGCTTCCGCTCGCCGGCCATGATCCGGCCGTAGTGTGAGCCGCGGCACGCTCCGCGATGGGTCCACGCCCGTCTTGGGGCACGCTGGGCGGTGGAAGTGAAGTGATCCCCCTCGGGGAGGTTGACGTACTCCGTCGAGGGGGATCGTCTCCTTTTGTGGCTGAAACAGAAGGAGGCCTACGTTGTCGCATCGATTGCTCTCGGACGCCAGGTTCCACGGGTTGCTT
>JBFMCU010000020.1:0-3698 GCA_040754415.1 Planctomycetota bacterium
GCACGCTGGCCGACTTCCACCGCCTTGATCGCAAGAAGCTCGAGCTCGACGAGCGTTGCGACAGGATCCTCCGAAGGATCGCCTCTCACCGCTCCCGAAAGGCCCACTGACCCGCTAAACAGTTACCGTCGAAGCTCTTCCGGACGGAAGACTGGTGGTCGGTCTGGCTCGGGCTCGCGATCTTCGCGCTGTCCATTGGAACGCTTGGCGGCACCGACCTCCTCGGCTGGGTCGCGAAGTTCGAGGTGTGGGGGAACGCCCGCGAGGCGTTGAAGCCCGTCTCGAAGGAGTACGCGGGGCTCTCTCCGTTCCTCGCCCTGCTCGCGACCTACGGGGCGACCCTCGTCCTGTTCTCCGTCGGGGCGAAGGCGCTCGGCGCGAGCGTCGGGGAGTTCGCGGCGGGCCTGACCGTCATCTTCTGGGCTAGCGCCGGCTGCCTCTTCCTCGGCCACTGGGCGCGGATCGCGGCCACCCCGGACAAGCTCGAGAAGTTCGGGTTCGGTTGGTCCCTGAACCTCACGGGAGAGGCGGGGCTCATCCTCGCCCTCCTGGCCGGCCTGATCGCCGGAAACTTCTTCCCCGGCGCCGCCCGGAAGCTCCGCGAAGCGACCCGCCCGGAGTGGTTCATCAAGACAGCGATCGTAATCATGGGCGCGGGCCTGGGCGTGAAGGCGGCGCAGGCGGCCGGGCTCG
Source organism: Planctomycetota bacterium (assembly GCA_040754415.1). Classification (GTDB taxonomy): domain Bacteria; phylum Planctomycetota; class UBA1135; order UBA1135; genus JBFMCU01. The sequence continues at coordinate 694 of JBFMCU010000020.1, forward strand.
CCGGCTCGATCCTCTTCCGCGGCTTCTGCGCGATCGTCGAGGCGTACCTGATCTACTGGGCCCTCGTGTACTTCCTCGCGCGGCGCTACTTCCGGTTCAGCCGGGAGTGGGCGGCGCCGCTGGCCTCCGGGGTCTCGATCTGCGGCGTCTCCGCGGCGATCGCCACCGGCGCCGCGATCCGCGCCCGGCCGGTGGTCCCCATCATGGTCAGCTCGCTCGTGGTGATCTTCGCGGTGGTGGAGCTCTTGCTCCTCCCCTTCCTCGCCGATCGCTTCCTCTCCCACGAGCCGATGGTGGCGGCGGCGTGGATGGGACTCGCCGTCAAGACCGACGGCGCGGCGATCGCGAGCGGCGCTATCACCGAATCCCTCGTCTGCGAGGGCACCGCGTGGGCCAAGGGCTGGATGCTCATGACCACGACGACGGTGAAGATGTTCATCGACGTCTTCATCGGGGTCTGGGCGTTCGTGCTCGCCGTCATCTGGTGCACGCGCATCGAGCCCTGCCCCGCCGGCGAGCGGCTGGGCGCGAGCCAGATCTGGGATCGTTTCCCGAAGTTCGTCCTCGGGTACGTCTTGACCTTCGTGGTCCTCCTCGCCGTCGTCCTCGCGGCGCCGGAGCTCAAGAGCGCGGCGGAGCTCGCCACCGGCGAGGCGAACGCCTTCCGCCTCCTCTTCTTCGCGATGACCTTCTTCGCGATCGGCCTCGTGTCGGACTTCCGCCGCCTCTGGGAGGAGGGCATGGGGCGCCTCGCGGCGGTCTACCTGATCAGCCTCTTCGGGTTCATCATCTGGATCGGGCTCGCGATCTCCTTCCTGTTCTTCCACGGCGTAGTGCCCCCCCCGGCGGCGGGCTGACGATCAGAGGCCGGCGATGAGCGACGAGAAGCACGAATCCGCCCGCAAGCTGGCCGACGAGCTGGCGAAGATGGACTACGAGCCGCTCCTCCCGGTGGAGAAGAGGCTCATCGTCACCAGCCTGGTCCTCGGGCTGGTCCTGCTCGCGGTCCTCGCCTACGTCAGCCTGCGCTTCCTGTAGCCGGGATCAGCGGCCCGCCGCCGGCTGCGTCCAGGCCATCTCCTTGTCGCCCGCCGCGAAGGGATTGGGGTGGTCCCGCGAGGAGACGACGACCGCGCGCACGTAGAGCTCGTCGCCGCGGTAGCGATACACGGCCGGGTTGGTGTCCGTCTCGAGGAAGACCTCCCCCACCGGCCCGATCCCCTCCGCCGTGCGGCGCGTGCCCACGAAACGCGTGGTGTAGGAAACGTCCTCCTCCACGTGGATCGCGACGCGGTACTCGCGGTCCCCGCGCGTCACGTCGGAGAGCGTCACTCCGCTCGAAGCGTAAAAGTCGCCGTGCCGCATGGCCGCGATGATTGCCGCCGCCGAGAGCTCCGGCGCCCGCACCATCACCCAGCCGCGCCCGGGTTGAGCGGTGTCCTTGCCGAAGTAGTTGTGGGCGTCGTCCGTCGCCAGCGCGTAGAGCGGATCGAGGGCGAGCTCCGTCAGGCGGAGCACCAGAGCCCGGTCCCACATCTCCTCGGTGCCGGGATGGGTCGCGTCGCCGTGGTTCGCCACGCCCCGGTGGCCGTTCAGGACCTCGAAGAAGCGACCGCCGCGCACCTGGGCGAGGTCGCGCCAGGTCAGCCCCCAGCCGAAGTTCGGGTGATTCACGTGGGCGAGCACGGGCCGGCCGGTCGCTTCGCCTTCCTGCACGACGGCGTCCACCGCCCGGTTCATCACGTCGACGATCGAGTCGCCCGCGGGTGCCGGGAGGCAAGCGGCGATGTTCAGGGCGTTGACGTGCACGGGGTGATCCCGAGGCGGCTCGCCCGCGTCGCGGAAGCCGGCGGTGATCTCCTCGCCGGTGATGAGGACGAACTCGCCCGGGGTCTCGAAACGCGCGCGCAGCTCGTCGAGGGCGAGGAGGCGCATCTCGCGCCGGCCGTCCACCTCCCGCACCGTCACCGCGTCCGCTCCGAAGCGCTGGATCAGCCCCTCGAGCTCGGCGGGGTTCAGGCGCCCTTTGCCGTCGGCGGCGACCGGGAACCACCGCTCGCCCTCCTGGAGGACGTTGTGGTCGGAGAGCGCGAGGAACTGGTAGCCGTGCTCCCGGTACCAGGCGACGACCGCCTCCGGCGCGGCGTCGCCGTCGCTCCAGAGAGTGTGGGTGTGGGTGTTGCCTTTCCACCAGCGCATCTCGGGGGCCCGTTCGCCATCCGCGTGGCAGCCGGCGAGGAACGCGGCGCCGGCCAGGACGATCAGCAGGCGCGACATGGAGCCTCCCGCGGGTCGCCGTCGCGGATCATGTCTTGGGGGTGCACTCCAGGGTGTAGCGGAAGGAGAGCAGATGGAACGGGGGGACGGAGGTCAGGAGATCGACCGCCTTCCAGATCGGCAGCGTCCGCTTGCTCAGGAAGCTGATGATCGTGTTGTCGTAGGTGATCCGGAACTCGAAGCGCCTCCGGAGGGCCGCCCGTATCCGGAACTGGTTCTTCGCGAACAGACCCTATTCCACTCGCCGCCGGAGGTGGTACCAGAAGATCGACGGGTTCAGGAGGTTGGGCTCCAGGGCGATGTAGCGCCCGCCGGGCTTCAATACCCGGGCGATCTCGCCCAGCGCCTTCTCCACGTCGGGGACGTGGTGCAGGAAGTCCCAGGAAAGGACCACATCGATGCTGCCCGCCTCGAAGGGCAGCTCCAGGGCGGACGCCTCGCGCACGGTGCAGTTCCGCAGGTCCTTCTCCCGGATGAGCTCCTGGGCCTGCTCCAGCATCGGTATGCAGAGGTCGATGCCGGTGATCCGCTCCGCCTTCGCGGCCAGGAGGGGGAAGTAGAAGCAGGTGCCGCAGCCGACATCGAGCAGGTGGCCGACCTTCGCACGGTCCCGTCAAAGTCGTGGGGGCGGGGGCTCCCTCCGGCGAGTGGAGCATGTGGTAGCCGGGCTAGCGGGGGCGCGCGCGGCGACGGGACCGGGTTCGAGGGGGGTGGGGGTGGCGCCGGGG
>JBFMCU010000021.1:0-49789 GCA_040754415.1 Planctomycetota bacterium
GCGGCGCAGGAGAGGAGCCCGACCAGGGCGGCGATCATCCATCGGCGCCGGAGCATGGCGGTCATCATCGGCGAGAGGTCGCTCGATGGTAGCGGCGCGGAGCGGGGCCGGAAAGCCGCAATTCGCGCGGAGCGGGCGGCCGGCGCTGGCTACGATCCGCCGGCCAGTGTCGTCGCGTCGCTCGGCGGCTCCCATGGCCACCCATCCCCTCGACCTCGCCGTCGTCGCCGCCTACCTGGCCGGCATCACCGCGATCGGGATGATCGCCTCGCGGCGCTCGCGCGAGTCGACGAATGCCTACTTCCTCGCCGGGCGCACTCTGCGGTGGCCCACGATCGGGCTGGCCCTCTTCGCCACGGAACATCTCCGCGGTGCACCTGACCGGGCTCGCCTCCGACGGGTTCCGCTACGGGCTCGTGGTGGGCAACTTCGAGTGGATGGCGGTCTCCTGCCTGATCCTGCTCAGCCTGGTGTTCGCCCCGTTCTACTTCCGCACCCGCGTCACCACCCTGCCGGAGTTCCTCGAGCGGCGGTTCGGCCCCGGCGCGCGGACCTTCCTCGCGTTCCTGGCCGTCGTCGGGGCACTCTTCATCCACATCGGCGTCGCGCTCTACGCGGGGGCGGTGATCCTCGAGCGGCTCGTCGGCCTGCCGGTGCTCCTCTCCATCCTGCTCGTCTCCGCCCTGACCATCCTCTACACCGCGGCCGGCGGCCTGCGGTCGGTCGTCGTCACCGAAGCGATCCAGACCATCGTGCTGCTCGCCGGCGCGGCGGCGGTGACCGGCTTTGCCCTCGCCGCGGTGGCGGAGCAGGGGGCGGACGCTCGTCCGCACGGGACAGATCACGGTGGTCGTGGTGATGGCCCTCGCCATCCTCTGGTCGACCCAGGGCGAGCGGTTCGGAGGGATCTTCAAGGGCATCAACCAGATGATCTCCGTCCTCGCGCCGCCGATCAGCGCGGTCTTCCTGAGCGGGCTCGCTGCCGGCGCGGCTCGCCGCGCCCCTCGCCGGCCTCTCCGACCCGCGCCTCGTCTCCCTGGCCCTGGCCGCGGTCCTCGCCGGCCTCTACTGGATCTTCCGTTAACCGCCATGATGAGCCCCTTCTCGATCGTTCTCCTCGGCCTCCCCGTCGTCGCCGGCCTCGCCGGGTGCCGATCGGCTCCGGCGGCTCCGCCCGCGCGCTATGCGATGGTCATCGGCCTGAAGCCGGACCGGGTGGCGCGCTACGAGGAGCTCCACGCCCAGCCCTGGCCGGGCGTGCTCGAGCGGATCAGCGCCTGCCACATCCAGAACTACTCGATCCACCTCGTGGAGCTCGAGGAAGGGAAGCACTACCTCTTCGGCTACTTCGAGTACACGGGGGACGATTTCGCCGCCGACATGGCGAGGATGGCGGAGGACGCGGAGACCAAGCGGTGGTGGAAGGAGACCGACCCCTGCCAGCAGCCCATTCCCACGGCTGCCCCTGGCGAGTGGTGGTCGCCGATGAAGGAGGTCTTCTATCACCGCTGAGCGATCCGTATGCTCGGCCGCCCGGTACCGGAGCTCCGGCTGGAGGTGGACGCATGGCGAGGTGGATCGGCGCGTTCCTGGTGATGCTCATGGCGGCATGTCAGGCGACGGAGAAGAAGGACGGCGATCTCCGCGCGACGCACCTCGCGTGCGAGAGCCGGGTAGAGCCCCTCGGCATCGACGAGCCGTACCCGCGCTTCTCCTGGTGGATCGAGGACGAATCCGGCGCGCGGAGCGTGCGGCAGTCGGCCTACCGGATCCTCGTGGCGACGGACCGGGGGGCGCTGGCGGCGGAGCGCGGCGATCTATGGGACTCGGGCCGCGTCGAGTCGAACGCCACCTACGGCGTGGAATACGGCGGCGCGCCCCTGCCCTCCGGCGCGGCGTGCTTCTGGATGGTGCGCGCGTGGGACGGGGGAGGCCGGGTCACCCCGTGGAGCGCACCGGCGAGCTTCGCGACGGGCCTCCTCGATCCCGCGGCGTGGGCGGCGGACTGGATCGGGTGGGACGAGGCCCGCGAGCTCGCGGTGGCGGCGGCCGATCACCCGGACGGGCTCTTCCTGCCCCCTCCCCGCTATCTGCGCCGGGAGTTCACCGCCGCCCGGGCCGTGCGGCGCGCCATGCTCTACGCCTCCGCCCTCGGCATCTACGAGACGCGGTTGAACGGAGAGCGCGTGGGTGACGACTACTTCACGCCGGGGTGGACCGACTACGCGCGGCGCGTGTACTACGACACGTACGACGTGACGAGCCTCGTGCGCCCGGGCGCGAACGCGATCGGGGCGGTGCTCGCCGACGGCTGGTTCTCCGGGCACGTCGGCTGGGGGCGCAAGCGGGACCACTACGGCGACACGACGCGCTTCCGCGCCCAGCTCGTGCTCGAGTACGAAGACGGCACGCGGGAGGTCGTCGTCACCGACGGGAGCTGGCGGGCGGCGGCGGGGCCACTCCTCGAGGCCGACTTCCTCATGGGCGAAGCCTACGATGCCCGGCGCGCGATGCCGGGCTGGGACGCGGCCGGGTTCGACGCCTCGGCGTGGAGCGCGGTGGACGTGACGCCGGCGATCGCGGCCGAGATCGGCGCCCACCCCGGCCCTCGCGTGGGGGAGGTCGCCACTTTCACGCCCATCGCCGTCACCGCCCCGGCCCCCGGCGTCCACGTGCTCGACATGGGCCAGAACTTCGCCGGCGTCGTCCGCCTGCGCGTGCGCGGCGCGGCGGGCCGCGAGATCGTGCTCCGCCACGCCGAGGTCCTGAATCCCGACGGCACGATCTACACGACCAATCTGCGCGGGGCGCGCGCGACCGATCGGTACATCTGCCGCGGCGACGGCGAGGAGACGTGGCAGCCGCGCTTCACGTTTCACGGCTTCCGGTTCGTCGAGGTGACTGGCCTGGATGCGCCGCCCGCCCCCGGCGACTTCGTCGGCGTCGCCATTGGCTCGCGCACGCCGCCCGCCGGATCCTTCGAGTGCGACGATGGCGGGGTGAACCAGCTCGTCCACAACATCTACTGGACGCAGCGGATGAACTACATCGACATCCCCACCGACTGCCCGCAGCGCGACGAGCGCCTCGGATGGACGGGGGATGCCCAGGTCTACGCGCGCACCGCCACCTATCTCTGCGACGTGCAGGCTTTCTTCACCAAGTGGCTCGTCGATCTCGCCGACGGCCAGCGGAAGGACGGTCAGTTCCCGACGGTGGCCCCGCTGAAGGTGTCGGGGTCCGACGGCGGACCGGCCTGGGCCGACGCGGGCGTGATCTGCCCGTGGACGATCTACGAGGTGTACGGCGATCGCCGGCTCCTCGCACGGCACTACGAGGGGATGAAACGCTACGTCGCCTTCTGCGCCGGCCGCTGCCGGGAGGATCTGCGGCCGCCCGCCGAGTTCCACTGCTACGGCGACTGGCTCAACATCCAGGACGAGACGCCCAAGGACGTGCTCTACCTGGCCTACCTCGCACGCAGCACCCAGCTCACCGCACGGGCCGCCGCCGCCCTCGGGCGGGCGGAGGACACGACCCATTACGAGGATCTGTTCGCCCGCATCGCCCGTTCCTTCCAGGACGCCTATGTCGGCGCCGACGGCCGGATCGCGGGGGACACCCAGACCGCCTACGCCCTGGCCCTCGCCTTCGGCCTCGTGGAAGGCGAGAACCGCGCGCGGGCCGAGCAGCACCTCCTCCGCAAGCTCGAGGAACGCGACTGGCACCTCTCGACGGGCTTCGTCGGCACGAAGGACCTGATGCTCGTGCTGGCGGAGATCGGCCGCGAGGACGTCGCCTATCGCCTCCTGCACCAAGACACGTTCCCCTCGTGGGGGTTCTCCATCGCCCAGGGCGCGACCACGATCTGGGAACGGTGGAACGGCTGGACGCCGGAGGCGGGATTCAACGATCCGGGGATGAACTCCTTCGCGCACTACGCCTTCGGCGCGGTGGGGGAGTGGATCTTCCGGACCGTCGGCGGGATCGACCTCCTCGCTCCCGGCTACGACGAGATCCTGATCCGGCCGCGGCCGGGCGGGCGGATCGGGCGCGCCCGCGCGAGCCACCTCTCCGTGCACGGTCCGATCGAGACGAGCTGGGAGCGGGACGGCGACGGGATGCGGCTCGATGTCGCGATCCCGCCGAACACGACCGCCCTCGTGCACGTGCCGTGCACGGTGACGCAGGCAGTGACCGAGGGCGGCGGCCCCCTGGCGTCGGTCGAGGGCGTCGAGATCCTCGGCCACGAGGACGGGGCGGCGAAGCTCCGGGTGGCCTCGGGACGCTACAGCTTCCGCGTGGAGTGACGATGACGAACCAGATCCCTCGCCGGGCCGTGATCCTCGTCCTGTTCCTCGCCGGCCTGCTGCCGGCCTGCGGTGGTTCCTCCGACGCCCCCCCGGCGCCCGCGGCCAGCGACGAGGCCCGCTGGATTCCGCTCTTCAACGGCCGAGACCTCTCCGGCTGGACGCCGAAGATCGCCGGCCGCGCGCTCGGCGAGGATCCCCGGCGGACGTTCCGCGTCGAGGATGGGGTGCTCGCCGTGCGCTACGACGGCTACGCCGAGTTCGGCGGCGAGTTCGGGCATCTCTTCTATGCCCACGCCTACTCGCGCTACCGGATGCGCGTCGAGTACCGCTTCGTGGGCGAGCAGTGCCCCGGCGCGCCGGGCTGGGCGTTCCGCAACAGCGGGATCATGGTGCACGGGCAGCCGGCGGAGAGCATGGGAGTCGACCAGGAGTTCCCCGTGTCGATCGAGGTGCAGCTCCTCGGCGACGACGGCTCCGGGGCCCGGCCCACCGCCAATCTCTGCACGCCCGGCACGAACGTGGTGCGGAACGGCGAGTTGATCACGCAGCATTGCACGAACTCGAGCGCGCCGACCTTTCCCGCCGGCGAGTGGGTGACGGTGGAGATCGAGGTGCTCGGGGGCGAGCGGATCCGGCACTTCGTCGACGGCGTGCTCGTCCTCGAATACGAAGCGCCGCAGCTCGATCCGAGCGATCCCGCAGCGCCCGCCCTAGCCGCCGGCGGCGATCTCCTCCTCACCGGCGGGACGATCTCCCTCCAGGCGGAGAGCCATCCTGTCGAGTTCCGGAGGGTGGAGCTGCTCCTGCTCGAGGAGTGACGGCGGGGCGAGTCACTGCGCGGCGTGCACGACGACGTCCGCCGCCCGCTCCGGGGGAGTGACCTTCAGCCCGGCGAGCTCGCCGCCGCGCACCTCGCCCTCGACGACCGTGCGGAACGGGGCGTGCAGGCGGAAGGAGGCGTTCCAGTCCTTCGGCCAGGCGGGCAGCAGGTGGATCGCACGGGCCTCCGTCTGGAGCAGCATCGCCTGGAGCGTGCGCATCAAGACGCCGCCGTGGTCCTGGTCGGGCACCCAGTCGTAGTTCGGACCCCAGAAGGCGGGAAAGCGGGAGCCCGCGTGGTACTCGCGGGCGCGGGCGGCGAGATTGGCGCGCGCCTCGACGGCGAGACCGAGGTAGGCCATGAAGAGGTCGTCCTGGCGCCAGCCGGCGTGGCCGCGGTCCAAGCGATGGGCGAGCGCGGCGCGGCCGAGGGGGGCGTTCTCCTTCTCGAACGAGACGAGGCGGAACGGGAAGACGGCGTAGAGCTCGGGATTCTCGATGTTGCTCTTGTTCGCGAAGCGCGCCGCCGGCGCGAGCATGGCGACGCCGTTCTCCTCGCGCGTCGGCAGCGGCGGGAGCTTGACGGCGAGCGCCTGCCAGAAGATCCGCTCGTCCGGCGGCACCGGCGCGGGCGGCAGAGCGAGGAGGCGGGCAGTGACGGCGTGCAGCCCAGCCAGCTCGGGCATGGGGTTCGTGCAGTCCCACCAGGTCTCCAGAGCCTGCGCCGGGTGCAGGACGAGCTTCCCGTCCTCGCCGGTCGAGTAATGGCGGTCGAAAAAGACGAGGACCTCGCGGGCGGCGGGGAGAAGTGTCTTGGCGAGGAAGGCCGCGTCGAGCGTGTGCTCGTACCAGTCGAGCATCATCCACACGAGCTCGAGCCCCGAGACCCATTCCCACTTGTGCCACCCGCTTTCCTGGAGCTTGTCCGCGCCCCGCTCGCCGAGCGGAGTCCAGCCGTACGTCTCGCTGAACACGTCCCCCCAGAAGTAGATGCACTCGGGGAGGAAAGCGCCCTCGTGGCCGAAGGTCACGCGGGTGCGCGCGACGAACCGGGGCAGCAGATCCTCGGCGTACATCCGGAAGAGCGGCCGCGAGAGATCGAAGTCCCCGCTCGCGCACAGGGCGAGATAGGGGAGCCGAGTGTTCTGCCACCAGTAGCCGGGGCCCCAGCGGCGGTAGTCGGCGTCCCCCGGGGCTCCGGCGTGCGGCACGGTGAAGAGGGAGCCGTTGAACTTGATCGGGTAGCGGCCTCTCCCCGCGGCCGCGGTGAGGAACCGCTGCAAGGCATAGCCGCGGGAAACCACGAACGCGTCGTCCTGCCCCTCCACCGTGCGCTGCGCGACGAGCTCGCCGTTCGCGTACAGCCGCAATTCGCCGGCCCCGGGATCGACGACGCCCGCCACGTGGGTCCACTCAGCAGGGGAGAGGACAAGCGCCGCCGGCAGCGTCGCCGCCCCGGCGATCAGCCGCAGACCGTTCCCGGGGTGCGTATCGAGGAGGAAGCCGTCGCTGCCTCCCGGCGTGATCTTGTCGACGATGCGGCCGGGGCCCGCCGGCTCTGCCGGGGGCCGGACGAGGGCCTCGACGGTCAGCCCGCCCGCGAAGCTCCAGCCGGCGGAGTCGGGGAGGGGGAGGGGGGCGGCGGGGATGCCGCTGTAGAGCAACCCCTCCATCGGGGGGAGCGCGGCCTGATCGGCGATCTGGGCCAGATTCGCGATGTCGAGGGGCGCGAGCGGTCGGGCGAGCACGCTGACGCGGCCGAGGCGGCCGCCGAAGAGGTTCTCGCCCCGCTGGTCGGAGCCGATCCGCACCGGGTGATCGTTGGCGGGGACGAGGACGGGCGGGGCGGCCGGCGTCGCGCGCGTCACGTGGATCCAGCTCCGCCCCCAGAACTCGCGCCACCAGGCATCGTGGTCGGCGCGGCGGGTCTGGCGGTCCCTCGCCTCCGCCCCCGCGATGATCTCGTCGATCGCCGCGCGCCACAGCTCCGGACCGGCCGGGTGCTCGGTGTGGACGTACACGCGGAAGTGGTGCCGGCGATCGGTCTGGCTCAACAGGCGCCGTTCGTCCAGTCGGCGCGCGCTGTCCGCGAGGACGACCGCCCCGAAGGTTCGGCCGAGCAGGGGATCGCCGTCCGCGGGCAGCGCGAGCCCCTGGATGCGGGCGGTCACGGCGGGTCCCGCCGATCGGGCGTTGTGGTGGAACCACCCGATGCGGTCCGTCCCTCCGTCGAGCACGGTGTCCGGCTCGACGATCACCGGCGCGTGCATGGAGTCCGGCCGGGAGCGATCGAGCATCACGTCGCTGACCTCCAGGCTCGGCAGCGCGGCGCGCTCGGTCCGCCAGAGCTCCAGCGCGGCGGTCGCCGTGCAGGAGAGGGGCGAATCGACGGTGACGTGCACGACGGGATCGCGGGCGTCCACCCACAGCCGCAGTACCGTGGTTCCCTCGCCCTCGCCGGCGCGCGCCTCCAGCGTGGCGTCGGCAAGGCGCAGCGTCTGGCGGAAGGGCGCCCCGCCGGCGAGCGGATTCGGCTCGATGTGCACGCGGATCCGGCCGATCTTGAGCAGGCGGCCGTGCTCGTCCCAGGAGTCCGTGCGGCCGAGATAGAAGACGATGTCTCCGTTCGGCTCGATCCAGGCGTTCACCGCCACCTCGCCGTTGCCGAGGGGCATGGAACCGGAGGCATCGGCGCTCGGCGAGAGCCAGACGACGTCGTAGTCCCCCGGCGCATCCGCGGAACCGGCGAGCGGGGGCGAGGCGAAGACGGCAGCCGCGAGCGAAACGAGCGTGAGCATGGCGAATCTCCTTCGGGGGCGGGAAGGCGGGGATAGGGGGGACGAGCCCGTCCTCACCGGGGATGGAGCTCCTCGGGGGGGAAACGGCGGGCGACGAAACGGCGCGCCGCGGCGAGGTCGGGGAAGGCGCCGTCGTGGATGGCCTGGACGAGGACGTTGCCGATCGCCGTCGCCTCCACCGGGCCGGCCCGGACCGGGAGCCCCGTGGCATCGGCGGTCGCCTGGTTCAGGAACGCGTTCCGGCTCCCGCCGCCGACCACGTGCACGCCGCGCCGGGGCCGGCCGGTCGCCGCGGCGAGGAGCGCGAGGATCCGCGCGTAGCGGCCGGCGAGGGAATCGAGGATCAGCCGCGACCAGGCGATCTGACCGCGCGGGGTCACCGCCCCGCGCTCGGCGAGGTGGGCCTCGATCGCGGCGATCATGTCGGGAGGGTTCAGGAAGCGCGGATCGTCGGGATCGAGGAGTGCCGGCGGCGCCGGGGCGTCCGCGAGGCACGCGAGGAGGTCGTCCCAGGGAAGGAGCTCGCCCTGCCGCTCCCAGACCGCCCGGCAGGATTCGAGGATCCAGAGCCCCATGCAGTTCACGAGAAAGCGCGTGGTGCCGCCGACGCCGGCCTCGTTCGTGAATCCGGCGGCGCGGGCCTCCTCCGTCAAGAGCGGGGCGGCGAGCTCGGCGCCGACGAGCGACCACGTGCCCGAGGACACGTAGGCCCAATCGGCCTCGAGCGGGATCGCGGCGACGGCGCTCGCCGTGTCGTGGGTCGCCGGGCAGACGATGGGCACTGCGGGCAGGCCGAGCCGCTCCGCCAGCCGCGAGCGCAGCCGGCCGAGCTCCGTCCCCGGCTCGACGATCTCCGGCATCACCTCCGGCGGCACCCCGATCGTGCGCAGGAGAGCGTCGTCCCACGTCCCCACCCGCGGGTCGTAGGCCTGCGTGGTGCTCGCGTTCGTGCGCTCGGTGACCGCCTTCCCGCCGAGGTGCCGGTGCACCAGGTCGGGGATCATGAGGAGCCGCCGGGCGGCGGGCGGCCACTCGCCCGCCCGCACCTGGGCGAAGAGCTGCACGAGCGTGTTGAAGGGCTGGCGCTGGATGCCGGTGCGGGCGAACAGCTCGCGGGGGGGAACGATCCCGTCGAGCACTTCGAGCATCCCTTCCGTGCGCGCATCGCGGTAGCGGACGGGATCGGCGAGGAGCTCCCCCGCCGAATCGAGCAGCGCGTGATCCACCGCCCAGCTATCCACCCCGATGCTGGCGAGCGACGCCGGGCGGGCCCGCAAGCTCTGCGCGACGCCGGCGAGGCCGCGCTCGATTTCCGCCAGCATGGCGCCCAGGAGCCAGCGGTCGTGACCGTCCGCGCGCCCCATCGGCGGCGCGAACCGGTGCACGATCTCGAGCTCGAGATCGCCCTCCGCCAGGCGCCCGAGGATCACCCGGCCGCTCCCGGCGCCCAGATCGATCGCCACGTAGGCCCGGCCGCCCATCACACGATCCCCGACCTCGCCGTGCGCGCGGCCGGTCGTTCCGCCGCCTTGCGGGCCCGATACCCGCTGGCGCGGAAGGCTCCGACGGGGTCGATCGCTCCGCCGGCGCGCGAGCGAGCCATGGCGAGGATGGGTTCCACGTCGGTGGCGAAGGCCCGCTTGAGGGTCTGGTGGGCCAGGAGGACGTCGTTCGCCTCCTGATGGGCGAGGAGCGCGGCATGATCGACGAGGGACGCCTGCACGAAGGCTCGCTGCACCTCGAGGGCGCTCCCCATCAGGGACTCGATCGGATCGGTGACGTTGTGCGATTGATCGAGCATATACGCGGGGGCGAAGCCCTCGTCCTCGCGCATCGCCTGCACCAGCTCGTGGAAGACGAGGAACAGGCGGAACGGGTCGATCGAACCGCTGTCGAGGTCGTCGTCGCCGTACTTGCTGTCGTTGAAGTGGAAGCCGCCGAGCTTCCCGAGCTGGATGAGACGAGCGACGATCATCTCCACGTTCGTGGTGGGGGCGTGGTGTCCGAGATCGACGAGGGAGAACGCCTGGGGCCCGAGCTGGCTCGCGCACCACGCGCTCGTCCCCCAGTCGTTGATCACGGTCGAGTAGAAGGCTGGTTCATAGAGCTTGTGCTCGACGAAGAGCCGCCAGTCGGCCGGCAGACCGGCATAGACCTCGCGCATGCTCTCCAGGTAGCGATCGAGCGAGGCGCGGAAGCTCTGCTGTCCGGGAAAATTCGTGCCGTCGGCGATCCACACCGTCAGCGCCGTCGATCCCAGGGCCCGGCCGAGCGCGATACAGTGCAGATTGTGGTCGATCGCCTGGCGCCGCACGGCGGGGTCGGTATGGGTCATGCTGCCGAACTTGTAGGACCGCTCTTGCCCCGGCTGGTCTTGGAAGGTGTTCGAGTTCATGGCGTCGAAGCCGAGCCCGCGGGCGGCGGCGTGCGCGCGGAGCTCCCGCGGGTCGCGGGGCTCGTCCCACGGCACGTGCAGCGAGACTCGCGGCGCGATGCGCACGAGCTGCTGGATCGTCGCGCAGTCGTCGAGCTTCTCGAAGACATCGCGGGGCTCGCCGGGCCCCGGGAAGCGGGCGAAGCGGGTTCCGCCGGTGCCGACGCCCCACGACGGCACGGCGAGCGAGAAGGCGGCGGCGCGGTCGGTGAGCTCCTCGATGGAGAGCCGGCGGCGGGCCAGGCGCTCGCCGAGGTGCACGTAGTCGCGCTGGAGTGCGACGAGGAGCGGCGCGTTGTGGGCGGCGATCGCCTCCGGGGGGATGGTGAAGGAGGGGGACACGGAGACCTCGGGGATCGGATCAGCGGGGGAAGGCGGCGAGGTGGCCGGCATCCACGTTCAGGACGTTGCCGGTGGACTTGGCCGAAAGGTCGGAGGCGAAGAAGTACACCGCCTCGGCGACGTCGGCGGGCAGGACGCACCGCTGGAGCAGGCTGCGGCGGCGGTAGTGCTCCTCGAGCTCCTCGGGGGGGACGCCGTACGCCGCGGCGCGCTCGGCCCGCCACTCGCCCGCCCAGATCGCCGAGCCGTGCAGCACCGCATCGGGGTTTACCACGTTGGCCCGGATGCCGTGCCGCGCCCCTTCCAGCGCGAGGCAGCGGGCGAGATGCAGCTCGCTCGCCTTGGCGACGTTGTACGCGGCGGCCCCTCCCGAGGCGGCGATCGCGTTCTTGGAGCCCACGAAGACGATCGAGCCGCCCGTCCCCTGGACCTTCATCACGCGGAACGCCTCGCGAGCGAAGAGGAAGTACCCCGTGGCAAGCACGTCGAGGTTCCGCCGCCAGAGCGCGAGGCTGGTCTCGTCGATCGGGGCCGCGGAGGCGATGCCGGCGCTCGCGACGAGCACGTCCAGCCCGCCGTACTCGGCGACCGCGCTGGAGATCGCCCCGACGACCGCCGCCTCGTCGGTGACGTCGGCGACCGCCGCGCGCACCCGATCGGGGCCGAAGCGACCGGCGAGCTCTTCGACCGCCAGGTCGAGGCGGGGTCCGGCCAGGTCGGCGAGGACGGCACTGGCCCCGGCGGCGAGCAGCCGCTCGGCGACGGCGCGGCCGATTCCTCCCGCCCCGCCCGTCACGACGGCGACGCGCCCGTCCATCGGCCGTGGCGGGGGCAAGCGGCGCAGCTTGGCCTCCTCGAGGGGCCAATACTCGACGCCGAAGGCCTCCAGCTCGGCGAGGCCGATGTAGTCGCTCAGGTCGGTCGCCCCGCGCATGACGTTGATCGCGTTCCCGTAGAACTCGGCCGCCACGCGCGCGGTCGCCTTGTCGGGGGCGAAGCTCAAGAGCCCGACGCGCGGTACGAGGACGATCACCGGATCGGGATCCCGCATGGGAGGCGAGTCGGATCGCCGGCAGCGCTTGTAGTACGCGGCGTAGTCGGCCCGGTAGGCGGCGAGCCAGCCGTCGAGGCGCGCCGCGACGTCCGGCGGGGAGTCGAGCCCCGGATCGCAGTCGAGCACGAGGGGACGGATCTTCGTGCGCAGGAAGTGATCCGGGCAGGACGTGCCGCGGGCGGCCAGCTCGCGCATCCGCCGTGACGCCACGAAGTCGAGCACCTCGGCGGAGTCGACGAAGTGTCCGACCTTGGCGCGCGTGACGCCGAGCCGGCCGCGCAGGGACGGCGCGAGGGCGATGACGAAGGCACGACGGGCACCCGGAGCGAGGGCGGCGCCCGCCGAGCCGCCGAACGGCGCCGGCCGCGCCCGGGCGGCGAGAAAGGACGCGGCGCGGTCGATGGCGGCGAGCGTCGCCTCGTAGCACTCCCTGGCCGTCGCGCCCCACGTGAAGAGGCCATGGCCGCCGAGAACGGCGCCCTTGAGCCCCGGCCGCGCGCGGCAGAGGGCGCCGAGCTTCAACCCGAGGTCGAATCCCGGCCGCTGCCAGGGGATCCACCCGAGCTCGCCGCCGAAGGCCTCCCCCGCCAGCCGCTCGCCGCCGGCGGCCGCGGCGATGGCGATCACCGCGTCGGGGTGCATGTGGTCGACGTGCCGGTGGGGGACGAAGGCGTGCAATGGGGTGTCGATGCTCGCCGCCCGCGGATTCAGGCCGAAGGTGCAGTGCGGCAGGCAGCCCACCATCTCGTCCTCGTGCTCCCGCCCGCGGTAGCGCCCCTCGAGGGCGAGGATCCGCTCCAGGTAGAGGGTCGCGAAGCCGTCCATCCCCATCGAGCCCAAGTCTCCGCCCGATCCCTTGACCCACAGCACGCTGACCATCTCCCCGGTGAGGGGATCGGGCATCGAGACCTTGGCCGAGGTGTTGCCGCCGCCGTAGTTCGTGACGCGCAGATCGGAGCCGAGGAGGTTGGAGCGGTATAGCAGGAGCTCGGGTTCCGTGGCGCCGGCGCACGCCTCGTCGTCCCAGCGGCTCGGGATCTCAGGGGCGGACATGGCGGAGGATCAGCTCGGCGCGGGGCGGCCGCGGACCCAGACGACGACGGCGCCGAAGTAGAGGAGGGACGCCCACGCGAGCAGGTGCTTCGCCCGGGCCGCGCGTTCGACATGGCCGGCCGGCTCGCCGAGGAAGGTCCACAGCGCGACGGCGAAGCAGGCGATGAGGGAGCCCACGGTCAGGATCGCGGCGATCCGCCCCGCGGTCGAGAGGGACGGCCGGCGGGGCCCGGGCGGCGGGGGATCGAGGGCGGGGCGAACGGATGTCGCGGCGGGGGGGACGGTCCCCGCGGCGCGCGCGCCGGCCAGCGGCGCGGCGAGGAGGTAGAGGACGCCGCCCGCCAGCCAGGCCGGCACGCCGAGGTAGAACACGTTCACCGTGCCCAGCCGCCACAGCACGAGCGCCGCTCCGCTCGTCGCCAGCCAGGCGACGAGTGCCGGCCAGTTGAACGGCCGCCCTTCCGCCCAGAACTGGCGCAGCCCCAACCGGGCGAAGAGCCAGTGCTCGACGAACACGATCCCGCCGACCGGCGCGAGCAGGATGCCGTAGATGGCGACGAAGTCGAGCAACCGCAGGAACACGAAAGGCGAGCACGCCACGACGGTCGTGAGCGCCCCCGCCACGAGGGTCACCTTCCACCGGGGCCAACCCGGCAACGTCGCCTGGAGCGCGAGCCCCGCCCGGTAGAGGGTGGGATTCGCCGTCGTCCAGCCGGCGATGACCACCGCCACGGCTCCCGCCAGTCCGGCGGCCTCGAAGGCGACCTGGCCGGAATCGAGCGTCGTGAGCGGGGCGCGCAGGGCGAGGGCCGCCGCGCCCCCCATGACGCCCGCGGCGATCCAGGCGAGGTAGTGGCCGAGGAACATCCCGCACGCCGAGTACAGCCCGTAGCTCGCGCGCTTCGCGTAGCGCAGGATCGCCATATCCGACAATCCGAGGTGCATGGCGATGTTGCAGATCCACGCGAGCGCCGCGATCTGGCCCATCCCCACCGCTTCGCCGCCTTCCGCCGGCGTCCCCGTCCAGACGAGGCCGTCGGCGACGGTGCGGAAGTCGCTCCAGCTCGCGATGCCGGGGAGTCCGGCCGCCGCCGCCAGCGCGGGCAGGGTGAGGAGCGCCCCGACGACGAACATCGCGATCAGCCACGGCGAGCAGAGCGTGGCGAACTGGGAGAGCTTGTCGAAGCCCCAGATGGCGAGGACGGTCACCACGGCCCCGACGCCGAGCACGACGACGACGAATCCGGGATCGGCGGGGAGCCACCCGGTCTGGGCCGGGATCCCGAAGGGGATCCGCACCGCCGAGGCCGACACCGTGATCATCGACCCGGCGAGGATGCAGTAGAGCACCGCGTTCAGGACGTTGTAGAGAGCGGTGACTCCGGGCCCCGCGATGCGCCGCAGGTACCAGTAGAGGGTGAGGCGGGTCCGGATCGCGATCGGCGCGCAGACGAGAGCCCACGAGAGCACGGCCAGGAGGTTGCCGATCAAGAGGCCGTAGAGGACGTCCGTCGTGCGGGCCCCCCAGCTCACGAACAGGGCCCCGATGACGAACTCGGTCGCGGCCACGTGCTCGCCGGCGTAGAGCCCGGCGAAGCGCGCTCCTCCCTGCAGCCCGGCGGGCGAGACCGGCTCGCGCTCGAACTCGTAGAGCTGATCCAGCCGGTCGGCGATCGTCCTGGCCACGGGGGCATTCATACCGACTCGCGGCGGGGCGGACAACGGGCGGATGCCCTCCTCCGTCGGGGCGGCGGCTGGACACCGGCGGGCGCGCCGGTGAGGATCGGAGCATGAACGGCCGGGAGCGCGTCCGCGCCATCTTCGCCCGCCAGGAGCCCGACCGCGCCGGGTTCTGGCTCGGCAATCCCCACGCCGACACGTGGCCGATCTATCTCGCGGCCTTCGGGCAGCCCGACGAGGAGGGTGTCCGCCGCCTCCTCGGCGACGACTTCCGGTGGATCTGTCCCCAGTGGACCTCCTACCGCCACCCCGAGGGCCGCCCCCTCTGGGACGTGCGCCGGCGCGGCCGCTCCTTCGAGAGCGGAGCGGTCTTCACCGGCTGCGAGGACGTGGAGGAGGTGGAGGATTTCCCCTGGCCGGATCCCGACCACATCGATGCGACGGAGACGATCGCGGCACTGGACGCCGCCGGCGACGTGTATCGGGCGAGCGGGTGGTGGTGTCCCTTCTTCCACGACGTCGCCGACTTCATGGGGATGGAAGAGTACTTCGTCAAGATGCTCACCCATCCCCGCGTGGTCCACGCGATCACCCGCCACGTCGTCGATTTCTACCTCGAAGCCAACCGTCGCTTCTTCGCCGCGGCGGGGGATCGGATGGACGGGTTCTTCCTCGGCAACGACTTCGGCGCGCAGCTCGACGCCCTGATCGGCGGGCGGCAGTTCGAGGAGTTCGTGCGCCCCTACTTGAAGGAGCTCGTCGACCAGGGGCGGGCGCGCGGCTACCAGGTGATCCTGCACTCGTGCGGCGCGGTCTCCCGCCTGCTCCCTTCGATCCTCGATCTGGGGATCGACGCCCTCCACCCCCTGCAGGCCAGGGCCGCGGGCATGGATGCCGCGCGGTTGGCGCGCGACTTCCGCGGCCGGGTCGCGTTCCTCGGCGGCATCGACACCCAGGAGCTGCTCGTCCGCGGCACGCCGGAGGAGGTGCGCGCCGAGGTGCGGCGCGTGAAGGGGCTGCTCGGCCCGCACCTCGTTGTCAGCCCCAGCCACGAGGCTCTGCTGCCGAACGTTCCGGCCGCGAACGTGCAGGCGATGGCCGCGGCGGCGGTCGAACCGTGAGCGATCCAGCCCCCGGCCCCGCGGCGAATCAGCCCCAGAGCTGCGCGGCGATGCGCAGGCTCTCCACCGGCGCGTCCCGGAGGAAATGCTCCTTGACGATCGTCTCGACGTCCGCCTTGTCCACGCCGGCGTACATGATTCCATCCGGGTAGACGAGGACGTTGGCGCCGTGCTCGCAGGGGCCCAGGCAGCCCGTCGCCGTCAACGCGACCTTCCCGTAGAGGCTCCGCTGCTCGATCTGCGCCGCGAAATGCTGATACACCTCGGCGCTCCCGCGCGTCGTGCAGCTCCCTTTGGGATGGGTCGGCGCGCGCTGGTGGAGGCACACGAAGACGTGCTTCTCGGGCCGGGGCATCGGAAGGTCCTTCGCCGCTATCCTCCGATCGGATGCACGGGGGGTCAACGGTCCGGACGCGGCGCGAGAAGGCGACGATCGGATGCGTTGATCCGCCGGCGCGGCGGTCTTGTCGTTCAGGACGACGCGAGGTCGAGGGCGGCCAGGAAGGCGAGCCGGGCGACGCGCGCGGCGAGCTCGGGGAGGATGCGGTCGGCGTGGTCGGTGACGCGGTGGTAATCCGCGTGATCCTCGACGCCGAGGTAGAGGGCCGGCACGCCGACATCGAGGAAGGGGCCATGGTCGCTCGCGTGGAGCCACTCCGGGTGCGCGTCGAAGCGGATGTCGAGTCCGACGCGGTCGTTCGCGCGTTCCACGGCCGCGCGGAGCTCCGGGGCGCTCGGTCCGCCTTCGCAGAAGACGAGATTCGGCTCGCCACGGCTCACCATGTCGAGGTTGAAGACGCCCCGGATCTCCTCGAGGGGGATGGGGGGATGAGCCACGAAGAAGCGGGAGCCGACGAGTCCGATCTCCTCCCCCGTGAAGGCGACGGCCACGAGGGTGGCCGGCGGCGGCGACGAGAAGCAGGGGGACCAAACGATGCATGGGAGCTTCCGGAGAGGGTGCTTCTATACCCCGCGAGACCCAGCGAGGCCAGATGGCATGGGCGGCGCCGGGCGGCGCCGCGGCAGACCGGCCGAAGAGCGGTCGCCTGCCGGCGCCTCTCTTCGTCCTCATCCGATGGCATGGGCGGCGCCGGGCGGCGCCGCTATGCCATCGGATGTTCGTGATGGAACAGCACCTCGCCGTCCATCTCGAAGAGGAGGTCCGGGCGGCAGACGTCGGCCACGACGCATACGGCGGGGAAGGCCTCGAGGCCGCGTTCGCGGACGATCTGCCAGAAGAGGGCGGCGTAGGCGGGCTTCTTGACGAAGGCGGTGGCGGAGCAGATGTCCCGCAGGTGGGCACCCTCCTGGGCGAGCAGCGTTTCGATCTTGTCGAGGGTGCACTCGATCTGGCCGCGCGGATCGCCGATGTGCGCCGTCGCCCCGTTCTCGTCGATGGAGGCCGTTCCCGAGAGCTGCAGGACGCACGCCTCGGCCTCGCAGATCACCGCGCCGCGCGAGAACGCCGAGCCATAGCGGAAGGCGTCCCGCTGGCCCGGGCTGCTGAGCTGGCGGACGCGGGGGCGTTCCGCCGGCGAGCCGAAGGCGGCGATCAGGTCCAGGGAGCCGGCGGAGCGGTGCGGGGCCACCCCCGCGATCCCCGTGCTCGCCGGGAGCAAGATGCGGCTCCCATCGCCGTCGGGCATGATCCCGAGCTCGCTGTACTTGGCGGAACGGGCGGCGTTGAACTCCGCGTACCAGTCGAGGATGTCGTTCAAGTAGAACCACGTGCGGATCACGTCGCCGTACGACGCGCCCGCCGCGGACAGGATGCGCTCGGCCCGCTCGATCATCCGGCGGGTCTCTTCCGCCCGCGTCCCCGGCGCCGAGCCGTTGACGAGCCCATGGAGGCCGTGGAGGTACAGGAACGTCGCCCCGCCGGTCCGCCAGGCGCGGCCGCAGGGCCGTCCCTCGTCGCGGAGGGTCCACACCTCGCTCGCCGCGGAGCGCGGCGAGACCGTCAGGAGCTGGGCGCCCGCGAATCCTTCCCCCCACGGCGGATGACCCTGGATGTAGGTGATGGGCGTCGCCGAGGAGACCCCCGCTTCCCGCAGGGCGGCGGCCCGACCCGCCCGCACCTCCGCCTCCACCGCCAGGGACCCGAAGAGCCGTTCGTGGACGATGCGCAGGCCCCGCTCGCGCAGGAGCAGGGCGACGTCCGCGTAGTGCCGCCGCGCCGACTCCTGCGGTTCTCGCGTGGGCGTGGCGACGATCGCGAGGTACATCTGCTCCTCGCCCGCCGCCGTGGCATGGAGCCCCGCCGCATCGGGGGGCGGACCGTCGCCCGGCCGCGCCGGCTCGAGCTGGGGATCGACGACAGGGTTCATCGAGGCACCTACGCGCGGATACCCCGGGAGATCCCCCGGCGGAGGATCGGGAGGGGGTACCAGAATCCTATCCGCAGATTGCGCATCCCGAAATCCGGATACCGTACCGCTGGTGGCCGGTATTCCCTTCCCCCGCGCTCACCCCCCGGGCCGGCGATGGAAGGGAACGGCAAGGTCCGCCGGGATGGGAGGCATGGCGCCGGCCTGCGTGCACACGAAGCTCGCCAGTCGGTTGGCCCGCGCGCCGACGAGGTCCAGGGGCCAGCCGTGCAGGAGCCCGACCGCCACGGCCGCCCCGAACGAGTCTCCCGCGCCGACGGTGTCCACGACGCGGGCCGCGATGCCGGGGTGGCGGGCGCTCTCCAGGGGGGCGAAGAGGCGGCTGCCCGCGGCGCCCCGCGTCAGGACGATCATGAGCAGAGAGTAGCGGTGCGCCAGCTCGGCGAGGAGCCCGTCCTCGCTCCCCTGGATGTCGAGGAGGCCGGCCACCGCATCGAGCTCCTCCTCGCTCAGCTTGAGCACGTTCGTCCGCCGGAGGAGCTCGTGCACGGTCGGCCGGTCGTAGTGAGGGGAGCGCAGATTCGCGTCGCAGAGACGCAGGCAGTGGCGGCGCGTTCCATCCAGGAAGCTGCGGATCGTGCACCTCGAGACGGGGCTCCTCTGCGCGAGCGTGCCGTAGCACACGACGTCGGCGCGCCGGGCGAGAGCCCCCAGCCCCGCGTCCCACGGGATGTGATCCCACGCCGCCTCGCCCGCGATCACGAAGGCGGGAGCGCCCGCCGCGTCCAGCGCCACCATCGCCCGGCCCGTGGGGTGGAGGGGATCGACCGCGACGTGCCGGATGTCGATCCCGGCCGCGGCCAGGCGCACGAGGATCTCGTCCCCCGCCTCGTCCTCCCCCACGCAGCTCACGACGACCGCCTCCGCGCCCAGGGCCCGCGCGTGGTAGGCGAAGTTCGCCGGCGCCCCTCCCAGTCGGCGGCCGCCCGGGAGCTCGTCCCACAGGACCTCGCCGAGGCCGACGATCACCCACCGCTCCGCCTCCTGGTCCACGGGCCCGTTCTAACCGCGGGGGGCGAAGTTGGGGAGGGGCCGGCGTCTCGTCGGGCGGGGGAGGGCGAGTACCGGAGCGCCATCTCCCCCTCCTCCGGCGTCGCGCCCGGTCCGCGGCGGCGGGAATGGCCGGGTCGGCTTCAGGGCTCTCCGCGGTGACGCCGATCCGGGGGATGCCTAGTTGTGTGCACCGCCATGGGCCCGACCCTCCCGATCCCCCTCGCCCTTCTCCTCCTCGCGACCGCGATCGCCGCGCCGGCGTGCGGGGGCGGGGGCTCCGGCGGGGCCGGGGACGGGGGGGAGGACGATCCTGGCGACAACTCGACGTGGGTGCAGGATCCGCCGCCCGTCGATCCCACCCCGCTCCCCGACGCGGACACCGCGGAGCCCGACCACGTCGTGGGCGACGGCACGCCGGCCGGGCTCACGGCGGCGGCGCTGCAGGCGGCCCTCGATGCGGGCGGCGTGATCGTCTTCGACACCGGCGGGGAACCCGCGACGCTCGCGCTGGGCGCGCCGCTCGCCGTACCGGCGTTCGGGACGGTCGTCATCGACGGGGGGAACCTCGTCACCCTCGACGGGGGAGGCGCGACCGCGATCCTCCGCAAAGGCTACCGGTCCGAGTTGACGGTGCAGAACCTCGCCTTCGCCGGCGCGCGGGCGGCGGAGAGCGGCGCGGCCATCGATACGGAGGACTGGGACGGACGGCTCGCGATCATCGATTGCTCGTTCACCGACTGCCGGACCACCGCCGCCGGCCCGGACATCGGCGGCGGCGCCGTGCGCGCCCTGGGCCAGCGGCACTTCCAGGTGTCGGGGAGCACGTTCACGGACTGCGCGGGCTCGAACGGCGGCGCCCTGAACAGCCTCGGCTGCCAGCTCACGGTGATCGCCTCCTCGTTTACCGGCTGTACTGCCTTCGGCACGGGCGGCGGGGCGGATCAGGGACCGACGGGCCAGGGCGGCATCGGCGGGGCGATCTACGTCGACGGGGTGGATCAGAACGCCGACGCGGCGGTGCTGCGCATCGACGGCTGCCTCTTCCGCGCCAACGCGGCCAACGACCACGCCGGCGCCCTGTTCGCCTACACCCGCCCGGGCACGTTCTCCGACGTGCTCATCAACGCCTGCACGTTCGAGGGGAACGCCGTCGTCGACCCGGCGGCGGCCGGAGGGACCGGGGGAGCCATCTACACCCAGAACGGCGACCTGATGCTCACGAGCTCGACGTTCGAGGGGAACGAGGCGGTGGGCAACGGGGGGGCGCTGTGGAGCTGGTCGAGCCAGGTGTCCCGCATCGCCGACTGCACCTTCCACGGGAACCGCGCCGGTGCGCTCGGGGGGGCGATGGACCTCTCCCGCGGCATCGTCTACCTGTCGAGCCTGACGATCGCCGGCAACGACGCCGGCCTCTTCGGGGGAGGAATCCACACCTACCCGTCCCCGCAGGTCAGGATCAAGAACTCGATCCTGCTCGCCAACACCGCCACCGATCCCTGGAACGGGCACAACGTGAGCCGCACGCTCCTCGACGGCGACGGGAATCTGCAGTGGCCGGTGAAGCGATCCACCGGGACCCTGGACGACACGCCGGCCACGGCCACGGTGCTCTTCGTCGATCCCCTCCTCGCCGCCCCCGCCGACAACGGCGGTCCGACCCGCACGTTGGCCCAGCTCCCGGGGAGCCCGGCCCGCGACGGGGGAACCGACACGGCCCGCGCCGCCCGCGACCAGCGTGGCTACGAGCGGGTCGGGGCCGGCGACGCGGGGGCGTTCGAGGGGCAGTGACGGCCCGGGCTACTCGCCGGCCTTCTCCTCGCCGAAGCAGACGGCCCGGTAGCGATAGAGCCTGGCGTCCGGGGAGCGCCAGACGTCGGGCGGTCCGCCGAGCTTGATCGACAAGCGGCGCAGGAACTCCTCCGGATCGGGGATCTGCCGCCAGACCTGGGGCAGGAACGTCGAGCGGCGCCCGCCGTGCTCCAGGATCACCCCGTCCTGGCCCGGGACGAGCGCCGCGAGACGGGCGGCGGGATCGGCGGCCTCGATCGGCTGGGAAGGCTCGAGGACGGTGACCGTGAGGACGAGGTCGTCGAGCTCGCTGGCCGTGACGGGGGGGAACCGCAGGTCGTGCGCCGCGGCCTCCACCGCCGCCCGCGGCACGCCCTCGGCCAGGGGCCGGCGGCCGGAAAGATCCCCGATGCAGCCGCGCAGGTCGCCGTGCGCCTCGATCGTCACGAACACGCCCTTCGCCGCGGCGAGCGCCGGGCGGCGCTCCGCGAGGGAGTCCGCGGGGGGGAGGGAGCGGTCCTTCCGAACGTGCGCGGCGATGGCGCGCCGGGCGAGGGCGAGCAGGACGCGGCCGTCCTCGGCCGTGAGCGCGAGGGGATCGGTGGCCACGCCAGGAGCCTACCCCCCGGCGCGCTCCGTGTCGCGGGCGGACCGGCGGGCAGGGGGGGGCAGGCTGCGCCCCCCAATCCCATCTAAAAGAAGGGAATGCTCGAGAGTGCGGCGATGGCGGCGGCCTCGGCTTCCTGGGCCGCTTCCAGGAGGATCGCCGCCTCTTCGATCTGCCGCGGATCCTCCACGCAGCCGGCCTTCGCGGTGTAGGGGAAGCGTCCGGCGAGCTGGGTCATGGCCACCGCCACCCGCTGCAAGGCGTCGCGCGTCTGGACGAGCAGGACGCGCTCCGCTCCCTGTCGCTCGACGAGCCGCGCGAAGTAGCGATGGGCGTGGCGGCGCGCCTCGGCCCAGCACTGGACGTTGTAGGAGTGCCCGAGCCGGGGGGTGCGGCCCGCCCGGAGCTGGGCGACCCAGTAGCGATAGGCCTCGAGGCCGCACTTGGCTCCCGGTCCCAGATCGAGGCGCGTGAGCTGGGCGAGGGCGCGGCGGACGACGAAGAGGTCCCGGTCGCCGTGAACGGGGACGGCAGTGGGGAAGGCGAGGGCGTAGGGGCCGCCGGGCGCGTCGAGCCCGTCCCACGCCACGCGGTCCGGGATCGGGCCGCCGGAGACAAGGAGGTACTCGTCCCCCTCGAGGCCCCGCACGACCCCGAACTCGGCCGCACCCGCTCCCCACAGCACGCAGGGCCGGCCGGCCTCGATCTCCCGCTCGATCATCTCGAACGCCGCCCGGCAATGGGCGCGGGTGCGCTCGCTCCGGGAGGCCGGCGTGTGGCCGTCGCCGGTCTCGAGGACGAGGGTGGAGCGCCCCAGGCCCTGGGGGCCGCGGCTGAGCGAGCTCCAGTCGAGATCCGTGGGCCCCGAGGGGCAGAGATTCTCGCTGATGGTCAAGGCGAAGGCGTAGCCGCTGTGGGCGGCCACGTCCGTGGCGTCGCAGTCCACGCCGAGGGCCCGCAGGCACGTCGTCGTGGCGCCGACCCAGGTGAGCCAGGCCGGCTCGTACTCGATCGGCATGGGAACGCGCACCGGCGCGAGCATCCGCACCATGGGTGAACCTCGCTCGAAGGAAAGGGACGGCCGTCGACTCTAGCGATTCGCCGCGCGTGGGGCCACCTTCTCGACCCGGGAACCGCCTGCCGCCGGGCTCGGAATGCCGGCGCCGGGGGTTCGGCGCCCCGGAGCCTGGGGTCACGCGCGGTAGCGCACCTCGATCGCGAGATGGTCGCCCGCCTCGAGCAGGACCTCCCCGGGGAGGGTGACCAGCAGGCGGGCGCCGTCCTGGTCCGCCGGCGCGGGCGAGTCCCCGACCCGCACGGCCGCCGCTGTCGCTCCGGCGGGCAGGGCCAGGGCCACGGTGGCCAGCCGCAGCCGGCCCCCCGGACCTCGATCGCGGCCCGCAGGCCCGCGGCATCGCGGGCCTGGCGCAGGCTCCCCCAGCCCTCGGCGGCGGTGAAGGCCGCGCGGAAGTCGTCCGGGCGAAGGCGCGGTGCGAAACCTAGATGCCGGCGCGGCCCGTCGTATTCGAAGCCGCACGCGGCGAGGAAGACGCCGTAGCTCGCCATCGAGCGGCTGTAGTGGTCCGAGCACTCGATCTCGTTGTACGGGTTGCGGCGGGAGGGGTGGTAGCGATCGTGCACGGCGCGCATCACCGCCAGGCCCTTCGTGACGAGCTCGGAGTCCGGCTCGCCCTCCCAGACGAGGTGGGAGGCCACCTGGTACTCGAAGCCGTTCATGCACTCGTTGAAGTAGCCGACCGCCCAGTCGTACCCCTGGCCGGCCGCCCTCTCCGCGCCGCCCTTCGGCCACGTGCACATGACGAGACCGACTTCCCCCGGCATCGCATACCACCGTCCGCCCCGGATCACGCCCTGCATCGCTTCCCGATGGGCGCCGGCATCGGGGGCGAAGTTGTACTTCCAGAGCGCGTTCAGGGCGGAGATGGTCTCCGCCGGGGGGACCACGTGCGGCAAGCCGACCGGCCAGGCGAGGCTCTGTCCGAGGACCTGGTCGATGTGGCATCCGGCGTTCGTGTTCGTCACCTCCGGATGGGCGGGATCGGGCCGATGGATGAAGTGCTCGCCGTCGAAGAGATCGGCGGCGATCTTGCGCGTGCCCGCGGCGGCGATGGCGCCGCAGCGGGCGGCGAAGGCGGGATCGCCCATGCGCTCGGCCATGGCTTCCCCCGCGCGCAGGGCCGCCACGAAGATCGAGCTGATCCACGCCATCGGGCCGTACCAGGTCTGGTCGAGGGTGTTGTATTGGCCGCCCTCGAGCACGCCGTCCTCTCCGCCGTCCTGGGCGATCAGGAACTCGATGGAGCGGCGGACGCGCGGCCAGATCCGCTTCAGGTAGGCGTCATCGGGCGCGGTCAATTGCTCGCGGTACGTGCGCAGGATCGTCCCGCACTGCCCGTCGTGGGCGATGTGCGGGCCGTTCTCGGCCCGATACCCGAGCTCGCCGGAATCGCGGAACGCGATCCCGTAGTCGACGTGCTCCCGCGTGCGCCGCTCGAGAGCGGGATAGAGCCGGGCCAGCCCCTGGGCGTAGTTCCACACGTGCTGGCACGTGCCGGGGCAGCAGCCCACTCCTTCCCAGACCCAGAAGCGGCCGCTGTCGAACCAGTGGCAGGTCCGGGTGGCCAGACAGTCGAGGGGTACGAACGCGCGATCGAGCAGCCAGCAGGGGAGCGTCGAGTCGTACCAGGTGCCGTTCCACAACCGGGTCGTGCCCGCGAGCCGATCGAGGTGGCGTACGACGTGGCCGGCGATCGCCGCCGCCCCCGGTCCCAGCTCGACCTCGCGTCCGATCGCACCCACGAGCTGCGTCCCGAACGGCGCCGCGGCCCGATCGGGGCCGGGATCGGCGAGATCGGCGAACACGCGGACCGGCGTCGCCTCCGCCGAGAGACGGGCGGCGCCGCTCGCCCCGTCGCCCGCGACCACGGTGAGGGCCATCGAGCCGTACCCCGGTCGGTCCTCGAGCTCCGGACCGGCGGGTCGATCCGCGAACTCGATCTGATCGATACCGATGTTCCCCCAGGGGCCGGCCACGGCGTCGACGATCTCGAGATGGGCGGTCCGCCCGGCGAGGTCGGCGACATCGAAGCTCTCCTCCCGCATCCGGTTCGCGTCGTGTCCCGTGGCGGTGCGCACGACCTGGCCGTCGATCACCAGGTTCAAGCACGTCTCCCCGGGGTGGCGCCCGCCGCCGATCCGGAAGTTCACGAACCGCCGATCGATCCGGAAGGAGCGGCTCGTGAGCCGACCGGTATGCGCATCGCCGGCATGGACGTCCTCCCCGCCGCGCGTGTGGTGCGAGTTCGCGAGCCGCTCTCCCACGTGGCCGCTGACGTCGTGGTAGGGGGCCATTTCGGCGCGCCGGAAGGGGCCCGCGCCGAAGGCGGTGCCTTCGACGGTCCAGCCCTCGTACGCATCGCCCTCGAAGTCGGCGCACACGATGGGGGGGCGGTCGCCCTCCGCCGGCGCGCCGACCTCCGCGGTCTGCGCGAGCGTCAGGCGATCCGGGCGCGCGAGAATCCGATTCACGCGATTACCGCCCGCCGGCAGCGCGAGCTGGGGACACACGGCGCTCTCGAGCCAGCCGGCCAGGGTGACGGAAGCGGGGTCGCGGCCGGCGTTCCGCACCCGGAAGCTCATCACCGTCGCCGGCAAGGAGGACTCGTCGGAGTCGAGGGGCACGAAGGGCGAGAACGCCTCGAGATCCACCTCGATCGGAGTGGCATCGTCCCGGTACGTCACCCGGCCGATCGGAACCTCGCCGCGGACGGCGACCTGCCCGAAACCGGTCGCGTCGAGCGGACGCACCTCCTCGCGGCCGGCGCTGGCGACGCGGATCGGGAATCCCTGCTGGAGAGGCGAGGTCGGTTCGGGCGGATCCGCGTAGTGGGCCCCGCTCGCCATCCCCGCGTAGTCGGAGCTGGACTTGCTCTGGAACACGTCCCAGAGCCACAACCGCCCGTCCCCGCCGAGATAGAGCTGCCCGCAGCAGATGCCGCCCACCGGCATGCCGATCCAGCGCAGCTCCGCGCCGCGGTACACCTCGGGCCGGCCGCGGGCGGTGAGGGAGGCGAGCCACTCGAGCGCGAGCTTCTTGTCGGCCGGGATCAGGTGCTCGCCGCGGTCCGGCGGACCGAAGGGGCCGGCGATCGGTCGCCGGGCCGCGCCGAGGAGAGCGCCGGCGACCCCGGCGCCGGAGAGCTCGAGGAAGCTCCGGCGCGATAGGCAGCCCGCGTCAGCGCCGCAGCACGGGGGGGCGACCGTTCACGCCAATCGTCGCGCGGTCACTGCTCCCTCACTTCTTCCGCCGGTACGTCATCTCCATCATGACGAACTCCGTGCCGTCGGGGAGGGTGTCGTACATGGTGCCGCGCAGCTCGTCGCCCTCCTCCCAGGAGACGTGCCGATAGGGACGGCCGCCGGGGGTGAGGACGTCCTTCATCTCGCCGGTCTGGACCACTTTGCCATCGGTCTGCTTCTTGCCGCGGGCGATCGAAGGCCAGGTGCTCATGTTGTCGAACCAGATGCTGACGTACTCGTCGGCGAGGTTGTCGTAGCCGAGGATCAGGATGCCCTCGAAAGGCATGCCCATGAGCTCGCTCTTGTATTCCTCGACGAGGTAACGGCCGCCGAGGACCATCCGGTTCGTCGATGTGCCCGAGAAAGAGACGGGTTCGGCGCCGGGCTGCATCGTCATCTTGTTCTCGACGTCCCAGGTCCCGGCCGTCTTGGCGATCTCCGCGTGCTCCGGGCGAAGGGCGGCCGCCGCCTCCATCGCCTTCAGGAACTCGGGATTCTCCATGGGGTTCTCGCCCCAATCGACGGGCTTCTCTTTCGTGCCGGTCTGCTGCTGGAACGCCATGCCGCCGGCGAAGGCGACGACGGTAAGGAGGAGATGGAGCTTCATGGGAGATCCTCGATTCGAGGTCGTGGGGGATACGAGGGGATGCGAACGACGAAGGACGGCGGGAACCGGGAGGCGCCCGACCCGTCCGCTACGGTGGAGGAAGGCGGAGTGGGACCAGAAGCCGCCGGACTACCGATCGCCGCCCCGGCGCTCTCCGCCGCCGCCGCGGGTGCGCGGCTTGCGCTCCTGGGCGAGGTTCACCTTCAGCGGTCGCCCATCGATCTGGGTGCCGTCGAGAGCCGTGATGGCGGCCTGCGCCTCCGCGTCGGTGGCGAACTCGGCGAAGGCGAAGCCGCGGGGCCGTCCGGTCTCCCGGTCGAGGACGATCTGCAGGTCCGTGAGCGTCCGTCCGCCGGCGGAGAGGGCCGCCCGGAGGGCGTCCTCGGTCGTGGTCCAGGAGAGGTTGCCGATGTAGAGTCGCTTTCCCATTCGAGCTGGAGTCTAGGCCACCGCCGGCCCGACCTGCGGCGCGCTGGCGAGCGGGTCCTCCGGCGGAGTGGCATCCGTTGGGGTCGAGAGTCTAGCCCGGGCGCCGAGGCCCTGGCCAGCGATAGGCGCTCGACCGCCCGGCGCGGGCCGCCGGAGGTCGGCTCTGGCCTCCGCGGGGGTTCAGGGGTCCAAGGCGGCGATCGGATATGCTCGTCGCCCCTTCCTCCCCGCACCCGATCGCGCCATGCCCACCCTCCTCCCGCTCCTCCTCCTCTCCTCCCTCGCCGTCGCTCTCTTCCCGCGCGAGGACGACCCGCCGGCAGAGGACAGCGCGTCCCCGACCAAACTCGTTCCGGAGACCTTCGCCGGCCTCGCCTGGCGCGGATTGGGGCCGGCCCTCATGTCTGGGCGGATCAGCGACATCGCCGTCGACCCCACGGACCCGGCCACGTGGTACGTGACCGCGGCGTCGGGCGGCGTGTGGAAGACGGCGAACGCCGGCACCACCTGGACGCCGGTCTTCGACGATCAGGGCTCCTACTCGATCGGCTGCGTGTCTCTCGATCCGCGCAATCCGCTCGTCGTGTGGATCGGCACCGGAGAGAACAACAGCCAGCGCAGCGTCGGATACGGCGACGGCGTCTACAAGAGCCTCGACGGCGGCCGTAGCTGGCGGAACGTCGGCTTGAAGGACTCTGCCCACGTGGGGAAGATCCTCATCGATCCCCGGGACTCGGCCACCGTCTACGTGGCGGCCCAGGGGCCGCTGTGGTCGCCGGGAGGAGACCGCGGTCTCTATCGGACGACCAACGGCGGCGAGACCTGGGAGTGCGTGCTCGCGATCAGCGAGAACACCGGGGTCACCGACGTCGTCCTGGATCCGCGCGATCCGGACGTCATCTGGGCGGCTTCGTGGCAGCGCCGCCGGCACGTCGCCATCCTGCTGGGGGGCGGGCCGGAGTCCTCGATTCGCAAGTCGACGGACGGCGGGGTCACCTGGCGCGAGGTGCGCCAGGGCCTCCCCGAGCACGACCTCGGCCGCATCGGGCTCGCGGTCTCGCCCCAGGATCCCGACATCCTCTACGCCGCCGTGGAATCGATCGAGGGGGAGAGCGGTTTCTTCCGCTCCGAGGACGGCGGGGAGAGCTGGGAAAAGCGCAGCGACTACTACAGCACGAGCGGGCAGTACTACGGGGAGATCTTCGCCGATCCCCACCGTTTCGACCGCGTGTTCGCCATGGACACCGTGCTGCACGTGACCGACGACGGCGGCCGTACCTTCCGCCCGATCGAACCGGGAAGCAAGCACGTCGACAACCATGCGATGTGGTTCGACCCCCGCGATCCCGACCACATGCTCGTCGGCTGCGACGGCGGGCTGTACGAGACCTGGGACGACTGCCGCACGCACCGATTCGTGGCCAACCTGCCCTTGACGCAGTTCTACCGCGTAGAGGTGGATCAAGCCCGGCCGTTCTACCGCATCTACGGCGGTACCCAGGACAACAACACGCAGGGCGGTCCCTCGCGCACGGACAACCGGCACGGGATCCGCAACAGCGACTGGTTCGTCACGCTGGGCGGGGACGGATTCCAGACCCGGGTCGACCCCGAGGATCCGGACGTCGTATACTCCCAGTACCAGCACGCCGGCCTCGTCCGCTACGACCGGGAGAGCGGCGAACGCGTCGAGATCCAGCCCCAACCGGAGCCCGGCGAGCCGCCGATCCGCTGGCACTGGAACTCGCCCCTCATCCTCAGCCCGCACTCCCACACCCGGCTCTATTTCGCCGGCGAACGGGTCTTCCGGAGCGACGACCGCGGCGACACCTGGGTGCCGATCAGCGGCGACCTCTCCCGGGGCCTCGATCGCAACCGGATCGAGATCATGGCCCGGACGTGGAGCGTGGACGCGGTCAACCGCAACGGTTCCTCGTCGCCGTACGGCACGATCGTCTCGCTCGCCGAGTCGCCGCTGGTGGAGGGATTGCTCTACGCGGGGACCGACGACGGGCTCGTGCAAGTCACCGCGGACGGCGGCGCGAGCTGGCGAGCGGTGGAGGCGCTGCCCGGGGTCCCGGCACGGGCCTTCTCGACGGATCTCGTGGCGTCGGCCCATGCTCCAGACACGGTCTTCGCGCTCTTCGAGAACCACAAGGAGGGCGACTTCCGGCCCTACGTGCTCCGCAGCGACGATCGCGGCCGCACCTGGACGTCGATCGCCGGCGACCTCCCCGCGAACGGGCCCGCGCTGTGCCTGGTGCAGGACCACGTGCGGTCCGACCTCCTGTTCGTCTCCACCGAGTTCGGCGTCCACTTCGCGCTCGACGGGGGCGGGAAGTGGATCCGGCTCTCCGGCGGCATCCCCACGATCGCCGTGCCCGACATGGAGATCCAGCGCCGCGAGGACGATCTCGTGCTCGCCACCTTCGGCCGGGGTTTCTACGTGCTCGACGACTACTCGCCGCTCCGCCAGGTGGGGCCCGCCGCACTCGAGGAAGAGGCGGTGCTCTTCCCGGTGAAGAAGGCCTGGTGGTACGTCCCGGCCAGCCCGCTGGGCGGGCGGGACAGGGCCGAGCAGGGCGACGGGTTCTTCACCGCGCCCAATCCGCCCTTCGGCGCCGTCTTCACCTACTACCTGCGGGACGGGTTGAAGTCGCGCCGGGACGAGCGGCGGGAGGCGGAGAAGAAGGCCCGGGAGGAAGGGCGTCCCATCGCCTACCCGAGCTGGGACGAGCTCCGGCGCGAGGACCGCGAGGAGGAGCCGGCGATCCTGCTGATTGTCTCCGACCTCGCCGGCGGCTCGATCCGCACGCTTTCCGGGCCGGCGGCAGCGGGATTCCACCGCGTGGCCTGGGACCTCCGCTACCCGGCCTTCCAGCCGGTGAACGAAGGCGAGGAGCCGCCGGGAGGGGAGGCGGCTGGACCGCTGGCGATCCCCGGCTCCTACCGCGTGCAGCTCGCTCGCCGCGTGGACGGCGTCGTGACCCCGATCGGCGCGCCGCAGATGTTCGAGACCGTGCCGCTGCGCGAGGTGCCGCTCTCCGCCGCCGACCGGGCCGCCCTGCTCGGTTTCCAGCTCGAGCTCGGCCGGCTGCAGCGCGCCGTCCTGGGGGCGGGCGGCGTGATCGACGACACGCTGGCGGAGCTGGCGAGCGTTGGACGGGCGCTGGCGGCGACGCCCGGCACCGATTCCTCGCTCGGGGAGCGCGCGCACGAGCTCCGCGCCCGCCTGCTCGATCTCCAGACGGCGCTGGCCGGCGACCGCACGATCGCGCGGCGCAACGAGCCGACGCCGCCCTCCATCCAGGAGCGCATCGGCCGGGCGGTGGAGGCCTTCGAGACCACGAGCGCCCCGACCACGACCCAGCGCCGGGCCTACGAGATCGCGGCCACGGAGTTCGCGGGCCTGCTCGCCGCGCTGACGCGCCTCGTGGACGAGGACCTCGCCCGCCTCGAGGCGGATCTCGAGCGCGCCGGTGCCCCCTGGACCCGCGGCCGGGGCGTGCCGCGGTGGCAACGCTGACGGTGGCGCGCCGGGGAAGGCCCCGGGTCGCTTGGTTCGTCCCCGGAGCGACCCTATACTCCGCGGCGCACGCCGGGGATGGCGAGCGCGGCCGCCCCGCGCCGCGGAATCCCTGCCGCTCCCTCGACGACTTCTCCCCTCGCTCTCGTTATGAAGAGAACCGCCTTCGGCTCGGGGTCCGCCTTCGTCCTCGCCTGCACTTTGCTCCTCGCCGCCCTCGGCGGCGGGTGCGGCTCGCGCGGGGATCGGCAGGTCATCCAGAACAAGGGTTCCGACACCCTGGTGAACGTGGCCCAAGCCTGGGCCGAGGCGTACGGCATCCTCCACCCCGACTCCAGAGTGGCGGTGAGCGGCGGCGGCTCGGGCACCGGCATCTCGGCCATGATCAATGGCACCGTGGACATCGCCAACTGCAGCCGCAAGATGACCGAGGAGGAGATCGCGGCCGCCCGGGCCAATGGCCACGATCCGGTCGAGTTCGTCGTCGGATACGACGCCCTCGCCGTGTTCGTCCACCGCGACAACCCGATCCAATCCCTCACCCTAGGCCAGCTCGCGGCGATCTACGGCGAGGGGGGCGAGATCGAGACGTGGAACGACCTCGGCGTCGAGATCCCCGGTGCCAAGAGCGACGAGATCGTGCTCGTCAGCCGGCAGAACAACTCGGGCACGTACGCCTATTTCCGCGAGGCCGTGCTGGGCGAGAAGGGAGAGTACAAGCTCGACACCCTCGACATGAACGGCTCGAAGGACCTCGTCGATCTCGTCGCCACGACCCCGGGCGCGATCGGCTACAGCGGGATCGCCTACGCCACCTCCGAGGTGAAGGTGGTCCCGATCGCCAAGGACGCGGAATCCCCGCCGATCGTTCCCGCGGTGTCGACGGCCCTCGACGGCAGCTATCCCATCGCCCGGCCGCTGTTCATGTACACCGCGGGCCGCCCGACGGGCGCGATCAAGGACTACATGGATTGGATCCTGAGCGACGAGGGCCAGCGGGTCCTCCTGCGCAAGGGCTACGCCCCCATCCGGGCGGTGGATTGATCGGGAGGAGCCATGGCGCACTACGAAGAGCGCTTGCAGGCCGATCTGGAGCGGATCAAGACCAAGCTCCGCCAGCTCGGCGTGGGCGTGCAGGAGGCGTTGAACAAGGCGACAGCCTCCGTCTTGACTCGCGACGCGGAGCTCGCCACCGACACGATCCTCGGCGATCTCCCCATCAACCGGCGCTACCGCGAGATCGACCATCTCTGCCACGTATTCGTCGCCCGACACTTCCCCAGCGCGGGGCATCTGCGGTTCATCTCCGCCGTCCTCCGGCTCAACAAGACCCTCGAGCGGATCGGCGACTACGCCGAGACCATCTCCCGGGCCGCCCTCCAGCTCGCCGACAACCCGCCGCCGCAGATCAGCGAGGACATCCGCATGATGTCACAGCATGCGGCGAAGATCCTCGGGCGCTCCCTGCGGGCGTTCGACGAGCAGAACGCCGAGCTCGCCCGGGGAACGCTCGAGTTCGCCGGGGAGTACGCGACGACCTACGATCGGGTCTTCGCCGACATGATCGACGAGGGCGAAAGGCGCACGCGACCCGTTCCCGAGCTCTTCTCCCTGCTGGCGATCTTCAACCGCTTCGAGCGCGTGATCCACCAGTCGAAGAACATCTGCGAGCAGACGCTGTTCGTGACCACGGGCGCGACGAAGCTCGACAAGACCTTCGACATCCTGTTCGTGGACGATTCCAACACCGGGGCGAGCCTGCTGGCCGAGCACTACTCGCGGAAGAACTTCCCGGGCCGGGGCACGTACCAGAGCGCCGGATGGTCGGCGGGCAAGGCGGTCGATCCGGTGTATGTGCGGTATGCCGTGGAGAAAGGGCTCGATCTACGCCAAGCCATCCCGCGGAGCTTCGATGCCATCAAGCATGCGATCTCCGACGTCGACATCATCGTGGACCTTTCCGGCAACGCCCGTTCCAACATCCCCAAGATCCCCTTTCACACGCTGCTCCTGTCCTGGCCGCTCGAGAACCGCGATCAGCCCGACGAAGTCTGCCAGCAGCTCGCCCCCAAACTGAACGGTTTGATGCGTCGTCTTCGGGGCGACGAGGAGGCTTGAGCTTGACCGGGGACGGGGACCCGCGCGATCCCGCGTCCTCCGCGGTCGACCGGCTGGAGCTCTCCTGGTGGGTCGACCAGGGGATGCGCGTCCTCGTCTTCCTGGGGGGCGTCTCGGCGATCGTCCTCATCATCGCCATCTTCGTGTTCACCGCGTCCCAGGGATTGGGGTTCGCCCTGGAGCGGCTCGATTGGGGGCAATTCCTCGGCTCGCCGAAGTGGCGGCCGACATCGTCGAGCCCCTCCTACGGGGCGCTGGCGCTCATCGCCGGGACGGCGAGCGTCACCGGCCTGGCGATGCTCGTCGCCATTCCCTTCTCGCTCGGGGCGGCCATCTACATCGGCGAGTTCGCCACCGGCCGGCGGCGGGAGATCCTGAAGGTCGCGGTCGAGCTCCTGGCGGCGGTCCCGTCGGTGGTGTGGGGATTCATCGGGCTGCGCATCATGAATCCCCTGATCTGCGAGCTCTTCAACGTCCCCGTGGGGCTGAACGTGCTGAACGCGGGCCTGATCCTCGGCCTGATGGCGGCGCCGATCATGACCACCATCGCCGAGGATGCGTTGAAGGCGGTGCCCGACACCTACCGCGAGGCGGCGGAGGCGCTCGGGGCGACGAGGTGCCAGGTCGTCTTCCGGGTGGTGCTCCCCTCGGCCAAGAATGGCCTGGTCGCGGCGGTCCTGCTCGGCGTAGGGCGCGGCTTCGGAGAGACGATGGCGGTCCTGATGGCCAGCGGTCACTCCATCAACCTGCCCACCAGCCCCTTCGACTCGGTGCGCGCCCTCACCGCGACGATCGCGACCGAGCTGGGCGAGACCGTCCGCGGCTCGGATCACTACCAGGCGCTCTTCACCCTGGGGATCCTGCTCTTCGTAGTGACGTTCTGCATCAACTTGGCGGCCGACGTCATCGTCCGCGGGATCCGGAGGAAGCCGTGAGCCTGTTTGCTCGAACCCCCCTCGACGCACGGTACCGGCGCACGGAGAAGCTGGTTCGGATCCTGTGCGGTTTCATGACCGTTCTCTTGATCCTGCCGGTGGCGATCATCCTCGCCACCCTCATTTGGCGCGGCGGTCCCGCCCTCTCGATCGAGTTCTTCTTCACTGCCCCGACCGACGAGATGAAGTCGGGAGGGATCTTCCCGGCATTGGTCGGGACGCTCTGGCTGGTCAGCGTGGCCCTCCTGGCCTCCGTGCCGCTGGGGGTGGCCGCCGCGCTCTACCTGAGCGAGTATGCGCCGGACAACTGGCTCTCGCGGCTGATCAATCTGGCCATCATCAACCTGGCGGGCGTTCCCTCCATCGTCCACGCCCTGTTCGGGTTCGGGGCGTTCGTCCTGTTCTTCGGCTTCGGGACCAGCATCCTCGCGGCCAGCCTGACCCTCGCCGTGATGACGCTGCCGGTCGTCATCGTCAGCGCTCGCGAGTCCCTGCAGGCCGTGCCGCGGGCCTTCCGCGAGGCCTGCTGGAACATGGGGGCCACCCGCTGGCAGACGATCCGGCGCGTCGTCCTGCCCAACTCGATCAGCGGGATCCTGACCGGCGTGATCCTCGAGGTCTCGCGGACGGTGGGGGAGACGGCGCCCATCATGTTCACCGGCGCCGCGCTCTTCCTGCCGTTCCTCCCCCAGAGCGTTTTCGATCAGACGATGGCCATGTCCCTGCACCTGTTCAACGTCACGACCCAGGTGTCGGGCGTGCCCGAGCAGGTGTCCTATGGAGTCGCCTTGACGCTGATCGGGATCGTGCTCGTCCTGAACTCGGCGTCCATCGCGCTGCGCATGCGCATCCGGGGGCGGAAGAAATGGTAGGCGCCGCGCCCGGTCCGGAGTCTCCCCATCTCCTCGAGGTGCGCGGCCTCGAGGTCCGCTACGGCGAGCGCGCCGTCTTGCGGGGGGTCGACCTGGACGTGCGGCGCAACGAGATCTTCGGCATCATCGGCCCCGCCAACAGCGGCAAGACCTCGTTCCTGCGCGCCCTGAACCGGATGGACAAGCTGACGCCGGGGATGCGCGTGACGGGCAGGATCGCCTTCGCTGGCCGCGACATCGCGACGATCCGCAACCTGTACGCCCTGCGCCGGCGCATCGGCGTCGTGTTCCCCCTCCCCGTGGGGCTGCCCCTGTCGATCTACGACAACGTGGCGCTCGCCCCCCGCCTCGCCGGTGTCCGCGACCGGGGAAAGCTGGATGAGATCGTCCAGCGCTGCCTGACGCGCGCCGCCCTGTGGGACGAGGTGAAGGACCGCTTGCGGTCCTTCGGGAGCCTCCTCTCCGGCGGCCAGCAACAGCGGCTGACGATCGCCCGGGCCTTGTCGCAGGACCCCGAGCTCCTTCTGCTCGACGAGTTCTCCATTGCCGTCGATCCGGTCACGACGATGCGCATCGAGGACATCCTAAAGGAGCTGCGCCGGGAGATGACGATCGTCGTGGTCACCAATCTCGTGCAGCAGGCGCGGCGGCTCGCGCACCGCACCGCGTTCTTCCTCAACGGCGAATGCGTGGAGATCGGCGACACGGAAGCGCTCTTCGAGGGCAACGTGCGCGATCCGCGCACCTGGGAGTACCTGGAAGGGCGGTTTGGCTGAGAAGGGCGACATCGCGATCGAGATCCGGCGCCTGAACCTCTGGTACGGGAGCTTCCAGGCCCTGTTCGACGTCAACCTCCGTTTCGCGCGGGGGATCATCACCGCCCTGATCGGACCGTCGGGCTGCGGGAAGACGACGATCCTGCGCGCCGTCAACCGCATCAACGAGCGGCTCGGTTACGTCCGCACCACGGGATCCATCGAAGTGCTCGGTGACGACGTCTTCGGCCCCGAGGTGGAGCTCACCCAGGTGCGCAAGAACGTGGGCATGGTCTTCCAGCGCCCGAACCCCCTTCCTCTCTCCATTCGGGACAATGTCCTCTTCGGAATCGACCTGCACGAACGCCAGCGGCGCTCCCCGGCGGAACGGGACGCGATCGTCGAGGACGCGCTGAAGCAGGTCCTCCTGTGGGACGAGGTGAAGGACGCGCTGCACCACAAGGCGACCGGACTGTCCCTCGAGGCGCAGCAGAAGCTCTGCATCGCGCGTCTCCTGCCCGTGAAGCCCGCCGTGCTCCTCATGGACGAGCCGTGCTCGGCCCTGGATCCCGCCGCGACCGCCGTCGTCGAGGACCTGCTCTGGGAGCTGCGCGGCCGGTACACGATCGTCATCGTCACCCACAACATGGCCCAGGCGCGGCGGGCGAGCGACGAGTGCGTGTTCATGCTGCTCGGTCGCGTGGTGGAGCACTCCGCGACCGAGACGATGTTCCTGACCCCCGTGCGGCCCGAGACCTCGGACTACATCGAGGGGCGGTACGGCTGATCCGCCGCGACGCGGCAGGTCAGCCGTTCTCGTCGCCGGCGTCCGCCATCGCGGCGCTCGGCCGCGGGCGCCGCCGCTCCGCGGTCAAATCGCGCAGGAGCCCCTCGCGGCGCTCCACGAGGCGCAGATCGGGATCGAAGAAGAGGACGAGGCCCTCCATCTCCTCGTCGACGCCCGTGTAGTCGAAGGAGAGCGAGTACCAGTCGCCCACCGGCAGGCTCGCGCTCGCGTTCCACCCCCGCCGCTCCAGCCAGCCGTAGGCGATCGCGACCCCGTCGCCGCGGTACTCCCAGACCCACAGCGGGGCGCCGAGGGCGGCCAGGCAGACGCCGAGATCGGCCTCGCCGGGGCGGAGGGCGGCGACGGCGTCCGGGGCCGGCGGCGCGAAACGCGAATCGCGCTCCCACGCCACGCTGATGCAGCTCGCGAGGAGGCCGAGAAGGCCGGCCAGGACGAGGCGGTTCATTCGCCGTGGATCTTCTGCCAGGGCATGGCGTAGACCGGGTCGTGGGAATCGAACGTGGCGCCGACGTGGGTAAGGACGTCGTTCTCGTCGAAGAACACCCAGATGCGGTCCGAACGGGTGTCGTCGTTCATCAGAACGACGAGCAGGAGGAGCAGCCCCGCTCGCTTCGACGTGGACGCGTCGAAGCGGTAAGCCGTGCGCCGGCCGAGTTGCACGACCTCCGTGGGCGCGCCGAAGAGCCGCAGGACGTCGGCGGCGGTGGTCTCGCCGGGGCGCAGGGCCTCGATCGGCCCGGGGGGGAGGGGCTCGTTGACCGTCGTGCGGGAGATGAAGCAGCCGGCGAGGAAGAGGGGCACGAGGCAGGCCAGGACGCGCATGATGATCGGCTCGAGGACGGGGGGGAAGGGCGACGCGGAGAGACCATGGAAGGTAATCCCTGGCGCGATTGCAACGCTCCGGTGCCGGCGGGTTCCCTTCGCCGGTTCGTCACGGCAAGATAGGCGACCGGAGGTCAGCATGCGGAGATTCGCCAGCGCGCCGGCGATCCTCGAGCGCACGAGGATCGTCGAGCGCTTCCTCGACTACGTGCGTTTTGACACCCAATCCGACGAACGCAGCCCGACCTGTCCGAGCACCCCCCGGCAGCTCGATCTCGGCCGTCACCTCGTGGGGGAGCTGCGCGCCCTCGGATTGGAGAGTGCGGCGCTCGACGAGAACGGCTACGTGCTCGCCGAGCTGCCGGGCCGCGCCCCGGGCGTGGTGGGGCTCTGCGCCCACCTCGACACCGCGCCGGCCTTCTCGGGGGCGAGCGTGCAGCCCCGGCGCCACGAAGGCTGGGACGGGACGCCGATCCGGCTCGAGAACGGCGTCGTGATCGATCCCGCCGACTGCCCCGACCTCGCCGCCTGCGCGGGGGACACGATCGTCACCTCGGATGGCACCACGCTCCTCGGCGCGGACGACAAGGCGGGGATCGCGGCCATCCTCGGCGTGGTCGAGGTGCTGCGCGGCGAGCCGGACATCCTCCATCCCACGTTGCGCATCTGCTTCACGCCCGACGAGGAGATCGGCCGGGGAGCCCTCCGCTTCCCCCTCGAGCGCTTCGGCGCCCCGGTGGCGTTCACCGTCGACGGCGGCATGCCGGGCGAGATGAACATCGAGACGTTCTCGGCCGACAAGGCGGTCGTGACCCTCACCGGCGTCTCGGTCCACCCGGGCACGGCCAAGGGCAAGATGGTCAATGCCCTGACGTACATGGGGAAGCTCCTCGCTCGTCTGCCCGTGGCCGAATCCCCCGAATGCACCGAGGGCCGACAGGGATTCTTCCATCCGACCGACGTGCGCGGCGGGGCGGCGGAGTGCGAGGTGGAGATCATCCTGCGCGATTTCGACACGGCCGTGCTGGAGGAGCGCGGACGGCGGCTGCGGGGCATGGCCGAGGCGCTGGCCGCCGAGGAGCCCCGTCTGGGCGTGCGGGTCGAGATCAAGCGGCAGTATCGCAACATGCGCGAGCATCTGGCGGCGCGGCCGGAGATCGCCAGCCGCCTCGCTCGCGCGATCGAGGCCGCCGGGCTCGATCCGCGCACGGCGCCGGTGCGGGGGGGAACGGACGGCTCCCAGCTCACGGCGATGGGCATGCCGACGCCCAACCTCTTCACGGGGGGCGGGAACTTCCACGGTCCCCGCGAGTGGCTCTCGACCCGCGGCCTGGCGCTCTGCACGTGCACCCTCCTGAACCTCGTCCAGATCTACGCCGAGGAGGGCGCGGCCCGATGACCGTGGACCGAAAGGCGAAGAAGGTGGCCGTCCTGGGCGCGGGGCTGGTCGGGGGGCCGATGGCGGCCGACCTGGCCGCCGACCGGAGGTTCCGGGTGACGGCGATCGATGCCCGGGCGGACGCCTTGGCCCGGACCGCGGCGCGGAATCCCCGCATCGCGACCCTCCAGCGCGATCTCGCCGACCCTCTGGCCGTCACGGAGCTCGCCGCGGGATTCGACCTCGTGCTGAACGCGGTCCCTGGCCACCTCGGATACCGCACGCTCGAGGCGATCCTCCGCGCGGGCCGCAGCGTGGTGGACATCGCCTTCTTCCCCGAGGACCCGTTCGCGCTGCACGATCTGGCCGTCGAGCGCGGAGCGACGGCGATCGTCGACTGCGGGGTCGCGCCGGGGATGAGCAACCTGCTCGTGGGGCATGCCGTCCGGCGGCTCGACGAGACGGAGACCGTGCTGATCTACGTCGGCGGCCTTCCCGTCGAGCGCGCCTGGCCCTTCGAGTACAAGGCGGTCTTCTCTCCCGCCGACGTGATCGAGGAGTACACGCGTCCCGCCCGCTACGTGGAGCACGGCCGGCTCGTC
Source organism: Planctomycetota bacterium (assembly GCA_040754415.1). Lineage (GTDB taxonomy): Bacteria > Planctomycetota > UBA1135 > UBA1135 > JBFMCU01. The sequence goes on from JBFMCU010000021.1 coordinate 38,562, forward strand.
GTTCGTCCCGCCCTCTCGGATCCCGAGCTCCTCGACTTCCCCGGCGTCGGCACCCTGGAGGCCTTCAACACCGACGGGCTGCGCACCCTGGCCTCGACCATCGATGCCCCGAACAAGAAGGAGAAGACGCTGCGCTATCCCGGCCACGCCGAGAGGATGGCCATGCTGCGCGCCGCCGGGTTCTTCGCGACCGAGGAGATCGAGGTCGGGGGGAGGCGCGTCCGGCCCCGCGACGTCACGTCTCGCCTCCTCTTCGCGGCGTGGCGGCTCGGCGAGGAGGAGGCCGACCTGACGGTGATGCGGGTCCTGGTCGAGGGGCGGAAGGACGGCCGGCGCGCCCGCCTCGAGTACGACCTCCTCGACCGGCGCGACGAGGTGAGCGGAGTGCACTCGATGGCCCGCACGACCGGCTACGCGGCCACCATGGCGCTCCGCCTGCTGGCGGAGGAGCGCTTCGCCGCGCCGGGAATCGTCCCCCCCGAGCGCATCGGCCGCGAGCCGGCCTGCGTGGAGTTCCTCCTGGCGGGACTTCGCGAGCGCGGCGTGATCTACGCGGAGCGGATCGAGACCCTGGACGGCTGATCGGCCGCCTCGGCGCGAGCGTTTTACGAGATTGGGACCCCCCGCCCCGCCGCCGGCGAGGATGATGGATCGATTCCGCTCCCACCGACACACGATGCGATACCACCACACGATCCTGGCTCTGCTCGGGGTCTGGGCCCTCGCGGCCGAGCCGGCCCGCGCCCAGGGCCTGCCGGCGACCTCTGCCCCCGGCGGCGCCTCCGCCGGCTCCCCGGCGCTTCATCCGAACACCCTGGTGACCGCGGAGCTCGCGGGGAACGCTCTTCCCGGCCCCCCGTGGTTCGAGCACGTGCGCGCCTTCTCCGCCGGCGCGTCGGTGCAGATCGCCGTCGATCCCGGCCGCTTCCCGGCGGTGGTGGGGGCGACCGCCGGCGTCTACGTCGTCGCGTCCCGCACGAGCGGCGAGTGGATGCAGGACCGGTCCCTCGTGGACGTCGCCGGGGGGCCCCGGCTCGTCACCTTCGTCGGCGGCTCGATCCGGAACAACATCCGCACCGTCGACAAGGGAACGCTGAGCGGAGCCGCTTCCGAGGGGTTGGGCGTCGGCTACGACGTGGTGGTCGATCTCGACCGGAGCGGCGACCTCAGCGACCACGACATGATCGACGGCTTCGGCTCCGCCGCCGGGCTGTACGTGGTGCACGACCTGACCCAGCCGGGTCCCCATCCCGTCACGAGCCTCACCTACTCCGGCGGAACCTGGCTCGGGCAGATCGCCTACTACCCGACGGACATCGCCGCCCTGGGCCGGCTGCCCCTCGTGGTGATCAGCCACGGCAACGGGCACAACTACCTCTGGTACGGCCACATCGGCGAGCACCTGGCGTCCTACGGCTACGTCGTGATGAGCCACCAGAACAACACCGGGCCGGGGATCCAGACCGCGTCCGTCACGACGTTGACCAACACCGACTACATCCTCACTCACCTGAATGTGATCGGGGGCGGCGTGCTCGATGGGCACGTCGACTCGCACCAGATCGTGTGGATCGGGCACAGCCGGGGCGGGGAGGGGGTGACCCGGGCCTACGACGCCATCCACGACGGCGAAACGACCCTCAACACCGCCTACGGCCTCGAGGACATCAAGCTGGTCTCCAGCATCGCGCCCACCGACTTCCTCGGCGCGACGAAGTCGAACCCGCACGGAGTCGCCTACAGCCTCTGGACGGGCGGGGCGGACTCGGACGTGAACGGCTGCGCCGACTGCGACATCTGCCAGACGTTCCACCTCTTCGACCGCGCGGAAGGGACCCGGCACTCGATCTCCCTCCATGGAGCGGGTCACGGGGACTTCCACGACGGAGGCGGCAGCAGTTGGGCCGAGGGGCCGTGCAAGATCGGCCGGTCGAAGACGCATACGATCATGCTCGGCTACCTCCTCCCTCTGCTGGAGCATCACCTCCGGCACAACGTGCCGGCCAAGGACTTCCTCTGGCGGCAGTACGAGCGATTCCATCCGATCGGCGCCCCGGTCGGCGATCCGTGCGTGGTGGTCGATCTCATGTACGAGGCGGGGGAGACGCCCGGCAAGCTCGTGCTCGACGACTTCCAGACGAATCCCGCCGTGGATCAGTCGAGCGTGGGCGGTTCCGTGGCGTTCACCGTCGCGAACCTCGTCGAGGGCCGCCTCGACGACGGAAACGTGACATTCACGGACGCTCCCGCCGCCGACGCCATGAACGGGATGACCCACGCCGGTCCCACCGACGGGGGGCGGGGCATCGTCTTCGATTTCGATGGTGCGGACGCCTACCTCTCGTTCCGCGTGCCGCTCCACCTCCGGGACTTCACCTCCTACCGTTTCCTCTCCTTCCGCGCCGCCCAGGCCACCCGCCATGCGCTCACGGTGGCCGAGCTCGGCGATATCACCTTCACCGTGACCCTGCGCGACAGTGCGGGCCGGGCCAGCTCCATCGAGATCGGTGCGTACGGCGGCGGCATCGAGGAGCCCTACCAGCGCGGTCAGTGCGGCACGGGGAACGGATGGGCGAACGAGTGGGAGACCGTCCGGATCCGTCTCACCGATTTCCTCCACGACGCGATCCTGGACCTCGAGAGCATCGCCGCCGTCGATTTCGAGTTCGGGCCGTCCTTCGGCTCCGTCCGGGGCCGGCTCGGGCTGGACGAGATCGAGCTCCTGCGGGATTGAGGGAAGCACACCGATGATGCACCGCCAAGCGACGATCGCTGCCGCCCTGGCCGCCGGGGCCGTCCTCCTCGGCCTCTGGGCCACCGTGGCCTCCTCGCGCTCCGCGCGCGATCCGGACCCGCCGCCGCCGGTGCCGGCCCTGTCCGTCGCGAGCGAGGTGGATCTCCTCTTCGCCCAGCCTTACCTCCTCGACGAGGGCTACACGCACTGGTGGCGAGCGGAGCAGCCGTTCGTGACCGCGGGGTGGCTCCTCGTCCTGGCGGTCGACTCCGACCTCGTCCACCCGCGCCAGGGCTACGAGCCCGTCCTCTACGTCGGCGATCAGACCGCCGAGCGGGTGAACGTCGGCTTCGTGCCCGGCGAGATCCCCCCGGGCGCCCGGGCCCACGTGGTCGCCCTCGTGCCCGCCGGGCCGGGCCCGGACGACCTTCCTCGCCTCGACCTGGCGCGCGCCCCGATCTGGTTCGGCACGCCCGCGCTGCCCGAGCAGGTGGATGAGGCCCGGATCGCGGGCGAGCTCGCCCTCGCCCTGGCGCGTGGGGCCCGGCCGCTCCCCGGGCCGCGCGTGATCGCCGCCCGGCGCGCGGGAGGCGGGACCCTCTATCTCCCCGACTATCCCGCCCTGCAGCGCTGCGCCGCCGAGCTCGTCCGGCGCTGGTCGCCGGGGGAGGAAGACCTCGTCCAGAGCCTCCTCGCGCCGCCGCCGGAGCAGGCCCGCGTCGGGCGATAGGGGGGACGCGGCCGGAGCCGCTCACCATAGCGCGGGCTGACGCCCGCAACCCACGCTGACGTGGGCCGGCGTGGCCCGCGCGAGCTCCAACATCGTCAGATGTTGGGCCAGCATCATCTGCTCTACTACTTCCGAGGTTCTTCGCGGTCCGCGAAGAACCTCGGAAGCAGTAGAGCAGGGCGCTGCCCCGCGGCGCCGGAGGCTGGAGGGCGCCGATCTCCCGGCGCCGGGCGCGGGCCAGGAGCACGAGGTTGCGGACCTGGACGATCGGACCGGGAAGGTAGCCGGCCACGAGCACCGCGTTGGCGAGATGCAGGGTGTACGCCAGGAGCAAGCCGTTCCCGGCGAGGCTCAACCAGAAGAACGAGGCGGGGAGATGGCTTTCCCCCCGGCGCTCGCTGACCCACCATTGCAGGACGAAGCGGCTGCTCCAGAGGGTCTGTCCCACGAGGACGCACGCGAGCCAGAACGGATGCTCCGCCCCGCTCCAGCCGACCTCGAGCACCTCGCCGAAGAGGATCACGCCCGCGGCCGCGAGGGCGAGGAGCCCCAGGACGAGCGTGTTCCCGCCCCGGAACCTCCGTCCGTGGGATTCGAGCCAGAGGTTGCGGGCGTAGATCGCCGCGTTCACGAGGGATCCAAGGGTGAGCACGAGCTCCTCGCATGCGGCCGTGTAGACGGTGAGCAGGACCGCCCCCGCGAGGGAGAGCCACCAGAAGGAACGCGGAACGACGGACTCGCCGCGCCGCTCCGAGGCGATCCACTGGAAGAGGAACCGCAGGAAGAAGCAGGCCGAGCCCACCCAGCCCACGAACTCGAGGAGCGTCACCGCGGCCCTCTCCCGCCCACGACGGTGGGGGATTCCCGCCGCGGAAGGGCCCGCGAGCGCATCCAGCGCACCGCGAAGAGATCGACCAGCGAGCGCAGGAGGCGGTTCCGGATCCCGTACTTGCTGCGCCCGCGCTGGCGGGGGTGGTGGCTCACCGGATGCTCGACGACCGAGAAGCCGTGCATGCGCAGGAGCGTCGGCAGGAAGCGGTGCATGCCCTCGAAGAGGGGGATCGCGCCGATCGCCTCGCGCCGGAAGAGCTTGAGCGAGCAGCCGGTGTCCCGCACCTGGTCGCCGGTGAGGCGGTTGCGCACGGCGTTGGCGATCCGCGAGCTCAGGCGCCGCACGAGGGTGTCCCGGCGCTTCACGCGATAGCCCACCGCCGCATCGTGGTCGCCGAGCGCCTGCCAGAGCGCCCACAGGTCCCGCGGGTCGTTCTGCAGGTCGGCGTCGATCGTGGCCACGAGCTCGCCACGGGCGTGGGCCACGCCGACGCCGACCGCCGTCGTCTGGCCGCGGTGGCCCGGCTGGAGCACGCCCACGACGCGGCTGTCCCGCGCGGCGAGGTCGCGGATGACCTCCGGGGATCCGTCGCGGCTGCCATCGTCCACGAGCACGAGCTCCCAGTCGAACCGCCCCTCGAGCGCCGCCCGCACGGTTTCGACGAGGGGCGCGAGATTGGCGGCTTCGTCGAGCACGGGGGCGACGACGCTCAGGGATACGAGCGGTCCGGAGCCGGTCCGCGCGGCCGGCGAAGAAGCAGCGGGGCTGGCACTCGCGGTCGACATGAGCGCGGCGGGCCCATGGTAGCTCCGGGGGGAGGCCGGTAGAATCCGCCCGCGTCTCCCCCGCGGTGCCATGGCCGACGCCGACCTCGACTCGCCCGCGCGCCGCGGCCCCGCGGCGTCCGGGAGGCGACCCATCCTCCCCTGGTGGCTCCTGGGGCTCCTCCCGCTCCTCGCCGCGGCCGCCCTCCGCGACCTCTGGGCCCCCGACGAGCCGCGCCGCGCCGAGGTGGCGCGGGAGATGTTCGAGCGGGGGGACTTCCTCGTGATGCACCTCTGCGGCGAGGTCTATCCGGACAAGCCGCCGCTCTTCTTCTGGCTCGCGGGGACCGCCGGGCGGATCACCGGATGGAGCGTCTTCGCCATGCGGCTCGTCCCGCTCCTCGCCACGGCGGCGACGGCCGCGCTCGTGGCGCTCCTCGCGCGGCGCTGGTGGGGACGGCGGGAGGCGCTCTGGGCTCCCCTCCTCTTCCTGGGGAGCGGGCTCGTGCTCCTCGAGGGGAGCCGGCTCCAGATCGATCCCCTCCTCGTTCTCCTTTGCACCGCCGCCCTGGCGATCGCCGATCTTCCGGCGCGCTCCCGGGGCCGTGCGAGCGCTCACCGCCTCCTCGCCGGACTCGCCACGGGCCTCGCCGGCCTCGCCAAGGGGCCGGTCGCCTTCGCCATCGTCGGGCTCGTCCTCCTCGGATGGCGGCTCGTGGCGCGCCCCCAGGCGGGTCCGCGGCCCGCCGTCCTCGCCCGGCTGGGGGGGATCCTCTTCGCCCTCCTGCCCGTGGCGGCCTGGGCGCTCGCGGCGATCGCCGCCGCCCCGGAGCTCGCCGGGGCGCTCCTCTACGGCCAGCACGTCGGGCGAGTGGTCGAGGGGGAGGCGCATCCCGGCCCCTGGTGGCAGCACCTCGCCGTCCTGCCGGCCGAGCTCCTACCGTGGACGCCGCTCGTGATCGGCGGGCTGATCGCGGCGTGGCGGACGCGGCGTGCGCCGGACGACCTCCATCGCGCCGCCGCCTGGCTCCTCGTCCTCCTCGCGCTCTTCTCCCTCCTGCCCACCAAGCGCGACCTCTACCTCCTGCCGGCCTACCCGGCCGCGGCGCTCGTGGGGGCGAGATGGATGGTCCTCGCCTTCGCGCGGACGGGCGGGCTGCCGCGGGCGGCGACCTGGACCGCCACAGCGGTCCTCGCCCTCGCCGCCGCCGCCGCCCTCGCCGCGATCCCCTTCGTGGGCGAGGTCGCGACCGGCGTCGCCGGCCTGGGCGGGCGCCTGGCGGGGACGGGCGCCATCCTCGCGGGAGGAGTGGTGGCCTGCGGGCTCGCCCTGCGCCGGGGGGGCGGGGAGGCGTGGGCCCGCACCTTTGCCGGGGCATGGATCGCCGCCACGACGGTCGGCTCCCTTCTGATCCTCCCGGCCGTCGACGAGGTGAAATCGGGGCGCGGAGTGGCCGAGTTCCTCGCCGCACGCCCGGAGCGGCCGGAGGCGATCCCCTGCCTCGGCGTGCAGCCCGAGGGCTACCGCTTCTACGGGCGCGTTCCGGCCGTGCGGGACGACGACCTCGCGGCGGCTCTGCGGCGCGACGGCGCGCAATTCCTCGCGCTCGCCCGCGAGCGGGACTGGGAGAAGCTCTCCGCCGCGGAGCGGGCCTCCTTCGTGGTCCTCCACCGCGAGCGCGTGGGATCGCGGATGGTCCTCGTCCTGGGGGCCGCGACGAGCAGCACGGGGCGTTGATTCCGAAGTACGCCGCGCTTCAGAGAGCGAGCGAGAATCGCTCGCGAACGGGCGGCAGCGCCGTCAGGCGATGCGCCAGAAGACATCTGAGAGGCTGTACCATGGATTCCTGCTCAGCCTCTCAGAGAGCGAGCGAGAATCGCTCGCGAACGGGCGGCAGCGCCGTCAGGCGATGCGCCAGAAGACATCTGAGAGGCTGTACCATGGATTCCTGCTCAGCCTCTCAGTCCCCGCCGCCCAGGTCCTCGCGGAGGAGCCTTCCGATGAGCTCGGTCTCGGCGGACTCGTGGCGAACGAGCCGGCCGAGGATCTCGGTCGCGCGGGCGCCGAGCCCGGCGCGGTCGAGGGCCGGCGCCCGGCCGGAGAGGGCGGAGAGGGCGGCGAGGAGGGCCTGGAGGTCGGCGAGGATTTCGCCGTGCTCGGCCTGGAGCGCGTCGAGCCTCCCGCGGGCCGAGGGGTGCACGGCGGCGAGCTCGGCGAAGAAGCCCCGCGCCTCCTCCATCCGGAAGTGGGCGGCGAGGCTCCCCTGGAGCGTGCGGAGGCTCTCGGCGACCTGGGCGGTCCAGCTCCGGATGCGCTCCTCGCCGCCGGAGGCAGGGGCGTCCAGGAGCGCGCGCAGGGTGCGCGCGGCGATGCGCAATGCCCCGTGCTCGCGCAGCACGCGATCGAGGAGCTCGGGCCTCGCGCTCGAGGCGCGGAGCGTCCGGCCGATCTCGACCTCCCGTCCGGTGGCCGTGTCGAGGATGGTGATGGCTTGATGCCGGCAGGCCTGCGCGGCGGCGAGGATCTGCGCCGCGTCGTCCCCGGGAGGATCGATCACCGCGGCCTTGCCCTCGGTGTCGACGGCGAACGTGCCCGGCGCATGCTCGCCGCACCGGTGATCGCCGACGCAGGCCTCGCGATCGATGCGTATGTCGTAGTGCCCCATGGTCCGGCGCCCACGGCGGGAGGGAGCGGCCGGCGGCCGCCGCCGCGGAAGATCGAGGCTATCGCATTGCCCGCCCGGCGCCAAGCCCGCCTCCCGGCCGATCAGTTCACGCGCTTGTAGGAGGAAGCGACGAGCTTCCCGTCCTTCAGCTCGCCCGCCACCTCGATCTGCGCGCCGGTCTCCCCGTCGTTGCAGTATTCCATCGTGCCGAGCGAGGGATGGACCAGTTGGACATACTTGCCGCCGACCTCGACGTAGTTGCCGCAGTGCCCGACCTCGGCGAGCGAGCAGCCGCACCGAGCCTGGTGGAGCGAGAGCTCCACGGCGGCGGCCGCGGCGGGCGAGTCGCCGCCGGCCGGCGGGGCGGCGGGCTCCGTTCCGGAGCCGCAGGCGGAGGCGAGGAGCGCGAGGAGGGCGAGGGGGAGCAGGGATCTCTTCATGGGATCGAGCGGAGGGTTGTCGTTCCGGACGGCGGCCGGGCGATCGGGACCGGCCCCGCTGGAGCGGGCGGGCATCTTACGAAAACACGGCGTCCGACACCGCTCCTCGCCCGCGGGGTGCCGGACCGCCGGCGAAGAGAGGCGTCTGACGCCGTGCCGCCTACCGCCGGGGTCAGAGAGCGAGCGAGAATCGCTCGCGAACGGGCGGCAGCGCCGTCAGGCGATGCGGCAGAAGGCATCTGAGAGGCTGTACCATGGATTCCTGCTCAGCCTCTCAGTACCCGAGGAGGAGATCCTGCGCGTTCGACAGCGCGAACGGCGTCACGCCGCCGGAGTGGAGCGCCTGGGTGGCGAGCGGGAACCCCGCCAGGGCGGGATCGCTCGGCACGGGGACGTTGTAGGTTGCCAGCGGACCGGGCACGAAGGGCTGGCCCAGGATCTCGCCGTTCGGATCGGCGATGTTGACGAGGAGGGTCTGGCCGCCGCCGAGCGTCAGGGTGGCCGGCGTGGAGTAGCCCACGAGCCAGGCGAGGGAGTGGCCGGTCGTGCCGCCGAGATCGACGGTGGCCGTGTAGGTCGTGCCGAGCACCGGCAGCGTGACCGCGACGTAGCTCGCCGGGTTCGTCCCGCCGTTGCGGAAGGACGCGCCGGCGGTGGCCGCCGGGAAGCCCCAGACCTCGACGTCGTCGATGTTCCAGCCGGAGTACTGCCAGGAGCCGTCCGTGGGGCCCATCGTCCAGCGCACGTACACGGTGGACTGGCCGTCGGCGACGGCGGAGATGTCATAGCTCGCTTGCGCCCAGGCGTTCTCGGTGACCTCGGATGCGTTCTCCCAGACCGTCGTCCAGGTCGTGCCGTTCCGGCTGACGCGGAGCCGGGCGTGGTCGAAGCTCGGAGACTCCACGTTGAGCCAGCGCCAGAACCGGAGCTGCGTCCCCTGGATGTCGGTGCAGTCCAGGGCCGTCGTGGTCAGGTGCCGCTCGGGCAGGTTGTTGGCGTAGTCGCCGGCGAGGTTGTAGCCGTAGACGTTCGTCCCCGTGTAGCCGTTCGTCGGGTCCGGGTAGCCGTATTGGCCGCCTCCCCCGGTGGGATGGCCGAAGGCCCACTGGCCCTCCACCGTCCAGCCCGGGCTCGTGTCGAACGGGAAGCTGTAGAAGGAGACGCGGCCGATATCCACCGTGTGGTGGCGAGTCTTGTCCAGCCCCGCGGAGAGGTCCGTGAACACCACGTCCTCCTCGTACGCGCCGGCGCCGAGGGCATCGATGTCCGGGCCGAGCGAGACGACGACCTGCGCCGTGCCGCCGATCGCCAGCGTGCCGGTGACCGGCCCGACTCCTCCGTCGAGCAGGATGCCGAACGAAGCGGTCAGGGACACCCGGTAGTCGAGGGGCGCGGCGGTGGAGTTCTCCAGGGTGTAGGTCGTCGTGGGATTGGTGAAGGGGCCGCCGACCGGGCCGGTGTGGAGGACGCTGCCCGAGGGCGTGACGGACAGCCCGCTCGCCAGCGTGTCCACGCTCGTCGCCCCGGAGCCGAGGGGATCGAGCCAGTCGCTGAGGCGGCTCGCCGTCGAGCCGCCGCCCCTCCAGGACCGCGCGCATTTCCCGTACCAGTCGGAGAGGTTGTTCCCGCACGCCGCGTAGCCCCCGTGGAGCTGGCCGATGACGTGGTGGTTCTGGTCGTAGACCGGCGAGCCGGAGGAGCCGGGCTCGGTCGTGCCGAGGTCCCAATCGACGATGCGCACGTGGGTGCCGTCTCCGGGGGGCGAGGTACCGAGGTAGGACGTCGTCTGGGTGGCCGCGTACTCGAAGCTGATCCGCTTCTCGTCCGTGTTGGGGTGGTGGATGCCCACCGCCGAGGTGGCGTCGGCGCCCGTGCGATCCCAGCCGGACCACGTCACGCCGAAACCGCTCGGATCGTCGTCCAGCTCCACGAGGGTGAAGTCCGACGTCGAGTAGGCCGAGCGGAAGAATGAGCCCGTGTTGAACTGGTTCAAGGTGCCGTCGCCGGGTCCGCCGCTCGAACCGCTGTCCGGGGGCCGGCAGGTGGAGTTCTCGAAGTTCCAGTAGGCGACCAGGGACGCGGCATTGCCCGCATTCACCCCGCAGTGGTACGCGGTCATGAAGTACGGGGTGCCGTCATAGGCGGTGTTGTTCACTAGGAACCCGGTGCAGAACGTGGAGCCGCCCGTGGAGATGACGGCCACCGACGGGATCTCGTCCCGCCACGGATCGCCCTCCGGGCAGACGACGTCCACGTTGCAGGCGCCCGAGCGACCGCCGCCGCCCGAGGAGACGAAGCCGCGATACCCGTAGCCCACGTGGGTGAGCACCAGCCGGAGCTGCGCAGCGTCGTGCCAGGAGAGCGTCAACTCGACCATCAGCTCCTCGGTGGGCACGACCGGTGTCCAGAGTTCGCCATGGAGCTCGTTGTCGGCCGCCGTGAACGGCCGCACGCCCCGCGAGAGATCGTAGGCGTCGTGGAGCCACAGGGAGGCCGAGGCGGGAAGCTGGCAATCCGTGAAGCCGAGGTTCAAGGTCAGCGCCCCGGGCGCCACGACCCGCAGGCGCCACAAGGCGCGCCCGCCGTCGAGATCCTCCCAGACCCCGTCGGTGAGGGGCGTGACGAGGACCGCGTAGGGGATCGCGTAGCGGGGAGGATCCCCGAGATCGGTGCGCATCTCGTCCTCGAGCTGCACCAGCTTCAGGTCGATCGGCGGGAGCTCGAGGGCCGGGACGTCGCCGGCCGCGCGGAGTCCGGCGGGGCCAGGGGAGGGAGGGACGCCGGCCGACTGGGAGAAGGGGACGGCGGCGAGGAAGCCGCTCGCAGACAGCGCGGCGGCGATGGCGCGGAGGGAGTGGTTCATGAGTCGGGCGGGGCGGGGGACGTGGGTGGCCCACCAGGGCCACTTACCAGGATAGCGGACGGCCCGGATCCCCCGCAGTGGGAATGCGAACTCTTGCGAAGCGGCGCGCCGGCGCCCCTCCGCCGCGCTCAGCATGGCGTCCGGCCCCCTACGGCGTCAGACGCTCTTTTTCGCCTCGGGGCGCTGTACCCCGAGGCGA